>SVRW01000004.1 GCA_015064625.1 Oscillospiraceae bacterium | reverse complement strand
CCTGCTAACCCCACAAAGGCTGCTGACAAAACATACACATATACGTTTGCAGGCTGGGATAAGACAGTTGGTAAAGTAACTGGTAACGCAACGTATACCGCAAAATATACTTCCGAGTATATTAACTACAATGTTAAATTCGTAAATGAAGACGGAACGGTTATAAGTACAAAAACATATCACTATGGCGACACTGTAACAGCTCCTTCTAATCCTACAAAAGCAAATGACAAAATCTACGGTTACACATTCTCACATTGGGATAAAGAAATTGTAAAAGTAACAGGTAATGCAGTATATACTGCTAAGTACACATATTATTGTGCTTGCTTTGGCCCTGATGATGAGTTCTATCTTGATGTTGAAACAGGATATATGCCTAACATCGACGAGAAAACAACAGTGGCAGATATTGTTAATGCATTTGCTCAAAAGGATATTACCGTAACAGTAACCGATGCAAACGGAAATTCCATGGATGCCAATGAATATGTTGGTACAGGATGCATTATTACGGAAGAATACGGAAACAAATACCAAGGAATACTTTTAGGTGATGTTGACGGTAACGGAATAATAGATTCTACAGACTATTTGAGAATAAAAGCTATGTTCCTCAAAAAATATACTATTGAAGGAGTGTACTTTGTAGCTGCTGATGTAGAGGTCGACGGAGAAATTAGTTCAACCGATTTTCTCCAAATCAAAAAGCACTTCTTGGGTACTCTCAATCTTCATAAATAATCAATACATATGAAAAAACGTCTCAAGGATTATTCCTTGGGACGTTTTTTGTGTGAAAAAAGGAATACAAAATTACATTTTTGCATTCCTTTTAAATAAAAGGTTAACTCATTTTACGATATAATAAACTCTTAAAGAATATAAATAACAGTCGAGATTATATATTCAAGCAAATGGTTAATATTTAATTTTTTTGCTCTTAATTGCTTTAATAGCTGGGAGAGAATTTGCAAGTTCTTCTGCAGTTTCAACCCTTGGTTTTCCTGTCACAGGATCATAGAAATACTGATAACAGAAAATGGCAAAGCCGTCAAAGGATTTCTGAGCGTTCATATATTCATACGTTCTTTTATATACATCTTTGTTTTCGATGAATTCCTGATACATCTCACCATTGTAGCCACGAATTGCATTTGCAAATGTTAAGCCTACCATGAATTTAACGTCGTCACAGCAAAGAGATGCCCAGAGTTGATATGTTTCCGCGAAGGGACAGATTGAATGATTGAAACCCCAATAAATCTGAGGCATAATATAATCGATATATCCCGTCTGTCCGCACCAAGTGTCAACATCTGCGTAATGAGAATTCCTTACGTTGTTTATGTTTCCTGCGGGCGATATTCCGTAAAGGACGTTTGGATTTTCTTCCTTAACGGCTTTATATATTCCTGAAACTAATTTGTTGAGGCTTTCGTTGCGCATTTTTTTTAAGGTCATAGTTGGATCTTTTGCCTTTTCTTTTTCGAATTCCTTGTCGTCCATTTCTAAATCGTTTCCAGGATAGAAATAGTCATCCATATGAACCCCGTCAACATCGTAATAACGTACGATTTCAGCAACACCATCAATAATCAACTGACGAACTTCTTCGTAATAAACGTTAAGATAGTAAGTAGGAGCTCCAACATAATCGCCTACGAAAAGATATCTTTTATACTTAGGGCTTTTGAGCCATTTTGCCATAGGGTAGGAAGAGTCTATCAATTTTGCATTTTCAACGGACATCCCTCTCATGGGGTTGAACCATGCTTGAAAGCTCAAATTTCTCTTGTGAGCTTCATCGATAAAAATCTTCAATGGGTCATATTTAGCAAATTCTCCGTATTTACCGTTGATAAAATGCGACCAAGGATAGTATTCAGAAGGATAAAAGCTGTCTGCATTTGGACGAATCTGAACTATAACAGTGTTAAATCCAAGGGATTTTATCTTGTCCAACACTGAACTCACGGATTTCTTGAAGCTTCCTTCAGAACGTTGCTTTTCGCCTGTAAAATAAATCTTCTCAAAGTCAAATTGAGAAATCCACATTGCTTTCATTTTATCATAGTTCAAAGGTTTATAGTCCTTGTTTGCGCCTTTGGATAATACTCCTCGTTCTGCAAGAACCGAATCAATTTTTGACAATGCTGTGTAGTTTTTTGAGGGTTCAACAACTTCAGTTGAAATTTCTTCGGAAACTTCTTCTGAAACTGATGACGAGTTATCAGCTATCGAATTTTCCAAAGATTCTTCCTTACTTGATATGTCTTTATCGCTACAAGCACACAATGAAGTCATCATAAGGGCTGAAAGAAAAAGTGAAATTATTCTTTTTTTCATTTTTGGGTGATGCCTCCGATGGTTAATACTTTATTTTTTTGCTTTGAATTTTAGCCATTGCAGGAATTGCGTTGACTAATTCTTCTGCTGTTTTAACGTTAGCCATATTCGTTACTGCATCGTAGAAATATTGATAGCAGAAAACGGAAAAGCCTTCAAAGGATTTTTGTGAATTCAAATATTCAAAAGTCTTTCTGTAAACGGCTTTGTTTTTTTTGAATTCTTCGTAAGGGGTTCCATCATATCCGTAAATAGCGTTTGCATAGGTCAGACCTACCATATATTTAACGTCGTTACAGCATAGGTCTGCCCAAAGCTGATAGGTTTCTGCAAAGGGACAGATGGGATGCTCAAATCCCCAATAAATCTGAGGCATAATATAATCAATATATCCAGGTGTTCCGCACCAGGTATCAACGTCTGCATAGTAATTCTTTCTTACGTTGGTGAGATTTCCTGCAGGGGCAATACCGTATAGAACGTTTTTGTTTTCCGCTTTGACTGCAGTGTAAATCCCTGAAACAAGTTTCGATAAGCTTTCATATCTCATTTCTTCGAGGGTATATTCAGGATTTTTTGCTTTTTCTTCTGCAAATTCTAAATCATCCATAGCTTCGTCATTGCCAGGATAAAAATAGTCATCCATATGAACGCCGTCGACGTTGTAATATCTTACTATCTCCGCTGCACCATTTATAATAAGGTTACGGACTTCTTCATAATAAACGTTGAGATAATACGCTTTTTTGTTTGCATAATCACCTATAAATAAATATCTTTGACAATTTTTATCCTTGATCCAACGAGCCATAGGGTAGGCGGGGTCAAGCTTTTCAGCATCATCTACAGGCATTCCACGCATTGGATTTATCCATGCTTGAAAGCTTAATTTTCTTTTGTGAGCCTCATCGATGAATATCTTAATCGGATCATATTTGGCAAATTTCCCGTATTCACCATTGATGAAATGAGACCATGGATAATACTCTGAGGGATAAAAACTGTCTGCGTTAGGACGCATCTGGACGATTACTGTGTTGAAGCCCAGTGCTACAATATTGTCAAGAGCTGTGCAAAGAAGCTCCTTGTAGCTCTTTCTGTCTCTCTGCTTGTTACCCATGCAGTATACAGCCCTGAAGTCAAACTGAGAAATCCATATAGCCTTCATTTTGTCATAATTCAAAGGGGTGTATGCGCAGTTTGCACCTTTTTCACGAATTTTTCTATTTGCTATAAGCTTGTCTTTATTTGAAAGAGTTGCGTGTGTATTTTTCATTTCCTTGAAAACAACCTCATTTATAGAAGTATTTGATGTCTGAAAAAATTATTTCGTTTTAAAAATAATATATATAGATAAAAGAATGCCCAATGGTAAAGCTAATACTGAATAAAATTTCCGAGGAGATTCTTTTATTGAACGCTAAATATTCCCAGCTAAAAAGCAGCTTGAAACCAAATGTATTGAATGTCTAAATTTGAATTTACAAGAAGTGTTTGGAAAGCTCAAATACAACTTTCTTATTTCTGCAAAGCTGTTAGGACTATTTTTATATTGTTTTAATATGGAGTCACTCATTCCTCCCGTTTGATATTCAACAAATCTAAGATTTTCATTTAAGACCAAAAAATCAAATTCTTCACTGATTTGCAAGTGCATATAATGTGGGTTGAAATTCTTCTCACCGGGAAAACTTTTCATTGGTGCGTATTTTTTATATAGTTCTGTTCTGATTACGTTTGTTCTGTCACCATTGTTTATAGGATATTTTCCGACTAATAAATCTATAAGGTTTATTGTTTTTTGGTCGGGTAATGGATCACCAATTACAATGCCGTTCCGTGAAAAGAATCTGTGAATACAAAATCAGCATTTGCTATAAGATAAACAAATTCAGAAGGTCCAACTTTGTCGTAATATTCCTTGTTCATATTTATAATTTTTAAATTGTTCTGTTCTGCGTATTTAGAAATGTATTCATCTTGAGAAGGAGTTGTAGAACTTAAAAAATACGTTGCTATATATTTTTCAGGCAATTCAAAATCAGGCTTTTTTTGTATCAAGCACTATTCACTTTTATCTATGAGTAACGTAGGATCAAGTAAAACAGTAGAATTTCTGTTAATTAGTTTTTGGATGAATTCTTTTACGTCGTTTTCACGAACGGATAAAAAACCAATTTTTGATAAACCTGTCATATATGTGTTTTTGTATTGTTCTGGAATGTAAGTGGTGCCCATGCTTGCAGCAAAGGAAAATGTTTTTTCGGGTGGAGCAAAATTTAGAAAGAAAAAATCATTATTTTGAACAACGCCTGGGTTCCAAATTTGATCGCTACCGACACAAAAATAATCAAAATCATTTTGATAATTTTTCATTTTGTTTTTCTTAAAGAAATATTTTTTTGTTTGTACGATGTATTTTTTGTTGAAACGTTTACATAATAACATTCTGTTGCTTTTTTTGATGTGTTTTAAATATAAATTAGAATCTAATATGCCAATTTTTTAAAGACATCCATTTATAAATATCTTTATTCTATTGATTGTGCTTTCATTATCTATGGAAGGAAAGTAAATAATAGAGGAAGAATCACAACCATACTTTTTTAAAAAGTACTGAACTGCATAATTTTGCAATCTGTTTCCAAAGATTATCTAAACCATTTAATGTTATTATTGCGGCTTTCATCAGAACGTCTCCTTGAAATTATAAAATTGTTTTAGTTTTTACTATTTTTTATTGTATATTTTTATGTAAAACGTTAGCATTAATCCCAATGGCCACATTAAAACTGTAAGGAATTTTCGCGGAGATGCGGATACGCATGGTTCTTTTGATATAATACACGAAGATGTGTAGTGGATGAGTGTTTTTATTAAATATTTGAATGGGATTCCAGGGAGTGTCATATCTAAAAGTCTCATTTTGCGAAAGCTTTTTGGGCTTCTTAAATATTGTTTGAAAATAGTATTTGACATTCCTTCAGGTTGGTATTCTACAACACACAGTTTTTCATTCAATATTAAAAAATCATAATCTAAACTGATTTTTAAGTGTAGAAAATGGGGGTTAAAGTCTTTTTCTCCAGGGAATTCTTCCATGGGGCAATGTTTTTTATATAATTCCGTACGAACTACGTTCTTTCTGTCACCATTCTTGAGCGGATATTTATCAAAAAGTAAATCTATAAGGTTAATACTTTTTTGTTCTGGAAATAAATCGCCAATTACCGTTCCGTTTTCTAAACAATCCAGACCTACAATTCCTGCATATTCATCAGACCCTTCTTTTTTCCATTTCTCAACAATTATTTCTACAGCATTATCGGTCAGATAGTCATCACTGTCAACACATACACATAATTCTGTGTCTGCTAATTCGATTGCTTTGTTGTAGCCAGTATACATACCACCATTTTCCTTGTATATGTATTTGATTTCAAAATCCGTACATTCGTCTATCCATGACTGAACCAATGCTCTTGTGTTATCTGTTGACCCATCATCAACAACTATCCAAACAAAATCTTTTAATGTTTGTCTGCACAGCGCTTTATACCCGTTTTCCAAGCAGTATGCTCTGTTATATGTAGGGGTAAAAATAGTTAAAGTTTTTTTCATATGTTGAATATCCTTTAATCATAGTTAAGAGCCGTTCTGTTTAATGTATACTTACCCTTTAGTTTTAAATAATATCCTAAAATCATTGTTGTAATATTAAATCCGGCAGTTTTCAAAAAGAAGTTGCAAATTTTTGTTTTTTTAGAATTGCTATAAGAGCAAACTTCTTTGGTGGAATTAAAAAGATTTTTTAAATCTTTTTTTTCGTTTTTAGGGATCATCGCACTAAGTCCTAATGCAGAAAACCACAAATATGAGCCATAACACATTTCAAGATTTTTTATTTTGACGTTTGAATTTTCGCTGTGGAAGTATTTTATGGTTTCTCTGACGATTGTCAAAAGATCAGAAATATTTTTCTTTTTTATGGTATGAGTTATAGAGTCTTGTCTGTCTGTTCTGCAAATATAAAGTGGTTCGTCTATAACACTTACATGCTGAAGTTTTCTTAAAAGTTTTATCATCCAATGATTGTCTTCGCTTAATAAGCCATCTTTAAAATATAGGTTATTGTTTATTATAAAATTTTTCTTCAAAATTTTGGTGCAGGCAGATACTTCCAAGTTTCCGTTGTTTATCAAGTCCTGATAATAATTTTCAACCGCATCTGTTCTGATGTTTTTCAAATTATTATGTTCATTTCTCTTGAAAAACCCTTGGCCTTCAATATAATCGTATGAAGTGAACAGAAACATTTCAACATCGGAATTGTCTTTGACTTTAAGTAACATGTCTTTGACAGATACTTTGGGATTCCACCAATCGTCGCTATCCATGAAAATTAAGTATTCACCTTTTGCAACCTCTATACCAGCGTTTCTTGCACTTGATAAGCCACCATTCTTTTTATGAATAACACGAACTTCTTTATGTTTGTTTGCGTATTCATCGCAAATAGCAGGGCAGGTGTCTGGTGAGCCGTCATCTACTAGTATTATTTCAATGTTTTCTAATTTTTGATTTAAGACGCTATCTATACATTGATGTAAATACTTTTCCACATTGTAAATTGGGATGATTACGCTTAAAAAAGGCATTTTGATTATCTCCTTATATCATTTTAACTTTTTAATTGCCACAATAGCAAGATATACCGCCGTAGCACATTTAATTTTGCAACTTAACATAAGCAGTTTCCAGGGAAGAGGCATACTCTGTATTTTTAGCTTTTTTACTGCATTATGATATTTTTCTTGCTTTAAATAAACCTTTATTTCATTTATATGATCAATGATTCCGTGGGACGGATTCATAAGTTCATTTAGCCCGATTGCTGTTATACTGAGAGCGATACGATTTTCAAGCGCTTCTCTGTATGTTTCATCAAGATTTTTTTCGTTTATTATTTCTTCCATAATTTTGAACAAATTTCCCCATTGTTTAACAAAATCAGGACGATAAGATGATGTTATTGAAGTTGTGAGTTTTCTATAATGGTATAATGGTTTGTCTAAATATAATATTTTTTTACAACCAAACAACGCATACATATTAAACAAACCGTCTTCACAAGAGCCAATTGTTTTAATATCGTAATATTTTCCTTTTTTTGCAAACTCTGATTTGTATAATTTTCCACAACATGGAACTATGTTTTCCATCCTTTCGGGATGGGATAACTCTTCTCCAAAAAGTCCGAACAATCTGCGATAAACATTATATTCAGCATCTTTATCAGTTAAATATACGGTGTTGTCTAAAATGTTCATGGTTACTGAGTTATCGGGTAATTCTTTTACATATGAAAACATAACACATTCGATATCGGGGTTTTTGTGTATCTCGTTCAAACATATCTCTAATGTGTTCAAATCTATCCAATCGTCGCTATCGATAAACAAAATGTATTGTCCGATAGAAGCGTTTACACCTGCTTTTCTTGAGTCAGATACACCACTGTTTTCTTTGTGAATTACTTTTACTCTTGCATCTTTTGCTTTGTAAGTATCGCAAATAGTGGGACTGGTATCGGTTGAACCGTCGTTAACCAATATAAGTTCAAAATTGGAATATGTTTGATTCAATACACTTTCTACACATTCTTTTAAATATTTCTCAACGTTGTATACAGGCACAATTACGCTTACTAATGGCTCTTTGTTCATTTTAATTCTCCAAATTATAAAGTAATTTAAGCTCGTTTATGACGTTTGTATCCGTAAAAGGCTGAACAGAATTGATAATTTCATCAATACTTCTTTGAGATTGAAGACATTCGCATATTTTTTCAGCGAGTTCGGTATCATTATCTGGTGTATACAGATATCCGTTTACTCCTTCTTTAACAAGCTCTCTGTGACCACGGTTTGTTGAAGCGACAACTGGTTTTCCGCAAAGCATGGCTTCCATTAAGTTGAGTGGAAGACCTTCACGGTAACTGCAAGCTACAAGAAAGTCGCACACTTGCATATACTTATTTACTTCTCTTGTATATCCCAAGAGCTTTACGTTTTCTTCAAGCTTTTCGGCTTTTATAAGATTTTCAAGATTTTCTTTTTCACTGCCGTTTCCGGCAATCAATAGGGTTGCATCAGGATACTTTTCTAAAACCTTTTTCATAGCTTTTACTGCTGTTTTTTGGTTTTTGTTTGGGAGGAGTTCACCTACGTTAAGTATAATTTTCCCTGAAATACCAAGCTCTTCTTTTTGCTTTTCTTGTTCTTCGGTAGTAATAGGAAAAAAACGTGAAGTACTTGCTCCAACTCCATGGAGATGGAAGACGTCACATTTGAATTTTTTTATTGCAAGTTCAGTATCTTCGCCTGTAATTGTTATGAGCTTGTCCGTAAAATGAGCCATGAATTTTTCAATTGGGTAGTATATCATCCAATTATTCTTTGGTGCACCATTATAGAAATGAAATCCGTGAGCTGTGTAAAAAACCTTAGTCCCTTTTTTACGGTATTTATTTCCCGCAATTCTTGCTATTATCCCGCCAACTGGGGTATTGCAATGGATTATCTCATATGTATTATCTTTAAGGATTTTAGAAAATTCCTTATATGCGGATAAATTTCCGGGATGAAAAGGGGAGCGTTTAAATTGAATATCAAAAACCTTGCTTGCATATTCCATTTTTAATCCGTTTTTTTCAGCAAGATTGTTCCTTGCCGCAACGTGAACCTCGTATCCGTTTTCGCAAAGAAGTTTCATTAACGGTTTGTGAAATTGACAAATATGACTTTGGACAGTTGCGACAAGTAAAACTTTTTTCATTGTGAACCTCGGATAATTTTTGTTTTATGGGAGTATGGAATTGATTGTAAATATTACGTTGAGTGCAAAAGCACGGAAATTTGTTTCTTTCATATTAACGACACGGATATTCATGTCAAAAAGTTCTTTGTTCAGATATTTTTTCATATCTAAATGATGCTTGTCAGAAATACGTTTTTCAAGAGGGACTCTAAACAAAATATCCAAAAATCTACGGTTATTATAAATAAACGTAATATCAAAACAGTATTTCATTTCGCTGATGTTAAGACCACCCCAGCTTCCCCAGGTAACCTCGTTATAATGCATATCTGCAGCGGGGTATGATGAGGGGATCTTATTATATTCGAATTTTAAAAGGTAGTCTTCAAAGACTTTGTCCACTTCATGCGCTAATTTTCGGTTACATATAAATATTTTGTATAAATTTCTATAGAGCTTTGGAGACATTTTAGGCATAGATTTTCTACCATAATGTTTATACCAATATGCTCTTATTGTTTCGGAAACCCATGATTTTACCTCAACGTCACACCCGCATTCTTTTTTGAGAATGATTCTCTTTCTTGCTTCGTTGTGCTTAGGTATAGCAATATATCCGTTGTTATGCACAAGAACGGCAAAAATGGCGTCGAAATTATCCAATTCATCGTTGTTGTCGGGAATGCTATATACGTTATGTTTTATGTTGAAACGTTTGGAAATGATTTTGGCTGCTTCTGTATCCGGAACTTCTTTTTCAGCAGAAATATAACTGAACGTTTCAAATTTCTCATAAACACCGTTCCCTGCGGCAAATGTGGTATTGCTGTCGATTCCGCCTGTGAGAGATATCCATGGTTTGCTCCATTTTTTAGAAACTAACAACATATTATTTTTAAGAATATCAGCAGCTTCTGTTATGACGTTTTCATAATCTTTTTCATCTTTTGCTTCTACTACATCACATAGAGGCCAGTATCTTTCATGACTTATTTTGCCGTCAAAATGATAAAATATGCTTGGGACGATTCTTTTAACGTTTACAAAAGGCGTTAAATCGCCTGGGAGATAAGGCCCCATAACTCTACCATACCATTTGTATTCTGTTAATTTTTTTACCCAAGGATCCATCTCCAGCCCGTTTATATCTCCAATTAACTGTGGGTGGGATGAAATATAAAAATTCCCGTTTACGTTTCCGTAGCAAGCAGATTGCATTCCCGAAGGGTCAACCAAGAAGTTTATTTTTCCGTCGGCGATGTCACCCATTACGAAAACTCCTGTCAGGTCGTTTATGCGTTCTAAATATTCGTCCGTTCCATGTTTTTCTGAAATAAAATCGAGCTGTTTTAATTCATCAATTTCCATGGTGAAGGGATTGTAAGAATGCCCCATAAGGAAAAAGCATTTGCCGTCTTTTTCGAGAATATGCATATTCGCTTTTTCGTGTGCCATGAAGTGGTATCCGCAGTGAAATTCAGTTTTCCAATTGCCGTAAAAAGGAAAATCGTCGGTTTCCAATTTTTTATCTGTTATCAGAAAACCACGAATGAACAAATCTTTTTTTAATTCTGGGTGTATTGATAAAACCTTTTTTATATCGTCCATAACAGAAAGCTCCTTTATATAATTACAAATTATAATATGCTTCGAATTCCGCGGGGGTGGGAATAGCGGAGAGCTTCTTGCACTCTTCGCGTTTTCTCTTTATGAAGTTTTTAATGAGTGCTTCGGGGAAAACTCCGCCTTCCATAAGATAATCATGGTCTGCTTCAAGGGCATCAAGAGCCGCTTCAAGAGATGTGGGAAGCCCTTTGAGCTTTGCTTTTTCCTCGTCGGAAAGGTTGAAAAGGTTGAAATCGTAAGGTCCCCAGCCGTTTTCATGAGGATCTATTTTGTTTTTAATTCCGTCAAGACCTGCCATCAAGAGTGCCGCGTAGCAGAAATAAGGGTTACACGTCGCATCGGGATTACGGATTTCAAAACGACGTTCCATAGGCTGTTTTGCGTATGCAGGGATTCTAATAACTGCAGAGCGATTAGACGTGGCGTAACCAACGGTAACGGGAGCTTCAAATCCTGGAACGAGACGTTTAAATGAGTTTGTGCTTGGATTTGTAATAGCACAAAGTGAAGCTATATGCTTAAGCAAACCACCCATGAACCAATGAGCTTCTTTGCTGAGATGTGCGTATCCATCATCATCGGAGAAGACAGGCTTTCCGTCTTTAGTGAGAAGAATGTGGACGTGCATACCATTGCCTGCTTCACCCATAACAGGCTTTGGCATCAAAGTCGCGCTCTTACCGTATTTGACGGCGGTGTTGTGAATAATATATTTAATCATCATTGTCCCATCTGCCATTTTTGACATCTGACCAAGCTTTGGTTCAATTTCGAACTGACCTGCAGCTCCTACCTCGGGATGATGATATTTAACGGGGATTCCTGCTTCTTCAATAAGCATACACATTTCGCTTCTGCATTCGTATGAATTATCGTAAGGCTTCGCTATGTGGTAATTCTTCTGTTTGGGAACTACATGCCCCATACCTTGTGAGGAGCTGTTCCAATAAGCCATTTCGGCGTCAAGGGATGCACCTATGCAGTAAGGCTGAACTGTCCAATTCACATCGTCAAAAAGGTAAAATTCAAATTCGGGAAGAATGAACATCGTGTCAGCCACGCCAGTGGATTTCATGTATTCTTCAGCGGCAATAACAATATTTCTCGGATATTGATCAAGAGGACGATTTTGCGGATAATCAATTATCATTGCGTTGCCGCCCATGGAAAGAGTTGGCACTTCGCAAAAAGGGTCAATAAAAGCTGTATCGGGGTCGGGAATGAAAACCATATCACTTTTTTCAACAACGGCATAACCGTAGTTTGAAGCATCGAATCCGATACCATCTCTCATAATTTCTTCTGAAAAATGATTTGCGGGGATCGTAACGTGACGGAATTGACCATTGATATCAACCATTTTGAAATCAAGCATTTTGATTCCATTTTCTTCAATCAGTTTTTTGATATCTGCAATTTTTTTATCCATAAAGTACACTCCTTCGAAAACAAACAATTTTACAGTTTCTTACAATATAATATAACATATGTTTTTTATATTTTCAAGATGGTTTTTGAAAAAAAGATTGACAAATATAAATATAGTTGATATAATTAAAATGGTTTATGATATCTGTAAAAATGTAAAGGCGGTAAATACGTTATGTCGCTGTATGATAATCTTTTGAAAGGCGAAGAATCTGTTTCTGTAATGGGACTTGGATACGTTGGAATTCCAACGGCAATTGCTTTTTCAAAAAAATATAAAGTTATAGGCTTTGATCTTGATGAAAATAAAATAGAACTTTATAAAATGGGAATAGATCCTACAAGTAACGTTGGGATCGATGAGTTGAGAAATAGCTCAATAGAATTTACTTGCGACGAACAAAAACTGAAGGACGCTAAATTCCATATTGTTGCTGTTCCTACTCCTGTGAAAGCAGATAACACGCCTGATTCGTCACAGATAGAAAACGCAAGCCGTATTTTAGGAAGAAATTTATGTATAGGAAGTATAGTAGTTTTTGAATCTACTGTTTATCCAGGAATGACGGAGGAAGTTTGCATACCTATTCTTGAAAGAGAATCAAACTTGAAATGCGGAAAGGATTTTAAAGTGGGTTATTCACCTGAGAGAATAAACCCTGGTGATGAAATACACCGTTTTGAAAATATCAAAAAAATAGTTTCCGCTATGGATGAAGAATCTCTTTCAGAAATAAGCAAAATTTACAGTTCCGTTGTTGAAGCGGGAGTCCATAAAGCCCCGTCTATAAAAGTAGCCGAGGCAGCAAAAGTTGTCGAAAACGCACAGCGAGATGTGAATATAGCTTTTATGAATGAGCTTTCTGTGATTTTTGATAAAATGGGCATCGATACGAAAGGCGTTCTTGAAGCCGCTGGAACAAAGTGGAACTTTTTGAAGTTTTCTCCTGGTCTTGTAGGCGGAGGATGCATAGGGGTTGATCCTTACTATCTCATCCATAGAGCAAGGGAATTCGGATACGAGAGTAAGGTTATACTTGCAGGAAGAAACGTTAACGATTCTATGGGAAAATATGTTGGCGAGAATATCATTCTGTCACTTACAAAAGCGGGAAAGGATGTTCGGAATTCAAAGGTTGCAGTTCTTGGATTTACATTTAAAGAGGACTTCCCTGATATAAGGAATACAAAGGTTTACGATATAGTGAAAACTTTGAATGAATACGGAATCAAACCTTTGGTATATGACACTGTGGCAGATTTTGAGGAAACAAGAACCCAGTATGGAATAGATCTTTGTTCAAAAAATGATTTAAAAGATCTTGATGCGATTGTTTTCGCTGTATCTCACAAGGAATTTTTTGAATATGACATTTCGGATATAGATTCGCTTTTCAGGGATGAAAACAAGGTTTTAATAGACGTTAAAGGCATATTTGAACGTGAAAAGTTTGAAAATGCGGGATACGTTTATTGGAGGCTTTAATATGGGATATAAGAATCTTAAATTTCCCGAAAATTCTTTATTTCTTGTTACGGGTGGAGCTGGGTTTGTTGGCTCTAATCTTGTTGAAGCAATTTTAAACCTTGGATATAACGTTCGTTGCCTTGATGATCTTTCTACGGGAAAAAAAGAAAACGTGGATATGTTTTTAGATAATCCCAAATACGAATTTATTGAAGGCGATATAAAAGACTTGGAAACATGCATAGAAGCTTGCGTAGGAGTTGACTTCGTTTTAAATCAAGCGGCGTGGGGAAGCGTTCCACGCTCTGTGAAAATGCCTGTGTTTTATTGTGCAAACAATATTCTTGGGACGGTTAATATGATGGAAGCAGCGGTGCGTAATAACGTGAAAAAATTCGTTTATGCTTCCAGTTCTTCTGTGTATGGCGATGAACCTAATCTTCCCAAATATGAAGGCAGAGAGGGAAATTTGCTTTCTCCTTATGCTCTTACTAAAATGTGTGATGAAGAATGGGCAAAGCAGTATAAAAAACATTATGGGCTTGATACGTATGGATTACGTTATTTCAACGTTTTCGGAAAAAGACAGGATCCTGACGGAGCGTATGCGGCAGTTATTCCTAAATTTATAAAACAGCTTTTGAACGATGAAAGACCTACTATAAATGGCGATGGCAGGCAGAGCAGGGATTTTACTTATGTTGAAAATGTGATAGAGGCGAATCTCAAGGCATGCCTCGCTCCAAGTGATGCAGCGGGAGAAGCATATAACGTGGCGTATGGTGGCAGAGAATATCTTATTGATGTGTATGAAAGCCTTTGTAATGCTTTGGAAAAGGATATAAAACCAATATTTGGTCCCGATAGAGTAGGGGATATAAAACATTCAAACGCAGATATTTCAAAAGCAAAAAAGCTTTTGGGATATGCTCCTGAATATGATTTCGACAGGGGAATAAGAGAAGCTATTGAATGGTATAAAAACAATTTGTAGTTCAAAAATAAAATGAGATATTTTTCGAAAAACTGGATTTTCGGATTAAAACGGTGTTTAAATTTAAAAATGATAAACTTTAATATTCATTAAAAGATGTGATGTTTATTTTGGCATACTTTTGAGATGCTTTTGAAATAATTGAATTTAAAAAAATTAAGTGAGGATTTATGAAAAACGGTTTGATACTTGAAAATGGAGAACTCATTTATTATAAAAATGATTCTCCACACCATGCAGGCGTGGTTGAGAAGGATGGAGATATTTATTACATAGGCTCTGATGGACGCGCTGTAAAAGGCGAACATGCAATTCATAGAACTATGGCGAATGGAATATTGAAGCGAGGAACATATAAATTTGGCGACGATTACAAGCTTGTAGAGGGATTTTATATTGCCCCTGAAAAGCGCAAATCCAAGAAGAAAAAGAAAAAAATGAGAAAGGCGGCTATTATTGTCATAAGCAGCTTGCTGTTTGTGTCAATGCTTTTGGTGTCTTTATTCAGCTTTGATCTGATTTCATGGCCTGGGGATCGTGATGGTTCGGATAATGATTCGAATTCAAATAAATTATCAGTATTCGCTTTTGAAAACGAAGTCCTTTTATGTTCTGAAGCTGCAAAAAATTTCTATGATAATAAAATAGATGCTGAGGAGGCTGTAAAAAGCGGTTCTCCATACCGTCCTTTTGTTTTTAAATATAATATCAACGCTAATAAAAATGGTAAGCTATACCTGAGCGAAAATGATGCTTTTTTGGAATGCAAGGAATTCGTTTTGCCACATGATTTAGGTGGGATAGATATAGATAATCTCAAAACGGGAACAACTTATTACTATAAAGCAGAATGCGACGGAGAAACCGTCCTTGGAAGCTTTAGAACCGCTGCATCTGTAAGATATTTGTCAATCCCCGGGGTTTATAATGTGCGAGATATTGGCGGATATACAACAGCCGATGGAAAAATTGTAAAACAAGGTTTCATAATTCGTGGATCAGAAGTGGATGGATTAAGTGAAACTGCACTTTTTTTGAAAAATGAAGATGTTCAATATATGAAGAGTGAGTTTGGATTCGTTTGCGATTTTGATTTGCGTGACGAAAGTATTTTTACCGGTAAATATACGTCGCGCTTTGGTGCTGATGTGAAGCATAAGTTCTATAATGCTCCCTTTTACGGTAATATTTTCAACGCCTCAAATAAGCAAACTCTTAAAAATATTTTCTCTGATCTTGCAGATAAAAGCAATTATCCCATGTACCTGCATTGTACATATGGTGCTGACAGAACAGGAGTTGTGGTTTTTCTCATTCAGGGACTTCTCGGTGTGAGCGAAGAAGATATGGTAAAAGAATTCAGACAAACAGGATACTTTAAAAATGCTTATTCTTACAACTCAAATATGGATATCGTACTTCTTGCTCTTGAGGGTTATGAAGGCGAAAACGTTAATGAAAGAATAGAAAATTTTCTTAAGAAAGATATAGGCGTAACTGAAGAGGAAATCCAGTCTATCAGAGACATTCTTTTGGAAGATTAAAAAAGTAAATCGGGGGGACGAAATTTATGAAAAAATTCTTTATAATGATAATCAGCTTGGTTTTCATTGTTTCTATTTTTAGTTCTTGTGTGCTTGATGCCGACATATCAGAAAATGAAAATTCATACGTTTCATCAGGAGTTTCTGATTCAACTGAATCTACCGGTTCAGAATCCACAAATACAGAGACTTCGGAAGATGTTACGAATGATTATTTCGAGGACACGCGAATTGAATTGGTAGAGCCAGACCCGTCTAAGGTAGCTAATATTACTATTACAGATGCGGGGAATGATATATACCAGCTCCCCGGAAACGGATATGGAGGTTGGAGATATGGACCGTCATATATTTATTACGGTGACGGACGAGTAGATGCGTATTTTGCGTCAGGAGGAGATAGCGGTGAGTGGGACAGAATCACTCACAGAAGCTCCACTGATGACGGGAAGACATGGTCAAAGGAAAAGATTGTTGTATATCCCACTCCCGACGGATTTGACAGTCATTCCTGCTGTGATCCAGCAGCAATCTATTTTGACGGATACTATTATGTTGGATATACTTCAACGTTGAATGATGGCGGATATTGTAACAGCATATTTGTTGCCCGCTCCAAAGATCCCGATGGGCCTTTTGAAAAATGGAATGGTTCGGGATGGGGTGGCTCACCTGAACCTGTGATTTATTTTGATCAATCTTACGGATATTGGGGAATAGGCGAACCCAGCTTTATAGAACTTAATGGAACGTTGTATATCTACTATACATATTCCACACCTATGAACACGTATCTGATGCATGCGACTGCTGATGCAACGGATGAGAATTGGCCTGCAACGCTTCAGTATCACGGCGTAGCTTTTGAGAAAAAAACTGATTCCGTGGATGTAAAATACGTGGAGGAATGGGGCAAATTCATAGGTGTTTCCAGAGCTGACTACACAGGAAACGGTACATGGTTGGCAGTTTTTGAATCAAATGACGGAAAAAACTTCACGTTGGTTGATGCTGTTCGTGAAAATACATGTCCTAACTTTTTTGGTGTTGGATTATCTTCACGACCAAACGGTCATATTCGAATAAGTGAGGATGCTGAGCATCTTCGTATTGCTTATGCGTATGGGAATTCGGGCTGGGCAGCATGGAACACCAGAATACATAATGTGACTCTGGAATTGTCCGACGGAAACGATATAGAAGCTGAACTTGCTAAAACGGATTTGGGTATAGGAATAACGAGAGAAGAAGAGCCGTACGGTGCGTTTGATTGGACTATGATTCGTACTGAAAAAGATCTTTACATTATGTCATTGAAGGATAAAACGGTTAATCTGGAACTTTTCTTGCGTGACAGATATGTAAATCCAGGTGCTGTTTCTGAAAATGATCCAAAATTGAAGTTCAGCGGATTTGACAGAAAACTTTTGTCTTTCGACGGTTTGACAATGACGGCGAAAGGCGTTGGAGAAACTAAAGTTACTGCCCATTATGGTGATTTGGTTCATGTGTTTAAGGTTATTATTGTTGAAACCAATAACGAAAAGACCATTTTGTCTAAAAAATTAACAGTTGAACCTGTTTCCTCTGACGTAACTATATATATTGGTGAAAGAAGTATTTATCGTCCACAACTTCGTGTTCGCATAACAAAAGGTGATGGAACAGTAGAGGAGCTTTACGTAAATGACGGAGAAAACGTATTGTCATTTACCGGATATGACGAATCTATTATAAAAGTAAGTGATAAGGGCGTTGTTACTGCCTGTGCTGTTGGAAAGACAAAGGTTTTGGTAGAATATAAATCTTATAGTTTTGAAATCAACGTTACGGTTTCCGATAATCCTGACGATTCCATATTCAAAATAGGTGAAGTCAAGGAAACAAATTACATTTCACTCGATTTCAAGAAAGAAGAAGACAGAATAGCCGTTTCTCATTTCCAAAACTGTCAAATGTCTTCTACATCTGATGGACTTTGCATCACGGTGTCATCTCCAAATACTGACCCAAATATGACCGACCCGAGTTTTAAAGTGGTATATCAGGGTGCAATAGATCCGATTATGACAGAGAATTACAAAACTGTTGAAATTGTGTATATGATTCCTAAGGAAAATTCAGAGCATACAACTGCTATGGAACTCTTTATAGGAACAGGTTCTGTAATGGATGCTATGGGGGGATATTCCGTTATTGAATTCCTTGAGCGTGATGGAGAATATCACACTCTTGAAGTGCCTGTTTCTCATTTGAACTATTGGAACGGTCAACTTAATATGATTCGTTTTGACTTTTTCACTTCGGCACTTGCAGGAGATAGCATTTATATCAGTTCTATTTCTTTGAAATAATTATCTGTAAATATCATAGGGAATGTTACGTTACGTGGCATTCCCTTTTTTAGTGCGCTGAAAAAGTGGAGTGAATCAAATAATAAGTAAAATCACAATGACATTAAATAAAAGCATTTACAAAGGTTTTAGAAATTTTTTGTAACGTTGGTGCAATTTTGTTATCTAAAGGGTAGAAAAGGCGGATTTGGGAAAGTTCGGTTTCTATACCTTGCGTCGAAATAATCCTAGTGACGCATTGAATAATCTGATTATTATTTAAAGCATATCCGTCTACTGCACATTGAAATTCAATAACAATAATTATAGAAAAGGGGAAATAACGATATGAAAAACATCCCAAAAAAGATTTATAAGTTTGGTATAATATTCTCCGTTTTATTGATATTCATTTCTACGGTAGTAATTCTAATAGGCTGTATAAAGTCGGCATTTCATTCTCATTATCGTTCGCTCCCAAACGAACTTTATAAAAAAACGGAACATTTTATTCCTATAGGGAAGGCGGACGAATATTGGTTAGATGATGTAGGGTTGGATGGATTTATAATAAGAAAATATAAGTTAGTTAATGAAGATATATCCAAGCTCGAAATAGAAATCTATGATCATGATTCAAAATGGAAACCATTTGAAGGAGAGCATGTTAATATGTTCGAGAACAAATACGGAAAAAAGATATATTTTGATGAAGATACCGAAGATGTTTTTTTCAGAGAGGGAACATATTATTATTGCACTTGCGATGCAGGAGATTATTCTTATTTTAATATTTTGGAAGATACTTTTCTGATTCATCCCTCTTGGTTCTTTATATATGATGTGGATAATGAAATGTATTATGCTATATTATGTTGAGATGTCATCGAATGATACAGGGAGGAGATATGAAAAAGAACTATAAAACATCCTTGACGATAGTTATTATATTGATTGTTATTCTTTTAATCTTTTCGGCTTGTAAACACCAAGAAAAGTACGTGCCATCATCTTACTCCAAAGATGAAGTGCAAAGAATATATTTTGAAAACAATGAATTGTTTGATAATGTCGTGAGGATTGTTTCGTCCAATGAAGAATTTTACGAAAAAGGACGAATCAATGAGTATACAGATGCAGACATCGTGTCACCGTACGATAAAGCTTTGTCTTTTTTTAATGAAAACGACAAAAATATAATTAACGAGATTTTTATATTAAAACCATATATGATACTTTATGATTATGCTCGTAGGTTTGTGGAGATTACATTTATTGCTGACGATACAAATTCATATCCACTTTTATATACATTTTTATTTTGGACGTTAGAGAGTGAAAACAGTGAAGTTGAATTTGAAAAATATCAAGAGTATTTGGCTCAAAGATATTTTTTAGAAAACGTTACGGAGCGATGCATCATTTTTTACCACGTCTGACGGGGATGATTCGAAACACTGAAAAAGTCGGAAAAAGCTTGCCAAAACAACAAAAATGTGATAAAATAAAGGCAAGAAAAACTGAAATGAATAGTTTGTAATAAACGATTATGAAAGGTTGGGGTGAAGTGGTTAATGCAAAGAAGGTGAATTTCAGAATAGAACCATATTTTTTGGAAGCAAGTGTTCAGATAATCATTGATATAATTATTATTTCGCTTACCTTCGCTTTGTTTGCTTTTATAGAAAACTCGTTGTTTGTGAGCATTGCTATTGCTGTGGGATATTTTACAATATCAATGTTTTTTCATTACGGAGTGATAATTAAAGCAATAATTGATAAACGAAAAGGAGACTGCGTGACTGAAATTATAAGTATAGAGAACTTTGATGAGGAATATTCTTTTTTGGGAGACCGCTTGGGACACAGTTATGTTCGCTTTTTTTATCCAGAAGCAATGGGAGTTGGTAAGTACAAAATAAAGGTGATTAACAATCAAAACGAAAAGAAGAAACTACGATCAGTAATGTCGGGCAGGAGGTTGAAGAAATTTCATTTGCTGAAAAAAGATAAAGTTGAGCATATAGAAGTTACATATTTGAAAAGATCCAAAATTTTGCTTGAAATAGACTTGGCTATGGAGCTTGATAAAAAAACAAGAAAGAGAGATAGAGAAGAAGTTTACAAATCAATAAGTTATATTAACACACAACTCTGAACGCATTATAGTCGGAGAAATTCGATTATAGATTAAAGGAATTGATGTGCTTAATTATATACTAAAAAAATTAAAGATATTTGTGGAGAAATTTCATGCTTAATGTTTGGTAAACTGAATTTATCCAAACATATTTACATAAAAAGAGATGTGAAAAACGTTTTTTGCGTCTTTTTTTGTTTTATAGCGGTTATTAAGCTTTACTAATGCATGTAATAAGAAATAAATGTTCAAGTAAGTGTCAAAAATTATAATTTGTTATTGACTTTTTTGAGATATCGGGGTATAATCTCATACGGAGAATCTGTTTTTTTGGAAAGGTGAACAGGGAGCTTGCGTCATGGACTGAGAGCGTGGGCTACGCTGAGTAGTAAACAGGGAACACTCTTAGATTTTTAAAATCAAATTCGGAAATTTATCAAATTAAGGCGGAGACGTAAATAGGATTGCTCTTATCTTTGCGTGGAGTCACAGAGCGAAAACGGTTCGAATGGCAAAACGCACAAGAGAGAAAAAGAAACAACTTTTACGAAAAAGGCTTTTTCCTGACCTTCTTTCGAATAATAAAAGCTTGTTTTGCGAAAATATTTCGTTTCAATGAAAAGGATGGCACCGCGGGCGAATGCTCGTTCCTGACGATTATTTCCGTCAAAGCATGGAGGAAAAAATGCTTAGAACACATCATTGTAATGAGCTCAGACCTGAAAACGTTGGCGCAAAAGTTCGCCTTTCGGGTTGGGCAGAAACCATCAGAGACCACGGCGGGGTTATTTTTATCGACCTTCGTGACCATTACGGCGTAACGCAGGTAGTTCTTAATAACGAAGGACTTATGGCAGGCGTTAACCGTGAAACTGTAATTTCCGTTGTGGGTGACGTTCGTCTTCGTGATTCCGAAACCGTTAACGCAAAGTTGGAAACGGGTCTCGTTGAGGTTTATGCAGAAAGCCTTGAAATTCTTGGCACTTGCAAAAATATGCTTCCCTTTGAAATTGCCGAATCAAAAGGCACAAGAGAAGACGTTCGTTTAAAATACCGTTACCTTGATTTGCGTAATCCCGAAATTCATAAAAATATAATGCTTCGTTCCAAGGTTGTAAGCTTCCTCAGAAAGCAGATGGAAAGCCTTGGCTTCGTTGAAATTCAGACACCTATTCTCACAGCATCTTCTCCCGAAGGCGCAAGAGATTATCTTGTTCCCAGCAGAAAACATAAGGGAAAATTTTATGCTTTGCCACAGGCACCCCAGCAGTTCAAGCAGCTCCTTATGGTATCTGGCTTCGATAAGTATTTCCAGATTGCTCCTTGTTTCAGAGATGAGGATGCTCGTCAGGACAGATCCCCGGGAGAGTTTTATCAGCTCGACTTTGAAATGGCTTTTGCAGAGCAGGAAGACGTTTTTGCCGTTGCAGAAAAGGTTCTTTACGAAACCTTTAAGGAGTTTTCAGGCAAAAAGGTATCTCCTCCTCCTTTCAAACGCTTCACATATAAGGAAGCTATGCTTAAATACGGATCTGATAAACCCGATTTGAGAAATCCCCTTATTATTCAGGATTTAACAGACTTCTTTGCTAAAAATGAATTTCTTTCCATCAACGGAAGAACGATTCCTTTCAAGAATAAGCTTGTTCGTGGTATAGTTGCAAACTATCTTGTTAAGAAAGATGGCGACGGAGACGGAAAGAAGGCTTTTGAAAAAGCAATCGATGCGTATTCCAGAAGCATCGGCATGAAATTCGGTATCGGATATATAAACCTTGAAAACGGTGAATATAAAGGACCTATTGCAAAATTCCTTACGGATGAGCAGAAAGCCGAGCTTACAGAGCTTGTTGGAATCAAAGAAGGGGAAACTCTTTTCTTCATAAGCGATGCGGCAAACGTTATCGATCGCTTGTCAGGTGAAATGAGAAAATGGATAGGTAACGAATTGGGACTTATTAAGGACGATTCCTTTGAGTTCTGCTATATCGTTGACTTCCCCATGTACGAGCTTAATCCCGATACGAATAAAATTGACTTTACTCATAACCCATTCTCAATGCCACAGGGAGGACTTGATGCTCTTGAAAATAAAGATCCTCTCGAAATACTTGCATATCAGTACGATATCGTTTGCAACGGTATAGAGCTTTCTTCGGGAGCTGTAAGAAACCATAGCCCTGAAATTATGAAAAAGGCTTTTGCTATTGCAGGATATTCTGAGGAAGAATTGGCAAAACGCTTTGGCGCGCTTTATACAGCGTTCCAGTACGGTGCTCCTCCTCATGCTGGTATGGCTCCTGGCGTTGATAGAATGATAATGCTTCTCGCAAATGAAGAAACGATAAGAGACGTTATTGCATTCCCACTTAACGGAAACGCACAAGATCTCCTCCTTGGAGCACCTGGAGAGGTTACGGAAATGCAATTAAGAGAGGCAAACATCAGAATAAGAGACTAAAATTGATTTTAAGAAGGTATATATATGACAAAAGAAACAATGTCTTCTTTGAAACAGCTTAACAGACTCGCTTTGACGGAAACGGAAGAAGCGGAGGTTCTGGATTTCCTTGCAACGTTGGAAAAGGGCGAGGAAAAAATGGCACAGACGGATACGGAGGGACTCAAGATTCTCGTCCATTTGTCTGAAGTTTCAAATCTTTTCAACGTTTTGCGTGAGGATAAAGCGCAAAAGGTTTATACCCGTGAAGAACTTCAGGAGCATGCTCCCGAAGCTTATGACGGATATTGGCAAGTTCCTCGATTGGTAGACTAAAGGAGTAGCGGTATGAAATATATAACTGAAAAAGATATAAAGGGAACCGTTGCCCTGGAAGATACTATTTTGTATAAGGGAATCCCCTGTACAGCAGGCTCAAAAATGCTTGAAAAATTCATTCCGCTTCATAATGCCGAAGTAGCGGATCGCTTGGAAAAAGCAGGAATTTCAATTTCAGGCAAGGTGAACGTTGGTGAATTTGGCTTCGATTTGTTGGGTGAAACCTCATACTTTGGAGCTGAAAAGGATGAAAACGGAAATCTCGTTTCTGCTTCTTCCTGTCTTGTTAAAGAGGGATTGAAGGGAGTTCTCGCAGTGGAGCTTAACGGTGCTTCTATCAGAGGAGCTGCTCTTGGCGGAACGGTTTTTGTTAAACCAACATATGGAACGGTTTCAAGATACGGTGTTATCCCTTGCGCTTGTTCTTCTGAACAGGTAGGGGTTCACGCTTGCAACGTTGAAAACGCATCCGAGATTCTTTCCGTTATTGCGGGCCATGATGCAAAGGACGGAACAAGTCTTCCTTGCGAAAAATACGAATATTTTGTAAAGGACGACGTTTCAGGCAAAAAGGTTTGTATACCTAAGGAATATTTTGAAAAAGCAGACGATTCCACAAAAGCAAACGTGGAAAAAATCGCAGATGCTTTGAAATCAAAGGGCGCACAGGTCGAATTTGTAAGCTTTGCAGAATTCGAAGCTTCTCAGTCTGCCTGGTTTGTTATGATGTGCGCAGAAAGCTGTAATAACCTTTCACGTTACGAAGGTGTTAAATTTGGTCACAGAACAGAAAGCTATAATGATATTGAGGAGCTTTACACAAAATCAAGAACTGAAGCTTTCGGTCTTCTTGCGAAATCTGTTATTCTTTACGGTTCTGACGTTCTTTCCAAAAACAGATATTTTACAACTTACGACAAAGCTTTGAAAGTCAGACGCTTGTTACGTACAAAGCTTGATGCTTTGTTCGCGGAATATGACCTTATTCTTGCTCCCGTTTCTTCGAAAACGGGGTATAAGGAAGCATCCATGAAAACGGTTTACGAGGAAAGTTATTTCACTTCCCTTGCTTCAATGATGGGTTTGCCTGTAGTAGCAACAAAGGGCGTTCAGCTCATCGGAAACAGCTTTGAGGAAAATAAGCTGCTTTGTGCCGCAAAGGCAATAGGGGAGGTAGAATAGATGAAATACGAAACTATCATAGGACTTGAAGTCCATATTGAGCTTGCAACGGATTCGAAAATATTTTGCTCATGCGGAACTACCTTTGGAGCAGGTCAGAACAATAACGTTTGCCCTGCTTGCTGTGGTATGCCTGGAATGCTTCCTATAATGAACAAAAAGGTTGTTGAGCTTGGAATGATGGCGGGTATGCTTACGAATTGCCATATAAACAGATATACAACCTTTGATAAAAAGAGCTACTATTATCCTGACCTTCCTTCTTCTTATCAGACGACCCAGTGGTTCGCTCCTATCTGTGTTGACGGTGGAGTTGAGATTGAAACGTCAAAGGGTAAAAAGGTTATCGGGATAAAGCAGATTCATATGGAAGAAGATGCGGGCAAGCTCGTTCATGATGAATGGACAGATACAACTCTTGTTGACTTCAACAGAACCTCTGTTCCTCTTATTGAGATTGTAAGCCGTCCCGACCTTAACTCTGTTGAGGAAGTAGTTGCTTACCTTGACAAGCTTAAAACCTTGCTCAGATTTGCAAAGGTTTCCGATTGTAAGATGGAAGAAGGCTCAATGCGTTGCGACGTAAACCTTTCAATCCGTCCCGAAGGATCAACAGAGCTTGGCGTCAGAACGGAAATGAAAAACATGAACTCCATAACCGCTATATCAAAGGCTATTGAATATGAAGTAGCCCGTCATATTGACGCTTTGGAGAGAGGTACTGAAACACTTATTCAGGAAACAAGACGTTGGGATGATGTTAAAAACAAGAGCTTTGGTATGAGAAGTAAGGAAATGGCTGCGGATTATAGATATTTCCCGGATCCTAACCTTGTTCCTATTATAATCGATGACGAATGGTTCGAGTCGGTTAAGGAAAGACTTCCAGAGCTTCCTCATCTTAAAAAAGCAAGATATATGGATGAGTTAGGACTTTCCGAAAACGATGCTTCTATAATTACGTCAAGCAGAGCACTTTGCGACGTTTTTGAAGGAGCGACAAAAGTAAACGGACTTCCAAAGGATACGGCAAACTGGATTCTTGGCGAATGTATGAGTACGTTGCGCCAGAAAAAGCTTTCCGCAGACGATCTTGATATTGACCCTGCAAAATTGGGCATTATAGTTAAAATGGTAGCTGACGGCAAAATCGTTCGTAACGCAGGCAAAAAAGTTCTTGCCGCTGTGTTTGGTGAGGACGTTGATCCTGTAGAATACTGTAAAGCTAACGGACTTGACGCGCAGAGCAACGCGGGCGAAATCGAAGAAGCTGTAAAGAAGGTTCTCGATGCAAACGCTGATACGGTTACCAAGTATAAAAACGGAGAGACGAAGGTAAGAAACGCTCTCTTTGGACAGGTAATGAAAGAGCTGAAGGGAAAAGGCGACCCCGCTTCCATTCAGGCTATCCTTTCAAAATTACTTGATTAGTAGTTATGTTTGGAATTTTAAAAAAGATTAACGGAACAATTGCGGCGCTTTTATGCGCTGCAATTGTTTTGGGATTTTCCGTTGACTTCGGAAAATATACGAAAAAAGGTCCGGTAGACGTGGACTATTCGAAATTTATTGAAGCATCTGACGATGATACGGAGGTTTTCAACGATATATCCCTTGATGAAAACGAAAATCTTTTGCTTTACACCGTTTGCGATAAAAATATGGGGTATATTCAAGGTAAAGCTGCTCAGGCATTGGAAGAAGGAGAAAAATCTTCTTCAGTTTGTGCAAAGCCGTATTTGAATTACCGTTTTGTTAAATGGAGCGACGGAATAGAAACTCCAGAAAGAACCGACGTTATTTTGGAAAGTACAGAGATAAAGGCTGAATTTGAATACGTTGGATTCCCTGATATTTATATTACCGTTGCTGATGTGAAGGGCGGAATCGACGAAGAATATTCAACTGTTGCAATATCTGTTTCAAACGTTGAGAAGGAACATTCTTTTGAAGGTGCTTCTGCAAAGGCACGTATAAGGGGTAATTCCTCTGCAAGATTTGATAAGAAATCATTCAAGCTGAAATTCTCATCAAAAACAAATCTTTTGGGACTTGGTAAAGCGGAGAAAAAGGATTGGGTTCTTATTGCAAATCATAGCGACCAATCTTTAATGAGAAACTATGTCGCTTATAATCTTGCCAAAAGATTTGATGGATTTGAGGTCGCTTATTCCTGCGCACACGTTAACGTCTATATAAACGGAGAATATAATGGCGTTTATCTTTTGACGGAGCAGGTTGAAACAGGAAAATCAAGAGTGAATATTGATACTGATGGCTTGAATGACGATATAGGCTTTTTGCTTGAGCTTGATTCAAGAGAAGAGCTTGGAAGCGGCGAATGTATTCAGATTGATAAGCTGAGATTTGCCATAAAAAGCGATTTTGTCACAAACGGTCAGTATAATTACGCAAAGAACTACCTTTCACAATGTAATAGCGCCATAAAAAAAGGCGACAAAGCGGAAATAGAATCGCTTATAGATATTGATTCTTTCTTGGATATGTATCTGCTTCAGGAATACGCTAAAAACTTCGACGTTGGATTTGCAAGCCTTTTTATGTATATAAAAGAGGGCGGCGGCAAGCTCTATTTCGGACCTGCGTGGGATTTTGATATATCTATGGGCAATGATGACCGTATGGATGATGGCGGATTCGAGGAGCTGTTCGTCGGAACACGTAGAGGTTTTGGCATAGGACACGAGTGGTTTATTCTTATGTCGGACCAGAAATGGTTCAGAGAGCTTGTGGCTAAAAGGTATGACGAGCTTTTTCCGTTGATAAAAGATGAAATATCAGATTCTGTAAAGTATTATCTTGCAAACAAAAAAGAGCTTGAGAAAAATTTTGATAAATGGAAAATATTTGGAGACAGAATACTGTTTGAGCCTGATAGCGTACGTGTTAATAAAACGCATGAGGACCATTTCAATTATCTTATAATGTGGCTTGAAGGCAGAAATAATTGGATGCTTGAGTATTTTTCCAACGAAAAATATATAGGCGATGACAGCTTTTTTGATAAGTTGACTGATAAAAATCAGAAAAGAACAAATAATTGATATTAGAAAAAAGCCAAATCCCGAAGCCAAAACTTCGGGATTTGGTTTTTAATATAGAAAAGCTTTGTTTTTCTTTTGAAAGATTTTTATATTGCAAAATTACTTATCGTATAAACCAATATAAGAAGAATAATTTTCCTGTAAAACGATCATATTCTTTTGTATCCAATAATTCAGTATGTTTCGAAATTCTTTCCATAAGAAGCTTACCTTGAGCAGATTTCCAACTTTTTCTCGGAGAGCAAAAAACAAACTCGGAACCGTTAACAATACATTGAAGCCAAAGATTTCCGCTTCCTATACCAAATTCTGCACGTTGGAAAGAAGAAAAAGGTATTTTTTTGCAAACGTTCAGCTTTTCATTTCTACAAATCAAAGATTCGTCTGTGATTTCTGCAACGTATCCTGTGTAAGCGTTAGGACAGGGAAGGATGTCTCCGCCATTTCCCATAACCATAGTGAAGACCTTGTTTATATCAAGTCCATGTTCTTCGCAATATTTTTTTAAAGACATAATAAAACCTCTTTTTTGAAACTTATTACTATTTTATAAATTATTCTATTGTAAAGCCCGAAGCAACGCTTCGGGCTTTGGAATTTTATGATTTATGCATCAAATAATCTTATGCTTCTCTTTTGGTGAGTGCAAGAAGTGCCGTCATGGAGATGAGAGCGATAATGGCGAAGAAAGCCATGTTGGATGCATCACCTGGTTTAGCAGGAGCAGAGGGATCGTCGGAAGGTTCGTCAGTCACGTCAGATTCAACCGCTGTGATAGCGGAAGCATCTGTAACTCTGAGCTGATAGCCTTTGTAATCAGATACGAGAGCTACAACGTCAACCTTTGTTCCAACTGCGATTTCAAGTTCAGGGCATCTGTAGATGTTGATTGTGTTACCTGCATCGTCTGTTATTGCAGTGGTGCTCTTTTCAGCATCTGTTTCACCGAGAGTTACGTTTTTGATAACTACGAAATGGCATTCCATGGTTTCTGCTTCTGCATCTGCAAGAATGTCAGCAAGTGTTACTTCTTTTGCAGCGGGGATGGCTGCGGATTCTTCGAGAACTTCGAGAACTTCTGCGCTTGTCAATTGCTGGAGACCGTTGAAAGCACCGCGTTTGCCTTTAGCTGCGATTTTGTTTCCAACAGAAACTTCAGCAGCAGCTTTGAGGTAAAGGTTTATAGCGCCTGTTTCATCTTCAACAACAACGTTTTTGCCATCAATGAAAGTAACAACGCCTTTTACGTTGAATACAGCGTTCTTTTCACCAAGTCTTGCTTCGGAAATTGTGGAATAAACAACTTCTTCTACGGGAGGAGTTGTATCATCAATTTTGTAGAAAGCAAATGTATAAATATTTGCTTTGGAAGCGTTAAAGCTGTATGTAGTGAAGCCTTTGTAAAACTCAAGATACTGAGGCTTGGATGTTTCGCCTGAAACGTAAGCAGCTGCATAGTTTTTAATATAACAGCCGCCTTCTGCAGCTTCGAATGTCCAAAGAGCGAGGTCGGAAGCAGCATCTTCAAGAGACATAGAGTTTCCTGTTGCACCGCTTGTTACGTATTTGCCGTTTGCATCAACAAAATAGAAAGCGTTTTTAGCTTCATCTTTTGTAACAGTGAAAACACCCATATCATCTGAAACGTCAAGCTTTCCATCTGTTAAAGTAGCGTCGATAGCGGAAATCTTGTTGTTTTCAAGAACGTTTCCGAGAGCTTTACTGCTATCTGGATAATAGATAACAACTTTGTCACCGTTTGCAGGAGTTTCAATGAGTGATGCCGTTTTGCTTTCAGCAGCAACTGAGAGAACCATCAACGAAGTGAGCATCATCACAACGAGAAGGCATGAAATGAAACGAGAAGTGAGTTTTTTCATTTGGAAATCCTCCTTAGTATAATGTTTATTTAAAATCTCGCATAGTGATTTTAGCATATTTCTTCCTTTTATGCAATAGTTTTTTGTTTTTTTACAAAAAAAACAAGGGTTTATTTTGTAAAAAAATTGTAATTCAAAGGAAATTCGGAAAAATGAAATATGTTTTTAAAAAAACGTTCTTGACAAACGAACGGTTTTTTTATAATATAGCAAAAGAGCGTTCAATGAACAATGCCGAGAAAAAGCTTTTTGGTCTGAAACGGTTTTTCTCGCTTGAAATACATAAAGTATTCCTTTGCTATAATCAAAAATCTATATAATGAACGTTTTTTTGGGGTAAATACAATGATTAAACTTAACTATTCAGGAATTTCTGAAGCAGATTTTTTAGATGCATTTCAGGTTTTGGAAGAATGTAAAACGTTGAATCTTCCGGCACATGGCTTTACAAGATTGTTTATGTCTCCAGGAGGACAGTATAGCGGTTGCTGGTGGGAAAGGGATACTTCTCTTGCCACTCTTGGATATTTATATAAAGACCAAAAATTTTGTGAAGGCGTTCTTCTTAACTTCGTAGACGTTCAGAAAGAAAACGGACGTATTCCTCTTTGGGGCGGAACTGATTTTCCATTTGAAAATAAAGATGCGGAAATGTCTGCTATTCCCGTTATTTTTGAGGTTGCATATAAAATCTGCAGAAGAACGAATGATAAAGAATATATAGGCAAAGTTTATGAAATGCTGAAGCGTTACCACGGATGGTGGATGTCCGACTTGAAACGTGATGCAAAAACGGGTTTGGTTTGCGGCATTTTTGAGGAATGTGATCCTTCAGATATTAAGGAACAGTTAACGGTTGCTCAGCCTGACTTGAACGTTCAGCTCGCTCTTGGTGCAGATATTATCAGAGAATTGGCTGAATATTTAGGTAATAGAGAAGAAGCTTCATATTACAATGATGTGTTTGAAGACCTTAAAACTCGTATAAATAAATATATGTATGAACCCACAGACGGCGGTTATTATGCATATATGGTCAAGGAAGACAGAAGACAGACAGAGAGAATATATAATTCTATGTTTGATACCTTCAAGAGAGGCATTGTTCCCGAAGAGAGACGTGACAGGCTCGTTGAACTTCTCAAGGAGGAGGGCGCATATAACTATTACAGTGAATTCGGACTTCGTTCCATGTCAAAGAAATCCGAGGAATATGTTGAAACAGTAGGACTTTATAAGGGGTATACAAGCTGGTGCGGTAATATCTGGACGCTTAGAAATTATATTATACTTACAGGCTTAAAAGAGTGCGGATATCTTGAAGAATCCGCTCATGTTGCCGATCAGATGCTTCATGTTTTTTGCGGAAACTATGCGGAATTCGTAAGCCCAACAGATGGAAAAGGTCATGGTGTTTTCCGTTATGCGTGGAGTGCTTCTGAATGTATCGCAACAATGATTGAAGAAATATTCGGAATTGACTATTGTGCGTGGACTGATAAGCTCGAAGTTAAACCTAATTTGCCAAAACGTTTGAAGGGCGAAAAAATCTCTATTGAAAACGTTTCCTTGGGCAACGGAAATTTTGTTCACGTTTTCGTGGATTGGACAGGCGACGAAATTGTAACAACATACGGCGTTACATCCCAAGAAAGATAATCAGAAGCTTGCTATAACGTGTACGAAAATTAGCTTCGTTTTCGTGAAGTGTTTTTTTGATTAAGCGAGAAAAAACTCTTTTAAATTTTTCTGATATAGTATTGAATAAAAGCATAAAAAATCACCCTTGTGTTTACAAAGGTGATTTTTGTGTCATATGTGCTATTGTTTGACATTATTCCATGCTTTATTCGTAAAAATAATATCAATGGGAAGAATTTGCGTAGTTATTTAGTATAGATAAACTTACAGATATTTCGTTCTTCTCCCTGATACGTTCCGACACCCTCAAACTCTTTTTTGAAGCCGCAACGCTCCATAACTTTTACAGATGCTTTGTTATCCGCAAGGCAGATACCTGTGATTTGAGTGATGCCCAACTTTTTCATAATTACGGGAAGAAATGCTTTAACTGCTTCTGTTGCATATCCATTTTTTGTATAAGTGCCGCCAATGTGGTATCCTATTTCCCATGAACCATCATCAAAAGGAACAGCCTGCACGTATCCAATGTAAGTACCGTCCTTCAGAAGAACAGGGTAAACAAATGGACCTTCGCCATTTTCGTAGACTCCCATAAGGAATTCTACAGTCTCCTTTGCTTCTTCTACTGTTTCGAATACTTCATCAGGAACAAAACGACGGTTGTCTTCATCCAAAGAGTTTAAATGGACCGATTCAACCATGTCCAAAGTGAACTCTGTAATAATTAGTCTTTCAGTTTCAATCATCATAGTTTTTTACCTCGTAGGTGCTTTTCATTTCGCTTAAAAACAGAAAACTATTCATCATAAACAAATATTTAAAGGGCATAAAGCATTTTATTCATTGGATGAAATTTGCATAAAAACACCTACCGTCGGAGATACTGTTGTATCAATCTACGGTAGGTACATGGTGCCGGTGGTGGGACTCGAACCCACACGCCATTGCTGACAGCAGATTTTGAGTCTGCCTCGTCTGCCATTCCGACACACCGGCATATACTATTTTCTCGGAACGAGATGTATTATAGCATAAAATTTTTCATTTTGCAATAGGTTTTTGATATTTTTTTAAAAAAATTCATTTAAAAATATATTAAATGAAACGACTAAGATAATTGAGCTTATTTGTTTGAAAAGTCCATACTTATTTTTGCAAAACGGTTGAAATTCTCAAAAAAGTGTGGTACAATATAGGTTGAAAAGTGATGGGAGGGTTAAATTTGAAAAATAAAAGATTGCTTTTTGCCATAGGTGCATCGGTTATTTCCGTCATTCTTTGCGTAATCGGTCTTTTTATTCTCCCTGATAGAGTAACGGTGAATATAAGCTTTCAGGATGAGCAAAGCTATATGAGTAAATATATCGCTCTTGCTTTTCCTCTTGTTGTGAGTTTGTTTTCTTCGAAGCTTTATTTTTCGTATGGAAAGCTTTTCGGGAAGGAAGTTAAAGAAGACGATTATAAAATCGGAATAAAATACCTTGTATTTTCTGCTCTCGGTATTTTCTTGACTTTGTGGGTAGTGCTCAAAAATATATAAGTTAAAATTCAGGAGGAATTATGTCAGGCGGATGTAATCACGATTGCGCTTCTTGTAGTCAGAAGTGCGGTAAAGAAAGCTTGCAGGCGGAATGTAACGCTTTCTCAAAGGTTAAAAACGTATATGCCGTAGTGAGCGGTAAAGGTGGCGTGGGTAAATCTCTCGTAACTTCGCTTCTTGCGGTAAATATGAATAGAAAAGGCTATAAAACAGCTATACTTGATGCGGATATCACAGGCCCATCAATTCCCAAAGCGTTCGGTCTTACAGAACGTGCAACGGGGAGCGAACGCGGTATTGACCCCGCTGTTACAAAACAGGGCGTGAAGGTAATGAGTGTTAACCTTCTTCTTGAAAACGACACCGACCCTGTAGTATGGCGTGGACCAGTTATTGCTGGAACTGTTAAACAGTTCTGGACAGATGTTGTCTGGGGCGACGTAGACTATATGTTTGTCGATATGCCTCCAGGAACTGGTGACGTACCCTTGACGGTTTTTCAATCCTTGCCAATAAAGGGAATAATTATCGTAACCTCTCCTCAGGATCTTGTTTCAATGATAGTTTCCAAGGCTGTTAAAATGGCAAATCTTATGGATATTCCTGTTTTGGCGTTGGTTGAAAACTATTCCTATTTCGAATGTCCCGATTGTAAAAATAGGCATTATATTTACGGCGAAAGCAAAGCCGAGGAAATCGTTGAAGAATACGGAATACCAAACCTTGCAAGAATTCCCATCCATAAACCTCTTGCGGAAGCTGAAGACAAGGGCGAAATTGAGTCCTATGTTGGCGATTGGCTGGATGGCGTAACTTCTGCAATTGAAAAATAATTATATAAAAATCAAATTCAAAGCGGCAAAGCGAACAGGCTCTGCCGCTATTTCTTTTCCTTGACAAATAAGTGGTAAAATGGTATATTAAGAATAACAACAAAACGAAAAGGAAATAGAAAAATGCGATTTGTAACATCTTGTCTTTTTGGACTTGAAAAATTTGTCGGTGAAGACGTTGATAAATTGGGATATAAAAGAATAGATACAATGGATGGCAGAGTGACCTTTGAGGGCGATATTTCTGCTGTTGCAAGATGTAACGTTAATTTCAGATATTCTGAAAGGGTATATATTAAATTAGGAGAATTTGAAGCTTTTTCGTTTACGGAATTATTCGATAATGTGGAAAAATTGAAATTTTCTGATTTTATAAATCAGGATGATGTAATTATCGTAACGGGAAGCTCTGTAAGATCAAAGCTTTTCTCAGTCAGAGACTGTCAGAGCATCATAAAGAAAGCTGTTATAAAATCACTTGAAAAATCCTATGGTGTAACCTTTTTTCCCGAAACCGGAGTTAAAAAAAGGATTGAATTTTTTATATTTAATGATAGAGTAAGTATAATGCTGGATACGTCAGGCGCGCCACTCCATAAAAGAGGATATCGTCCAACCGCAGGTGTAGCACCTCTCCGTGAAACCTTGGCATCTTCAATGGTGAATCTCTCAAGATTGAGAGAGGGCGTTGCAACGGTAGACCCTTTCTGTGGGTCGGGAACTATCCCCATAGAAGCGGCTCTTATGAGCATAAACCGTGCTCCTGGTCTGAATCGTAAATTTGATTCCATGGATTTTGACTTTATCCCGAAAAAAATATGGAATAACGCTTTGGAAGAAGCGAAAGACAACGAAACCGAAGGCAAGGTCGAAATTTTCGGATATGATATTGATTCCAACGTTTTGGAGTTGGCAAAAGAAAACGCCAAAAGGGCAGGGGTGGAGCATTTAATAAGATTCGAAGTTAAAAACGCAGAAAAGTTTGTATCTCCTTATGAAAATTGTAGGGGAACCATTGTCACAAACCCGCCTTATGGAGAACGTATGCTTGAAAAAAAAGAAGCAGAACAGCTTTTCCGTAATTTTGGTAAAGCTGTGAGAGAAAACGTTCCTAATTGGAAAATGTATATTATCAATTCCCACGAAGAATTTGAAAGATGCTTTGGCAAAAGAGCAGATAAAGTGCGAAAGCTCTATAACGGCATGATAAAATGCTATCTTTATCAGTATTTCAAAACACCAAAATAAAAGGAGGAAAACCTATGAATCCAAATGAGAAAAAAACGGAAAAACTTTCTGAAAACAAGCAAATTTTTCTGAAAAGTCTCTTTTATATCTTATCCGTTCATCTTCTTGTAAGCGGTATAAATTTTGCTTGGCTCAGAGGACCAATGAGTCCTATGTGGATATTCAGTCTTGTAGTATTATTTTTGGTTTCTGTGCCTACATATTTCTTTTTGAAAAGTAATATAAAGAAAACATGGCGATATCTGGCTAATATGTCAATAGTTCATGGAGCTCTTTGTACTTTGGAGCTTATTATTATTTTTATATTGTATGCTATGAATTTTTTCAAAGATCTTGAATGGTTGTTCTGGTTTTTCAATGCCATTATTATTTTTTGCGGAATTGGATTGATCCTTTTGATTGATTTGTTTTTTATCATTTATATCCAAGTAACGAAGGGCAAAAAATAGTAAAAAAAGTATTTTTTAGGAGAAATCTCGTATATAACGGCGAAATTATTAAATAAATGTTAAATTTAGCATTCCACTATTGATTTTTAAAACAAAAGGTGGTAAAATCAACCATAGAATTAGCAAACCAAATCTTTGAGTGCTAAAAATATTAAAATATTTCATAAAATTCAAGGAGGAATTTAAATGAAACTCAAACCATTAGCAGACAGAGTTGTTATTAAAATGACAGAAGCAGAAGAAACAACGAAAAGCGGTATTATCCTTACAGGTGCCGCAAAAGAACGTCCCCAAATCGCAGAAGTTATTGAAGTAGGTCCTGGCGGATTGGTAGACGATAAAGAAGTTGTTATGTACGTAAAGGTTGGTGATAAGGTTATCACAAACCAATATTCAGGCACAAAAATAAAATTTGAGGGCGAGGAGCTTATCATTGTTAAACAGAGCGATATCCTTGCTATAGTAGAATAATCGAAAAGGAGAAAAATAGTTATGGCAAAAGATCTTAAAAATGGTATTGAAGCAAGAGAGGCGCTCCTTCGCGGTGTTGATGTTCTTGCTAATGCAGTTAAAATCACAATGGGTCCTAAAGGAAGAAACGTAGTTCTTGAAAAGAAATACGGTGCTCCTCTTATAACAAATGACGGTGTTACTATCGCAAAAGAAATTGAACTTGACGATCCTTTTGAAAATCTCGGTGCACAGCTTGTTAAGGAAGTTGCAACCAAAACAAACGATGCCGCAGGTGACGGTACTACAACAGCAACGCTTCTTGCTCAGGCTTTCATCCGTGAAGGTATGAAAAACGTTGCCGCGGGTGCAAACCCTATGATTATCAGAAAAGGTATTCAGAAGGCTGTTGATGCCGCAACCGCAGGACTTGTTGAAATGAGCCAGAAAATCAGTGGCTTTGACGATATTGCAAGAGTTGGTACAATTTCCGCAGGTGATCCTGATATCGGACAGCGCATCGCAGACGCTATGAAGGACGTTACTGCTGACGGTGTTATCACAGTTGAGGAAAGCAAATCTGCTGAAACCTATCATGAATGCGTAAAAGGTATGCAGTTTGACAGAGGATATATCTCTCCTTACATGGTAACTGATACTGAAAAAATGGAAGCGGTTATTGACGACGCTTTGATTCTCATAACAGATAAGAAAATTTCCAACATTCAGGAAATTCTTCCAGTTCTTGAACAGATAGTTCAGGCTGGCAAAAAACTCGTTATCATTGCTGAAGATGTTGAAGCGGAAGCACTTTCTACAATTATTGTAAACAGACTCAGAGGAACGTTCGTTTGTGTTGCTGTTAAAGCACCTGGCTTTGGTGACAGAAGAAAAGATATGCTCAAAGACATCGCTATCCTTACAGGCGGCGAAGTTATCTCCGAAGAACTCGGTCTTGAACTTAAAACTGCTGACGTTTCCATGCTTGGACGTGCAAAGCAGGTTAAGATAAATAAAGAAAACACAATTATTGTTGGCGGTGCTGGTGACCCAGAAGCAATTAAAGCGCGTGCAGCTCAGATCAAAGCAGCAGCAGAAGTTACAACTTCCGAATTTGACAAAGAAAAGCTTCAGGAAAGACTTGCGAAGCTTTCTGGCGGTGTTGCTGTTCTCAAGGTTGGTGCTGCAACAGAAGTTGAAATGAAAGAAAAGAAACTCCGTGTTGAAGATGCTCTCAACGCTACAAAGGCGGCAGTTGAAGAAGGTATCGTTCCAGGCGGTGGAATTGCTTTCGTTAACGTTATGGACAGAGTTGAAAAGGTTGTTAAAGAATGTGAAGGCGACGAAAAAACAGGTGCAAAAATCGTTCTTCGTGCTCTTGAAGAACCCGTAAGACAGATTGCAGAAAACGCAGGATTTGAAGGCTCTGTTATCATTGAAAAGATTAAGAACTCCCGCAAGAAGGGCTGGGGCTTCAACGCTTACGAAGAAAAGTTTGTTGACATGATGTCCTGCGGTATCGTTGATCCTACAAAGGTTACAAGATCTGCACTTCAGAATGCAGCTTCCGTTGCATCCATGGTTCTCACAACTGAAACAATAGTTGTTGAAAAGAAGGAAGATGCACAGGCAGCAGCTAATGCGGCGGCACAGGCTGCAGCAATGGGCGGCGGCATGTACTAAAGCTTGTGGCAAAAAATGTCCACAACGTGCAAAATGCGATTTTTAATCAATCGCTTTTTGACGGTAAGCAAATAATAAATTTTTGAATAGCAATCATAGGTAAGAAAACGGCACGTAATTGTGCCGTTTTCTCATTGAATTTATTTTTGAATTATTCTTCCCAAACTGCTTTTTTTGTAAATATTTTGTAGAGTCTTTCTTTGGGGAATTTGAGTTTTCTATCGTAGGTGTAAAGACCGTTTTGCTCCTGTTCAACGTCTGTAAGCTGTGTATAGCAGAAGCCTGTAAAAGCAGAGTTTTGAAGGAGAACGTCTGTGAGACCTTCGAGTCTGTCGAGTAATTCTTCTTCTGTCTTTGGAGCGTTTCCGTAACCCCAACCGCTGTTATCCTTTGCCCATTGAATTCCACCGTATTCGCTCATAAATGTGGTATAACCAACCTGATGCATAACACGACATTCAACTTTTTCTCCTTTTTCAAGGGGAGCGTAATAATTTTTGAAGGATTCAGGATCCTGATCGTAATCATGCATACACCAGAAATCTGAAATATTGTCAACGTGCATCCAACCTGAACAATCGATAACAGGTCTGTATGGGTCGAATGCTCTTGTAACGTCAACAAGGTGTCTTACAAAATATGGGTCCTGATTTTGTTGTGTTTCGTTAAGCGGACACCAACCGATAAGTGCAGGGTGGTTGTAGTCTCTCTGCATTTCTTCGAGCCATTCGGGAATGAAGTTTTTCCATGCCTCGTGTTTGCTGATATCAAGTCCCCAGTTAGCATGCTCGCCCCAAACGATATATCCAAGCTTATCGCAGTAATAAAGGAATCTTTCTTCAAAGATTTTTTCGTGAAGTCTTGCACCGTTGAATCCTAAATCCATTGAACGTTTTATATCGCCTATAAGCTCTGCGTCTGTGGGAGCGGTATAGATGCCGTCTGGATAGAAACCTTGGTCAAGAATAAGTCTCTGATAAACGCCTTTTCCATTGATGAAAAGCTTTCCGTCAACCGCATAAACGCTTCTCATACCGAAATAGCTTTTTACCTTATCATTACCTAAAGTGAGAACCAAATCGTAAAGTAGAGGACTTCCTATATCCCAAAGATGAAGTTCATTGAGTGGAATGTCAAGTATAGCTGTTCTTCCGAAAACTTTAGCTGATGCAAAACCGGTGTGCTTGCCTTCAAAGAAGCTTTCAGCCTTGAATTCCATTCCGTCAGCGGAAACGCAATCAGCTTCGATATGGAGAATCTGTCTGTCAATGTCGGGAGTTGCCTTTATCTTCTTTATGTAAGATGTGGGAACTTCTTCGAGCCATACGGTCTGCCAGATACCAGTTGTTCTTGTATAGAAGCATCCGAAAGAATTGAACTTTGGACTTTGCTTTCCTGCAGGCTGATTAGCAGTACGAAGATCATCCTCTGCACAAACGGTAATAATGTTTTTGCCATTTTTTACTTTATCAGTAATATCAAACGAGAAGGAGATGTATCCACCGATATGAGTTCCCACGGATTGTCCGTTTACCCAAACCTCTGTAAGATAATCGCAAGCTCCGAAATGAATAATATATCTTGTGTTCTCCTTGGTTTCGATATTGATTTCCTTTTTATACCAGCAAGCAGGAATAAAATCCTTGTAGCCAATTCCTGAAAGGTCGCTTTCAGGGCAGAAAGGAACAGTTATTTCCTTTGAAAGAGTTTCTGCTTCGTGCAGGTTTCTTTCTCTGCCTGTGATTCCAAAATCAAAGTCGAATTGCCATGTTCCGTTAAGGTTTGTCCAATTTTCTCTTGTGAATTGAGGACGAGGATATTCGGGACGTGGTATGCTCATAATTAAAGTCTCCTTATAATGCGTTTTTGTATTTATTTGCTTTCGCAACTGATGCATTTTCCGTATATAACGGTTTTGAAATGGTCTATAAAAAAACCGTGTTCTTCTTTTACGTGTTCAGAAAGCTTGAGAAGCTCATCGCAATCCATATGAATGACTCTCCCGCATTCTATGCACATAAGTGAGCAATGCTGGTCGTGGCATGAATCACATTGTTCGTATTGATATAAAAAGCTTCCTGCCTGTGTCGGAATTTTCGCAACCTTTCCGTTCTTTACCAATGAATCAAGATGGCGGTAAACCGTTGCAACGCTGACTGAACTTCCATTTTCCTTTAACAAAGCAACAATATTTTCGGCGGTGAAACATTCTCCTTTGTGAGTTTCGAAAATCATTTCCACCGTCTTTTTTTGTTTCGTTTCGTATGCGGTTTTCTGACCGTTTTTATAGCCCATCTTTAACCTTTAAATCAGTGTTTTTGAAATTTGTTTTGAGTATCGTTTGAAATTTGTTTTGAGTATCGTTTAAATTATATACTTTTTAGAAAATAAAATCAAGTGTGGGAGAAAAAAATATTTTTTTTGTGCAAAATAAACATTTTAATGCGCCTTTTTTTGTTCATTTAACCGAATATATTTTTTTGGATTCTTTTGGATTGATTGTTTTAAAAAAAAGTGGTATAATAAACTATCATTAAATGGAAAAATTGTGTTTTTTATGATTTTTTCTGATTTTACGGAGGTTCTTTTACATGAGCAAATCTAAAATCATTGCGCTGATTATCGTTATTGCTTTAATTGGCGGGCTTGTTGCATTTGGATTTATTTCAAGCTGTTCTTCTTTGTCAGAAAATGACAAAGGTGCGAGAATTCCTATTCATATTGCATCTTTCCCCGAGTCTCTTGATCCTGCTTCTCAGCAGTATGATGAAGATACTGCTCAGTTCTTCAGCCTTATCTACAGCGGGCTTACCCGAATCAATTCAAAAGGAGAGGTAGAAGGGGTTCTTGCTGATAAATGGTATGGTGAATATAGTGAGCGTGATGGTGCTTATAAAATCTATTTCCAACTCAAAGAAACCTTCTGGAGTGATGGTTCCCGCGTTTCTGCTGATGACTTTGTATTTGCGTGGAAAAGAATTCTTTCCCCTGACTTTGAAAGCCCTTATGCTTCTATGCTTTATCCCATAATGAACGCTGCAGAAGTGAAAGCAGGTAATATGACAAGCGATGATTTGAAAATTGCCGCTCTTGACTGGGACCTTCTCGAAATTATGATAGATACTGATTGTACAACAGTTTCAGGTGATGAAAAAAATGGCGAATTTGATGTAAATCTTTTTGCTGAAATCGTTTCTGCTCCTGCGTTTTCGCCTCTTAAGGAAGACGTTGTTTCAAGAAACGAAGAAACATGGTTCAACACAGCAACGGATATTCGTACAAATGGACCTTTCAAGGTTGCAAACATGGAAGAAGGCGTTCAGCTTGTCCTCGAACGCAACGCATATTTTATGCGTTCTCCAGAAAAGGAAGATGATATTCCTCTCGATAAAAAAGTTCTTCCTCACAAGCTTCTTTGCTACTTTGGAAATAGTGAAGAAAAAACTGTTTATACAATGGCTGATTTTATGAGTCAGTATGAAAACGGAGATCTTTTCTATCTTTCTAATTTCAATAAAGAAGCAGCTTCGGCTTATTCGGATGCTTCAAAATCAGATGTTATGTCAACATATGCATTCTTCTTCAACACAAAGAATGATGTTCTTGCAGATGCTGAAGTAAGAGTTGCTCTTTCTGCCGCTTTGGACAGAAATGAAATTGCAAACATACTTGGTGACGGCAGTGTTGCCGCAACTGGCGTTGTTCCACACAGCGTTTTCTATACAGGCGTAAAAGAAACCTTCAGAAACAAAGTTGGCAACAAAATTGCTACTCAAGCTGACACTTCAAAAATTTCAGCACTTTCAGGAAAGAAAGGAAGCTTCACAATTACATATCTTGATTCAAAAGATGACGAATCTGCGAAGCTTGTTGCTGAATATGCGGCAGACGTTTGGAGCAAATACGGCTTTAGCGTTAAGACAAAGGGTGTTGATGCAGATGATTACTCAAAAGCTTTGAGTACAGCTCCCGAGAATGCAGATGTAACTTATGACGTTATCGGCGTAAACCTTGCTATGCATTCTACAGATGCTCTTTCTTATCTTGCTCAGTTCTCAACAGTTTGTAGTGGCGGATATATCTCCATAGCTTTGGATTCTCTTGGATATGCTGTTCATTCCACGGGTCTTGAAGATGAATCCTTTGATGCTCTTGTGAAAGAAGCTATCTACTGCGGAAACAGAGCGGAAAGAGCAGCCAAATCTGTAGTTATCGAAGAAAAACTTCTTGAACTTTGTCCTGTAGCTCCTCTCTATTTCAGCACATCTTCCTACGTGACTTCCGACAAGCTTTCGAAAGTTGAACAGCTTTATGGTGGTGCGATGGATTTCGACAGAGCAAAGCTTGAAGGATATGAAGAAAGAAATAGATCAGAAGAAATTCTTTCTGGAGTTATAGACGAATAAAAGATTATAACAAATATAAAAGGCAAAAAAATTGAGCATACGCTCAATTTTTTGCTTTAAATCGAAAGAAAAACATGAAAAAGGTTGAGTAGTATGAATTTAGGAATAATAGGAAGCGGATATATAGTAAGTGTTTTGCTTGATACTCTTGTGAATGTGTCAGAAATAAAAATACCATCAATTTGCGTAAGAAATAGTTCTCTCCATAAAGGAAGAGCATTGGCAGAAAAGTATAATATAAAAAATATATATACCTCTCTTGATGAATTTTTAAATTCAACAGAAATAGATACGGTTTACATTGGGATTGTAAACAGTTTACATTATGAATATGCTAAATTGGCTCTGGAATCAGGAAAAAATGTTATTTGCGAAAAACCGTTTACTCAAACCACGGCAGAGGCAGAAGATTTATTTGACATGGCGGAAAAAAACGGTGTTTATCTTTTTGAAGCAATAACAACTATTCATATGCCTATGTTCAAAAAAGCAAAAGAAAACCTTGATAAAATAGGTCAGGTACGTATTATAAACTGTTCTTTTTGCCAATATTCTTCAAGATACGATAAATATCTTAATGGCGACTACGCCCCTGTTTTCAAAAAAGAGCTTTTTGGCGGTACACTTGTTGACTTGAATATTTATAATATACATTTCGTTGCTTCAATATTCGGTGAACCAAAGGCGATTTACTATTATCCCAATATTGGTAAAAATGGGGTTGATACGTCGGGTGTTCTTATTATGGATTATGGTGATTTCAAAGCCGTATGTGTCGGTGCAAAGGATTCTGCTTCCGACTCTTTTGGAGTTATTCAAGGAGAAAAAGGATATATCAAAATCGGTTCGACTTTGAATAGCTGTGAAAATTGCACTGTTAACACGAAGGATTCAAAGGATTTTTATTTACCGCCCGAAGATTTTGACAGAATGTATTACGAGATGAAAGAATTTGACCGAATAATTAAAGACAAAGACGTTAAAGCATATAAATCTTTGTGCGATGAGTCGAAGCTTGTAATGAAAATACTTGAAAAGGCATATAGCGTTATGAAATAGAAATATGGGACGAACTTTGAGATTAAGTTTGTCCCATATTTTTTAGATAATTACTTTTTCCTTTTTTTAATAACCGATTTGCTTTTTGAAGCTTTATTGACTGCTTTTGAAACAGTCTTTTTATTTTTACCGTTTTCTTTCGAAAATTTGTCGTATTGAGCTTTTTTGTCTTGTTTGTAATTCTTGGTCTGGGGAGATTTTTTTGATAGTTCAGCCTTTTTATTTGCAATAGGTCTGTACCAGATGAGGCAATCTTCTCCGCTTCCAATAAGATCTTCACGTCCGGCTTTTAAAAGAGCTTTTTTCACCAATTCGTAATTTTCTTTTCTGGAAAATTGGAGTAATGCTCTCTGCATCCTTTTTTCTTCATAGGTTTTAGGAACGTATATTTTTTCTCCTGTAAATGGGTCAAGCTCCGTGTAGAACATACAAGTGGATGCTGTTCCTGGGGTTGGATAAAAATCCTGAACCTGTTCGGGATTTATTTTATTCTTTTTTAGGTATAACGCCAATTCTATAGCATCTTCAAGACGGCTCCCAGGGTGAGATGACATAAGATAGGGAACGAGATACTGTTCTTTTCCTGCGTTTTCCGAAAGCTTGTAAAACTTTTCAGAGAATTTCTTGTATACGTCAAAAGAGGGCTTACCCATGTATTTTAGAACGTTTTCCGAGCAATGTTCGGGAGCGACCTTCAGCTGCCCGCTCGTGTGCTCGGATATGAGCTGTTTCAAGAAATTATCATTGGAGTCGCAAAGAGCGAAATCATATCTGACACCAGATCTTACGAAAACCTTTTTAACACCTTTGACCTCTTTAACTCGCTTTAAAAGCTCAATGTAATCTCTGTGGTCGGCATTAAGATTCTTACATGGAGTTGGGAATAAACAACGCTTTTTTGTGCACATTCCTGCTTTCTTTTGCTTCTCGCAGGAGTGATTTCTGAAATTTGCGGTAGGACCGCCAACGTCATGTATATATCCCTTGAAATCTTTCATTGATGCAATTATTTCCGCTTCTTTAACAACGGAATCGATACTTCTTGAAGTAACAGTTCGTCCTTGGTTAAAGGTGATTGCGCAGAAATTACAACCGCCGAAGCATCCTCTGTTATGAGCTATAGAAAATTTAACCTCTTTTATGGCAGGGACTCCGCCCTCTTTCTCGTAAGACGGATGATAATCCCTCATAAACGGCAAAGAATACACGTCGTCAAGCTCCTTGCGCGTGAGAGGGGGCATAGGAGGATTCTGTACGAGAATACATTTGTCGTATTCTTCAATTATTGCTTTTCCCGTTATATGATCCTGATTCTCATATTGGATTCTGAAAGCGTTTGCATAGGCTTTTTTATCAGTCTTTAACGTGTCGTAGTCATAGGTCTTCACGAAATCATATTTTGGAACGTAATCTTTTTCTGCTGTAATACAAGTTCCCCTTACGTCACGTATTTTTTTAACGGGTACGCCCTTATCAAGCAAAAAAGCTATGCGTTTTAAGATGTTTTCGCCCATACCAAAAGCTAAAATATCTGCAGAGGAGTCTATGAGAATGCTTCTCCTTACTTTGTTCGTCCAATAATCATAATGAGCAAAACGCCTTGTAGAAGCCTCAATTCCACCAATTATTATGGGTACGTCACCGTATGCTTCTCGTATTCTGTTGCAGTAAACAATAACCGCTCTGTCTGGTCGTTTGCCTTTTACACCACCAGGAGAATAATAATCCTCGCTTCTTGGTTTTCCTGAAGCGGTGTAATGAGCAACCATTGAATCAATATTTCCACTGTTGACTAAAAAAGCAAGACGGGGCTTTCCAAATCGTTTGAAATCGGAAACGCTTTTGTAATCGGGTTGCGATATTATGGCAACGGAATAACCTTCGGCTTCCAGAACTCTTGACAGTATGGCTGTGCCAAAAGAGGGATGGTCAACGTAAGCATCACCTGTGACGAATATAAAATCTGCCTGAATTATTCCTCGGGCTTCAAATTCTTCTTTTGTGAGAGGTAGAAACATCTTTTTAGCTCCTTGCATTTAATAATATAAACGTGTATGAAAGGGGGTGTCTTAACTTGGGATGTAAATTTGGCAGAAAATGCAGAAGCAGATGTTGTTCTTCATCTTCAAGTCATTGTGGCGGATGTTGTTCTTCATCTTCAAATCATTGCAATGGATGTACTCATAGTACAATATCTTGCAATAACGCGGGAATATGCGTTCCGACGAAAGTGTATAGTTCAAACGGCTGTGTATCTTTAATTGATTCTTGTTCGTGTTGTTGTGGAAATTTATCCAACTGCGGTTGCTCAAACAATGGAAACAACTCGTCCAACTGCGGTTGCTCGAACAATGGAAACAACTCGTCCAACTGCGGTTGCTCAAACAACGGAAACAATTCGTCCAACTGCGGTTGCTCGAATAATGGAAACAATTCGTCCAACTGCGGTTGCTCGAACAACGGAAACAATTCGTCCAACTGCTGTTGCTCGAATAATGGAAACAACTCGTCCAACTGCGGTTGCTCAAACAACGGAAACAATTCGTCCAACTGTTGTTGCTCGAACAATGGAAACAACTCGTCCAACTGTTGTTGCTCGAATAATGGATGTAATTGCTCTTGCAATACTGTTTGCTGTAACAACTATTGCGGTTGCAATTCAGTTCCATCAACCTGCGGAATAACTTTGCCAATTCAACCCGTGGGTATACCGTTCTGGTATGGAGGATTCTACAATAACGGATGTGCCCGATGTGAAAATACGGATAATACGTCACATAACCGTTCAAACGGTACGAGAAGAAACGGGCCTTGCAAGCTCACACCTAACGCAACGTGAATAATTTTACCACATAATCTGTTTTTGTTCAAGAGGAATTTTGCAAATACTGAAAAAAGAAGACGTTTTATTATTGATTTTTAGCTTTTTGTATGGTAAAATAATAAAAAACATAAAGTAAAAAACAGCGGAGGAAATAATATGCAGGAATTTTATCATCTCAAATGTCCCGAGGGAAGTATAGGAAAATATTGTTTTTTGCCAGGTGATCCAGGAAGATGTGAAAAAATAGCTTCTTTCTTCGATACGGCAGAATTTGTATCATCTAACAGAGAGTATACAATTTATACGGGTACTATTAACGGAGCAAAGGTTTCTGTTTGCTCAACGGGTATAGGCGGTCCTTCTTCTGCTATTGCAATGGAAGAGCTTGTTATGGGCGGAGCTGATACGTTTATCCGCGTTGGAACATGTGGCGGTATACAGCTTGATGTCATAGGCGGAGATATCGTTGTGGCTACGGGTGCGGTTCGTCAGGACGGAACAAGTAACGAATATGCTCCTGTGGAATTCCCTGCAGTAGGAGACTTTGACGTAGCTTATGCTCTTAAAGAAGCGGCAAAAAGGGAAGGTCAGAAATGTCACGTAGGAATTTGTCAGAGTAAGGATTCCTTTTACGGACAACATTCTCCGAAAAGAATGGCAACGTCTTCTGCTCTCCTTGAAAAATGGGAAGCATGGAAACGCCTTGGCGTTCTTTGTAGCGAGATGGAAGCGGCAGCATTATATACTGTTGCGGCAACCTTGGGCGTAAGAGCCGGCTCGGTATTTCAGGTTGTATGGAATCAGGAAAGAGCAGATGCAGGAATGAGTAATCCAGAGGTTCACGATACGGAAGCTGCGATAAGAACAGCTGTGGAAGCAGTCAGAATCCTCGTTGAAATGGATAAAAACAAATAAAAGCTTCTGTTCATAAACTTTTTACAAACTAAAAGGGCGGTTATTGAGATTTGTTCTTGACAACCGCCTTAATTAGTGGTATAATCGATAAGCCGCATGTGTGGGGCTTTTTAAGTGCGTAAGCCGCCCCGAGCCACAGCGAGACATAAAAGAAAGAGAGGTGCTTTTCGTGTTTGCAATTATTGAGACAGGCGGGAAGCAGTACAAGGTAAGCGAAGGAGATATTCTTTTCGTTGAAAAACTTAATGTAGAGGATGGACAGGCTATCGTTTTCGATAAGGTTCTTGCTGTATCCGGTGCTGACGGTTTTAAAGTTGGCGCTCCTTTGTTGGACTGCAAAGTTAACGCAAACGTTATCAAAAACGGCAAAGGCAAAAAGATTGATATCTATCGTTACAAATCCAAGAAAAACGAAAGAAAACATATCGGTCACAGACAGCCTTACACAAAGGTTCAGATTACAACTATCGAAGCTTAATTATCGAGAGTAAGATGATTAGGGCGACTTTCTTTAAAGACGCTGAGACTTGTTTATATACAGGGTTCAACGTAAAGGGACATTCAGGATACGCTGAAGCGGGGAGTGACATTGTTTGTGCTTCTGTAAGCTCAATGGTGATGCTTTTCGTAAATATGGCGGATTCTGTTTTTGAAATACCGTTTGATTTTTCTTCCGATGAGAAAAAAGCTGAAATATTATTTTCAGTAACTAAAACGGATAATAAAATATCAAAAGCAATAGAATGCTTTTCTGAATGCATTCGTTCAGTTGCGGACGAATATCCCGACTTTGTGAAAGTTATGGAAAAAGATTATACGAAATAAGGAGAGTATTGGAAATGATTAGAATATCAATTCAGTTTTTTGCTCATAAAAAGGGTGTTGGTTCTACCAAGAACGGCAGAGATTCCGAATCCAAAAGACTTGGCGTAAAACGTGCAGACGGTCAGAAAGTTATCGCAGGTAACATTATCGTTCGTCAGCGCGGCACAAGCATTCACCCTGGCAAGAATGTAGGCCGTGGTTCTGATGATACTTTGTTTGCTCTTGCAGGCGGGGTTGTTAAATTCGAACCTATGGCTGGTGGCAGAAAAAAGGTTAGCGTTTACGAAGCATAATTTGTAAACTTGAATCCTTAAATCAAAACGAAATAGTTTAATGGATTAGGAAGTGTGGTTGGCATACTTCCTAATTTGTTAATACGGAGAAATAAACCGAAAAAGCGAGGTGTTCATAGTGATCTTTATAGATAAAGTAAAAATGTATATAAAAGCGGGAAACGGCGGGAACGGAAGCGTTTCGTTCCGTAGAGAGAAATACGTTCCCAATGGTGGCCCTGACGGTGGCGACGGTGGTAGAGGTGGAAACGTTATTTTCGTTGTTGACGAGGGCAAAAACACCTTGCTTGATTATAAAAACCGCAGAAAACATGTGGCCCAAAATGGCGAAAACGGTGGTGGAAAACGTTTTGCGGGTAAAAGCGGAACAGACCTTTTCCTTCCCGTTCCAAAGGGAACTGTTATAAAGGATGCGGAAACGGGTAAGGTTATCCATGATATGTCCGACGGAGAACCATATATTGCCGCTCGTGGTGGAAAAGGCGGGTGGGGAAACAGCCATTTTGCAACTCCCACAAGACAAGCTCCCCGCTTTGCTAAAAACGGAACAGAGGGCGAAGAACGTGATATAATCCTTGAGCTTAAAATGATTGCGGACGTTGGCTTAGTAGGATTTCCTAACGTTGGAAAATCAACGTTGCTCTCGAAGATAACTGCCGCGAACCCTAAAATCGGAAATTATCCTTTCACAACCTTAACTCCAAACTTGGGCGTTGCTTCCGTATATGAGCAGACGTTCGTTGTTGCGGATATTCCAGGACTTATCGAAGGAGCCTCCGAGGGATTAGGATTGGGACATGACTTCCTCAGACATATAGACAGATGCCGTCTTATGCTTCATCTTTTTGATGCATCCTGCGAAGAAGGAGAAATGGCTCTGGAAAAAATAAAAAAGATTATAAATGAATTGGAAAAATTCAGTCCAGCTCTGGCTTCACGTCCGATGATTCTTGTTGGAAACAAGCAGGATTCTGTTTACGATGAATCTTTGCTTGAAGGCGTTGAAGATTTTGCAAAAGAGAAAAATATGCAGCTTTATTATATTTCTGCCGTGACAGGTAAAGGACTTAAGGAGCTTTTAGAAGGCGTTGCGGAAACCTTGAAAACCTTACCTCCCATTATTGCCTATGAAAGCGAAATAAGCTTTGACATAACTCCAGAACGTGTTCGTGAAACGGTTATTGAAAACGTTAACGGCGTATATCATGTAACTGGTGAATGGATTAAACGAGCTGCAGGCGGTGTTTATTTCGATGATTACGAATCCTTCAACTATTTCCAGAAGATTCTTAAAAAAGGTGGGGTTTTTGAGGCTCTTGTTGAAAGAGGCATAAAAGAGGGCGATACAGTTGAAATATACGGACTTGAATTTAATTACGTTGAATAAATAATTGGAGGCAAATAAAGTGATAGAGCTTAAAAATGGTGGCGTGTATTATTGCGGTAAGTTTTATGATTCCGTAGAATCGCTTCCGGAAAATGTGAAAAATACGACAGCCTTGGAATGTTCCAAAAATACTCTTTCTTATCCCATATTGAATAGTCATAACGTTGGAACTTCCGAAGACAGACTTAATATTAAATTTGATGCATTGGCATCCCACGATATAACATACGTTGGTATAATTCAGACGGCTCGTGCAACGGGTCTTGATAAATTTCCCGTTCCTTACGTGCTTACAAATTGCCATAACAGCCTTTGTGCCGTTGGTGGTACGATAAATGAGGATGACCATGCTTTTGGCTTGTCCGCAGCAGTTAAATATGGTGGAATTTACGTTCCCCCTCATATTGCAGTAATTCATCAGTATATGCGTGAATGCTATGCCGCACCTGGTAAAATGATTCTCGGATCTGACAGTCATACACGCTACGGTGCTCTGGGATGTCTTGCTATCGGTGAAGGCGGACCTGAGCTTGTAAAACAGATTCTTGGCAAAACTTACGACGTTGACAGACCAAAGGTTGTTGCTGTTCACCTTACGGGTAAGCCCTCTCACGGTGTAGGACCGCAGGACGTGGCAATAGCTCTTATAAAAGCAGTTTTTGCAAACGGATTCGTTAAGAATACTATTCTTGAATTCATTGGTGAAGGTGTTTCCAATATTTCAATGGATTATAGAATTGGTATCGACGTAATGACAACAGAAACAACTTGTCTTTCTTCCGTTTGGGAAACGGATAGCCTTACAGAAAAATATCTGAAAAAACATGGCAGAGGCGAGTCCTACAAAGAAATGAAGGTTGACCGTCCTGCTTACTATAATGGTGTTGTAGAACTTGATCTTTCAAAGGTTGAGCCTATGATTGCTTTACCTTTCCATCCTTCAAACGGATATACTATAAGAGAATTTTTAGAAAATGCAGAAGATATCCTTTATGGCGTTGAACAAAACGCTGCCGAAGTTTTTGGCGGTAAAACGGCAGGATTTTCTCTCCGTGATAAGCTCATAGGCGGTAAATTCTGTGTTGACCAAGGTGTTATCGCAGGTTGTGCAGGCGGTGGATACGAAAACCTTATTGCCGCATCAGAAATTCTCAAAGGACAAACTACGGGTAACGGTGTTTTCTCACTTTCTGTTTATCCTTCCAGTGCACCCGTTCAGTATGCGGCTATGCGTGCAGGTGCTATGGAAAGCCTTATGCTTAGCGGCGCAACGTTAAGAACCGCTTTCTGCGGTCCTTGCTTTGGTGCAGGTGACGTTCCTCTTAACGGCGGTCTTTCCATAAGACATTCGACGAGAAACTTCCCCAACCGTGAAGGTTCAAAGCCAGGTGAAGGCCAGCTTTCTGCCGTCGCATTGATGGATGCTCGCTCTATTGCGGCAACTGCAAGAAACAGAGGAGTTCTCATAGGTGCAGATCAGTTTGATTATAACGACGTTGTTCCCGAATATGAATACAATCCCGAAATATATAATGCAAGAGTATATAGCGGTTTTGGTAAACCTGATAGTGAATCCAAGCTCAAATTCGGCCCTAACATAAGAGACTGGCCTGAAATGGCACCTCTTACAGATAATCTGCTTCTCAAGGTTGCAGCATATATAACAGACCCTGTAACAACAACGGATGAGCTTATCCCTTCGGGTGAAACTTCATCATTCCGTTCAAATCCCGAAAGACTTGCAGAGTTTGCTCTTTCAAGAAAAGTTCCTTCCTACGTTCCATGCGCAAAAGCTTTCAGAGAATTTGAAACAGCTCGTAGAGAAGGTTCTCTCGATAAGATGAATACGGAAGAAATAGATAAGGTTTTCTCTGCACTCGGAACAAAGTATTCTTCAGATACGGGATTCGGTACTGTTGTATATGCATATAAACCCGGAGATGGATCTGCACGTGAACAAGCTGTATCATGTCAGAAAATTCTTGGAACATGGGCAAACATTGCTAAAGAATATGCAACTAAACGCTATCTTTCCAATCTTATAAATTGGGGCGTTATTCCATTTATTCTTAACGAAGATCTTAATTGCTCCGATGGAGATTATATTTACGTTGAAGGCATCAAAAACGCTATTGAAAAAGAAGAAAGCCACGTTAACGCATCCATAGTCCGTAAAGATGGAACTGTGGAAAACGTGAAACTTGGCTTTGCTCCGATTTCAAAAACTGACCGTCAGATAATTCTTGACGGATGCCTTATCAATAATTATCGTCATTGAAAACGCTTTCAATCAATCTGTCTGAAACGTCAGGGGAGTATACCCAGCGGTCAATGTGACCCTCACTGATAAAATAATTCCGCTTGGGACGTATTCCCTCTGATGTTACACAGTCAACTATAACAAGCTTTACCTTCATTTTTTCCTTGATAATGCTCTTTATGTAAACTGTTGCTATCTGTCCTGCCGATATTCCTTCCTTGTATTCCGCAAGACCTGCAAGGTTGGGAGTAAGCTCAATAAACACTCCGTAGCTTTCAATGCTACGTACGGGACCCGATACAGTTTCTCCAACGGAGAACAAAGATGCGTTTTCTTCCCATGTGCCAAGGAGTTCTTTATGGCTTAACGTTACTCTGCCTGTATCATCTGCAGGAGTTTTAATAATAACCTTGATTGATTCACCTGTGAAAAATCTGTCTTTGGGATGAGAAATTCGTGACACGGACATTGTATCTATGCTGAGCAATGAAATAACTCCGCAACCGATATCGACAAAGCATCCGAAGTTCTCCATATGGGTTATCTTTGCATCTATTATGTCCCCAGGAACAAGGGATGATATGTATTCATCGATGCAAGACTTTTGAGCTTTTGCTCGGGAAAGGAGAATAAACGGTTCTCCTCGTTCTCCAACGGTTATATCGGTTATAACGAATGAAACGCTTTTTCCAACCCGACTTATGATAGCAACGTCCTTTATGGGAAATGATGAGTAAACACATTCATCAGCAGGGATTATTCCTTTGAAATTTCCCATTTCAACGTGGAGATTATGATGATTATCACAAAGTACAGCTCTCCCTTCCAGAATAACCTGTTCATCCATTGCTTTTATTAAAGAATCCAAGTTTTTCATACGGGAATAATTCTGGGCTGTAAATAAAAGTCTTCCTTCGGGTAAGAAGCTGGTTTGTGAGATTGAATTGAAGCTTGTTTTCATCTGATTTTTACGTTTTTTAGACGTAACTCCTTTCACACAGAAATTTTAAAAATCTTTTTTGACTTTGTACTATCCTATGCAAAGACAATATAAAATATTACTATAGGAGGCAAAATCCATGTTAACTAAGCTTCAAAGTATCGAAGAAAGGTATATTGAGATAGAAGAAAAGCTTTCATCAACGGAAGTGATGAACGATATGGACCTTTATAGAAAATATATCAAAGAATATAAATCCTTAACGGATATTGTGGAAGTTTTCCGTTCATATAAGCAGGCAAAGAAAAATATAGCCGATGCAGAAGAAATCCTTGCAGTAGAGCAGGATGCAGAAATGCGTGAGCTTGCCAAGGCGGAGATTCAGGAATCAAACGAATTTTGCACTTCTGCTGAACAGAAATTAAAAGAGTTGCTCCTTCCCAAAGATCCAAACGATGACAAAAACGTTATTATTGAAATAAGAGGCGGTGCAGGTGGGGAAGAAGCATCCCTTTTCGCTGCTGTTCTCTACAGAATGTATAATATGTATGCAGAATCTGCAGGCTTCAAAACAGAGCTTCTTTATGCAAACGAAACAGAACTTGGAGGCTTTAAGGAAGTGTCCTTTATGGTTGTGGGAGAAGGTGCATATTCACGCTTTAAGTTTGAAAGCGGCGTTCATCGTGTTCAGCGTGTTCCCGAAACGGAAACTCAAGGAAGAATTCACACCTCAACAGTAACCGTTGCCGTACTTCCCGAAGCAGAAGACGTGGAATTTGAGCTTAATATGGACGAGCTTGAGATTACAAGACATCATAGCTCAGGCGCAGGCGGACAGCACGTTAATAAAACGGAATCTGCCATAAGAATAATCCACATTCCAACGGGTATAGTTGTTGACTGCCAAGATGAGCGTAGCCAGCTTAAAAACAAGGAAAAAGCCTTGAAGGTTATGAAATCCAGACTTTATGACCTTGAATGTTCAAAGAAGGCTGATGAAGTTGCTTCTCAACGTAAGAGTCAGGTGGGCACGGGTGACAGAAGCGAACGTATACGTACCTATAATTATCCGCAGGGACGTGTTTCTGACCACCGTATAGGTCTTACCCTCTATTACCTTGAAAATTTCCTTAACGGAAAGCTTGACGAAATGATAGATGCCCTCATAACAGCAGACCGTGCAGAACGCTTGGCTGCAGGCTAATATATGTTTTATATGTAATAGTTTTTTCTTAATTAAAAAAGACTTGTGTACGAGATATCTCATACGCAAGTCTTTTCTATTTAATTGTTCATTCCGTTAAATGCTATTTCTGCCGCTTCTATTTCCATGTTGCAATAAAGCTTATATAAAGGGACAGTGGATAATATCCCATTTATCATTTCAACACTTAATAAAGCCGTATCTTTGCTTTTAGGAATATAGCATTGGGCGAAAAACTTTTCAGCCATTTCCAAAGGGGAGACTTTTTCTATTCTGTTTTTTTCACTTCGTACTAAAAACGCAATTCCACAAAGAGGAGCAGATATAGGGTTGTTCCATCCTTCTTTTCCGCTTCTCGGACTTCCCCAAACGAAAGCCTTTCCATTTTCAAAGCTAACGAAGGGTTTGTCTCCGTCAATTACGGTTACGTCCTTTCCAAATTTCTTTCCCCATAATTTTATATGTGTGCTTTTTCCTGTACCTGACGGAGCTGTGAACAAAAAGGCTTTTCCGTGCATCATAAGAGCTGCTCCGTGAACAAGCATCCTGCCTTCCTTTGGTGCATAGTTGTAAAGCTTTCTGAAAACACAATCAAACTCACATGCTTCAAGAGAATTTTCGGGGGTGTTTAATTTTTCTTTTTGAATTTCATCATCTGTAGCGAAAGCAGAAAAAACAGGAGAACCTTCTGATAAATATCTTTCGCATTTTTCCTCACCGTATTTATATTTGAAGTCAAGCTCAACGGTAATACCTGCAATAGAATAAATCATAAAGGCCTCCTGTTTTCATATAGGCTAATAGAAAATTTTAACAGCCATTGGGAAAAGATAAATCAGACAAATTACAACTACAAACAAACCGATAAATGCAAAGGAGAAAAGAAACTTCTTGTTTTCAATGAAAGTGAACGAAATTTTCTTCTTTTTCAAGAAATATATAACTCCTGCAATTAGTGCACCCAAAATAGTAATAAGGAGTCCCAAAGTGAAACCATTTGGAGTGTACTTCATCTCAATAACGTTCTCTCCGTCTTTCAAAGGAATTGAATAGAAATCTCCGAATACCTTTTCTGCATTAACCTTTTCGCCGTTTACAGTAACTTTGAAACCGTCATCGTAGGGTACAGAAACGAAAAGATGTTCACCTTCTTTGCCGTTAACTGTTCCAATAACCTTGTTGTCTTCCGTCTTGAGATATCCAGAATCAGCATTTTCAACGGCTTTTTCAAGAACGTCTTTTTTTAGTCCTGCGATTCCGAAGGAATGCAACGTCATATTGTTCTTTCTGGTTTCAAGTGTTACTTTTACTTGTTCGTCTTCAAAAGTGCCGAGATGGACAAGCCCTGTGTATAAGCCATCGGGGAAAAGAGAACTTCTTTTTCCGTTTACGGAAATTGAAAATCCTTTGTTTATTGATTGTCTGAGGTCGTTGCTGTATTCACCGAAACCGTCAAAATAAAGACTCTGACGCCCTTTTACGTCTATGATATACGTGATAGTACCTTTACCTTCAATTTTGATTTTATCGCCTTTTTTTGAAATTTCACAATCTTTCAGGGTTGTTGGTTCGTATTTTTCGAAAAGATTTTCATCGCTTCCAAAAAGTGAAGCAAAAATCTTTTCCTGATAATCAATTCTTGAGCCTTCATCGCAGGCAAAAACGTCGTCTATACCCGAATATTTAACGCCAAGTCCGAGAGAATAAGGATTTTCAAAAATGCTGTACGTACCGTTTGTATATACGCATTGATTTGATTTTTTCTTTATAACGTTATATTTAACGCACATAATTGCATTTGAAAGCTCTGTGCCTCCGTATGTTGAAAGCTCCATCCAGGATGAAGAATAACCGAGAGCCTTATATGCGTTCATATAATCAAGGTTTGAAAGGGAAGTGTAATGACCTATTGAATTATATCCTAAAGCACCTAAAAGGTTTGAATCGTGATATTTTTTTTCTGTTTTTATTCTGTAAAAATCATCATCCTCAATTTTACCTTCAAGGTCAAGGAAGTCTTCGTATCCGTCAAAAACGTTTCTGTTTACAACGGAAACCGCATAAACGTTAATTGCAAATATTCCTTCGCATATAATAATACCTGTGAGGAATATGGCAAATATCCTTTTGGATACAAGCTTCAATTTGTAAATTGCGGTAAAAATAATATAAACAAATGCGAAAACTCCTGCAACCTTCAAGGTAAGCATGAGCTGTTCCTTGTTGCTCCAAAGGGAATCCGTATATTTGGAGAGAACTTCTTCGTTTTTAATAAACCAATCTGTTGCAATTTTTTCGCCGAGAAGATAAATCGTTATAATACCTGTAATTGAAAATAAAATACATTCTGTTAACTTGTCAGATGTGAAAAAGCTTTTTATTTTTGCAATCAGATTTGATTTTGAAAAGAAACTTTCTTCAATGGGTGAGAAACAAGGATTTGTGGATTTATCTTCAAAAGCTAAAGCCACCATTTCAAGACCTGTAAATGTTGTTATAAAAGCGTATCTTCCAGGAAATGCCATATAGCTTCCCGTATGCCACATTTTATTTATAGGTTCAACGAAAATTGGGAGCGTAAAAAGAACGAAAGAAACGAAGGTTGCAACTCTTTTTCTGTCGGGCTTTATAATTGAAATAAATCCAGGCAAAATTATTGTTGTTGAAAGCAACAGTAAAATAATCGTGTCGGAATTTGAATACCAGTTGGATGTTCCGAGAGTTTCAATAATGTCTTCTCCTCTTCCTGAACTGCTATATTGAAGAAAAGCAGGAAGCCATGAAACCGCAGAAAGCATAGCCGCTATAGCTGATCCTTTGAAAAAATCGAAAGCAACTATTCTTTTTTCTTCTTTGGTCTGATTTGAAACAAGCAGATAAACACCAATAATGATGAGAACTGCAATAACAACCATATAGCTCAGATAAAAATTGAATATAACGCAAAGAGCTAATATAGCGGTATAAAATCCATATCCTTTTCTGTGGATGACTCTCTCTATACCTAAAGCGAGAAGGGGATATAAATACATAAGGTCCAGCCACATTATATTCTGGTAATACATAAGACCATATGCACATAATGCATATGAAAGGCCCAATGCGACAGAAATACCTTTTTGCAAATACTTATTGCTTTTTATGAAGAAAAATGTTGCCGTAAAGGAGGCTGTCATTAGCTTTAAGATTATAAGAAGATTTACAACCAAATAAAGCTCTGATTTTTCAAAGAAAACGCAAAGGAATGAAAAAGGATTGGAAAGAAAGAACAAAAATACACCCCAGAAGTTCATTCCAGATGCATTGTTAAAGCTGTAAAGAACGCTTCCATTTCCGCTTAATGCATCCTTAAGGTTCATAAGCAAAGGTATCCCTTGCTGTTTGAGGTCGCACCATGCAATAGGTTCTTCACCGAAAGGGTAAATGTTATTTACTGAAAAGATAATGGAGAAAACCAAAAATGTCAATATCGGTGCTGATAAATAGTAAAATAAATTTTTGGATCTCACAAAATTACAGAAAGAAATAATTGTTTTTTTCATCATCAATTCTCTGTTTCTTTTATATTGTCAAAAATGTAACGGGACAACCGAGTTATCAGCTGTCCCGTTTGTAAATTAAATATTATTTCTTGGCGTCGGGATCTGTATATACAACATAATACTGAGCTTCAACTCTTTTTTCAAAGAAATCGGAATATGAATTTACATCAAGATTTTTTGATGCTTCTGCGGGTGTCCAATCGAAAGCTTTGGAAGCTTCTTTGTTGAAGTTTTTAATAGCGAGTTCAACAGCTTCCACGGCTTTCTCCTGCAGAGATTCGGTCTCAGCGATTATTTGATTCTCAATAGCCATAATGAATTCTTTTTCAACGTAATCATTGCCTTTGGTTGCGATATACTCTGCAACGGCTGAAGCGTATTCAGAAGAAGTAGTGTACTTGGCAACAGCATTTTTATATTCAGCAGATTCTTTATAATCCTTTGAAATACTTGCTGATACATTGTTGATAAGTATGTTCATTCGGTTGGAAATAAGAGTTTCCTTTTCTTCTTGTGAGAAGTTTTTGCTGATATAGTCTTCAATAGCCTCATCCGTTATACGTGATGCAACAGCTGCATCAATTTCTTCAGCTGTAGCGTCAGGCATTTCTTCCTTTACCACTTTTGTGAATTCATTTTTTAAAGCGGTTTTTGCGTTTGTAATCATGCCTTCGTTAACAAGATCTGTAGCTTCTTTTCTGACCTGATCCAAAAATTCTTTGGATTTGAGATATTCATCATTCTTCTCAAGATGTTTGTCAACAAGCTTTTGTGCGTACTCAGCAGAAATTATTTTTTCCGCATAAGCTTTGAGGTCAGCTTCTATGGTAACTTTAAATTCATCGTAATCAATGAATCCGTAAGCACCTGTTGAAAGCTTGTGTACAGCATCACCAAAAGCTTCCTGCATTATTTCTACGTAGTTGGGTTCGGTGAGGGTCTTGTCACCGACTGTGTATGTTTTGGGAACGTATGAGAAACCCGAGGTGAGGGAAAGCTTAGCAGCAAGATTTATCTGTTTGATATAATCGTTCGTGCTTTCGTTTTCACCCTGCTTGAGAGCTGCAAGATAAACGTTACCTGTGTATTCATTTGACATCACATAATCAAAGTTGCCTGTTGACTCATTTTTAATAGGCTGTACTCTTTCGTCATCGTCGAGTATATAATGTTCGCCCTGAACACCATGATAGAAATAGTTTTTAATCTTCTCATCAGTGAACATTGCAACTATAATATCAATAATTGTTGTAACTTCAGTATCAGAAACGCTGGAAGAAATAGAATAAACAGTGCCTAAAGATTCAGTTGTTGCAACGGGATTTTTGTAAACGGCATATTCGAATTTTTTTCCTGTTTTTTCTTCAAGGGCTTTGATATCAGCTGGAGTACCTTTAATGAAAGTTACTGCAAAATCCTTGCCGCTGTCACCATCCTTGGGAAGATATCCAAGAGAATTATATTTACCAATAAGAGTTGCGTAGTCTTCAATAATGTATGCAAAAAGCGATGTATCAAACGTTCCGTAAAGTCTTCCTGTTGCTTCTCCCGATGTTGTTGTTGCGGGATTGATATAAAATGGAGAATTGTCACCGAACAAATATTCATACGTTGCGGGAGTTCCTGCTTTGAGAAGGGGAACAACGTCTTTATCTTCGGTTTTGATGAGCTCAAGATAATCCTCAAGATCTTCAAGCGTTTTCATAGTTGTATAGTCGTATTTGTGCTTTTCAAGGTATTCCTTGTTGAAAACAATGTACTCGTATTCACCTAAAGCGACGTTGTTAGGAACACCATAGGTTTTTCTGCCAATTTTTGCGAGGGAGAAAAGTGTGGGGTGGATATATTCGGAAAGAACCTTACCTTCGTTTTCGAGAGTCGTATCAATAGCAACAAGCTTTTTGGAGTTTGCAAGATCAAAATAATGCTTTGAATCCTTACAGAGAACAACGTCAACACGTGGTGCTTTCAATTTAAAATCTTTGCCGTTTTCGAGCATTGATATGATTTTATCCTCTGTATATGTATAAGGATCGTCATCACCTGATTCTAAAGATTCTTCGGAAGAATATTCACCTTTTTCATATTTTTCAACGTCTTCCATGGCTGACATCAAAGCTTCTTCATATTCAGCTTCGGAGAAAAGGCGGAGATCGACAGCTAAGGTATATCTTGAAATAAGTATACGGTTAATTGCGAGTTCAACCGCTCTTATTGCTTCGTCGGTAGTTCCTTCACCCTTTATACCGTAAAATGTATAAACGGGGATTATTGTGTCCTGAATATCTTGCTCCTCACTACAGGATGCAAGAGAAGGCACAAACATCAATGCAACAAGCAAAGCGGCAAGTGACTTCGTAAGGATTGTTTTAAAGCCGATTTTTTTCAAAATATTATCCTCCCGTAACAAATAGGAATTTGTGTACTTTGACGCAAGTACACATATGATATAATACAACATTCTTTGTCGGATGTCAAGAGAAAAATACTCTTTTTAACAAAAGAAACATATTTTTATACCGCTTTTTAAAACCTTCAGATTTGAGTATTCAAATAAGACTTGATAATACGGAAAAAATATGTATAATATGTTGTAGATTACTTATATTTTCAAGGGGATTGATGATGAATTCAAATGCTAAAAAGATTTTTTCGTCCTTACCTTCCATAGAGACGCCAAGACTTGTTTTAAAAAAAATATCCATGGATAATCTTTATGATATGAACAGATATGCATCGTTGGATAAAACGTCCGAATATCTTGTTTGGACTCCACATTTCAATTTATTGGAAACAAGAGGAGTAATAGAATTCCATATGAACCAATATAAACGGGGATTAGCGCCCGATTGGGGATTGAATCATAAGATGGACGGACGTTTTATAGGTACTTGCGGGTTCACCTCGGTTGATGAATACAATAACGCTGCAGAGCTTGGATACGTTCTGTCACCTGAATATTGGGGTAAAGGTCTGATGAAGGAAGCATTAAGCGCAGTTATGAAGGTAGCGTTTATAGATATGGATTTTCACAGGCTTTTTGTCAGAATAATGGAGGGAAATATTTCGTCTGTAAAATTAGCCGAATCTGTAGGATTTATATACGAGGGTACAGGTAGGGAATGTCAGCTTATCAAAGGAAAATATGCCACGGTTCATACGTATTCTATTTTGAAGCCTGAATATGAGCGAAGGATTTGTCTTTGACCTTTTTTTATTTATTGCATAAACTTAAATACTGAAGGGGAAACCCTTTTCCCATTTTTAAGGGATGATAAAAAGGAGATAGGTTTATGAAAGATATGAAAAAATACGGCAATTCTCAAACAAAAAAAAATCTTGAAACAGCTCTTTCAGATGAAGCTTTAAGCCACGTTAAATACATGCTTTGGGGAAACGAAGCGGAAAGAATGGGATATCCACAGATAGCTAATTGTTACAGAATCGCTGCAAATAACGAGCTTGCACATGCAAAGATGTGGATGGGTGAGCTTGGAATGATGGGGAGCCTTAATGAAAATCTGCAAAATTCCATAGCTGATGAAAATTCTGGAGAGCATAATTATCGTTTATATGCAAGGGATGCAGAAAATGAAGGTTATGATGGATTGGGCGAGAAGTTTCTAAATACTGCACAAATTGAAAAAAATCATGCAGACACTTTCTCGCAAACGCACAGACGTCTTGTTGATGACGATATGTTTACGTCAAATAATTGTTCAACTGTATGGATGTGCTATAATTGCGGATATTCAGCCGAAGGTGAATCTCCACCTCAACGTTGTCCTCTTTGTGGTAGACCTGAAAGCTGGTTTATTGAGCGAAGTTGAAAACAAGAGTACTATAAGGCTGTTTTGCGCTTGAGCTGATAAACAGAATATCTGAATTTATCCGTAAAAAAAAGAAAATGCTGTCATTGGAATAACCAAGCAGCATTTTTCTTTTTTTAAAACAGTTTTTAAACAGCTCTCTGAACCTTACCTGAACGAAGGCAACGTGAACAGATATAAACTGTTTTTGTACCGCCGTTGATGTTAGCCTTTACTTTTCTGATGTTGGGCTTCCAGGTTCTGCTTGTCTTTCTGTTAGAGTGAGAAACGTTGTGACCAAAGGTAACGCCTTTGTCGCAAAATTGACATTTTGCCATGAGAACTACCTCCCGATTTTTTTACAAATATTTTTTAATAACAAATCTATAAAGCGGACTTGAAAAATTCATGGAGCATATTTTCAGAACTGTCGCCCGCATACCCATATAATATAGTACAAAAAGAAATTTTTGTCAAGAGTTTTTTGCAAATAACTTTGTTAATTTTTATATATTTTTTTGTTTTTCTCTGTTAAAATCAGAGGTTTAACAAATTTTTCGCGTTTTCTGCAAATATAAGTTCTTTTTCCTTTGACGAAATCTGAAGAGAATCAATGAAATCAATAATTCGTTTTGGAGAATCCCAAGGGCAATCACTTGCAAACAGAATTTTATCCGCACCTTTTTTGGAAATAAGCTTTTTGGCGGTGATTTTATCAAGATTCCATGGGAAAGCCGTGTCATAATAAACGTTTTCCAATTCCGACGTTAGTTCCAACGCATCGTTCCACATTCCGTTCCCGCCAAAATGTGCTGCTATAACCGTAAGCTTTGGGAAACGTTTTGCAATCTTCTTTATCATAAGAGGAGTGCAATGTATGGGACAACCCATTCCGATATCGTAGCCTGCGTGAAAAATAATAGGAAGGTCTAATTGCGAAGCAACGTCATAAATACCGTCCATTTTTTTATCATCAGCATAGAAATTCTGATAATCGGGATGAAGCTTTATTCCCTTGATGGATGAATCCTTGATATACTGTATTTCGTCAAGAGCGTCTGTTGCATCGGGATGAACTGTGCCGAAAGGAATAAGCCTTTCACCATATGAAGAATTCATTATATCCTTCATAAAATCGTTTATTTTTCTTTGCTGTGTAGGTTTTGTTGCTATATTAAGACAAACCGATTTATCTACTGAAAACTCATCCATTTTTTTTAACGTGCATTTTGCTGTGCCATCTGTGTACGGTACAAGTGCGCTTCTTTTTGCAAGGGTTTCAATAGCTCTCGGTGCTAACGAATCGGGAAAAATATGGGTATGAAAATCTATTATCATATAAATCTCTTAGTGAATGGTAAAATTTTTCTGTTTATTCTTCTTCATTTTCTTCCATAACGAGAAGTCCGTCACAGAAAACGCAGGTGAGAATCGTGAACATACTCACGAAAAACCAGATCATATTTCTTGTTACAGTTTCTATCATATTTGGAAGAATAACGTTTCTTTGAAGAAGAATGTTAATAACACAAATCCAGAAGTTTATAAAAGCAACTTTTCTGAAAAAGTAGCTTTTACTTTCTCTGCGGTTAAGAATTATCATAACGGAAACTGATGCGAGAGCTGAAAGAATGGACGCAATAAGCATTACTATAAAAGTAAATTTATTATCTAAAAATCCAACTGCAAAGTTTACCGAATCGATAAAATGGAAAACAAGATGCATAAGGCAGATTATTATTCCACCGTTTGCACAAACAAGGGCGAGGATAAAAAGAGGCAATGGAATCTTTTGGTTATTTTTCATTTTTCATCCTCCTGAAATCAAGAAAAGTCCTGAATGAATATCATATCAGTGTTGTTTCTGTTAACGTCTTGATATTTTTCGTTGACGATGTTTTCACCGAAAACCATTATAGAAGAACGGCCACCGTCAAGGTTGTATGCAACGTCACATTCAAGATATTCCATAAAATCGGCAAGAGCTGACATTGTAACACCGTAAGCTTGTTCACCTCTGCCGCCTGCAACAACGAAGCAGTAATGTCCAGGGCCGTAATATCCGATAGCAGTTCTTGGATTTGATTTTGCAATTTTTGAATAATCGGAGTTGAAAGAGTTGTATGCTTTTCCATTCTCATCAAGGAGGGGAGGACCAAAATCCCAAACGTGCCACGCACCTTTTTCAAGCTCGGTTTTAGCGTTGAAATCTTCGGGAGCCATTGTTACCATCGTTCCATCTTTGTAAATAATGCAAACGTCGAATTGAGCAACTCCGCTTCCGTAAAGAACACCGTTTCTTATTGTAACGCCTTTGGAGTTGTATCCGCAATAATCTCCGTTTATTGCTGCAACAATGTTATATCCTCTGTTTCTGTAATGTTCAACCATCTGATATATGGTGGACTTTTCACCTGAGCTTGGATTAAGACCTTTTGCAAATCCTGCAGCAAGGCTTTCAATACGTTGAACGTAAACGTCTTGAACCATATAAAGCTTGTTATTGTAATTTATCTCTTTTAAAGTAACGCTGACGTATTTGCTTTTATATACTGTTTCGGTTGAAATAACTTCTCCGTCTGTAAATATATCGTTGGCAGGCTTTTCATCTTCGGAAGTATCAGCGGAGGGGGTTTCTTCGGAAGAATCGGTGGAAGCCTCGTTTGAATCAGAAGACGGTTCATCCTTTGACGTTTCGAACAATGAAGATACGTATTCCGAATCGTCACCGAAAACGGGAGGCTTGATATCGTCAACAGGTGTATCTGGTCCCCAGCTTCTGACGTGGTCAAAATAAGCAAAGGTGAGAATTGAAACAGCGAAAATCAGTATGTCCGCTATGACAATTTTAACAATAAGTTTTTTGTTGAATTTTCTTTTCATTTTTTCCTCTTTTGGTCTGTGATTTCGATTTACTGTACGGAAGCTTCTTCCGAAATATCCTTTACAAAAACGATATCGGATATTCTTCTGCCAGTGCCTTGATATTTTTCGTTTGATATTTTATCTCCAAAAACCATTACAGATGATTTTCCGCCATCAAGATTATATCCCACTTTACAGCCTAAATTGCTCAAAAAACGGGATATCTGAACGAAAGAAACACCGTATGCATTTTCGGTAGCTCTACCGCCTGCTACTACAAAGCAATAATGCCCTGGCTCAAAATAACCTATAGCAGTTCTCGGATTGCCTCTGCTTATGCTTATTTTTTCCGTAAACTTTTCAACAGGGCTTCCGTCGGAATTTAGGAATGAAGGCCCAAAATCCCAAACGTGCCACGCCCCTCGTTCAAGTTCTTTTTCAGCGTTAAACAGATTTTTTTCAATGACTGCCATAACACCGTTTTTATAAAGAACGCAAACGCTGTAGTCGGGAATCCCCGTACCATAGAGCTTTCCGTTTCTTATTATTGCTCCTTTGCCGTTCAACCCGCAGTAATCACCGTTTACAGCACCTATAACGTTTACACCTGATTCTCTGTAATCGTTTACCATATCGTAAACGTAGTCGTTGTACTTTTTGCCGAATTTAAGTCCTGCAAAACCGACAGAGAGACATTCTATATCTTTTATGTAAATATCCTGTACGAAATAAAGCTTGCCTTCAAAGTTTATTTCTTTATACGTGACGTTTATAAATTTGCTTTTGTATGAGCTTTCGTCGGAAATGATTTCTCCGTCAGTAAATTTGTCTGCGTATCGCTCGCCTGCAGAATCGATAGTTATTTCCGAATAGGAAGGGTCATATGAAAGCTCTGCATCTTCAGATGATAATTCTGATGATTCTTCAACGCTTTCTTCGGATTCTTCGGAAGGTGCTTCTGAAGGCTCTGTTGAAACATCTTCTGAAGCAGAAAAAGAGATTTCTTCTGATTCATAAACGGATGCTTCAGTTTCAGAAACTTCGGAAGAAAAAAGCTGTATGGAGTTTTCTTCGCTTTCAGAAGAATTGACGCTTTCCTCGCAGGAGGGTAATAGCAAAACGCAAAGCATAATCAAAGCATAAAGTTTAATTGCCTTTTTATAAATCAACGTAATTCCTCCGAGCTTTTTTATTCGGCTTTGAAAATGAATTTTTTCTGTATGAAATAATTCATCACGAATAAAACTATCTGGGTTATTATATACGACAAAGTGAAAAATCCTGTAAGCTCTCTTAAGAATACGGTCAAAATGCTGTTGAGCACAAGCACAAAAGCGGCAAGAGCAAAATATTTAACCGCTGCAGAAGATGTTTTTTCCTTTGACTTGAAAACAATCTTTTGGTTCAAAGCAAAGTTAACCATACTGCTGAATATTCTTGCAAGTGCAGTAGCCAGAGCTGTTACAGCCGCTTCTCCCGTAAAACTGAAAAGATCTCCAATTTGATAATTGTCCTTTACAAAAATAAGCGGAAGCACAAAAAGAAAAATATGTGCAAGGGAAAAATCCACAAGAAACGAAGCTATGGACGAAACACAATATTTGAGAATGCAGGAATATATCTTCGCAGAATCTCTTATGGGATGAAAGTGTGAGGATGCGTTTTCATCGATATAAATAGTTTCTATTTCTATTTCATGTATCTTTATTTTATGCTTTGCAACGTGAAGCAAAACGTTTATTTCATATTCGTATCGTTCACCGTTTATCTGTGCCAACTCTGAAAAAAGCTCTTTTGAGAATCCTCTTAGTCCTGTCTGTGTATCAGAGATTCTCACACCGCTTGCAAGAGCATACGCACCGATTGTAAGCTTGTTTCCGAATTTGCTTTTGAATGGAACGTTGCCTGTGAATTTCCTGCTTCCTATAACAAATTTTTCTTTCGTATCGCAAAGGAAGTCTGCAAGCTTCGTTATGTCCGCAAGAGTATGCTGACCGTCTGCATCAGCTGTTATTATAGCAGAATATGATGTTTCCTTATCGACGTATGAAATACCCGTTTTAAGAGCGGCACCTTTGCCTTTGTTAATGGTATGAACGAGAAGCTTTACGTCATGAAGTGAATTGAAAACATGGTCAAATTCCGCTCCGCTTCCGTCGTTCACAACGATAACGTTGTATTTTGCCGCAAGAAGCTCATCCACTAATTTTAGAAGCTTTTTATCGGGTTTATAGGCGGGTATCAGTATAGCAACGTTTTCATATTTTGAACTCATTTGCTTTTATGCCTTTCTGTCAATGTCTTTTTTTGTTTCGCGCTTTCGTTTTAGGATTACAGAATTTAACAGCCACAAAACCAAATATAGCTGCCAATATCAGTATAAAAATACATATTTTCGCTGTAAATTTCGAAGGCGCGTTATCCGTAGTAGGATCTTTACTTTCCGTTTGGATGGAAGGATTAAGTACGGAAGTTTCGCTTATGAAAAGTATGTTTATAACGTGATCCTCAGAAACGTCTGTAATTGTATATTCTCCATTCCATTGTTTGTTGAAAAAGTTGTAATTTCCGTTGTCCATGATTTCAAGAGGCAAACGATAGTTCTTATCGGGAACAAAGGTTATCGTTACGGAAGCTCCCTTTTTCACAGTCAATATATTGGAAGGTGAGACAGAGCCTTTGCCTTCAATGTTTACGGTAATTTTAAACTCATTTTTTTCTGGATCAAGGCTGTCTTCTCCGCTATTATCCTTTGGAAGCTCTGAAAAGACTGCATTTACGTATATATCCACATCTTCAACCGTAACTGCTATATTTGAAGCTTTTCCATAGGATTCACCATTTACTGTAACGGAATCAAGGGCATATCCCTCGTTAGGTTCAAAACGGATAGCTTTGGTAGTTCCCGAAAGAAGATATATTTCAGAGAGGGAAGCAGTCCCGCCCTTTGATACTGTAACGGAGATTTTTTTGTAATTTATCTGTTCTCCGTCAACAGACCAAACAGGCTTTATAACCGTGTTGATGTTTTTGATTTCGTATTCATCACCAGGTGAATAAAGAACCTTACCTTCGTTATCTGTCCACCCGCAAAATTCATAGTTTTCCGCAGGCGAAGAAGGGGATTCTTTCAAAATCGTTATTTCTCCAATATAATGCTCGCTTTTTTCGTTTGTGTCAGCATACGTAGCAAAAGCGTCAATTTTCAGATTGTCCTGCTTTTTCGTCCACGTAGCTTCAAGCTTCATATCGCTTTGGAGGTTTTCAATAACGTCACCTTCATTGTAATACAAAGTTTGTTTATCTCCGTTTGAATCTACATACGTGTATTTCCATCCACCGAAGGAATAATCTCTGAAGGTAAATGTGTTTAAAGCAACCGTTATGGATTCTCCTGCTTCTGCAATCTGACTTTCAGGCGGATCGCCTTTGATGAAATTCTTTGGTTCGCTTCCTGCATAAGAGATATACAGACCTTTACCGTAAGAAACAGTGTAAGATAAGGTGTCAGTTTGAGAATCTTCAAAGTTTTCCGCTTTAGATATAATAGCGGATGAGAACAAAACGTTCAATGAAAGAACGAAACATAAAACTATTGAAATTTTATCAATATTACTTTTTTTCATGTTTTTCATAATGTTTTTCTGTATTTTACATATAGAAGCTTAAAAAAGCCTTAACGTTTATTTTTCCCACTTTTTGCATAAATCGTTTATCTGTGATGTCAGCTTGCTTTGTTCCTTGCTCTTTGCATATTTTTTTCGTTCAATAATTGCCAAAAGTCTTCTTCCTGCCGCAAGAAGTCTGTCGTATGAAGCGGAAACGCTTTTTCTTGAAAGAGAAGGAGCTTTTGTTAATTTAACCGTATTTCCGCCTTCTAAACATTCCATTGTAAAAAGGTCATAGTAAGCCCCATTGTATGGAGCAACGGCAGGAAAATCAAGCTTTTTGACTATTTTTTCCGCAAATGAATCGCAAACTCCGTCTCCACCATGGTTTACGAAAACCATTTCGGGAGATTTATTCAAATTGGAAAGCCAGTCAAGGAGCATATTCATATCAGCATGACCGCTTATTCCGTCTATTGTGGCTATGTTTGCGTTAACGGCTATTTGCTCGCCCATAATTGTAACTCGCTTTGCACCGTCGCAAATGATTCTTCCAAGCGTTCCTACAGATTGATAACCAACGAAAAGTATAGTACATTCCCGTCTCCAAAGATTATGCTTCAAATGATGTCTTATTCGTCCTGCTTCGCACATTCCACTGGATGAAATAATAACCTTTGGTGATGCATCGTTATTTATATCAACTGATTCCGCGCTGGTGACAGAGAGATGAAGTCTCTCAAAGCCGAGAATGTTTATTCCCTTTTTAAGATACTCCAAGGTTTCCTCGTCATAGAAGTCTATAAGGCTTCCAGCCATGTCATCGGAATAAATTTTTGTAGCCTGAACGGAAAGAGGACTGTCAACGTATACGGGTAAATCTTTATCAATGAGATTCTCATCCTTCAGAATATGAATAAGATAGAGAAGTTCTTGTGTTCTTCCTATAGCGAAGGAAGGAATAACTACGTTTCCGCCTTTTTCGACGGTTGTGTTGATTATCTCCTTCAACTGTGTGAGATAATCCTCCCTTTCACCGTGAAGTCTGTCTCCGTAGGTTGATTCAATAACTACCAAGTCAGCTTCCGTTGGTTTTTCAGGATTTCTTATCAAAGGACGGTCAATGTTTCCTACGTCACCCGAAAAAAGAAGCTTTTTCGTTTTTCCATTTTCCGTTGCAGTAATTTCAATGCTTGCAGAACCGAGAAGGTGACCTGCATCTATGAATCTTATTTTCAGAAAATCAAATATCGTATATTCTTCGTTGTATCTGCAGGGCACGAATTGAGAAACACATTTTTTAGCATCATCAGACGTGTAGAGAGGAACGTATTCAGCTTCTCCTGCACGGCGTGCTTTTCTGTTTCTCCATATTGCTTCCGATTCCTGAATGTGAGCGGAATCAAGAAGCATGATTTCGCAAAGCTTTTCTGTGGCTGCAGTTGTATAAATATCACCCTTATATCCGTTTGCCGTAAGATAGGGAAGCTTTCCTGAATGGTCTATATGGGCGTGCGTCAGTAAAACGCAGTCAATCTGAGAAGGTGCAAGGGGAAAAGAACAGTTTTCATAAGTGTCTGCCCCTTGCTCAAGTCCGCAGTCAATAAGAATATTTTTTCCGCAAACTTCAAGCAGAGTACAAGACCCAGTAACCTCATGTGCCGCACCTAAAAATCTTAATTTCATAATGAAACTGCTCCTTTCTCAAATCATCGATGCTAATTAAAAGCCGCAGGATTCAGTAAGCCATTTTTTGCTCAATTCAACCCAACGTTCACAATGGGGATTTACCATTGGACTGTCGGGAGCGTGAGCCGTAGTTATATTGCAATTTGCAAGTCCGTGAGGACCGTCGGGGAATATGTGGAGTTCAAAGGGAACGTTGTTTTTTGCCAATGCTTCGCTGTAAATAAGGGAGTTCATAATGGGAACGCAGGCGTCGTTTGCCGTGTGCCATATAAACGTTGGGGGTGTTTCGGGCGTTACCTGTTTTTCAAGAGTAACTTTTTCAAGAGTTTCAGGTGAGTATTTTTCGCCAAGAAGTTCAGCGAAGGAGCCTGCGTGACTGTGACTTGCGTCAGACGTAATAACGGGATATGAAAGAATAGCCGCATTGGGCTTGTTTAAATCCTTTTCTATATTCAGCTTTTCATATATAGCACTTTCTCTCCAAAGAGTTGAAATAGAGCCTGCAAGATGACCGCCTGCTGAAAAACCGATAACCGCTATCTTATCCTTGTCGATAAACCATTCTTCAGATTTTTGTCTCATAAGAGCAATACTTGCGGATACTTCTATAAGTTGTTCAGGATATGTTTCAGGAGCAACGCTGTATCTGAGAACGAAAGCGTTAAATCCCATAGAAAGGTAGTTAAGAGCAATGGGTTCTGCTTCTCTTGCAGATGCGAAAACATATCCTCCGCCTGGAAGAACAAGAATTGAGGGATGTTTGCGTAATGGGTCAGTTTCGGGGTTTGGATCAAGTATATAACATTCAAGAGTAGGTTCTTGTGCTGTGTCAAGATTAAAAATCTCTTTGAGTTTTAAAGTGAAAGTTTTCATAACGTGTTTCCTTTCATAATTTGATAAAAAAGCCTTTCTGTCTGTGGAAAAATACTATTTCGCATAATTTCACATTCTATACAAAGTAGTATACCACAAACAGAAAGGAAATTCAATATATTTTAAAAATATATTTTGAAAAACAAGGAACTTTTTGGAATTTTCTTTATTCAAAGAAAATTTCAATCTCGCTTTTTTCCGGGGGGATAATTATGGGGAACGCTACTTCTTTTCCGTCAAGCTTTACGGATGGTTTTCCTCTTTTTGCTGAAACGTTCAAAGTGTAGTCCCCAAGGCTTATTTTAGCCGTATAAGGAATTATTGGTTTGATATCAACGCATTTAAAAGCCCCCATATATTTTTCTTCTCCGTCTATAAGAGCAGTGCCTTTGAATTCAAGACCGAGAACATGTTCAATAATAGCAACCGAATACCATGAAGCCGCCCCGGTGTACCAGCTCCAACCGCCTCTGCCACCAAGTTCCTCCGAGTAAACGTCTGCAGATAAAACGTAAGGCTCGTTTTTGTAAACCGCACCTTCCTTTGCCGTCTCGCATCTTGAAAGGGGAGAGAGCTTTTCAAGGAGCATAAGACCTTTTTCAGTTTCTCCGCATTTTATAAGAGCTATTGCTGTCCAGACAGCCGCATGAGTATATTGTCCTCCATTTTCTCTGACGTGGTTTGGGTATGAATTTATATATCCGCCCAACTCCGTATTTTCATCAAAGGGTGGTGAAAAAAGCTTCAGCGTTTCCGTTTTTTTATCGTATAAAGTATTGAAAGCATAAATCAAAGCTTCTTTGCTTCGTTTTATGTTTTTACCGCCTAAAACGGCAAACGCTTGACATAGGATATCCGTACTGCAAGCCTTTGTATTTCCAATCCCGAAAATAGTTCCGTCATCGGATATGCACCTTGCATACTGTCCGTTTATAAAATATTTTTTTTCAATCTCCTTTTCGGTGTATGATGCTTCCGCAAGAAGTTTTTTTCTGTCGGAGAGAATGGGAAAATCCAACAAATTTTCAAATTGGAATCGAAAAGGTCCTTTTATATAGGGGATAAAGGCTTCTGTCGCCATTACGAGAAGTCTTGACGTGAAAAGACTTTTTCCTTTTCCTTCTGTTCCCATTTTTGAAAATCCGTCGTTCCAATCGCAACAGCCCATAAAGGAAATTCCGTTTTCTCGTTTTGCAAAGCCTCTGCTCAAGGCAAGAAGACAATGACAGTATAACGTATCTGTTTCCTTTGTGAAAACCGCTTTTTCATATCTTTCGTTTTGCTTGGAATCAAGGATAGGTGATTCAATAAAAGGAATTTCTTCTTTGAGAATCGCCGCATCTCCCGTAAGCTTTATATATTTTGCCGTAACCAATGGAAGCCAGAGGAAATCGTCTGAACAGGTTGTTCTCACGCCTATATGCTCTCCATCAAGCTCGTGCCACCAATGCATAACGTCTCCCTCTCTGTATTGATGTGAAGCGGCTTTCAAAATATGATTTCTCACATCCTTCGGCTTTGAATAAACCAAAGAAAGACAATCCTGAAGCTGATCTCTGAATCCAAAAGCACCACCATTCTGATAATATCCCGTCTTTGCGTAAAATCTTGAGGCGGCAGTTTGGTAAAATAAAAACGGAAACAGCTTGTCAATATTGAAAAATGCAGTTTCAAACCTGATTTTTGGAAGAAATGAAAGAGAAAATTCTTCTTGAACCGTCTTTTCAGCCAATGCGTTTTCAATGCTTGATTTGGGTAAGTTTGAAAACGAGTCTGAAAAATCCCTTTCTCCAAGTCTGAAAAGGATCTTTTGTCCCGTTGCAAAAACAGAAATTTCTTCTCCTACGGGAAGGTTAAAAGTTGATGTGTTTTGCGTTCCGTAAGCGGAGCAAAATCCTTTTGAGTTTTTACGGTTTATACTGCAGCTGTCGTAAAAGAAACAAAAGCTTTCTCTCTTTTCTTCCAGCCTTTCGCATTGTATAACTCCACTGCTGACGGAGGTTTCTGATAATAGTGGCTTGAAGCTGTATGCGGCGGAAATCCCGTCTGAAGAAAAGGAAAGAATTATATATTTTTCTTTCTTGGTTTTGGAAACAAAAGTGCAGACGGAATATTTCACTCCGCCTATTTCTCCCTCGTATATGGCAACACCATTTTTGCATTTGAAGGTTTTGCTGTAATCGCAGAGGTCGTAAAGCTTATTTTCGTAAAAGGCAAAAACCTTTTCTCCACCCCTCACGTGAGGAGATTCATCGTAAGCAGTTATCTTCCCAAGTCTTGAGTTTTCCGAGAAGGTAAACCCAAGGGAAGAATCTGTAACAACGCTTCCGAAATCTTTTCCCGCTAAAACGTATGAATAAGGCTTTCTTTCAGAAAGTGAGTCCTTATAGAAGATAAATCCACTTCCCTCAACGGATATATATTTATCAGTTTTTTCGGATTTTCTTTTTTCCGTTTTCATGGGAAAAGGGGTTACCTGTTTATCTTCCGTCTGTATTCGGTTTGAAATCGTTCTGAATACAGTGAATGCATCTCTTGAATCAAAAAGTTCTTTTGACGAACCAACGTTTATAAGATGAATACCGAGAGATTTATTCAAAAGTCCGAAGCCTCCCGTTTTGTGAAGGAGAGATAAAAGCTTTTGTTCCGTTTTTCTGAAATAAAAATCCTCTTCATCAAAGAAGACTACAAGATCGTATTTAAGATGTGCTCTGTAGGAATAAATATAAGCCTTGAAATATTCCGTCAGCTCACTTCTGCAAAGCTCCTTGACGTATAAAGCGTAAATAGGATAATCTCCGCTTATTCCATGCTTCCAAAGCTTTTCTCTTATGGGTGTAAATCCATCTTTCTGAATATATTTAACTTTTTTGAATAAAACCTCGGCTGCAATTTTTGAAAGAAATTCGGGGTCAACTCGTGAAAATCCTGATTTTTTTGAGCTTCCGTACCTTCTTTCTTTTTCAACTGCGGCTTTGCTTTGCTCTTTTGTTTTTCCAACGCCTATATAAAATTTACAAGCACCACCCGACAAAGCAGGAGCTTTTATAAAGCATAATGGATAAACGAAATTTTTTTCATTTTTGGGAAAATCACTTTTCAAAACGTTTTCGAAAAGGTTTCCCAATTCAATATTATCTCTTGACAGCAATGAAGAAAAAGGCTTTTTGTCACATTGAACGCAAACCGTGAACTTTGAGTTTTCAGATGAAATAAAAATACTGTCGTCTGATTTTTCCAAACGTATCTTCATCATAGAAAAGGATTTTCCCGAATAATACGTTCTGTCATCTGTCATCTGCGGTTCAAAAATTATAAAAGGGGAGTATTTCCTTTTTATGTTGCTTTTCGTTTCAATGATAAAGCAATCTCTGCGTTCTGAAATGCTGTAATTAACGCTGGCGGCAAAATCTCTTTCAGCGATAATGTGGGATGAATGATTACTGTCAAACTCAAAGGAGCAGTATTTACATTCCGCTTCGTTTTGCAGAAGCAAAGGGGGGACGTATTTTACAGTACCCTCCGAATCAATAAACCCTGCCGCAAAGGAATGGTTTATTTTTCCTATTTTGTAATCCGCTTCGTTTATGGGAATGCCTCTGTATAAAAGCTGAACCGTCCCGCAGTCGCATATTCTCATGTCCAGATTTCCCGAAGATAAAAGAGCTACTCTCGGTTCTTCCGCAGATGGAACTGAAGTCATTCCTTCGAAAAGCTTAAGGGATTTTCTTGCCGCTTCCGTCTCGGATTCTGGATTTTTGAAAACAGGAACGTTGGTTGGAATTTTTTCTTTCAACAAATCAGAAGCAGATTCCATTTTCTTGTCAGACATAAAGCGTCGTATGAATATTCCGTCAAAGCATGCATTAGCTGCGGCAATTATGCTCATTCCCATATGATGGGACATATAGCTTTTGACTATAGCTTTTCCAAAGGTAAAATCAACGCTTTCGAAAAAGCCGTATTGCCCGAAAATTCCCTCATCCTTGAATCTTTTCAAATTCTGCATTGATGCTTTTCTGTTTATACAAAGGGTTAAAAATGATGAATACGGAGATAAAACTTTTTCATTTTTCGGATAGCGTTTTAGCGAAAGGGCGGGAACACCATGAGCTTTATACTGATAATTCAACTCACTGTCAAAGGAATAAAATCCACTTTCAGACATTCCCCAAAGCTTTGAAACCTGAGCTTTCCTTTGTTGATTAAAAGCAAAATACAAAGCTTCATATGAGAACGAATTTTTATATAGGGGAAGAAATAATGCAGGCATGAAATATTCAAACATAGTGCCGGACCAGGAAGCCATTCCGAGAAATCTTCCTTCGCTGATGAGCGTTCTCCCCAAGGTTTTCCAATGCTTTTCGGGGACAAAATGGGATGCAACTGCAAAATAACTTGTAGTTCTTGCTTCACTCATAAAAAGGTCGTAGCAGTTTTCTTCCATTTTACCTGTACTTCCGTTTACGCCTATTGTGAAAAGCTTTTTCCGTTTGTTGTAAAGGGGAGTGAAATCAGTATTTTCAATAAGTGTTTCAATTCTTTCTGCAAGCTCTGAAAGACCAATTTCTTTAAGTCCTTCCTTTAGAGATACGAGCATAGTTACGAAATTTCCGCTGTCAACAGTTGATATAAAAGGCTCTCCCAATATTTCCAGCCCTTTCAGTTCATACCAATTATATAAATGCCCATTCCATTTTTTCATCTTTTCTATAACGGATATGGAATCAGAAATTCTTTTTTCAAGCTCTGATATATTTACAAATCCAAAATCAAAGGCGGCGAGACACGATATAAGATAAAATCCGATATTTGTAGGTGATGTTCTGTAAGCTATTGCATCGGTAGGAGCAGTTTGTACGTTGTCTGGGGGAAGAAAATTTGTTTTTGCATTTACGTTTTCAGAGAAAAAATCCCATATTTTCTTTGCATAAAAAGACAGTGTTTCCTTTTCGTCTTTTGTTATTTGTAGATCCGTTTTTTTCTTCTTCGACATAAGAAAAAGAATAAAAGGGGTTGCAATCCAAAGAAAACCAATTGGAAAAAGAAAAGACTTTCGACTTGCAAGCAGAATTATGCCCGATAATACGTTTATAAAAAGCTTTGAAAAATATCCGAAAAGACCATCCTTTGCGGAACGTTCGCTCTGTGTGAAGGTTTTCCATTCAAGCAAACGCTTTTTTGAGAATAACATTCTGTAAAGGCTTTTAAAAAATGCATCTGCTGTAACGTAGGAAACGTACGGGATAAGTGCAATTTCATAAATTAGTCGGAAGAAATTTTCCGTATATACCCCCGTTACCTGAGAATAAAACCGTCTTCCTATAACGGTGGTTTTGTTCAAAGCCCTGAAAGGAGCAAATATAATGACGGAAAGAAAGGGAAATAAAACGTAAAGCAGAGAAAATAACAATGCCCAATAGTTTTCTGAAGTGTTACTTGAAAAAGCAGATATCAAAAGTAGAATCAGAGAGAATACGGGGGTTATATGGCGTAGTATATTATTGAGAATCTTGAATGACGAATAGCGTGAAGCAGATTGTTTGCAAAGAAAAATAAGATTTTGAACATCTCCTCTTATCCAACGGTGAAGTCTTGAATAGTAGGAGAGGGCGTTTGTGGGCGCACCGTCTGTCACGGTTATATCCTGAACAAGTCGGCAACGGAGAAAATTTCCCTCGGGCATATCGTGGCTGAGAACCTTGTTTTCGGGAATTGATGGCTTTACAATCTTTTGATAAAGCTCAACGTTTAAAAGACCTTTTCCACAGAAAATTCCACTTCCAAAAATTGATTGAAAACGATCGTATGATGCGCTTTCATAATTATTCAGCCCGCCAGAACCCGTTATAAATTCTTGAAACGCCGTTTGATTTTCGTGGACCAAGCTGAAGCGTACTGCAGGCTGAAAAACACCGTATCCCTTCTGTACCCTGCCGTTTTCTATGACAGGAACGTTAAGGGGATGCAAAGCGCAGGATACTGCTTCTTTAACCGAAGAAAATCCAATACCTGTGTCGGCATCAAGCAAAAACAAAAATTTAACTCCTGAGAAACTTCCTTTGTCACCTACGTAATATTCAAAAACATCTTTTTCTCCGCAGATAAGGTCTATCAATGAAGATATAGCTCCACGCTTTCTTTCTTCACCGTAATAAAGCAATTCATCTTCGTGGAAAACTCTGTTTCTGACAAGAGCCGTAAATTGATTGTTATATTTCTCGTTTAACGAATTGATCCTTTCAAAAAGGTCATTCATCGTATCAAAATCTTCTTCGCTTATACTTTCAGATTTGGATTCCGTAAAATCTGCAAGAACGGTAAAGCATATGTTTTCGTCTGTGTTCAGAAGATAAAAACGCTCAAGATTGCAGGCGATATTCTCATTTTCTTCTTTGTTTAAAATAAGATTTGAAATAACAACGGCAGTTTTAGCTTCTTTTGGAATTGATTCAAGCTCCAATCGGGGACAAGGCTGGGGCTTTTCTTGAGCGGACATAAGCATATCGGAAAAATTCATGGCGGTAACAAAAATTGCAGGAACAGATAATAATGCACCCACCCATCCTAAAAGTAAAAATGAGAAGATGGTTGCAAATACTGTAAAAATTGCAGAAAGAGAAAAGAACAGCAAAGCGGGAAGCTTGTCCTCTTTGAAAAGAAGCTCACCTATGTTTGCATTATTTTCTTCACAATAGCCTGAAAGAAGAGCAGAGGCATCCTTTTCATGTATATCCTGACTTTCGCAAAACGCAGAAAAGGTTTCTCTGTATTTGTTTTTCGTCATACCATCCATTTGGCTGAAATAAGGCTCATTTTTTATAAATGTCCTCTCCGTCTTTGAAAGCTTTGATACGAATTTTTCAAAATCCCAGCTTTCTTTTTCTCTGAGAAGAGAAATAACCGAAGGAAGAATACGAAGCTTTTCATCATCAGGGTCTGAAGCGTCATCTTCACATATTCTTCCTGCTTCGTAAATGCAGGAAGCACTAAGCAAGCAGGAAAGTCCAAAAAGCTCTTTATAAGTCAGATAATGCTTTTCTCCAAAGCTTTTTATAAAATAGAAAAAGGCATCTTCCGTAACGTTGAATTCGTTTTCCGAAAGAAAATTATATATATGTCTGAAAAGAGGGGGAATCTCTTTTGCTGTTGCGGCTTCAAAGCATTTGCATTCGTTGAAGCTTTGAATTAAAACGTGATAGTTGTCGTATATACGGTTATATCCTGCGGAGAAATAAGCAGGGTCCTTCAACGATTTTTTGTATGACGCTTTTATTTTGCTGAATGAATCATTGAGTAAGCCTTTATACGTTTCTTCTTTTCGGAAAAAGGGGAAAGTCTTTTTGAATTTCATAAAAATCACCTCACTGTATTATCAACAGCGAGGTTCATTTTTAATCATTTATAAACGTTTTTTTATTTTAATATATATAAGTCCCAATATAACTCCAAAAGATAGATAAAGAGAAGAATTTCCGAGAAGCACGAAAAGAGTTTTTCTGTTTGACGTGTATCCTTTCCCAAGAATAATGGCTTTTGTCTGTATTTCGCTTTCAGCTGTAACTATTCCTTTTGAAGTTATAATGCAGGAAATACCCGTGTTACCCGATCTGAAAACGTATCTTCCCGTTTCAATAGCCCTTATTATGCTTTGTTTCTGATGCTGGTATACTGCTCCTCCATCCTTATACCAGGAATCGTTTGTTGAAACGGCAAGTATTTCTGCTCCCAATAAAACGTTTTCTCTTGCAAGCTCTGGGAATACTGAATCGTAGCATACGAGAGGGCCATATTTTACGTTTGTATGCGAGTTAATAATAACAGCATCCGTTCCTTCAACGTAAGAGGATACGCGGTTCAGCTCCTTCAGTGAAGGCACGATAGTACCTAAAATGTCAATGGATGGAAGCTTTTCTCCGAAAGGAACTAATTTCCTTTTGGTATAGTATGGAGTTTCAGTTCCGTCAGGGTATATTGCCATAATAGCGTTTATCGTTTCTTCTTTGTCTGATTTGAGAAGAACTCCAAACATAACCGTAACGTCAAAATCTTTTGCAATTTTAGACATTGTTTGGTATATAAGTCCGTTTTCAGTATAAACTGCAGGGAATACAGTTTCTGCCAATAAAACAATATCTGCGTTTTCGTTTGCAAGATTATCTCTTATCAGCTTTTCATGGTTTATAAGGATTGTTTTAAGTCTGTCCGCTTCCCATTTTTCACCCATTTGAACGTTTCCCTGAACAATAAGAACGTTAACTTCTTTATCCTTGATTTCTGGAATTACAAACAAAATACATCCAAGAGCGAGGTTGGATGCCATCACTGCAGACGCAATTTTTAAATAGATTTTTTTATCAGGATGAATGAAATAAAAGGAAGCTATACAGCAGGAAAAAACAACAATAAACGTAATAATTCCGTTTCCGAAAAGGGATGCGGTTTGAAGAAATGGCAAAAACTTAACGAGGGAAAGTGAAACGTTCACCCAAGGAAATGCAAGAAAACCGAGTGTTTGGGAAAACTCAAATATAACCCATAAAGCTCCGCAGGAAAGAGCGTAAAGCAGAGGGGACTTTTTGAAATGCTTTGATATTCCAAGTATTACCCCACCCATAACGCTGTGAATGAGAGAAGCACCAAGCCAGCCAAAAATAACAATTATTTTTCCGACAAGTGGTGAGAAATCAAATCCTTCAAAGGGATAAAGCTTGAAAAAAAGCGTATAAACGCTAATGAAAACTCCGAAGAAAAAAGCAAAATAATAAATGAATCGTGATTTCTTTTTGCTTTCTTCTGCATTGGTGAGATAAAAGAAACACAAAAGAGATAAAAATGTCAAAGGAAAAAGCCACTCCCTGAAAAAAGGAGCGGCAAAAATCATTCCGCATATAAATGACGCGGTAATTCTATGAGCTTTGAAAAAAGAAATAACCTTTACAAAGGTGGTTTTTAAAAAACAAATATTATTTTCTTTCATGATACATTTATAACTGGGGGATTTTTTTAAAAAACAGCCCCCAAAACTTTAAACTGTTATCGCACTAAGTGATTAAGGCATAACTCAAAATCAATTTTTAAAATTGGTTTGCGTAAACTCAAAAAAACTCTTACTTATCCGTGAGGTAATCAAAATAAAATATTTTTCGACCCTGGGAGAAAAATTTCCATCCCTGATTCCTAATGATTAAGGCTTAATGCCTAATCTCTAATGCTTTTATTTACTAACTACTTTAATAACACCGTTTTCGAAATATCCTGTGTATATTCTTCCGTCGGCATGTGTATAGGTTGCCATTTCTCCGTGAACATAATTTCCATCATCGTCAAGGGCGTAATTTCCGTTATCGTCCAGAACTCTTGTATCTCTAACGTCTCGGATATAGTTTCCATTGTAGGAATCACCCTTAGCGTAAGTATATACGCCTTTTCCGTGTCTCTGATTGTTTAAAAACTGACCTTCGTATGTGTCACCATTAGAGTATGTGCATTTACCTTCACCATTCTGAACGTCATTGACAAAATTTCCAAAGTAAGTGTAGCTTCCATCAGCAGAAACGTATTCACCGTAACCGTTGAGAAGGTCGTTTACATACGTTCCTTCGTATGTTTCGCCTGCAGAAGAAACAAATTTTCCAAAGCCAGATTTAATTCCGTCCTTGAAATTTCCTTCGAAAACAGAGCCGTCTGAATATGTGTATTTTCCGGCACCGTTAATCTGGTTGTTTGAAAATTCGCCAACGTAAACGTCTTTTGTGCTACCGTAGGTGAGAGTACCTTTTCCTGTGCGGTATATAATGTTGATTTCACCAACGTAAACGTCCCCGTTTGAATATTCAATAGTTTTTTTGTTGTAATCTATAAGGGCGGTCATACCGTTTGAATATTTTATTTTTCCCGATATGGGCTGCCCGCTCTGGACTGAACCGATAAAGCGGGAACCGTCGCTATATGTGGTAAATCTGTATCCTTTGGCAAGAATGACTATAATAGCCGTGACTATTATGAGAAGCGCAAAAATAAATGCGGCAAGCCAAATTGTCTTTGCTTTTTTCTTAGCCATATTATTCGCCTTTCAATAAATAAGTTTAAACGTAAAGTTTAAAGTTTGAACATACTCAAGATTTCAGGCACAGCCGTTACAAGAACGAGAGAAACCGCAAAAATTGCGATAAGAGTTATAAGAAGCTGTATCAACGTGATTTCCGAATTGCCGTATTTTGCTTTGAGTCGTTCTGAATATTCTTCGTTGACGTAATATCTGGTTGATTCTGCATCTTTTGGGTCTGAAGAAATTGAAAAATAATCAGGAGAGAAAAAGAATTTTGTTTCTATGGATATTCTTCTGAAAAAGCTGTTTTTTATTCCCAACTCTGACAGAGTTTTAGCGGATTCCTTGTCAAAGGCTTCTGCTTCTATAAGAGAAAGAACGAATTCTCCACGAAATTTTTTTATAAACGCAGTATATGATGAAGCTAAAATAACGCCTATTATCAAAAATAAAACGGTGAAGCCAAGCTTCTCGGCATCTGCGTGAATTCTAAGTGATGATATGTTGTTAATAAACATTTTTTCTCCGATACAAAAATGGCAGAAATTAAATCTCAATTATTGTTCTGCTTCAAAAAAATCATTTCCACAGAGTACTTTAAGAAGTGTTTCAAGGTCGTCAGCGTCTGAATAGTTCAGCTTTAGAGTTCCTTTTCCGTCGGCTGAACGTTTGATTGCAACTATTCTTCCCAAGGTAGAGCTTGCTTTCTTTTCAAGCTGTTTGTAATAGCTCTTTTCCACGTCGTTTACTTTTTCAACGGGGGAGGGAGCTGTAAGAACGGATTTAATGTATTTTTCTGTATCTCTTACGGAAAGGTCGTTTTTAATTATGTAAGTGGCACATTCCATAACGAAATCATCGTCAAATTTTCCCGCAACGGGAAGAAGTGATCTTGCGTGACCGTAAGTGAGGACACCTTCTTCTACAAGGGAGAGAACGTTTGCAGGAAGCTCAAGTATTCTAAGAATATTAGTAACGGCAGGACGGGATTTACCCACCTTCAAAGCCGCTTCTTCCTGAGTGAGATTATATATTTCAATGAGGGCTTTATATCCTTTTGCTTCTTCAACAGGGTTGAGGTTTTCACGCTGAAGGTTTTCAATAAGGGATATTTCAGCCGCTTCAATGTCTTCTACGTCAAGTATTATGACGGGAACTTCAGAAATACCCGCCATTTTGCTGGCTCGCCATCTGCGTTCGCCTGCAATTATTTCATAAAAACCGTTTTGTTTTTTTCTGACTACAATAGGTTGGATAACACCGTGTGCAGAAATTGATTGAGCAAGCTCTGAAAGTGAGCCTTGATCAAACTTTTTTCTTGCTTGAGAGGCACCCGGTTCCAATTCGGAAACGCGTAACGTTACCGTGGTATTTTTTTCGTTGTCAGATATTTCTGTGGAATTGTCTGAAAGCAGTGCTTCGAGACCTCTTCCCAAACCTTTTTTTGCCATCGCCGTAACATCCTTTCGTTTCCTAATATTTTTTCATTCTGTCATAAAGCTCTTTTGCGAAGGATTCGTATGCCATAGCACCCTTTGAATATCTGTCATATTCAGAGATGGGCATTCCAAAGCTTGGAGCTTCACTCAATTTAACGTTTCTTGGAATAGGAGTTTTAAAAAGCTTATCGTGAAAATATTTTTTTATCTCGTTCATCACCTGATAGGTGAGATTGAGTCTGCCGTCGTACATATTGATAAGTACGCCTAAAAGTATAAGCTTTGAATTGTAAAGCTTGTTTATATGGTTTATAGTGTTTGTAAGCTGGGACAAGCCTTCGAGGGAATAGAACTCACAAAGGAGAGGAATAACAACCCCTTCTGCTGCGATAAGACAGTTGATGGTGACAAGCCCAAGGGATGGAGGGCAGTCGATAATGATAACGTCGTAATCATTGTAAACCTTATCAATTGCATCCTTAAGTCTGAAATCACGTCTTGATGCGTTTACCAGCTCCAATTCAGCGCCAACAAGGTCAATTCCCGAAGGTATAACGTGAAGATTCTTATATTCTGTCTGTATAATAGCATCTGATGGCTTTATAGGGTTTACAAGTAAATCATAAACCGTTGCTTTGGCATCCTTTTTGGAAATCCCCAAGCCTGAAGATGCGTTTCCCTGGGGATCTGAATCCACAAGAAGCACCTTTTTTCCGCTTCGAGCCAGAAAGGCCGCTGTATTTACGGCAGAGGTTGTTTTACCAACGCCGCCTTTTTGATTGGCAAAGGCTATAACTTTCATGTAAAATCCTTAGAACAATAAATTTAATAAGTTGAAAATGGGAATTGACAATTGAAAGTTAAGGAAGCTTTTTCCCCACGCTAAAAAAGCTACTATTTTAAAGCATTCTAAATTGCTTATTTTAAAATATAATAGTTGCTTTCGACCAAAGGGAGAAAGCTTTCCGAAACTTTCCATTTTCCATTGTCAATTTTTAATTCTAAAAAGTCCGCGAGGACTATTTTTTAACAAGAACTTTCTTGAGGTTAACGAATCTGGGAAGTCCATCTTCTTTGGGAAGGTCTGTTTCACCTTCGATAAGAGGAAGAGCATATTTGATGAATTTTTCGCTCATGCCAGAGTTGTCCTTGTTGATCCAGGAAAGAGGAACTTTCTTTTCTGTGTTTGCAACGTCAGTAAGGTCGAAAAGCTTTATCTGGCATTTGTATTTGCCGTTAACGTAACGTCTCTTGTATCCAACCATCTTGTCGGTGATACCGAGGACTGCGTTTTCAACAGCTGCTTTACCTGCTGCAAAGCTTTCTTCAATATCCGTTTTGGAAGCACAGTGAGCTGCACAACGCTGGAGAAGGCTAAGCTCTATGCCACGAACTTTAACATTGAGCTTCTTGTTGATTTTTTCAGCAAGAATAGCTGCAAGACCGCCAAGCTGGGGATGACCGAAGGAGTCAACCTTTCCTGTGTCGGAGATAAGTCTGCCTCTGCGGTTTCTGATACCCTCGGAAACAGCAATAAGACATTTGCCTTTTTCTTTGTAAATAGCTTCAACCTGGTTAAGGAAATCCTTAAGGCAGAATGCTTTTTCAGGGAGATAAACGAGATCAGGACCCTGACCTTTTGCGGATGCAAGGGAAGCAGCAGCTGTGAGCCAGCCTGCGTTTCTACCCATGATTTCAACAACGGTAATCTGACCGTAATCGTAAACTGTGGAATCTCTGTAGATTTCCATCATGGAAGTAGCGATATATTTGGCTGCAGAAGCGTATCCAGGGCAGTGGTCTGTTTTGTCAAGGTCGTTATCGATAGTCTTGGGAATACCCATAACTCTGCATTCATATCCGTTTTTGAGCATGAATTTGGAAACCTTGTTGCAGGTATCCATAGAATCGTTTCCACCGTTGTAGAAGAAGTAACGAATGTTATACTTCTTGAAAACTTCGAGAATACGTTTGTAATCCGTGTCATCAACGTCAACGTCCTTGAGCTTGTAACGGCAAGAACCGAGAGCGGAAGAAGGTGTATACTTCATAAGCTCAAGCTCTGCAGGATCTTCTTTGGACATATCAATGAAGTTTTCATTGAGTATGCCTTTGATACCGTTAAGTGCTCCGTAAACCTCCGTAATATTTTCGTCTTTGAGAGCTGTGATGATTGCGCCGTAAGCAGAAGCGTTAATAACGGATGTAGGTCCACCGGACTGACCGATAACGCATGCGCCTTTCAATGCTTTCATTTTTGAAATTCCTTTCTTGTTTTATTGATTGTTGAATTTTGTTTTTTATACAACATATTGTGCTTTTCCTGTGTTTTTAATTTAGATGCTTATTGATTCACAGGAAAATCTAATACATTATAGCATACTCAAACGATAAAATCAATCGTTTTCGGAAATTTTTTTGCAATTTTCGATTTTTTTATTATTTTTTTGCCGTTGTATAATATAATACAACAGCAAAAATACGGAAATCGCAAGGAAACACCCCATAATACATCCGCACAAATCGACAAGCACGTCACTGAAACTTCCGTTTCTTCCCTTAGTAAAGCTCTGAATCAGCTCGTCGGAAAAAGCGATCAGTCCGCTGACCCATATCGTTGTTAAAAAAGCGGAATCTTTCTTCATTCCCCATGAAACGAGAGTGAGGGCAACGAAGAATGATAAGGCAGTGTATTCAAGTAAATGTCCGCTTTTTCTGATAAATATTTTCAGCCTATATGAATTTACGGACACTTTGTTTTCATTTCCGTTATTGGCAGAGGGGTTTCTTATTGCATCTGTCCCACTTAAAGCTGGTGGAACTTTATTGTTACTTTCTATGTTATCTTTTATGGAGTTTGTTATAGAATCGCTAAGAACTCTTGATTCTTCGCCTGTTCTTGATGCATTCCAGATTATAAAAGCAACCATAGCCAAGGAAATAAAAAACAAAATAGTTGTTCTGATTAGTCTTTTTCTTTTCATGATTGATTACTTGCTTTTAAAAAATCTTCTTGAAAAAGAAGAAATTCTGATTCTCAATTTTCTTAATGGAATGAATGAATTTAAAAAAACGGTTATTTTGTATATGAAAATTTTATTTGCAGGTTTTCCGTTTCTGTATATACGGCTGACTACTGCAAGTAGCTGAGAATTTTCAACTTTTTCAAATACAAGCTGATTATCACCGCAGAAAATGTATTCACCGTCTTTTTCTCTATGGAGTCTGTGAAGTACGTATTCTCCTGATGGGCGTTTGTAAAGATATATATTTCCTTTTTTGATTGAAGTTACAGGAGAAAGCTCGACGCTGTCACGACCTTGCTTCAAAGCGGGAAGCATACTTTTCCCTTTGGGATAAACGGTGAAAGTACCGCCTTTTTCAAAACATTCTTTCAAGGTGGAATCTATGTCTGCCATAAAAAATGTGTCGAATTTTTCCGAAGGGTTGTTCTCCATAATTATCCCCTTTACTCTTATATACCTAACAGAAGTCCAGCTATTGCAAAATATATCACAAGAGAACCTGCATCAACCAAGGTTGTAATAAGCGGACTTGCCATAACGGCAGGGTCAGCCCCAAGCTTTTTAGCAAAAATAGGGAGTGTGCATCCCAATATTTTAGCTGCAACTACCGTCAAAAATAGAGTTATACAGACGGTAAGGGCTGTTAACGTGTCTATTCCGCTTCCAAGAATCAGATTATCTATCAAAAGAATTTTTACGTAGGTAACTACCGATAAAACGGCTCCGCAGAGAATAGAAACACGAAACTCCTTCCAGAGAATCTTCAAAACGTCTGAAAATTCTATTTCTCCAAGTGATAATCCTCTTATGACAGTAACTGAAGATTGACTTCCCGAATTACCGCCTGTTCCCATAAGCATGGGAATAAATGCAGTAAGAGCGATTTGTGCCGCCAATGCATTTTCAAACGAAGAAATTATCATTCCCGTAAATGTGGCAGAAAGTGTAAGAAGCAAGAGCCAAGGGATACGTTTTCTCCATATTTCGAAAACTCCCGTCTTTAGATATGGCTTGTCACCTGGTGTGATAGCACCCATTTTTGCGAAGTCTTCTTCCGCTTCTTCATTTTGAACGTCCATAGCGTCGTCAACTGTGATTATACCAACCAATCTGTTTTCTTTGTCAACGACGGGAAGTGCAAGAAGATCGTATTTCAGAAACATTGCCGCTGCTTCTTCTTTGTCATCTTCCGTTTTTACGGAAACAACGTTTGTTTCCATAATGTCTTCAATTTTCCGTTCAAGCGGAGAAATAAGAAGATCTTTAGCGGTGATTATACCAACGAGAAATCGGTTTTCAGTAACGTAGCACGTATATATAGTTTCTTTCTCAATGGCAACCTTTCTTATGCGGTTAAGGGCTTCTCCAACGGTCATAGTGCGTTTAAGATAAACGTATTCCGTTGTCATTATAGAGCCTGCGCTCGATTCGGGATACCTCATAAGGTCGTTTAACGTTTTTCTCGTTTCGGGGAGCGCATTTTTGAAAATTCTGTCTACTACGTTTGCGGGCATTTCTTCAATAATATCCACTGTGTCGTCGTAGAACAGCTCTTCAAGTATTTCTGTTATTTCAGCATCGCTGAAGGAATCAATAAGGTTTTTTTGAGCATCCGCATCCATTTCAACGAAAACGTCTGCGGCAATGCTTTTAGGAAGCAGTCTGTATAATTTAACGTACTGTCCCCGTTCAAGTTCGGAAAGAACTTCAGCAACGTCTGCAGGTTCAGACGATGAGAAAAGCTCTTTCAGCTTTGCATACTGTTTTGCTTGAAACAGCTCCAAGGCTGAATCAAGCATGTTTTTTTCTTCCATGGTTTACCTCCCTGTAAATAGAATAAAAAAGGGGTAAAACAACAAAAACGCAGAAAAAAGCAAATAAGCCTTACAAAGCCTATAAAACATTTATATATTCGAAGCAGATGCAACGGATAAAATATTCTGTTTTACAACTTCGTCCTGCGGAATTCGTGCTATTACCGCCAGAATCCATCCGTCTCATCTCCTTTTTGTAAAATTTGAAATTTATTTTGCGATTGATATATAAAACAATTCGCAAATATACAATGTTAAGTATACACTTTTTTTTGTTTTTGTCAACAACTCTCGTATTTATAAATGTAAAAATTTATATGTGAAATGTGTTTTTTGAAATGGAAAAAAATTTGCATATTAAAGCTTTAATGTTTATTCTAAGTTAACATATCGGTGCTATAATTAAAATGTTAAAAGATTTAAAAGGATGGAGCAAAAATGAGAGGCTTGAAAGAACGGGTTTGCCGCTTTATGTATGGAAGATATGGCGGAGACGATTTGCAAAAATTTACACTTGTCGCATACGTTGTAATTATGGTGATAAGCTGGTTTATCCCTAATCCGTTGATAAGATTCTTCATTTCTATTGTGCTTTATGCTTTGTTGGCTTTAATGCTTTTCAGAATGTTTTCGAAAAACATATATAAAAGGCAAGATGAAAACAGAAAATATCTGAAAATAAAAGGAAAAGTGTTAGAGCATTTCAAATATATATCAAATAAATGGAAATATAGAAAAACCCATGTTTATAAAAAATGCCCATATTGTAAAATCAAGCTCAGGCTTCCGAAAAGAAAGGGAGCTCATTCAGTAAAATGTCCCAAATGTTCAAAAAGCTTTGATGTAAAAATTTAACGGAATAATTTCATCTTCTCGGCAAATCATATGTCAGGGGAGATGATTTTTTATGATGTACGAAAGACGGGAAAAGGACAAAAAAATAGATAAATACGGCGTGAATCTTGATAGTGGCGAATATATTGATAAAGCAAGAGTAGCATCGGCTAACGATTATACGGGAATGGTTCCTGTGGCGATGCACGATGAGGCGATTGAAGAAAGCTATCAGGCAATGTTTGACGTCCCTGTTGGGGATATGAATCGCAAGAAAAGTGAAGATGCTAAAAAAGCCAAAACACGTGCAGAAAACTTAAAATAAAGAAAAGAAACAGAGAAGCTTTGTTCATCACGAAAGCTTCTCTGTTTTTAATAATATTTTGTTTTCTTTATTCTTTGCTTTTTCAAAAAGTAAAGAATCACTAAAAAAGTGAAATCAGTGCAACAAATGCTGGCATAGTTATTGCTGAAATAAGGGTAGTTACCGTTATAACCTTTGTGCAGAAAACGTAATTTGCTTCGTTTATTTGCGAAAAGGTTGCAGCAATAATAGCCGTTGGGGCTGACGAGCCGAGCAGGATAACAGTTTTTATATCCTTGCTTATTGGAATGAAATATATAATTCCCAAAAGAATAAGTGGAATTATGATCATCCTGACAAACGAAACCTTCCAGACAGAAAAATCCGTTACGGATTTTTTGATGCCCGCTTTTTCAAGCCATGCACCTGCAATAAGCATTGCTATAGGCGTGTTTGCACCTTTGAGCATGTTCAAAGCTTCGTAAAGACATTCTCCAAGCTGTGATGTGAATGAGTTTATAGCGAGCACATTCATCGCATTTTCTGGAATCAAAGCAGAAGAAACGAAGATAATCGTTCCTATAAGGGTTGCCATAAGACCAGGGTTTATAATTGCAGATTTAAGGCTTATTCCTTCTTTCCCCTTGTATAAAAATATGCCGTATGTCCATAAAAAAACGTGCATTGCACTGAGATGTGCAGAGCCGATAAATATTCCGTAATCACCAAATAATGCGCTTATGAGCGGAAAGGCGAAAAAAGCGTTGTTAACGTATATGGAACACATTCTGTAGTCTCTGAAATCCGTTCCTTCTTTTCTTCGGAAAATGAATGAAGAAAGCAGTGCGGACAGTATGAAAAAAAGCATATCTATCCCGAATGCGAACAGAAAGTCCGTCGCTTCAGAAGCTTCAAATTTGCGGACAAATGAGGCTATAATTGAGGCGGGAATAATAAACTTCGTAAGAATTGAGGAAAGCTTTCCTGTGGTTTTTTCATCGAAAAAGCCAAGCTTTGAAAGAATAAACCCGCATATCATCAGAAGAAACATAACGAATATTCGCCAAAGTATTGTTATGCAATGTTCCATTTATTTTAGTCCTTTGATGTATTTTACTTGGATGCGATACGCATTTTGAGCCTCAGATAATCAGCAATTCTGACCGCTCCATCTTTTTCCAGATCCATTGAGAATAAAACGTGGTCCTCAACAGGGATTCTTTTAACAATCGTGTATTTCAGTGATACAAGATCACTGACGTTAACGTCACCGTTGCAGTCGCAGTCCCCAAGGAGATAATATGTGTATGTAAACGTTCTGCCTGTGTTTTTATGATAAACGGAAATAACAGCTCCGTTGGGAATATTCATTCCGTTTTCGGCTGTAACCTCGTAATCAAAGGCTTTGATAGTCATATCTCCTCCGATTATGGAAAAAAGCTCTGAAAATGAGGCGTAATCAAGAGAGGGAAGCTCAGAGTATATAATAAAGTTTTCTCTGTCTATATCAAAGGTACTTTCATCTTTAGGAATAAGAATGCGTGGTTCTATAATAGTTAATTTTTCTTTGCAGTATGCACTTGCGTTGAAGGATTGAAAGTAAGCCAGAGATTTTTCGCTATATTCCGCTCCTTCACAGTTGTTAACTGTTAAATAAACATCTGAAGGCGTTGCCGTTTTGTCAACGTCAAATGAAACTGTAAAACTCAAATCACCATCATTAACTGCTCCGTTGGAAAGCACTCCATCAAAAACGCTGTGCAAAGCCCAAACACCTCTTTGAGACGTACCTTCAAAAGAATCCCATCCAGAAGGTGTAACTGCGGAGAAGCTTTCATCAACAGGTGACAGTGCGTCACAATCATAGTAAAGGTATACAGAAGCACCGAGAATACCTTGCCCGTATTCAAAGGGAACGTAGGTGATATCCGTAACAGTGACCGTAACGTCAATTCTATCGCCCTGCTCGGCTATTTCAGGGAAAGAGAGTGAAACTGAAAAATCAGATTTTTCCTCAGCGTTACCCACGAATACGAAAGCGGTAAAAGCAACGCTCAGCAATAACAAAACGGATATAATCTTTTTTTTGATCTTCATATGTTGAACCTCTTTTTTTACAAGTCTGCGGCTATGCGCTCTTTATGAAAAAACCTCGGAATCTCCGAGGTTGAGTTTCATGCAGCACCCGCCGGGCCGTTGCGCCTTTAATGAACCCTGCATGTGCAGGATGGTGTCCTCTCCACGGTTTTGTGCTCCCAACGTCCCATATAAGAGTGACATAAGCAGTCAAATATGGGGAGGTCTGCATTCCCGCCGCAGAAGCCCAGACTCCGATTCGTTCTTGTGGGTTTTAAAAAAACGCTGACGCACCAAGCAGGCGGTAATAATTATTCCTCGTCTTCAGAGCCTTCGTCTAAATCAAGCTCACTCCAGAGAGCATCTTCAAAGGCATCAGAAACCTTGTCGAATTCATCATCGTCTTCAATGTTGTCGTAAACTTCATTACCTTCTTCGTCAGTAGAAACTCTGAAAACTACGTATTCTTCTTCGTCGCTGTTTTCATCCTGATCGATGGGGGAAAATGCAACGTATGTGTTGCCATCAAGCTCGAGGGAATAAATGAATTCGAAATCAGTTTCAACACCGTCTTCGTCAACAAGTGTATAAACGTCGATTTCATCTTCGTTTACTTCATTTATTTCGTTGTTCTGATTCAATTTGTCGCTCACGGTAAATACCTCCGAAATGTGAAAAAATATTTCTGTTACGAATGTATTTTACTATATTACACTTTGAATGTCAAGAGTCTTTTGTTGTTTTTTGTCCCAAAATTCTTCCATATTTTCGTTTTTTTCGACAAAGGAGATAAATTTACTTGACAAAGGCATTTTTTTATATATAATAATTTGTAATAAAAATTTTGTAAAGGTTTGAATCGAAAACATGTCATCTAAAATAAGGGTTTTTGTACCTACGGAAAATATATCGGATAACGAAGCTGTAATTGTGGGAGGAGATGCGTTTCATATATCGGGCGTTATGCGATTGAACGTTGGTGATGTTATAACAGTTTGCGATATGAAAAGGAACGTATACGACGGATCAATTGTTGCGGTTTCTAAGGAAGAAGTTCGATGTAAGCTTGTAAAAACTGATAAAACGGATACGGAGCTTCCTTGCCGTGTTACTGTCTATCAGGGCGTACCGAAGGGAGATAAGCTTGAAACCGTAGTACAAAAATCTGTTGAATTGGGTGCGTTCAGGATAGTCCCTGTGCTCTGTGACAGATGCGTTTCAAGACCTGATAAGAAAGCGGCTTTGTCTAAAAACGCAAGATATAATAAGATATCTGAGTCTGCCGCCTGCCAATGCGGAAGAATGATAATCCCTGAAGTTTCATTGATGATAACGTTTGATGAAATGTTAAAAGAAATGGCTGAATCAGATGGTAAATCATTTGCTTGCTTCGAGGGTGAGGAAAAGGTGAGGATAAAAGATATTCTCCCCAAAACTCCTTGCGACGTGTCTTTTTTTATAGGGCCAGAAGGTGGAATATCTGAAAAAGAAATTGAAAAAATTAAAAACGCGAAAATTCCTGCCGTTACTTTGGGGAAAAGGATATTGAGAACGGAAACTGCTCCTTTGTATGCACTTTCTGCTATATCTGTTTTGTGGGAATGAGATTAAAATGTGGCAAATTGCATAAATTCTGAAAGAATTTTTGTTAAAAATGCTTAAAACCTATTGATTATTTGAAGAAAATAGTATATAATTAAAGCAAAATATTGTTATAAAATTCGTTAGCTATAAATTCAGGAGGTTCAATATGGCAAATAAACTTTTTCAAGGGTTTGTCTACCAGATGCGTGATGCAGTAAAAAGGACTATAGGTGTTTTGGATGAAACGGGAACGGTGATTGCGTGCAGTCAGCTTTCCGAAATAGGAAAATCATACAAAAGCGTTGCCGATGAAATATCCTATTCCTTTGACGTGGTTGTATATGACGGTTATGCATTCAAACCAATGGGATCTCATGCGAGAATTGAGTATATCGTTTTTGCAGAGGGGGAAGATGACGAAGCGAAAAACCTTGTTTCAATGCTTCTTGTTTCTCTCACTAATCTTAAAGCTCTTTACGATGAAAAACACGATAAGGCTCATTTTGTCAAGAATGCTATTTTTGACAATATTTTACCTGGAGATATTTATACCAAATCCCGTGAACTTCATTTTGATAGCGAGGCGGAAAGAATTGTTTACGTTATAATGTTTGAACAAAGCTACGATATTATTCCTTTTGACGTTATCCAGAATATCGTTGCAGACAGAGACCGTGATTACGTTATAAACGCATCGGAAAATGAAGTGCTGCTTGTAAAGGAATTACGTACGGCAGCTGACCATAAAAACATAGATAATATTGCAAAAACCATAGTTGATACAGCCCTTGGCGAGTTTTATCTCAAAGCTGTTGTCGGTATCGGTACGGTTGCGACAAACGTAAGAGAGCTTGCCCGTTCCTATAAGGACGCCAAAATGGCTATTGGTGTAGGAAGTGTTTTTGAACCGAAGAAAAACATAGTAAAATATGGAAGCCTTGGTATTGGACGCCTTCTTTACCATCTTCCCGTAACTCTTTGCGAAATGTTCTTGCATGAGGTTTTCAAACGCAATTCTCTTGAAACGCTTGACAGAGAAACTTTACTTACGATTCAAGCGTTCTTTGAAAATAACCTCAATGTTTCCGAAACAAGCCGAAAGCTTTTCGTTCACCGTAATACATTGGTATACAGACTTGAAAAGATAAAGAAGCTTACAGGTCTTGACCTTCGTGAATTTGAGGATGCCATAATCTTCAAGGTTGCTCTTATGGTTGAAAAATACGTCGATTATAAGCATATGGGCACACAGAATAATACGGATGTATCACAAAAATGATAGAATTCAACGGTGTTACAGTTAAATATGATGGGGGAGACGTAGCTCTTGACAACGTTTCTCTAAAGATTAACGATGGAGAATTCGTCTTTATCGTAGGCCATTCAGGAGCGGGAAAAACAACGCTTACGAAGGTTTTGCTCGGGGAAAAACGTGTAACCTTGGGTAACTTAAAGGTGAACGGATGCTCCCTTCGTAATTTGAAACCGAAGGAGCTTCCTCATTTCAGAAGAAATATAGGCGTTGTTTTTCAGGATTTCAGACTTATTGAAAGAAAAACCGTTTTTGAAAACGTTGCACTCCCTCTCAGAATAACAGGTGAGGGAGCTTCCGAAATAAATAAAAAAGTAATGAGCCTTCTCTCTCTTATAAGGCTTGAGCATAAAAAAGACAGCTTTCCCCGTCAGCTCTCTGGAGGAGAGCAACAGCGCGTCGCTTTTATCCGTGCTATTGCGGCAAATCCGTCAATAATAATTGCTGACGAACCAACGGGAAACGTTCACAGAGAGCTGGCATTACAGCTTTTTGATCTTCTTGAAAAAATCAATGAAAAGGGCAAAACCGTTATTGTAGTTACTCACGATATGGAGATAGTAAACAGATATCCTCATAGAACGGTTACTATTGAAAACGGAAAAATAATCTCCGATACTGCCTGTACGGAAGAAGCAGGGGTGGGTTGTGAGTAAGAAGAATAACAAAAAAAGCAAAGGAAATAAGCTTCCTTATTTGTTCTCTGAGGGATTGAAGGGGTTGTATAGAAACAAGGTGCTTTCTGCCGCTTCTATCCTCGTCCTTTCCGCTTGTATAGTTGTTGTCGGACTTTTTATGATTCTGACACACGTTATAGAAAATAATTTATCCGTTGCAGATGAGTTGTACGTTGTCACGGCATATATATCCACAAAGGCGGAGGAAGAAAAAATAACCAATGCTTTTGAAAAAGTCAAATCGTTTGATAACGTGACGGAGGTTTCCTTCGTTTCAAAAGAAAAAGCTCTTGAGGAGCTTAAAGCTGAAGGCGGCGATTTGTCGGATGTTGTTAAAGAGTATGAGAATGAGCTTTCTTCATACATAAGAGCAAGATTTGATATAAGATTTGAAAGCTATGATATGCTTAACGCTCTTGTTTCGGAGCTTGAAAGGGTTGAGGTTATCGAAACCGTAAATACCAAGCTTGATCTTTACCATGGTATTTCAAATCTTAAAAAAGCAGTAACTGCAATTTCAAGTGCATTGATATTGCTTTTGTTTGTGGTTGCAGTATTTGTAACGCTTAATACAGTAAGAATAGGAATATATTACAGAAAAGACGAGATTTCCCTTATGAGATATATGGGAGCAACGAAAGGCTTTATAACTGCTCCTTATATAATAGAATGTTTGTTTATGGGGGCTGTATCCGTACTTATTGCGGTTTTTTGCGAATATTTCCTTTATAGCTTCGTTCTTCGTGATTGGATAATGGATTACGGACTTGGAACTCTTCCTCTTTTTAAAGAATTTCTTCCAACAATATTGCCTGCATTTTTTGCAGTAGGCGTTTTATCCGCTTCGTTTTCAGGGGCAATATGTGTAAAAAAATATTTAAGCGTATAATTTTAATAATGAGTTTAAAAATGTGTAGTATATCAAAAAAGACAAAAAAAAGAATACAGAAAACTCTTTTAGCCTTTGTTTTGGCATTAGCGATGATTTTCCCTACGAGTGCTCTTCCTGAAAAAGCAGAAGCGTCTGTTCAGTCGGAGTTGACGGATAAGCAGAATGAGCTTAAACAGCTTGAGGCAAAGCTTTCAAGCACCAGAAAGGAAAAGGCTGAGCTTCTCAAAAAGCTGAAAGAAACTGAGGGAAAGCTGAATTCTCTTCTTGGAGAAAAAACAGCTCTTGAAGCTTCTATTGGATATTCAGAAGCGGAAATAGAATTGATAGGTCAGCTTGTTGAGGGATACGGTGAACATCTTCTTGAGCTTGAAGCGACCTTAAAAAAAGCGGAAGGCTTGAAGGAGGAAAAAATCAGACAGCTTTGTACAGTTTTAAAGTATATTTATGAAAATAAAAGCGTATCCTCTCTTGAGCTTTTCTTTTCGTCAGACAGCTTTTCTGAATATGTATCGAAAAAAGAACATGCGAAAAGTATCCTTTCTTATCAGGAAGCTATAATTTCTGAAATTGAAAAAACGGAGTCTGAAACTGAAAAAGCTTACGAGGATTATGAGAAAGCTGTTTTATCTCTGGATGAATATAAAAAGTATATTGAAGAAAAAAAGCTTACCGTAGCCGATGAGTATAAAAGGCTTGAAGACGTAATTCTTGAACTTCAGGGAAATGCAGAGCTTTTGGAAAAGGATTACGATGCTATAAACAGCATAGAAAAGGATTATGCAAAGGAAATAGGACAAGTCAAAATTGATATTGAGGAATTGAGCGAGTATCTCTCTAATCAGTTCAGATGGCCCTTGTATCAGAATCAGTCCTATTACATATCGTCTTATTTTGGAACAAGAAAAGATCCATTTGGTTCTTCTTCCAAGGAGCATCATAATGGTGTCGATATTGTAGTGCCAAAGGGAACTCCAATACTCGCATCGTCAGGCGGTATAGTTACCCGTTCCGAATACGCAAGCGTTTTCGGAAACGTGGTCGTAATTTCCCATGGTAATGGGTTACAGACGCTTTATTGCCATTGTAAGGAACGTCTTGTTTCTGTAGGAGATAAGGTGAAACAAGGTGACGTTATAGCAAAGGTTGGATCAACTGGAAGATCTACTGCGCCCCATTTGCATTTTTCGTTTATCCTTAACGGTTCATACGTTAATCCTGAAAAATACGTTGCGAAAGAATATTTCAGATAATTTTTAAAGTCACGGCAGGTGCTTTTATGGAAAGAAAAAACCTCATTATATTTATTGCAGTTTTACTTGCGGTGGCTTGCGTTTCCGCTCTTTGTACTGCGGCTATAGTAACTAATGACGTTAATAAACGGATTCACGATGCGGTAGAGGCTGAAAAATCCTATTACGGCAATCTTACGTCCGACCTTGATACACTTCTTGAAATAAAGAAGCTTGTGGATAATAATTTTGTTGACGGCATAGTGTATGAAAACGTTGATGAAGCTTTGGCTGAAAAATTCGTTGAAGCATTAGGAGATAAATATTCCGAATATCTCACAAAGGATGAGCTTAAATCATATTTGAATAAGGTTTCGGGAAGCTTTGTGGGAATAGGTGTAACCTGTGTTTCAAAAAACGGAAAAATATATATAGATAGTGTCATTGAAAATTCTCCCGCAGAGGAGGCAGGCATCAAAGGCGGTGAAAGTATCGTTGCTGTTGGTGATATAACGGTTACAGAAGAAACCTATGACGATGCTGTGAATGCTGTTGCAGGTGAGAAAGGCACTTTTGTTACTTTGAAAATAGAAGATGCAGATGGAAAAATCCGTACGGTTAAGGTAGAACGCAGAGAAGTCGTAACAAAGACGGTGCACAGCGAAATGCTTGAGGGGAATATTGCGTATATCAGAATAACGCAATTCGCTTCAAATACAGCGGATGCTTTCTTGAAAGCTGTTGATACGGCAATCAATAATGGAGCTAAGGGCTTTCTTTTCGACGTCAGGGATAACTCTGGCGGTTCTCTTGACAGTGTTGTAGCCATTCTGGACAGAATTCTCCCTAAAGGTCCAATTGTTAACATAGTATATGGAAGCGGTAAAAATGAAACCATATTTTCTGATGAAAAATGTATAGAGCTTCCAATGGCTGTTCTTGTGAATGGAAAAACAGCTTCTGCCGCAGAGCTTTTCGCTTCTGCGCTACGTGATTACAAAATAGCAGAGTTGTATGGCGTTAAAACGTATGGAAAAGGATATATGCAAAGCATTATAACCTTGAATGACGGAAGCGGTCTCCGCCTTTCCGTTGCAAAATATAATCCGCCTTATGGTGAAAACTACGAGGGAGTTGGCGTCGCTCCTCATGTTCTGGTTGAAGATGATGCAAAAACGGAAACCGACGAACAATTTGAATCAGCAAAAAAATATTTTATAAATAAATAAGGAGTTTATTATGGCACAGGAATTTATCTCAAAGAAAAGACTTGAAGAATTAAAAGAAGAACTTGATTATCTCGTAACCACTAAACGTCAGGAGATCAGTGATGCTATTCAGAAGGCAAGATCTTTCGGTGACCTTTCTGAAAACAGTGAATACGATGAAGCAAGAAACGAACAGGCAGAGGTTGAAAGCAGAATTATACGCCTTGAAGAAATTATCAGCAATGCAGTAATTCTTGACGATTCAAACATTGATACAACTTCCGTAAGTATTGGATGTATCGTTGTTGTTAAGGATGATAAAACGAATGAAGAAGCTGAATATACAATAGTTGGTTCAACAGAATCCGATCCTTTTGCAGGAAAGCTTTCCGATGAATCTCCTTATGGTAAAGCTCTTATTGGTAAAAAAGCAGGAGAAAAGGTTTCTTTTGAAACTCCTGGCGGAATGGTTAAAGTAACCATTGTTTCTATTTCTAAGTAATAGTGATGAAGGTGCTGAGCAAAGTAGGCGAATTTTTTGAAAATTTGTGGTATCATTACAAGTGGCTCATACTTATTATTCTTATTATTGGAAGTCTTGTTATAGCAGCCGTTGTGCAAATGATAGAAAAGGGTGATCCTGACGTCCATATTCTGTTTATAGGTCAGAATTATATAACGGCAGAGGGGAGAATAGAAGCTGAGAAATCTCTTGGTAAAATAATTCCCGACTATAACGGTGACGGTAAAGTAAAAATGGACCTTGTAGAACTTACCGTAACGACTATACCTGGACAATCTTATGATTATGTTTATCAGCAGGATGCTGTGACTCGTTTTGAAACTGAAATAAGAGCTGGACAATCAACGGTGTTTATAGTTGAGGAGTCGTTTTACGATAGGATAACAAAATTAGGTCTTGCCGCTCCTTTGAAAACGGTTTTTGGAGAGGGAAACGTTCCTGAATTTGCATATGATGAATATTCATTCAGATTGCGTGATCTGGATTTTGCGGAGGAAGAAGGCTTCTGTCGTTTTCCAAGAGAATCGTACGTATGTATAAGACATTCGCCTGAAAATGATGAAATAAATTATTCAAGAACCATGGAAGACTATAACAATAACCTTGATTTCTTCAAAAAAATGGTTCAGTATAAATCGGGCTTTGTAATGGATAGACCTCAAGTGGGCATTCTTCACGTTGATGAATCTTCTTTGACGAATTTGAGCGTCCATCGACTTGATGACGGGGTGTATTATACGTGGAAGGAATTTGAAAAATCAAGTGTTGCTTCTGTCAGATATGGCTCTGTAAAAGTAAAAAAAGATGGAAACGGTTATCCGATAGATTCTTATTTTGCATCTATTGAGGAAGAAATTAAAAGCGGCAAATACGGAATAGCTTTTGTTGATTCTGCATATTACGAAGATTTGGCATCGAAAGGATATTTTTCTTCTGTGACAGAACTGTTTGAAAACAGTTCTGTTTTGAAGCAGAATGATATCGTGGATTACGGTGTTTATTACGATGCTTTGGAAATACAAGCAATTTCAGGATTTTGCTATATGAACGGTGCTGAAAAAAGTGAGCATAGTATGGTAGTGGCACTTTTGGCACCTGAGTATTTTGAAACCGAGGAAAACTACAACAGATGCAAGGCGTATTATAAGCATCTTTGCGAGTTTGTAATTCCTGAAAGTGAAGTTTGAGGTTCTTGATAATCTAAGCAGTAAAAAAGTCCTCCGTTTGAGTTGAATCTTACGGAGGACTTTTTTGATAAAATATTATGTCCAATTACCTTTTGCAACAAGCTGGCATTTTCCGCCGACTCGTATATCCCAATTATTGTTTTCACAAGCTGCATCAATTTTTAGAACGGATTTTCTGCCCATATCTTCGCCTTGATATACAGTGTATGAGACTTTTTTGCTATTAAAATAATTGTGTTTAATGATATAAGCCGCCATACATCCGTTTGCACTTCCTGTTGCTGGATCTTCTACAAAATCTTCCATCAAACATCTGGCTTGAAAACTATTGCTCCCTGTGTTTACAAAAAACAAGTGATTGCAGTTGCATTCGGGATGAATTTTTATATATGATTTGAATTTTTCTGGGTTTACCTTTATTCGTTCCAACACATTAGTGCTTTTAAGGGGAATAATAACGGCTTCCAGTCCTGTACTGACCCATTCAATTGGGTATTCGTCCACAATATCTTCAGGAAAAATCCCGTAAATATCTGCGATTTCTTCTTTGCGGAGCGTGATTCCGAAAATCGGTGGATTTTGTTTTATGGTATAAGTTGTCTCTGAAACTTCAACGTGTATTTTTCCAACTTTCAGATTAAGCTCAATTTGCCTGCTTGGTTGATTTTCAACAAAATTATGAATAACGAATGCGGCACCCAATACGGGATGTCCTGCAAAAGGAACTTCACCGACGTTGGGCGTCCATATTCTTAAATTATATCCGCTTTTTTCAAAAAAGATGAAAACGGTCTCTGAAAAATTTATTTCTTTTGCAATTTTTTGCTGTTCATCATCGCTGATGAATCGGTCAGCCAAAATAACGAGCAACTGATTACCTTGATATTTTTCCTCAGTAAAACAGTCAACAATGTAAAAATTCATAATTATAATGTTCCTTATAATCGATTAGTATAAAATAATGCTTTCGGCACATTTGATTCCATCAACTGCGGCAGACATTATTCCACCTGCAAAGCCTGCTCCTTCACCACATGGGAAGATTCCTATTATTGGAGATTCGCGTAGTTCATTTCTAGGCATTTTAACAGGTGAGGTGCTTCTTGTTTCAGGCGCAGTTAGAATAGCATTTTCGTCTGCATAGTTTGGAATACGTTTGTCGAATTCTAAAAGGGCTTCTTTAAGAACAGAGGTTATTTCCGTGGGAAGAACGTTATTCAAATTTGAAAACGTAACTCCTGGTCTGTATGTGGGCGTGACAGAACCGAAATTTTTTGTCGTTATTCCGTTAATAAAATCCTTTGCGCTTTGACATGGGGCAAAGTAGTTTTCACCCCCTGCAACAAAGCAGGAACGTTCGATTTCCCTTTGCCATAAAGCACCACTTAAAATATCAGACGAGGGGAATTGATTTGGCTTTAATGGAACGAGTATGGCAGCGTTGGCGTTTGTTCCATCACGTTTGGATTCGCTTGCTCCGTTTGTAACTATTCCGCCTTTTTCAGATGCGGAAGCCATAACGTATCCACCTGGACACATACAGAACGTGTGAGCAGAGCTTCCTGAAGGAAGATGGCATATGAGCTTGTAATCTGCGGCTGGCAGATATTTTGCAAATTTTCCGTATTGAGCTTCGTTGATGAATTTTTGAGAGTGCTCAATCCGAACTCCCATTGCAAATGCTTTTTGTTCCATGGGAAGTCCTCTTTTGAGAAGCATTTCAAAGGTATCTCTTGCGCTGTGACCTAATGCTAAAATAAGCTTTTCACATTCTATAAATTCATTTCCGTTTATTTCTATTCCTTTTAGTCTTCCATCCGATATTTTAACGTCAGTAAGCTTGGAATTGAATTTTACTTCACCGCCAAGGGATTGTATTCTTTCTCGAATCCCCTTGACAACGTTTATGAGAACGTCTGTTCCAATATGAGGTTTGGCATCGTATAAAATGTTTTTTTGTGCTCCGTATTTAACTAATTGTTTCAGAATGTAACCGATTCTTACGTCGGAGTTTGAAGTTGTCAGCTTTCCGTCGGAAAACGTTCCTGCTCCTCCTTCTCCAAACTGAACGTTAGATTCTTCGTTAAGAAGCCCGAATTTGTGGAAGCGTTCAACGGATTCTTTCCTTGAATCCGCATCTTCACCACGTTCAATAACTAAAGGCTTAAACCCTGCTTCTGCAAGAGCGAGAGCGGCGAACATTCCTGCAGGACCAAATCCAACTACTATGGGGCGTGTTTCCGAGGGCTTTCCTTCTGGAATTTTGTATTCTTCTTCGGAATGAGCAAAAATGTCAGCAGAGCTGACTTGCTTTAAAACTCTTTCTTCGTTTTTACATATAACGTCTAAAGTATATAAAAAGTGAACGTCACCCTTTCTTCTGGCGTCCAGTGACTTTTTTCGAATTGTATAAGACGAAATTCCAAATCCTAACTTTTTTTCGCATTTGCTCTTTAGACAGCTTTCGTCTTCATGGGGAGAAAGCCTTACGTTTCTAATCCTTATCATAAATAAACTCCGAGGTAATATAATAATGAACGTTTTAATGTGTCCCGTCTGTAAAAAAGAATTGTTTGAGGAAACGGGAAGATTTATTTGTAAAAATAATCATTCTTTCGATATTTCAAAAAAAGGATACGTGAATCTGCTCATGTCAAACGCATCTGGAGATAAACGCCATGGGGACGATAAAGCTATGGTGTGTGCAAGAACCGATTTTCTCAATAGAGGTTTTTATGAACCCTTGGCAAAAGCTGTTTCAAAGCTTGCCTTGAATTGTAAGGAAGAAAACCCCGTTGTGTTTGAATGCGGTTGCGGTGAATGTTATTATATAAGCGAGGTTAAAAATGGGTTTGAAAACGCAAACAAAAAACCAAAGCTTTATGGAATGGATATCTCAAGAGAAGTGTTGCCATATGCAAGAAAAAGATTAAGTGAAATAAACTTGTTTGTTGCAAGCGCATATAAGCTTCCCATTCTTGATGAAACTGTGGATGTTGCTATGAGTATTTTCGCTCCTGCTGATATGAACGAAATGGGAAGAATTGTAAAAAAAGGCGGTATGGTTATAAAAGTTATTCCTTTAGAAGAACATTTGATTGAACTGAAACAAACGCTTTACAGTGATGTTTATCTGAACCGACCCGTTATAGAGGAAAATGTGTATTTTGAAAATAAATCCTTCTCTAAATTAGAATACGAAATAGAACTGAAAAATAAAGGTGAAATAGAAAGCCTTTTTAAGATGACACCGTATTATTATAAAACAGGTGCAGATGCGCAGAAAAAACTTTTATCTCTTGATAATCTGAAGGTGAAAGTATCTTTCGGAATAACGTGTTATATCAGAAAATAACAAAAAATTTAGTATATAGTATTATACAATGAAGATTTTTTTCTGTCAATACAAAAAAATGTTGTTTCAAAAACAAAGCTTAAAGTGGCAAAAATAGGTGATAAGCCAAGAAAAAATTTTCGTCGCAAAAAAAATCGAAAAAAAATCGAAAAAAAATGAAAAAAGGTATTGACAAAAAGGAAAAGATGTGGTAGAATAGCAAAGCTGTCCGCGAGGGGAGCAAGAACCTTGAAAATTGAACAACGAAGAGACGGAGGCGGAGTGTAGTAAAGCGAAAGCGAAAAGACTACACGAAACCAAAGGAACTCGTACAATTCCTTAAGAGAAAAACTTTACGAAAGTAAAAAAGCAAGTAAGAGAGCAAAGCAGGAAACTGCAAACTTTTAAATTGATTGT
>SVRW01000001.1 GCA_015064625.1 Oscillospiraceae bacterium | reverse complement strand
AATTTAGGTGTTTACTTTTTCTTTGTGTTGTGGTATTATTTAAGCGATCCATTTTGTTTCCTTTCGGTTGTTGGGTTTGGTCGCTTAACATTATACCATAGGTTTCATTATGGATCAACTTTTTTGGTCTTTTTATTTTACAACTTACCAAATTCTGAAAATTAAAATGTTAAAGTTCAAAATCATAAAAGAGCAAGATTATTTCAAGATGGATTTCACTTGCTCTTTTTTGAATATTTGGAACGTGTATATATGCGAAGAAATCAGATGGATGTCTGAAATTATATTTTTTGATCGCGGACGCCATTTATAATTACGTTATTTCTTTGTATTCGTTTTTTCGTTTTCAACGTAAACGTATTCGTCGAATTCATTCCAAAATGATATAACAGCTTTTTTGTATTCATCGGGGGCTATATAGAAACTCATAGCATGGTCGGCACCTGGGACAACGAGAAGCTTTTTAGGGGAGGAGCAAGCTTTGTAGTTTTCATAAGTCATTGTAATAGGAACGAAATGGTCGTCTGTTCCGTGAATAAAGAGAACGGGAATTTTTGTGCTTTTTAACGAATCAATTGCGGAATAATCCTTTGTACCAATTTGAATTTTGCGTTTGCACATATCGTCTGCAATTTTTCCTATAATTCCGTATGCAAGCTTCATATTGTTGTTCGCGACGTGCTTCCATATAGCGTGAGGGGAGGTAAAGCCGCAATCTGCAATGATTCCTTTAACGGTTTCGGGCATTTCAAGGTCTGAAGCCATCAAAACTGTTGCCGCTCCCATTGATACTCCCGCAAGATATATGGGAAGCTTAAAACGCTCATTTGCGTATCTGACCCAATCTAAGCAATCGAATCTTTCGATAAGTCCGAATCCCATATAGTCTCCGCCACTCTGCCCTTGACCTCTTTGCTCTACGTATAAGACTGTGCATTGGTTCTGATTGAAAAAGTCAGCCATCATGCCAAAATCCTCTCCGTATGAGGATCTCCAGCCATGCATAGCAATAATTATCCTTTTAGCGTTTTCGCATGGATAAATATGCCCTATGAGTTTTGTACCGTCAAAGCATGTAATTCCAACAGATTCCATCTCTTTTTGTGAAAGATTTTTTGCGGAACTTGTTCTTGCATCCATAAAACCTTTGTCTTCTTCAAAACCTGTTATAATTCTTCTGGTTTTTGGAGTTTGCTTTATTTTGTCAATTCCATCTCTTTCGAGAGCAACCTTGACAAGCATATTCGTTAATAGGTATGAGGCGGAAGCAATAGCGGAAAATCCAACCCCTAATATACCTGCGCTTATAATAAGTTTTTTTGTGTTTTTTTTCATAGCTATCAATTCTTTTTGTTAATGCCTTGTTTAAGAAGTCCTTTTTCGATCAATGTTTTCACAACGTCTTTTCCCATCAATTCATCGGGAACGATGGAGTTAGGAGGAAACGTGTCATCGGATGTTGTTTGTGTTGCTTTAACTCCTTGTTCTTTTGACATTTCTTCTGTTATGACTCTTTCTAAAATTACTGATACAAATTCAAAGCATTTAATAAGCCGTTCGTTGTTAAGGTCTGAAGTTTCAGAATATTCCTTTTTAGTTATGGGATTTATACCTTTTGAAAGCATATCCATGTATGATTTAGCATGCTTTATTATGTCAATTTCTTTCATGTTTCAAGCCGTACCTTTGTAATTATCCTTGTATAAGGTTATTCTACCATAATTTTTCAGAAATTCAAGGCTTTTTGTGAAAGTATATCGTTTTTATAGCAAAATTATTCGTTGAAGAAATTAAAATAGTTAAAAACAATTAAGAGAATATTTACAGATGAATGTTTTATATTTGTATTTAATATGTTAAAATTAAGATGAATATTGATATTTATGGAGTATTTACCATGAAGAAGTATTTTATTCTTTATAATCCTTTAGCAGGAAATGGAACAGGAGAAAAATCGGCAATTAAAATAAAAACGAGAATACAGCCTAAAATGGAGCATCCCGTAGAATTGGTTGATATGACGAAGGTGGCGGATTACAAGGAGTTTTTCGCTTCTAATGCAGATGCAGGGATAATAATCTGTGGCGGTGACGGAACGTTGAACCGTTTTATAAATGATACGTCTGATATCGAATTCAAGAACAAAATGTATTATTGTGCTATTGGAACGGGAAACGATTTTCTGCGTGATATAGGTGAGACGAAAAAGAAAATGCCCGTCGAAATAGGCAGTTACATAAAGAATCTTCCCGTTTGTGAGATCGATGGTAAAAGATACAGATTCATAAACGGAGTTGGATACGGTATAGACGGATATTGCTGTGAAGAAGGGGACAGAATCAAAGAAAAAACCAAAAGGAAAGTAAATTATTCTTTGATTGCCCTTAAAGGATTGATCTACGGATTCAAACCCAGAAACGCAACAGTTATTGTTGACGGTGAAGTTCATAAATTCGAAAAAGTCTGGATAGCTCCCGTTATGAACGGAAGATACTACGGAGGTGGAATTATGGCAGCACCGAATCAGGAGCGAAACAGCGAGGAAAAAACTCTTTCTGTCACTATTTTGAGAACAAAAAGCAAATTATCTGCTTTGTTTTATTTTCCAACATTGTATAAAGGAAAGCATACGAAATTCAAACATATATCAACGGTTCTGACAGGGAAGGTAATAACCGTTGAATTTGATGAACCGTCTCCTTTGCAGATTGATGGTGAAACTTTTCATAATATAAAAAGTTATACGGCTTATGCTTGCGGAGAAGTAAGTAGTCGATTGAAAGATGAAAAGGAAAAAGCGACTGTATAAAAGCTTAAATCTGAAGATGCTTTTATATAAGCTCTGAAATTGCATCTTCAAGACACATTGGAGTAACAGAACATCTGACTATTTTTTCAAAAATAAGAATTGCTTCCTTTTTTCTCCATTCGAAATTCAAAACAGTTGATTCTTCGAAAACGTGGGATGATTCTTTGTTCGGAAATTTCAATGCTTTAATATCAAAAACTTTTTCGCTTTCGAATAATTGGTATTCAACTATAAAATCGGGAAACTTTCTTTCTGCTTTGCAAATTAAGTTTTTATCTGATAAGACTTTCATACTATACCCAAGAAAATGTTTTTTTGATGACTTGGCTATGATATCAGAACAATTCTTATTTGTAAAGTAGAGCAAAAATGAGAAAATATTAAACAAAAAATTATAAACGATAAAAATAGAATGAAAATGGTGTTTTTCTTCTGTTTTCGTTGCTCGAAAATTGAAATGTTCATATTTAGACACGAAATGAAATATTTTGTAAATTAAATTGTTGTATATAGAAGCGAGGAAAAAATGGAAAATACGGAGCTAAAAACTCTTGAAAAAATAAAAAATGAAATTCAAAGCCTTTCGGGGCAACTTGGATTTTATTATAAAAATTTAGAGAGCGGGTTTGAATACGGGATAAGAGAAAATGATGCTTTTCTTGCGGCAAGTGTTATAAAATTTCCGCTTTTTATGCATATTCTTAAACAATGTGAAGAAGGAAAAATGTGTCTTTGCGATAAACTTTTGGTTGAAAACCAAGAAAAAGTTCCAAGCTGTGGAGCTTTGAATTTGTTTACGGATTCTATTGAGGCAGATATTCTTACTCTTTGTAAGCTTATGATATGTATAAGCGATAATACAGCTACAAACCGACTTATAAGGCATTGTACTCTTAATGGTATTGAAAAGGGATTTTTTAACCTTGGACTTGAAAAAACTAAAATACGACGTAGACTTTTCGATAGTGAAGCTTCTGCAAGAGGGATAGAAAATACTATTTGCCCCAAAGAGATGGGGGTTTTGCTTGAAAAACTTTATAAGGGCGAATTTATAAATAATGAGAAAAGTAAGCTTGTTATAGACGTTTTGAAAAAACAGCAAATCAATCATAAAATGGGGGGAAAACTTAAAGAAGTTTGCATAGCTCATAAAACGGGAGAGGATTATATGTTGAGCAATGACGTTGGTATAGTCTATGCAAAATCACCTTTCGTTATATGCTTTGCAGGGTATGATACGGACGTTTACAAATGGGAAGATTTTATACGGAATGCAACTTACGAGCTTTGTATGGCGCAATGCAATCTATAAAAAACATTAACTGAAAAAATATACTCCCTTGGATTTTTTAAATTCCAAGGGAGTAACTTTTATTCGTCTGTTTTAGTTATTTCTGAAAGCTCGAAAGCTTCTGAATTATCGGAAACGATTTCGTCTTGAATTTCTTCGTCTTTTGTCTTATGAAGGCTCTTTTCCTTTTTTAAAGTTGCTTCTTTGATAAGCACGTATGCAGTTGATGCGACTGGAACGCTTAATAACATTCCAAACACACCGCCAATCCCGCCGCCCACTGTAACGGCGGCAAGTATCCATAACCCTGGAAGATTGACTCTGCTTCCCATTACCTTTGGATAAATAAGATTGTTTTCAAGCTGTTGCAAAATAATGAGATAAATAACAAAAATCAAGGCTTTAATAGGGGAGACCGTCAGAATCATAAAAGCTCCGACTCCAGCACCGATAAAACCGCCCACAACGGGAATGAGGGCTGTTATGCCAACCAAGACTCCAACCATTGGAGCGTAAGGTATTCTGAGGATAAACATACCAATCATACAGAGCGTTCCAAGGATAACTGCCTCCAACGTTTGTCCCGATGTGAAATTGCTGAAATTTTTACTTGCTACTGCACATACGTGAAAAATTATTTTTGATGCTTTTTCTGGAATCCACGCGCAAATAAATCTTTTTGATTGATTTTTCAGCTTATCTTTACTGAACAGAATATAAATTGCAAACACAAAGGAAATAAAGAAGTTGAAGATTCCACCAATGAAATTACTTATTGTGGAAAAAGCCGTATTTACAATAGTTCCTCCTTGGTCCTTCAGGAAGTTTTGAGCTTTTTCAATAAGCTCGTCCCAATTGGTTGCTTCTATAAAATCGCCTATGGGGATTCCAGCAAATTCTATTTTATCATCTGTCCTAAGCTTGTTTATAATGTCTGTTGCTCCTTGTATTATTATCTTTAACGAAGCTCCAAGCTCGGGAATAACAAGGCAGAATATTCCCACAACGATTCCAAAGATGATAACGAGAGAGATTATAAAAGCAATAGGTCTTCTGAATCTTACGAAAAATGGTTTGCTTGAATTTTTCCAAAGATGTGATTCAAAAAAATTCATTGGAACATTAAGAATCAAAGCAAAAAAGAAACCAAGCAACAGCGGAGATATTATGTCGGCAAAGGTTGAAATCGCTTTTGAAACTGAATTTAAATTCTGGAAGGTAACAAAAAGCAAAATACAAATTGTAGCAATTCCTATTATCCATAGAGTGAATTTTTTCTTGTTTTCGGGTATTATTTTCATATTTCTCCTTGCTTTTCTGACTTTGAATTTTAAAGCTCTTCTACGACAATAACTCCCGAAATTGCGGAAATCTGTGCCATAATATCATCGTGAGGATGTCTTTTGTGAAAACGGATTGTAAAAACGACGTTGCAGCTCTCTCCTTCTGTACCATATTTTTTATTGAATTCAATATCGGTTATGGTAGCTGCCTGATCGCTGAAGTTTGAAAGAATGGTATCGAGGACGGCAGGGGTTTCAAATTCTATGTAAACCGTCATAAGCTTTGCTGTGGAAATTATAAAATGTTCAAATCTTACGAGAACGATTTCCGCAATAAGAACAAGAATAGCGGCAATAAATGCGGCTTCATAATAACCCGCGCCGATAGCAAGTCCTATAATTGCAGACGTCCAAAGTCCTGCCGCAGTTGTCAATCCTTTGACTTGTCTGCGAGCTGTGACTATTATAGTTCCTGCACCTATAAAACCCATTCCGGAAATAACCTGTGCTCCTATTCTCATAGGGTCGGTAGCCATTCCTTCGTTGTATATGTACAGACCCGTAAGGGTAGTTATCATTGCACCAATGCAGATAAGAGTATGTGTTCTGAATCCCGCGCCACGTCTTTTATATTCTCTTTCTAATCCAATAATTCCGCCGCATAGCATCGCAACGGTAAATCTCAGAAGCACTCCTGCAAGCCCTGTTCCGCGGAGCATTTCCATAATTTCATGAAATTTCATATCTTTGCCTCCGAATTATTCTTCTTCAATGGATATAACGCCTTCAATTGATGCAATAGCGGCAATAACCTCACTATGCCTTCTTCTTTTAGGCATTCTCATTTCGATAAGAACGTTTGGCGATTCGTTTTTCAGATTTTTGATATTCGTGATTTCGGAATCGTATATTTTTATATCCATTCTTTTTATAGTTTCAAATAATCCATGGATAACGGCTGTGTCAGATACAATAACGTTGACGTTCATATTCTGCGAAATGGAAATCAGATTTTTTTCCAGACCTGTAAAATATGATATTGTAAGCCAGATAACAATGCAGGCAACAATAGCACATTCGAAGAAACCCGCACCGATGCATAGACCCATGCAAGCGCAGGTCCAGAGTCCTGCGGCAGTTGTAAGACCTTTTACGTGCTGTCCCGTCACAATAATCGTTCCTGCACCGAGAAAACCTATTCCGTTGATAACCTGCGCTCCAAGACGGGAAATATCTGTGTTCACTTGAAGAACCTCGAAAGCGTATCTGCTTATGCACATAGCAAGGGTAGCACCCATACAAACGATAATATGTGTTCTGTATCCTGCGGGTCGTCTCTTTCTTCCACGTTCTATTCCGATGATGCCGCCGAATAAAACCGCAAGTGTCAATTTGAATGCAAGAGCAGCGAATCCCGACCCCCTTAAGCTATCTATTGTATCAATTAAATGTTTCATTAAGCTTCGTCCCTTTGTTTTTATAATTGAAAAGCTACTTATTTCTATATATGTTCTCTCTAAGTATAACATGACAACAATGAAAAGTCAACAAAAAACGACAAAAAGCAACAGTTCAGGCGAAAAAAGATGTAAAAAGGTTAACAAAGCATGATAAAAATTTTCATTTATGACATTGAATTACGGCTTTAAAAATGATAAAATATAAACACTCATGTATTATGGAGGAAAATTTTGGCAGATAAAAATGAATTGATAAATGACGAAATGTCTCAGAAAATAGTTGATGCCGCAGGTGAGCTTGTAACGCTGTATGGAAGAGAGGGTGTTACCGTAAGAAGCATCCTCAGAAAGCTGGATATCACCAATAGAGTTTTTTATAACAGATTCCATAACGTTGAAGAAGTGCTTGAGATACTCTATTTTAAGATGGTAACGAAAATAAGAGAGAGCATTTCGGTTGATATAGATCCGAATAAAGATTTTTTTGAACAAGTTACAGATATGGTTGTAAACACCTTGTCTATGACCTATGACCATAAAAAAAGATTCAATGATTATTGCTTTAAAAGCGACTCCATGTCGGCAAGCAACTTTGCTTGGTGGACGCAGGAAATAAAAAACCTTATCGAATATGCCAAAAAGCGTGATTTGGTAAAGGACGTTGATTCTGACAGGTTAAGCTATGCCATATGGTGTTTTTGCAGAGGATATAATGCTGATGCAGTAAGCAGAAATCTTCCCAAGGAAGAAGCGATAAGAAATTTCAGATATTGCTTTGGATTTTTGCTTGATGGAATAAAGAAAGAGAGGTGCGATAAAATATAACTGAAAGATTTTTATTTTTCGGCACACTATGTGCTAACCAAGGCTTTTATATTCTTTAGTTTATTTTGGTTTTATTTTTCGGGTATATTTTGATTTTAATTGAAAGAAAGTAAGGATTATTATATGAAAAGAGAAATACTGCATGAAAAAAGAGAATTTGATAACGTCAGACAGCTTGTAGAATTTGCGGCTGAGGAGTACGTTAATAAATGCGCTTATTCGTATAAGCCAAATCCAGCCAAGAGTGACGTTAAGAGAGTTACGTTCTCCCAGCTCAGAGATGATGTTCGTGCCCTTGGAAGTCAGCTTCTCTCTATGGGATGCGCGGGAAAGCATTGCGTGCTTATAGGCGGATTTTCATATCAATGGGCTTTGACATATTTCGCTGTTTTATCTATTGGCGGTATTCTTGTACCTCTTGACGGAGAATGGAATGAAAAAGATTTGGCAGATACCGTTGAGAAGGCTGATGGAGCTTTCTTGTTCTGTGATGAAGAGCTTTCTGCAAAAGCGGAATATATCGCAGGAAAGGTTTCTCTTGAAGAGCCTCCCATATATTTGCGTGCAAAGGAAAAGGAGAGAAATCTTCACGCATTGAAGGCTTTGGGCGAAATGAAATTCTCAAAATCTCCCGATGCATATTTTGATGCTCCTATTGATGATAAAAAGCTTGCGCTTCTTGTTTTCACATCTGGTACAACGGGAAAAGGCAAGGGCGTTATGCTTAATCAGCGTGCAATTCTTTCGGACTTGTCCGAGGTAATTCAATACGTTGATTTTTCTGATAAAACTGTTGGAGTCCTTCCACCGCACCATACTTACGGTTCTTCCGTTATGCTCATAGGACACGTTATGATTGGTTGTGAGGTTTATATTTCCGCAGGCTTGAAATACGTTTCAAAAGAGCTGAAGGAACAAAAACCTGGACATCTCATTCTCGTTCCTTTGTATCTTGAAACCTTCTACAGAAAGATTCTCTCTACAGTTAAAAGACAGGGCAAAGAAGAAATGCTCAAGAAAACTATGAAGGTGAGCAACGCTTTGCTTAAGACGGGCATCGATTTGCGTAAAAAGCTGTTTGCTTCTGTTCGTGAAGCCTTTGGCGGAGAACTTAGCCTTGTTATATCAGGCGGCGCACCAATCAATAAGGAAATAATAGATTTCTTTGAAGCTATTGGGATTTCTACTCTTAACGGCTACGGAATCACAGAGTGTGCTCCTATTGTTGCAGTTAACAGAAGCAGAAGAAGCATCGCAGGAAGTGTTGGCCCTGTCCTTGGTATAGATAATGTCAGAATTGATAATCCGAATGAGGACGGCGAGGGTGAGATTCTTGTAAAAGGTTCAAACGTTATGTTGGGATATTATAAGGATTCTGATGCTACAGCAGATGCTTTTGACAAAAATGGATATTTCAGAACGGGAGATTACGGAAAGCTTGATGAAAACAACGTTCTGTATATAACGGGACGAAAGAAAAACCTTATCATCCTTTCAAATGGTAAAAACGTATATCCCGAAGAAATTGAAAACGAGCTTATTTCCGTCCCAGGCGTCCTTGAAATTGTGGTATATGAAGGACAAAGTAAACGCGGAATTGCTCAGAACGCTATAGTTGCTGAAATTTTCCCCGATTACGATTATTGCACAAAGAACGGTATTACAGACGTAAAACAGTATTTGAAAAAATATGTTGACGAATATAATAAGACCGCTGTTTCTTATAAGAGAATAGGCATTATCAAAGTGAGAAAAGAAGAATTCCCCAAAAACACGCTCAGAAAGATAATGCGATTCAAATTGGATATGACCATTGATTAACAAAAAAACAAGGACAGAGTTGCTTTTGCGTTCTCTGTCCTGTTTTCTTGAAAATGAGAACTTAATAAAATTACAAAATCATGTGTTTTTTATGGAAACGGGAGTTTTTATTTTTCAAAATTCCACGACTCTATGAGAAATGAAACTGCAAATTCGCATCCCTTGAAAAATGCCTTTTTTGCAAAGAGTGCGTCTAATTCGCACAATGCATTAACATATTTTTCTACTGCTTCTTTTTGTTCTTTACTAAGTAAAGCATTTGCATTTTCGTGCAGCTCTCCACATTCTTGTGTAAGTTTTTTCTCCTCGTACGTATCAATTAGGGCACATTCTTCTAAAAGATATTCATTCCATAGTTTTTTTAGTGTTTTTTTCATTTTTTTATTTCCTTTTCTTGTAGTTTGAAAGTGAACTAAATATATTATAGTTCAAATGCGAACTAAAGTCAACCCTTTTTAATTTATTTGTGCTATAATTTTAAAAAAAGTAGAAGGTGGTAGATGATGAACATATATCAAAGGCTAAAAGATCTTAGAGAAGATGCTGAAATAAGTCAAGAGGAAGTTGCAAAAATTATAGGTACAAGTCAATCTTATTATGCTCAGTATGAAAATGGTAAAAGAGCTATTCCGTTTGAACGCGTTATTGCTTTAGCGAAATACTACAATGTTTCTATTGACTATTTGGCAGGACTTATCGACACTCCGAAAAAACTAAAATAAAATTATGTAAGAAAAGTGGTTATTTTTAGCATTGTTTTTTAAAATATATTTTTAATTAAAATTTACAAATTAACATTAAAGGTCAGGGAATGTTTTGTTCTCTGACTTTTTTAAGCTCTGTTGTTATGTGGAATTTCATCCTTTTATTTTTATCGCTTTTTTTGAAAATTTCGTTGACTTTTCAAGTGTTTTGTTGTATACTTATCTGGGTATATGATATCATTTGTTTGTTCACCTTATTGGAGGAATTTGAAATGTCCAAAATTCATACGTCAAACAATAAATATAGTTTTATAGATAAATTCTTTTTGTCTTATACAGATGAGGAAAAGTGGTTGAATAAGATGGCATCTGAAGGTATGTGTCTTGTGAAAAAATCATTTTACAGATACTATTTTAATTATGAGCCTTCTGCAGACTACAGATATTCTGTGGAGCTTCTGGAGCATCCTGCGAATAATCCTCTTTCCGCTGAATACATCGAGAAAAAAAGACAAAATGGAGCAGAGCTTGTAGCTTTCTACAAGTGCAGAGCTTATTTCAGAATGGATGAAGAAACGTATAAGTATCAATCCATTGTTGCAAAGAAAACTCGTGTTAAATCCGTTGCTTCTATGTTTGCTGTATTTCTTATTTCTTATATTGCATCTGTTCTTATGTTCTGCTATCATTGCGTATCGTCTTTGAATTTTACAGTAAACGTTTCTGCTGAAAAAATGAGTGCAGTAACTGATGAGTTTTCATTTTTCGGCTTTTTTGAAAAGCTTGCAAAGCTTATCAGACTTGATAAGCTTCTTGGAGACTATCAATCCACGCCCGTTGCTCTAATGTTCTTTATAGTAGCTGTGTTGTTTGCTATTCCTACAGCCGTTTATTTCCGTGAACTTTTTCTCATGCGGAAAAGTAAAATTGAAAAACAAATTCAAAGTGAGATAAAAAAGTGAAAAATAAGGGCAAAATATTGCTTGGGCTTTCAGGTGGCGTAGATAGTGAATATTCTGCAAAGCTTTTAATAATGGCGGGATATGAAGTTTACGGTATGTACGTCAATATGCTGAATAAAGATACTTCAAAGGTGGAAGAAACAGCAAAAAAGCTTTCAGTTCCTCTGTTTATAGCTGATAAGTCTTCAGAGTTTTCTTCATTTGTAACAGACCCGTTTTTGAAATGCTATAAAGAAGGAAAAACTCCGAATCCATGCGTTGAGTGTAACCGCTTTGTGAAAATTCAGACTTTATTTGAAGAAAGCGAAAAGTTAGCTATTCCTTTTGTCGCTACGGGGCATTACGCAAAAATTTCTGAGGTTGACGGAAGGTACTCTGTAAGCCGTGCTCTTGATTCGAAAAAAGATCAGAGCTATTTTCTCTGGAAGTTGACTCAAAAACAGCTGAGCAAGCTCGTTTTTCCACTTGGTGACGTTTTAAAAGAAAACGTTCTGTCAACAGAGACGTCAAAAGGATATAAAGAAAGTCAGGATATCTGCTTTATAGAAGGGGATTACAGAGATTTTCTTTTTGAGCATGGATTAAAAACAGAATACGGTGATTTTATAAATACTAAAGGGGAAACCGTTGGAAAGCATTGCGGTATTCAGAATTATACGAGAGGGCAGAGAAAAGGGCTTGGAATCGCTTTGGGGTATCCTGCTTTTGTAACCGATATAGACCCTTTGAGAAATACTGTGACTTTAGGTACCCGTGATGAATTGAAAGTCAATTCTTTTTTTGCGGAAAATCTGAATTTTCAAAGTACAGATGAATTTCATGATGAAAGAATATATTACGTAAAGACGCGCTACAGAGCTACACCGCAAAAGGCTTCTGTGAAATTGATTGATAAAAAAGCAAAGGTTGAGCTTTTTGAAGCGGATACGCTTGTGACGCCTGGACAGTCTGCTGTTTTCTATAACGGTGATACAGTTGCTTTTGGCGGAGAAATTGTAAAGGAAGGCATGAAATGAATAAAATCGTAGACGAAAAATATTCAATACCTCTCAAATCCGTTGAGACGGAATTTAATCTTGAACCTGTGTGGGTTCCTGAAAATATGGATGATTGTATTGTTGAGCGTGCGGATATAAGCCGTCCTGGACTTCCTCTTGCCGGTTTTTACGAAAACTTTGAAGAAACAAGATTACAGCTTATCGGATATATGGAGCATAGCTATCTTGAAAATTTGAGTTCAGAAGATAGAATCAAAACGTTGGATAGATTTTTCTCCCACAATATGCCTGCAGTAATAGTTACTAGCGGACTTAAGGTTTTTTCTGAAATGAAGGAAATGGCTTCCAAGCATAAAATTCCTTTGTATTCCACGGAGAAACCGACCTCGCCCTTGATGGCGGCTCTTATTGGTTCGTTGTCTGTATCCCTTGCAGAACGTATTACTACTCATGGCGTTTTCGTAGAAGTATACGGTGAAGGCGTTCTTATTCTTGGTGATAGCGGAATTGGAAAAAGTGAAACGGCTATCGAGCTTATCAAACGTGGTCACAGACTTATAGCTGACGATTCTGTTGAAATAAAGAAAACCTCTGCCAAAGCTCTTGTAGGCTCTGCTCCTGAGCTTATAAGGCATTATATAGAGCTTCGAGGAATCGGTGTGGTTGACGTGAGAAGACTTTTCGGTATGGGCTCTATAAAGCTTTCCGAAAAAATCGATATGGTTATCAATTTGGAGCTTTGGGAGCAGGGAAAGCTATATGAAAGAATGGGACTTGACGAAGAATATACGGAAATATTGGGAATACAGGTTCCGTCCATAACTATCCCCGTAAAACCCGGTAGAAACCTGGCTGTTATTATAGAAATTGCGGCAATGAACAACAGACAGAAGAAAATGGGGTATAACACCGCTCTTGAGTTGGCAAATAAGCTTGCCGCACTTTATGATTCGAAAAATAAATAATATATAAAAACATTTTTTGGAGGAAATAAATATGTATTACGTTGGCGTTGATCTTGGCGGAACAAATATTGCAGTTGGAATTTGCAACGATGAAGGAAAAATTATAATAAAAGGTTCAGTACCCACTCCGTATTCTTTGCATAACCATGAAGCTCTCCCTGCAGAAGAAAGAAACGCAATGGCGGATATTATAACAAAGGCTATGGCTGACCTTTCCTTGAAGCTTATCAAGGACGCAGGTCTTACTATCGAGGATATTGAATATGCAGGAATTGCAACCCCCGGTGTTGCTGACGGCAAAAACAGAATGATAGTTTTCGCAAGTACGCTTCCATTCAAGGAATATCCTATGAATGATAAATTTTCCGAATTTTCAGGAATCAAAACCGTTTATATTGAAAACGATGCAAATGCTGCAGCTAAGGGTGAGGTTGTCTGCGGATGTGCAAAGGGCGCAAAAAACGCAGTTATGATAACTCTCGGAACAGGTATTGGCGGCGGCATAATTATTGACGGAAAGATTTATTCTGGCTCAAACTGTGCAGGAGCAGAGGTTGGACATACTGTAATCGTTACGGATGGCGAGCCTTGTACTTGTGGCAGATTTGGCTGTTATGAAGCTCATGCATCAGCAACCGCTCTTGTAAGACAGACAAAAGCCGCTATGGAAAAAGATAAGAACAGCAAAATGTGGGAGCTTTGCGGTGGTGATATCAGCAAGGTAAACGGCAGAGTAGCCTTTGATGGTATGCGTATGGGCGATGAAACTGCTAAAGCGGTTGTTGACCAGTATATCAAATACGTAGCTATAGGTGCTGTAAACCTTATCAATATATTCCAGCCCGAAATCTTCTGTATCGGCGGCGGCATTTCCAACGAAAAGGAAACCCTTCTTGACCTTCTTAAGCCTCATATTGACAGAGAAGACTATTCAAGATACAACAAAAACAGAACAAAATTGGTTATTGCAACTCTCAAAAACGATGCGGGTATAATAGGCGCATCAATGTTGGGAAAATAAAATATAAAGCGTTTTAAAAAGGAACATTACTACGGCTTATGAATGAATTAGAAATCTCTCGTGAAGGGAAGGCGGAACTTATAAAAGCGGTAGCTCTCCGAGGTCTTACCTTCTTCCCGAATATGAGAGCAACCTTTGAATTAGGACGGGAATTCTCAATAAAGACCTTTGGCGCAGCGTGGAAGGAAAAAGAGAGAATTTTTCTCGTTGCCCAGCGTGATTTAAGCCCCGACGAGCCTACCATGGAAGGCTTGTTTGAGGTTGGCGTTATTGCAACTGTTGAGGGGTTCAAACGTCTGAAAAACAATAATTATCAAGCAGTTGTATTCTGTGAGGAGAGGGCGAGATGCTTGTCTTGCACTGTAAACGATGGAATCACTTATTGCGAAGTGGAACCTCTGGAAACTTTAAAGATAACCTCCGAAGAAGAAAATTTTGGAATTAAAAAAATATGGAGCTTCTTTGACAAGTATTTCAGCAAGGAGCAGCTTAAGAAAATTGATGCTCTTGACAACGCAAAGAGAATGAACTCCCTCAGCGACATGGTTGATTATCTGTCTTCTTGTATGATAGTAAAATACGAGCAGAAGCAAAAAGTCCTTGAGGAGCTTAATCCTTTGTTGAGAGTGAACCTGTTTATTGAACAAGTTCTTGGTGAGCTTGCAATGGCGGAGATGGAAAAAGAGCTGTTTTCAAAAACTCTTGCATCAATAAAGGAATCCGAACGTGATTTTTTCCTCAGAGAACAGTTGAGACTTATAAAAGAAGAACTTAACGAAAATCATATTGAAAGTAATCACGATAGTGTAGAGCCTGATTATTTTCAAAAAATTTCTGAAGCGAACCTACCTGAAAATGCAAGACAAAAACTTCTTGATGAAGCGAGAAAATTAAGCAAAATGCCTTTCGGCTCTATGGAAAACAGTATGCTCAGCGCGTATATAGATACGTGCCTTGAGCTTCCTTGGAATTATGCTGTTGAAGATAAAAAGACACTTGAAGAAGCACAAAAAATTCTCGATGAAGAACATACGGGAATGGAGAAGGTTAAAGAGAGAATTATTGAGTACCTTTCCGTAACTGAATTAACACAAAAAACAGGAAGCCAGATTCTTTGTTTTGTTGGTGCTCCCGGTGTTGGTAAAACTTCAGTTGCCCGCTCTGTTGCTGATGCTTTGGGTAGAAAATACGTTCGTGTTTCATTGGGCGGTATAAGAGATGAAGCAGAGATAAGAGGTCATAGAAGAACTTACGTTGGTGCTATGCCTGGAAGAATTATAAATGCTATAAAGCAATCTGGCGTTTGTAATCCCGTTATTCTTCTTGATGAAATTGATAAAATGTCATCTGACTTTCACGGTGACCCTGCGTCAGCCCTTCTTGAAGTTCTTGACGGTGAACAAAACCGTAGCTTCAGAGACCATTACGTTGAAATACCATTCGATCTTTCCAGATGTTTTTTCATCGCGACAGCAAACAGTGTTTCAAATATTCCAAAGCCGCTTCTTGATAGAATGGAGCTTATTGATCTTGAATCATATACAGAGCTTGAAAAGCTTGCTATTGCTAAAAACCATTTGATTTCAAAGCAAGCTGTTCGCCATGGGCTTAAAAAGAATCAGATCAAGTTTACCGACGATGCAATAATGAAGATAATCCGTTCGTATACAAGAGAATCGGGGGTGAGAAATCTTGAACGTGAAATTGGATCTGTTTGCAGAAAATGTGCAAAGATGGCAGTTTTGGGTGAAAGAAAAAGCTTTACTGTAAATGAAAAAACAGTAGCAAAGCTTTTGGGACCAGAAACTTTCTTTGAAGAAAAAATATTTGAGGAAGATATGGTAGGTACCGTTAACGGTCTTGCATGGACTTCTGTTGGCGGTGAGCTTATGCGTCTTGAGGTTCTTTCCATGGAGGGAAACGGAAAAATTGAGCTTACAGGTTCTCTTGGAAACGTTATGAAAGAATCTGCAATGGCAGCAATAAGCTACATAAGAAAACACGCAGTGGAATATAATATAGACCCTTCATTCTATTCAAAAACCGATATCCACGTTCATGCTCCCGAAGGAGCTGTTCCAAAAGATGGGCCTTCTGCAGGCATCGCCATGACAACTGCAATAATATCCGAGCTTTCGGGTAAAAAAGTAAGACGTGATATAGCAATGACAGGCGAAATAACTCTTACGGGTAGAGTTCTTCCCATTGGCGGATTGAAAGAAAAAACATTTGCCGCATATAAAGCGGGTGTCAAAATGGTAATTCTTCCTAAAGCAAACGAGAGGGATATCGAAAAATTAGACAAAGAAATTAAGGATAAGCTTGAGTTTAAATACGTTTCCAATTATGGAGAGGTTGCAGCTTTGGCTTTTGTAAACTGATTATGGAAATGAATATGGGAGGCTTGAACCTCCATAATACAGATTTAATAATAACTGCAGGACTTCCGTCTCAACTTATAAAAGACGGAATCCCGCAGGTTGCTTTTTCGGGCAGATCTAACGTTGGCAAAAGCTCCCTTATAAATTGCCTTCTTGGAAGAAAAAAACTTGCGAGAACAAGTGCAACGCCAGGTAAAACCATAACTGTCAACTACTATAGGGTAGACAATAAAATGACCCTTGTAGACCTTCCTGGGTACGGGTATGCAAGCCGTTCCCATGCTTCGAAAAAACAATGGTCGGCATTGACGCAGGGGTATTTTGAAAACAATTCTTCCTTGAAGCTTGTATGTCAGCTTATAGACGCCAAGGTTGGTGTTACAAATGACGATAGGGAAATGATAGAGTGGCTTAACTATTTTAACGTTCCTTACGTTATAGTTGCTACAAAATGCGATAAGCTTAACAAAACGGAGCTTAATGCCGCAACTGAAAGGTTACTATCCTGCGATTGTTTCAAAGCGGAAACTCCTTGTATTCTTTTTTCATCAGAAAAAAATCTCGGGAGAGATGTGCTTTGGGATATAATATTAATAAACTGCTTTAAATAGGAGACAAATATGTTATATAACAATCTTACTATAGGTGAAAACGGTCATTTGTTTTTTGCCGGTCTTGATACTGTGGCGCTTGGCAAAAAATATGGCACGCCTCTGTACCTTATAGACGAAGAAAAAATAAGAGAGAATTGCAGACTTTATAAAAGCTTTATGGACAAATATTTTGACGGCAAGGCAAGAGTTCTTTTTGCCAGCAAATCATTGTCTTATAAAAATATTTATGAAATAGTGTCAAGTGAAGGTCTGTATATTGACGTTGTATCAGGCGGTGAGCTTTACACTGCGTATAAGGCAGGCTTTGATACATCAAAAATGTACTTTCATGGAAACAACAAAACTGATGCAGATATCGAAGATGCTATTGAAAAAGGTATTGGATATTTTGTTGCAGATAACCGTGAAGAACTGGATAGCATAAACAGAATTGCTGGGGAGAAAAAGATTAAACAACAAGTCCTTTTGCGTATAACCCCAGGTATTGACCCTCATACTCATAAGGCGGTAGTTACAGGCTCTGTTGATTCAAAATTCGGTTCTGCCATTGAAACAGGTCAGGCAATGGAAATAGTAAAATATACCCTTGCTCTTCCTAATGTGGAATTAAAAGGTCTTCATTGCCATGTTGGTTCACAGATATTTGATTCACAACCTTTTGTTGATGCTTCAAAAATAATGTGTGCATTTATAAAAGATATATTGGAAGAAACGGGTTATAAAACAGAATTTCTTAACTTGGGCGGAGGACTTGGTGTAAGATACACAGAAGCTGACCCCGTTCTCGATTATGATGCTGTTTTCTCTGATATTGCAAATACAGTAAAAGAAGCATTTGCTGATGGTAAGATGGAAGCTCCCGTTCTTTGCTTTGAGCCTGGACGTTCAATAGTTGCAAATGCGGGTATAACCCTTTATACAGTCGGTTCGTTCAAGAGTATTACTGGGTATAAGAATTATGTTTCCATTGATGGCGGTATGCCTGATAACCCCAGATATGCCCTTTATCAATCTAAATATACAGCTTTGATTGCTGACAGAGCAGGGGAAGAGGCTTCCCTTTGTGTCACTGTTGCAGGACGTTGCTGTGAAAGTGGAGACCTTATCGGTGAGGATATGATGCTCCAGCGTTGCTCGCGTGGCGACACGTTAGCTGTACTTGTTACAGGTGCGTATAACTATTCTATGGCATCTAATTACAACAGACTTCCAAGACCTGCCATTGTTAACGTATATAAGGGCGAAACAAAGGTTGTTGTTAAGAGAGAGTCTTATGAGGATCTCATAAGAAACGACTTATAATTATGAAAACCCTTACAGTTAATAAAAACGACAGTGGGCAAAGGCTTGATAAATTTCTCACGAAGAAATTCAAAAATTTGCCCTTGTCACTTATGAATAAGTATATACGAAAAAAGGACATAAAGATTAACGGAAAGAGAGCGGAAAACTCAACGTTGCTTTGTGAAGGCGACGTAATAAGTCTTTATATTCCTGAGGAATTTTTTGGAGCTACACCTAAGACGGATTCTTTTTTGAACTTAACGCCAAAGCTGAAGGTAGTTTACGAAGATGAAAATATTCTTATAGCGGATAAGCCAGCAGGTCTTATTTGTCATTCTGATGAGAAAGAAACTCATAATACACTTATAGATAATATAAAGGCTTACCTTTATAAGAAGGGAGAGTATGATCCTGATAAGGAAAATTCTTTTGCTCCTTCTTTATGTAACAGAATTGACAGAAATACTTGTGGTTTGGTTATCGCTGCCAAGAATGCGGAAGCGTTACGAATCGTGAATTTGCTTATAAAAGAAAAAAAGATAAAAAAAACATATCTTGCGGCTGTGCATGGTAAGTTTTTTGAAAAAAGCGGAGTTTATCATTCGTACATGAAAAAAGATTCTGCTTTGAATAAGGTCAGCTCTAAAGCAAATAAGGCTGATGCTTCCTTTAAGGAAGCAATAACTGAATATAAGGTAATCGATTATAACGGTGAGCTTTCTTTGGTTGAAATAAATCTGATTACAGGAAGGACGCATCAGATAAGAGTCCACTTTTCTGAAAACGGACATCCTCTCTTGGGTGACGGAAAATATTCTGTAAATAAATCCGATAGAGAAAAGGGATATAAATTTCAGGCGTTGTGCGCTCATAAGCTCAAATTCAGTGTTGAGGAGAAAGGTTTGCTTTCATATTTGAACGGAAAAACTTTTGTCTCAGAAAAACCCGAATTTTTAAAACTATTTAAATAATAAAGGAGATCCATTATGGTTGAAAAGAAATTTTTTGAAAAGCTTGCAGACGGAAGAATAGCAGAGTCAGTTTCTTTAAAAGGAAAAGGCGGTCTTGAAGCCGTTATACTTACATATGGTGCTACAATAAAGAATTTATATTTTGGCGGAAAAGACGTATGTCTTGGCTTTGATACCATAGAAGGATATGAAAAAAATCTTGGCGGATATCAAGGTGCAACTGTTGGTAGATATGCAAACAGAATAGCAAAGGGAAAATTCACCCTTAACGGCGTTGAATACGATATCGGCTTGAACGATGGGGGAAAAGCTCATTTGCATGGTGGATTCGTAGGATTTAACCAGAAAATATGGGATGTAGAGGTCGTGTCCGAAGATACACCAAAGGTTCGTTTCTCTTGTACAGCAGATGATGGTGAAATGGGATATCCTGGCAATATGAAAATCAATGTAACCTTCACCGTTACAGATGATAACGTATTGAAGCTTGAATATTTTGCAACAACAGATAAAGACACAATAGTAAACATGACAAACCATGCGTATTTCAATCCTAACGGATTTGATGGTGGAGACGCAACAACGATTCAAATGCAAATTAACGCTGAAAAAATAACAGCAGCAGATGAATGTCTTATACCTTATGATTATTTGAACGTTGAAGGTACTCCTTTTGATTTCAGGACCCTTACAAAAGTTGGAAACAGACTTGATTCTGAGCATCCTCAGATTAAATTGGTTGGCGGTGGTATAGACCATAACTTCGTTTTGGGTATGGATAGAAAATTCCGTCACGCTGCAACGTTGAAAAGTGAAGAAACAGGAATTGAAATCAAGTGCTTTACAGATTTGCCAGGAGTTCAGATTTATACTGCAAACTTTCTTGATTGCAATTGCGGAAAGGGAGGCATAAATCTTTATAAACATCAGGGAATCTGTATGGAAACACAGTTCTTCCCAGATTCTCCCAACCATTCCGAATACCCTTCCTGCACACTTAAAGCAGGTGAAGCCTTTGAAAGCGTAACAGAATACAGATTTACAGTATGAAAAAAATAATGTTCGTTTGCCACGGAAATATATGCAGAAGTCCAATGGCTGAATTTATATTCAAGAAAATGCTCGAAGAAAAAGGTTTTACAGATATGTTTTTCGTTTCTTCTTCTGCAACAAGCTCTGAAGAAATATGGAATGGTGTTGGAAACCCTGTTTATCATCCTGCCAAAGCAGAGCTTAAAAAGCATGGAATAGAATGTAATGACAAAAGGGCAATACAGCTTACGAAAAGCGATTATGATAAATATGATATGTTTATCGCAATGGATAGCAATAACGTAAGAAATATGCATAGAACTTTCGGGAACGATAAAAACGGAAAAATTTCCAAACTTATGGATTATACAAACCGTCCAGGCGATGTAGCAGATCCTTGGTATACGGGGAGATTTGAAGTTACCTACAGAGACATCTATGAAGGCTGTTTAGCACTTTTAAATAAAATAATCACCGAGGGGGAAAGCAAATGAGAAAAAATTTCGGACCGAAAACTGTGGTGTATCCTATGCCTGTTTTTATAATATCAACATATGATAAAAGCGGAACTCCGAACGCTATGAATGCAGCTTGGGGTGGTATAAGCGAAGAAAAAGAGATAACCATTTGCATAAGTGATGACCATAAAACTGCTAAAAATCTTTTGGAAACAAATGCTTTTTGTGTAAGTATGGCAACGTCTGATTATGTTAAGGAATGTGATTATTTGGGAATTGTATCAGGAAATCAAGTTAATGATAAGCTTTCAAAATGTGGTTTTCATACTTATAAAAGCGAATTTGTAAACGCTCCTATTATAGAAGAGCTTCCAATGACACTGGAATGTAAAGTGAAAAGCTATGATTCCGAAACGTGTTGTCTTGTCGGAGAGATAGTAAACGTCTGTGCAGATGAATCTATCATTACTGACGGAAAAATAGACGTTTGTAAACTCAAGCCTATTACTTACGACAGTATGACACACGGGTATTTCGTTCTTGGAGAAAAGGTGGGTAACGCTTTTTCAGACGGTAAAAAAATAAAATAAATATCTGATTAAAACACCTCAATTTTGAGGTGTTTTTTGATGCGAAATATATAAACGCTATTCACTTGACAACGTATATTTATGATGTTAAAATAAAAATATCCTTCTTAATGTTTTTATTTTTTTCCTTTTTGTTGTAATATTTTGGTTTAAAAGTTGACTTAATAGGTGAAAAGGTTATTTGGAGGTTTTACCATGGAAGACAAAAGAATAACTGAAATGTTTCTTCAACGAAAGGAAAACGCTGTAGACGAGTTACTTTTAAAGTACGGCCAACTTTTTAAAAGTATTGCCCGCAACGTTTTGGGAAATGATGAGGATGCCGAGGAATGTGTAAACGATTCATGCATGGAAATTTGGAATGCAATTCCTCCCGCAGTTCCTGAACGTCTTATGCCTTTTGCCTGCAAAATAGTACGTCGTGTATCAATAAACAGACTAAGATTTAATTTGAGACAAAAGAGAAATGATGATAATACCGTTTTCCTTTCAGAGCTTTCTGAATGTATTGCAGTAGATGACGGTATTTACGAAATAATTGAATCAAAACGGTTGCAGTGCGTACTTAATCAATTTTTAAATGAAATTGATAACGAATCAAAAGCTTTGTTTGTTAGAAGATATTTCTTTTTTGAAAACATTTCTGAGTTATCTGAACGATTCGGTATGTCGGAAAACAAAATTTCCGTAAAGCTACACCGAATTAGAAAAAAGTTAGCAGTCAGATTAAAAGAGGAGGGTATTTATGAAAAATAAGAATGAAATGCTTGATTTGATTGTGGATGAATTAGGGCTTATTGATGATGGAATAATTCAGTCCGCAATGGATTATAAATCGCATAAAAGGAATTTTCCTTGGAAAAAAATTGTTTCCATTGCGGCATGCTTCGCTTTAGTGATAATAGTATTTTTTTCAGCCTTTAAATTTTCAAGCGTTAAGGATGAACCGTCTGGGGTTGTTCAAGAATCGGTTCCATCTAAAAACGATGAAATTAATAAAGGAGATTCAAATCACGAATATGTATCTGATAGAGCTCCCGATTTAGAAAATTTTCACGCTTCAAATAGCGATATAGCAGGTGATAATGTAGATAGAGAAGAAAATAACGAAGCTTCTTCCGATTTGAAAGAGGAAGAAAAAGATGAAATAGGGAGTATCATAAATAACGTTCCGCCTCTTACTGCGGAAGTCAAAATTGATAATCTCGATAAGCTGGCTTATTATTCGGGATGGATGATGCTCCGAAAATACGGAAATAATAATCTGAACAGGAACTTTGTCTCTGAAGGTGTAGAAGGAATGAAACTCCTTCAAAGTGCGTCTATGGGTTTTGGTGTAGACGTATCCGAAACGGACGTATATTTTGAATCGGCGGATATATACTGGGAATCCACGGACTCAACGATTGATACATCCGAAGAATATTCTGGTCTTATTCCTATAGACCCAGGGTTCAATGGCGAAGTAATCGCTTATGCAGTTTATAAAATAACTGTTAACTCCGTTAATTATTTCACCTTTGAAATGTATGAAGGATGTTTCCTTGCCGAGCAGATTGGAACGGGAAACGTTGAAGTTATGATTCTTGACGTTGAAATTGAAAACGCAGGGAAAGACACAATGATAGTTTTCAAAAACGGAGAGAGATATTTTTCTTGCTTCTTGGAAAACTTCGAATCAAATTCAAATAAAGATAGTTTTTATCGTTTTTCAGCTTCGAAATATATATCAAAGTTCAGCATTGTAAAAATGTCCTCCTTGGATAAGTATTATTTCGACGTTTCTTTTATTAAAAACGCTGATAATTTTGTTGCAATCAATGAAATTAACTTTTCAATGTCAGGTTATGATGATTTAGGAATAAACCAAAATGTTTCCCTTGATAACTATAATTTTGCGTCGGATGTAAGTATATCGAATACCGCTTATGATCTTAATGAAGAACTTTATAAAATATATCTTGAAGAAGTTGCGGCAGGAGTTACTAAACCAATAATGCCCGAAATGCCAAATATACCTGATAATTCCAATGATTCATATTCTGATGTCAAAATAGATGCTTCTTTAAACGGTATTTTTTCGGGAGAGGGACATTTCGATGATTCCTTTGGATATTATACGTTCAGTGGAAAGTCAGAGGAACTTACAAAACTTAAAACTCAATTCCCTGATGATGATTTCGTTTCTTTTTTAGAAAATATTCCTGAAAATATGAATTATGTAGTAGCTTGGAAAAAAGGCGACGTAAGGCTTTCAGATTATAGATTTGTTAATATGGGAGCATATAGAATTTTAGAACTTGAATGCGTTTCATTCGGTAATTCAAATTCATACACCGTGTTTTTATTTGAGCTTGCAGGTGACTTTGAAGTTAATGAAGTTAAATTTCCTCCAACAGATTATTCCATAACGGTTGAGGCAACTTTTACAACAGAAAATGAATTTGATCCTCATGAAACTGATGAATATATCATAAACTTGGGAAAAAACGCAACGTATCAGCTTTATAAAAACGAACAGTTGATATATGAATGTGAATATAAAGTTTCAGGTGGATACGTATGTCTTTGCACGCATAATGACGTTTTTTATCTTGAACTTTCTGATGAAGCTACCTTCGTATATGAGTTGGACGGAGTGAACAGAGTATTTAAACTGATTTAGTATGAATTTTTGCTATAGAAATGGCACAGAATCTTTTTTGATTCTGTGCCATTTTTTAAAAAAATTTGTGTGAATGCTGAAAGAAATCATAAAAGTTTGAATTGAGTTAGTTTTTCTTTTTTGCGACTTTAAGTATGATTGATGCAATAATTGAGAGAAATCCCGCTGATGCAAGGTTGAAATACAAACCGTTTTTATAGTGGAAAAATACAAATTTAATTGTTGGTAGTGAAACACCACCAATGATACTTATACCATTAGATACAATAAAAGTTTGCACCAAAGAAAGAATTAAAAGAAAAATTCCTATCAATGCCAATAAAAGAATAATGTGATTTTTTTTCATAAATTATGTATCATCCTTAATATTGATTATTCATTTAAGAATATGAATTTGGAGAATCATTTAACTATAACCGCAACACCATCGGGAATAACGGTGATTCTTTCCTTGCCAACAATGGATTCTGCTTTTTCTAATGCTTCTTCAATCGTCATAGCGTGAAGCATATGCATATCGGTTATCATTTTCGGATCACAATCCTTACTGACAATAATAACCGTACATTTGGTAAGGATTCTTGCAAGAATTTGAGCTTCCCATTGGTCAAATTGAGTATCCGAAGGAGGAACACTGTCAATATGTGATTTTGCATCCTCGGCACTTTTTTCTTCCGCGAGAAGCTTATAGAAAAATTCTCCGCCATGTCCATCACTGCATGATGAAACCATTATGATAACACCGTCTTTTTCGACGCATGCTTCAGCAGCAGTTAGTCCTTTAACAGTCTGATACATATTTTGATCAAGAGGGTATCCGCCGTTTGTAACCATTACAATTGGATTTATAACTGCATTAACTTGGGCAAGTCCTGAAACAAATTCGCAACCTTTAGCGTGTGCTTCTTCAAGGTTTCCCGAAAATGCGGCAATAACCTTTTTATCGCTGTCAATAACTACGTTGAGAATAAAGGAAAGCTTTGCGGCTTTTGCTGCGAAGAGCATATCTTCATGAATGGGATTCCCGCCAATACTTCCAGCTCTAGCATTATTGTGAGCGATAAACCTTGCATTGTGATTCCAAAGAACCGTTTTCTTGGAAGCTACACCAGGCAGAACAGATTTTCTTCCACCTGAAAATCCTGCAAAAAAGTGTGGTTCAATAAAGCCTTCGGAAATGAGAAGATCGGCTTCACCAACAAGCTTGTTTACCCAAAGCTCGCCGCCCGAAGGAAGTGTTCCGAGATGAATCATATCTTCGTCTATGTAAGCGTTGTGAACAACGATTTTCTCGTTTTCAACAATATTTTTACCGTATTTGTCCACAAGCTCATCGTGAGTTGTAGCTCTATGCATACCCGTTGCAATAAGAATTGTAATGTCAACATCTTTGTTCAGTGAGCGAAGCTCGGAAAGGATAACTGGCATTGTTATTCTGCTTGGCACAGGACGGGTGTGGTCGCTTGAAATTACAATAACCTTTTTTGCATCTTTAGCAAGGACGGATAATCTTTCGCTTCCAATAGGGGATTCAAGAGCTTGTTTTATAAGCTCCGTTTCAGAAAGAGCTGGTTTGTATTCTTCAGCTTTTGATGCAAGGATAGCCGAGATTCGACTATCCTCTATTTCAAAAGGAATTTTTGTTTTACCATAAGGAAAATTTATTTTCATAAGCATTAAATCCGTGCAACGCCTGTTTTGCGTGCGGCTTCGGCAACGGCTTCCGCAACAGCTTTTCCAACTCTTTTATCAAAAGGAGCAGGAATTATATATTCAGCGTTGATTTCTTTGTCTGTAATAAGGTTGGAAAGAGCAGCAGCAGCGGCAAGTTTCATTTCGTCGTTTATATCCTTGGCACGAACGTCAAAAGCACCTCTGAAAACACCAGGGAATGCAAGAACGTTGTTTATCTGGTTTGGGAAGTCACTTCTTCCTGTTGCGACAACAGCCGCTCCGCTCTCTTTTGCTTCATTGGGATAGATTTCTGGAATGGGGTTAGCGCAAGCAAATACAATTGAATCTTTTGCCATTGTTTTAACCATATCTGAAGTAACCACATTTGGAGCAGAAACACCGATAAATACATCTGCACCAACAAGCACACATGCAAGATTACCTGTTTTTTTCTCCTTGTTTGTTACCTTTGATATTTCTTCTTTAATGGCGTTCATACCCTCTGTTCTACCTTCGTAAATAGCACCTTTACGATCGCAAAGAATGATATTCTTGAATCCAGCAGTAAGAAGTAAACGTGTTATAGAAATAGCGGCTGCGCCTGCACCGTTGATGACAACGTGAACTTCTTCTTTTTTCTTTTCAACAACTCTGAGAGCGTTTGTAAGACCTGCAAGGGTTATAATAGCAGTACCGTGTTGATCATCGTGAAAAATAGGAATGTCGCAGATTTCCTTGAGCTTACGTTCAATTTCAAAACAACGTGGAGCGGAAATATCTTCAAGGTTAACACCACCGAAGCTTCCTGAAATAAGGTAAATCGTTTTTACAATTTCATCAACGTCTTTACTCTTGATACAAAGTGGAAATGCGTCAACATCAGCAAAAGCCTTGAAAAGCGCGGATTTGCCTTCCATAACGGGCATACTTGCTTCAGGCCCAATATCGCCAAGACCGAGAACAGCCGTTCCGTCTGTAGCAACTAAACACATATTCCAACGTCGAGTAAGATCATAGGAAAGGTCAATGTTTTTCTGGATTTCAAGACAAGGTGTTGCAACCCCTGGGGTATATGCAAGGGAAAGATCTTTTTTATCTTTAACATTTATGGTTGTTACAACTTCAATTTTGCCTTTTTTTTCGTAGTGTAAAGCAAGACTTTCTTCTGCTATTGTCATATTTTTCCTTTACTCATAAAATACGTTACTCTTTGTTTTAGTAATTGTTTCCGAACATCGTGTTGCTTTCGGAGAGTTCAACTTTTCCAAAATATTTTTCAATATCCATACCAAGATATTGTGCCATATCAGCCATTTCTCTGTATGTGTTTTCATTTACACTTATGCCGTTTTCTTTTCTATCGGCAATTGCGTAAATTTCCTTTTCACCATGGGTATAAATTCGTTCTGCACCTTCTGCTTTTGGACTTTCGCGGAGTTCTTCAAGGTATTTGGAAAGATGAGACTTAATAGCCTCAGCATCGCCAAAGAAAGCGGGGTTGATAGCCATAAATCCATGACAAATTCCACCTTTTGTTCCCTGCATGCATTTGTTTGAGGTCATACCCATAGAAAGAATGGATGCGAATATTTCACAAACCATACCCCAACCGTATCCTTTGTGACTTCCGTTAACTTCTTCGTTACCACCAAGAGGCATAATTCCGCCACCATTTTTAGCAACGATGTTTTTAAGAACGTCTGGAGCATCCGTTGAAGCATGTCCGTCTTTATCTAAAGCCCATCCTTCAGGAAGTGGCTTGCCACTCTTGTTATACATTTCAAGCTTGCCTCTTGTAACAACCGTTGTGGAAGCATCGAAAAGGAAAGGATAGGGTTCAGCGGGCATCATAACGGCAATAGGGTTTGAGCCAATCATTGCCAATCTTCCGTTTGTTGGAACCATTATTGCTTCCGAGTTTGTACAAGAAAAGCCCATGAGACCTTCATCACAAGCCATTTTTGCATAGTAACCAGCGATACCATAATGGTTAGAATTTCTGACAGAAACAATACCAACACCAGCAGTTTTTGCCTTTTCTATAGCAATCTTCATTGCCTTATGTCCTGCAAGCTGACCCATTCCGTCGTTAGCATCTATAACGGCAGTTATTGGTGTTTCAAAAACGACTTCTGGCTTTGCGTCAACTTTAACCATTCCTTTGGCAATAGTCTTGTGATAACGAACAAGACGTTGCATACCGTGAGATTCAATACCGTAGAGGTCTGAAAGGAGAAGAACATCCGTTATGATACGGCTTTCTTCATCAGTAAACCCGAATTTTACAAAGGCGTCGAGACAGAAGCTTTCCAAAGCTTCAACTTTGAATTTAAGATATCCCATAATGTTCTCCTGTGTTTTTATTATTGGTGAAAAATTCACTTTTTATTCTGATTTGAGTATACCATACTATACCAAAAATGTCAATATTTAAGTAAATATACGGGTTATATCTTATTGCGCATATATAGTTATAATAACTATGGCTGCTGCATAGCAACAGCCATAATTATTATTTTGTAATATCTTTATCGGTCAGTGTGTAGCTTGTTTTATTTCCGCTTCCGACAGCACCAGAAAAGGTTTCTGTTTTAGTACCTTTAACGCTTTCACTTACAAAATTAAATTTAACTATATTTCCGACAGATGCATCAGATTTAACTTTGAATGGAATAGTTATAACCATTTCGCCATCGTTAATCATACCTTTGAATGTCTGTCCATCAGCGGCTTGAGGATAGGAGAGGAGGTCAACGTACATACAATCATAACGACTTGAGGCTTTATTATAGACGCATATTTGTTCGAATCGGGGAACAGACACGTCAAATTTTGTTTTATACATGGGAACGACGGTCATGGTTTTTGACATTTCATCATTTGTTGTATATATACCCTCAACTACGTTGCTTGAATATTCAAGTGAGAATTGTATTGCACTTAGTTCATTTTTTATGTTCGAAAGTGTAATAACAGCATTTATAACCCCAGCTTCCGTTTCAGAAGGAACAGCAGATAATAAAAGCACGAAATCTGCGTTTTTATCAATATCGGGTTTATCAATATCAGGTGAACTGGAAGTAGCACTTGAGATGTCATTTTGTGAATTATTTGAGCCGTTACTCATTTCTGTCATCGAACCGGAGGTGTCATCTGAGCATGATGAAAAACTGAAACAAATAATGAGCGAGAGCATGAGAGGTAAAATAATTTTTGTTTTTTTCATAATTGAAATTCTCCGTAAGTGATTTAGAAATTATCATATGTTTTACGTTTCATCTTTTAGTGAGTATAAATGAAATGCAACAAAATAATTATACCACTATAGCTTTTTATAATCAATAGAAAAACAAAAATATTTTCATTTTTTTTGAAAAAATCTAAAAAAGGTATTGACAAATGGGAATAATTGTGCTATAATTTCATTCGTTGAGGGCAAGAGCCCAAAGCAAAATAGAATTTGGGGGTTTAGCTCAGCTGGGAGAGCATCTGCCTTACAAGCAGGAGGTCACAGGTTCGAGCCCTGTAGTCCCCACCAGAAATCCAAGTCTTCGGACTTGGATTTTTTTTGTATTTTTTGAATAAATTATGGAAATACTGATAGTGATAAAAAGGAGGTTAGATATGTTTAAACACGAGAAAATGTTATTTCATCCTGTAGGAGTAGAAAAGCCCAATCCACAATATGCGGTTTTACTTCAAGAACAGCTTGGCGGTGGAAATGGTGAGCTAAAAGCAGCTATGCAATATATGTCACAGAGTTTTCGAATAAAAGATTCGGAAATTAAAGATCTATTTTTGGATATTGCAGCAGAGGAATTAGGGCATATGGAAATGGTTGCTCATACCATAAATTTGTTAAACGGACATGATGTTGATGCTGAAAAGGTTCATGCTGGCGAAATACAAAGCCATGTGCTTTTGGGACTTAATCCGGGACTTATCAATGCTTCTGGGTATTCGTGGACAGGTGATTATGTTACGGTAACAGGAGATCTTTGTGCAGACTTGTTATCCAATATTGCATCTGAACAACGTGCAAAGGTTGTTTATGAATACCTTTATCGTCAAATTGAAGATAAAAGAGTCAGAGAAACAATTGATTTTCTTTTAAACCGTGAAGAAGCACATAATCAAATGTTCAGAGATGCATTTAATAAGGTTCAAAACTCTGGCTCGAATAGAGATTTTGGAACTACAAAAGCTGCCCGTATGTATTTTTCTCTTTCTGATCCAGGTCCAAATGCTTTTGCAAATAATGAAACACAAAAGCCTTCGTTTAATTAAATATTGTATTTAAAAAAAATTCCTCTTTTGCTTTTGCAAAAGAGGATGATTTTTATTTATGCGGTTTATATTTGAAAATATCAAATTTATATTTTTTGCAGTTGTCGGTTGGTTCAACAACTCCTTTTTTTTCGCACAAAAAATATTCCATTCCTGAAATTTCAGTTGAAAACTGACAGTTTGCGCATATTTGTGGAATATCATCTTTTGTGTATTCGTTATGAATCATATATAAGCTCCTTGCATACGTAATAAATAATGTAATTGGATACGAAAAAGCCTTTATCAGTAAGAGAGAAAACACCTTCGTTGAAAGTTGCAAGTCCTTCTTTCACAAATTTTTCCAATGTCGGAGAAATCTTTTTCAGATTTATACCTGAAGAAGTTCTCAGAGAAAGCATTATTTCTTCTTCAAGTATTTCTTTTCCTGAAACAACGTCATAGCTATCCAATCCAATAGCAGTTTCCATCTTTGAAGCTTCGATAAGCTTAATAAAATCTTTTCTGTTTGAAATTGAATAGAAACGTTTATTATCCCAAAGGGAATGAGCACCCGAACCAAATCCGATGTAATTTCGTCTTGTCCAATATCCTTTATTATGACGTGATTCCATGGAAGGCCGTGAGAAATTTGATATTTCGTAATGGCTGAAGCCAAGCTCGGAGAGCTTTTCACAAATTGACAAATACATATCAAGCTGGGATTCGTCATCTGGAAAAACAAAATTATTTTTTGATTTGAAAAGGGGAGTTCCTTCTTCCAATGATAATGCGTAGGCAGAAATATGCGAAGGTTCAAGGAAAGAAATATTCTTTATATCTTCAAATAAATCTTCAATCTCCGTGTTTGGCAATGCGTACATTAAATCCACGGAAATATTTGAAAAATCTGCATTTTTTAAATCTTTATATGCAGATACAGCATCTTCCCAGGTGTGAATCCGTCCTAACATTTTCAATCTTTCGTTGTTTGTTGTCTGAATTCCAAGTGAAACACGATTGAATCCCGCATTTTTCAATTTAAGAGAGTCTTGAAAAGATACGGTTTTAGGATTAGCTTCAAATGTTATTTCGCAGTCCTGTGATAAATCGAAGCAATTTTTTATATGCTCCAAAGTATCGCAAAGTAATTCCGCCCCAATGGCAGTAGGTGTTCCGCCACCAAAATAAATAGTTTTAACCGTTCTTCCCTTGACATCATTTAAAGCAGAAAAATACGATATTGCTTTTTTCAATGCATTTACGTATTTGAGGGATTCTTCCTTGTCATATTTTTCCGAGTAAAATGCACAGTATGCGCATTTTGAAATACAGAAAGGAATATGAACGTAAATAGAAAATTCTTTTTTAGTCATCGTCGAGTTTAAGAACCGCCATAAACGCTTCTTTTGAAACCTCAACGCTTCCCAGAGAGCGCATTTTCTTTTTACCCTCTTTTTGCTTTTCAAGGAGCTTTTTCTTTCTCGTTATGTCACCACCGTAGCATTTTGCAAGAACGTCTTTTCTCATAGCTTTTACAGTTTCTCTCGCAATTATCTTTCCACCGATGGCAGCTTGTACGGGAACTTCAAAGAGCTGACGGTCAATATTGTCTTTTAGCTTTTCACAAATTCTTCTTGCTCTTGGATAAGCTTTATCAGCGTGAACAATAAGAGAAAGGGAATCCACACCTTCTCCGTTAAGTAAGAAATCAAGCTTTACAAGTTTAGAAGGTTTGTATCCCATAGGCTCATAGTCAAGGGAAGCATAACCCTTTGTTCTTGATTTCAAAGTATCGAAAAAGTCGTATATTATCTCATTCAAAGGAAGCTCGTAATGAAGCTCAGCTCTGTCTGAGGTTATATATTTCATATCAACAAAAGTTCCTCGTCTATCTTGACAAAGCTCCATAATATTTCCAACAAAGGTTGCGGGTGTAATTATAGTTGCTTTGACGACAGGCTCAGAGGCGACGTCAATTTCTTCTGGGCTTGGATAATTTGACGGGTTGTCAATATATACGGTCTTTCCGTTGTTGAGCTTTAACTCGTAAATAACGCTGGGAGCTGTTGTGATAAGGTCAAGATTGAATTCTCTTTCAAGCCTTTCTTGAATAACTTCCATATGAAGAAGACCGAGAAAACCGCATCTGAAACCAAATCCTAACGCCAGTGATGTTTCAGGCTCGAAAATAAAGGCAGAATCGTTTAGTCTGAGCTTTTCAAGAGCATCTCTCAAGTCACCAAGACGTGAACCATCGGCGGGGTAGATACCGCTGAAAACCATTGGCAAAGCTTTTCTGAATCCTTCAAGAGGTGTTTCTGTGCCGTTTTCAGCAAAGGTAACTGTGTCACCAACTTCAGTATCTGCAATATTTTTAATGCTCGCTGTGAAAAAACCAACCTCACCTGCGGAAAGCACACCTGAATTATTAAATCCGAATGCGGAAAGAGTTCCAACCTCTATTGTTTCGAAAACTTTTCCTGTGTTCATCATTTTAACGGCATCACCGATTTTCAACGTTCCTTCCATAACACGGATGTAAACTATAACACCCTTGTATGCGTCAAAATAAGAGTCAAAAATCAATGCCTTAAGAGGAGCAGAAGGATCTCCTTTAGGAGCAGGGATGTATTTGACAACCGCTTCTAAAACATCTTCGATGTTTATTCCGCACTTTGCAGAAATCAACGGAGCATAATCAGCAGGAATGCCAATAATCTCCTCAATTTCTTCTTTTGCGGCATCAGGATTAGCGCTTGCCAAATCTATTTTATTTATTACAGGCACAATTTCAAGGTCAGCTTCTATAGCAAGATAGGCATTTGCAAGGCTTTGAGCCTGAATACCTTGTGTTGCATCAACTACCAATAAAGCTCCTTCACAAGCTTTGAGCGAACGGCTTACTTCGTAGTTGAAGTCAACGTGACCAGGAGTGTCTATTAGGTTGAAGGTATATGTTTCACCATCGTTTGCTTTGTATTTAAAGCAAACGGCACGAGCCTTTATTGTAATTCCACGCTCTTTTTCCAATTCCATATTGTCAAGAATTCTATCGTCCATTTCTCGTTGTGATATGGAATTCGTTTTTTCGAGCAGTCTGTCAGCCAAGGTGGATTTACCATGGTCAATATGAGCAATAATTGAGAAATTTCTTATTTTGTTGATATCCATTAAATTACCTTAAATCTATATTTTAATATTTTTCAGAAAGCTCTTTGTTAAGAGATTCAACAAGCTTTCCAATTTCCAAAAAAGCCTCTGTGTCGTATACTGTTCCGTTTATTCTTGTGAAAATAAGTTCAAGATATGGGGTAGGGGCATAAACAATAGCCATATCGTGGAAGCCTTTCCCTTCATAAATAAACCCAAATTTATGAGCTACGGGATAAGAAACGGCTTTTGGAATCTGGAGCGAGTAAGAACAATTCTTCATTTGTTTAATGAGAAAATCACCATTTTCAGTACCCTCATAACGATAAATATCAAGAAGGAATGATGCCATTTCACGAATGGTGCAAGTTGTATATCCGCTTTCGGGCAGTCTGTAATTGATATCAAGACTTTTGGCATATTCTCTGAAGCCCGATGTTCCAAACCTTTCAAGAAGCATAGCGTAAGCTGTGTTGTCGCTTCTTCTTATCATATAACCGATAAGTTCTTCAACTGTGAATTTACTACCTACAGCTTTGTTCTTTAAAACGCCGCTTCCTGAATGAACGTGCCTTTTTTCCATAACGAGAACTTCCGAAAGGTCAGCTCCGCTTTTAAGGATGTATGTTGCATAAGGAGCTTTTATTGTGCTTGCCGTGTTGTGAATGTTTTCAGCACCAAATGCAAAAAAATATTTTTGCTCCGTGTCCGTATAATAAACAGTAGCTTTGTTATATTTTGATGCTGTATCAGCAATCTCGCCCATTATTGAAAGTGCTTTTTCATTTTTGCAATTTGTTTCAAAAACGTTACCATTTGGGGTTGTAACAGTAAATCCTTCAGGTTCAATAAATCCTTCTGAGGAAGATACTTCAATACTTTCATCCAAACTGTCTTCCGGGCTTTCATCAATGCTTTCTTCTGAAATTATTTCTTCCAATGAGCTTTCATTTTCTTCTTGAGATGATAAAAAAATATTTTCTTCCGAAGTAGAGTAATTTTCAGAGTTAGAAGAAAATTCCGAAAAATCAAAGCTGACTTCTGAATTATCTGACAAATCAGTTTCTTCGGAATCATAAGATTCCGAAGAATAAAACATTTCACCACTTGATTCTGTTTCGTAATTGGATGTATTGTTACTTCGGGAAAAATTGCAAGAAGTGAGAAAAACAGATACAGTCAGTAATATAAAAGAAACTCGTAATAGTGTAAAATTCATTTTATAATAATTAGTTGTTTTTTGTTGCTTCTTTAATAAATTCCCAGCTATCACGGCACATATCTTCAAGATCATACTGTGCTTTCCAGCCTAATTCATTAAATGCCTTGTCAGGACAAGCGTAAACAGCAGGAACGTCACCGGGACGGCGAGGACAGATTTTGTAAGGAATCTCAACACCGTTAACTCTGGAGAAGGTGTGTATAAGATCGAAAACGCTGTATCCATTGCCTGTACCCAGATTATATGTGAGAGCGCCTGTGGAATCCATAGCTTTCTTCAAAGCGGCTGTATGACCGTCTGCAAGGTCACATACGTGAATATAATCTCTGACGCCTGTGCCGTCATGAGTAGGATAATCTGTACCGAAAACTGTAAGAGATTCAGTTATACCCAAGGCTGCCTGACAAAGTCTGGGCATAAGGTTGTTGGGAATTCCATTGGGATTTTCACCGATTTTTTTGCATTTATGTGCACCGATAGGATTGAAATATCTGAGAAGAACTGCACAAAAATCCTTGTCTGCAACACAAACGTCCTTAAGGATGTTTTCAATCATAAGCTTTGTAGAGCCATAGGGGTTTGTTGTTGAGGTAGGCATATCTTCGTTAACAGGAACAACAGCAGGATTTCCATAAACTGTTGCAGAAGAAGAAAATACAATCTTTTTGCAGCCGTATTTTTTCATTTTTTCAAGAAGGATAAGCGTTCCCGTTATGTTGTTATGATAATAAAGAACGGGTTTTTCAACGGATTCACCAACTGCTTTAAGACCTGCGAAATGGATAACTGAATCAATTTGATTTTCAGCAAAAATTTTTTCCATTCCTGCATCGTCAAGCATATCTACTTCATAAAATTTAAAATCTTTTCCTGTAAGCTCTCTTAATGTATCAATGTTTTCTTTTCTGCTGTTAGCAAAATTATCCATTCCAACAAATTCAAAGCCTGCCTGAGAGAGCGCGTATGCTGTGTGAGAACCAATGTATCCTGCAATTCCTGTTATAAGTACCATAATAAAAGTATCCTTTCAAATTATCATTTAAGAATTTTTTATAAAAAGCGGTAGCTTGGACAATATGCCGGCTACCGCTTAATTGATTATGCTTTATTAAGCTCTGTTTTGTTCTGTTTTGATTTTTTTGCAAAAATCTTGTTGAAGAAACTCCAAAGGGGAGCACCAAGGAAAACAGAAGAGAACACACCGGCGATAATACCTATGATTATAGGAAGTGCAAAGTTTTTGATGGAGTCTACGCCGAGAATGTAAACCATTGTAATGGTAAGAAGGGTTGTAATTGTTGTGCTAACCGAACGGGCCAAAGTTTGTTTGATAGCGTTGTTTGCATTTTCTTCAAAGCTTGTTTGTTTGAATTTCTTGTTGTTTTCTCTTACACGGTCAAATACAACGATTGTAGCGTTGATTGAGTAACCGAGAATTGTAAGACAAGCTGCAATAAGATTTGAGTTTACAGGAATCTGTAACAAAGAATAGAATGCAAGCATTGTGAAAATGTTAAATGCAAGACAGGCTATGGATGAAAGTCCAGAGGTAAACTGGAAACGAATTGTAATATAAACGAGAATGAGAAGAACAGCGATCAAACATGACATAATAGCTGTTTTCTGAGTTTCTCCGCTTATCGTAGAACCTACTGTATCAATAGAATCAAAGGTGTCTGCTTTAAGATCATATTTTTCTTTCAAAGCTTCGAAAAGCTTATCAGTTTGTTCCGTGGAAAGCTCTTTTGTTTTAATAATCGCCTGATTGGAATCAGCACCGGATTTTGCAACGGAAGAAGCTTCTAATCCTGTTGCTTCTTTAACGATATCCTTGATAGTATCGATTTCGCCTGAAACATTTTTGCCGATAGTTACTGAAAGTTCAGAACCGCCTGCAAAGTCGATATCAAGGTTAAATCCTCTGAAAATCATTGAAACAACGCCTAAAACGATAACCACAGCTGCGATAATGAAGGCTGTTTTTTGTTTTTCCATGAAGTTATAATTTTTCATTTTACAGACCTCCTTATTTCGCAGATTCACTATCGGATAAAGCATTAAGTTCGCTGTGCTTTACACCGTAAGCGGAAATTTTTGTAATCCCTAAATCAATTGCAATTTTGAGGTAGGATTTGGTAACAAGAACAGATGTAATCATGGAAACAATAACACTCATTATGAGAGTAACAGCGAATCCTTGAATTGAACCTGAACCGAGGAACCAAAGAACACCTGCGGCAATAAGGGTTGTAATGTTGGAGTCAATAACAGCGGAAAGAGCATTTGAGAAACCCGCTTTAACAGATGCGGCTGTAGATTTACCTGCTCTGATTTCTTCCTTGATTCTTTCGAATATAACAACGTTAGCGTCAACTGCCATACCGATACCGAGAATAATACCTGCAATACCTGGAAGTGTGAGGTTAGCATTTGTTACGATAAGAAGAATTCCCATCAACGAAGTGTATGCCAAGAGACAGAGAGCAGAAATAAGACCTGGGAATCTGTAAATAATTATCATATAGATGATAACGAGCAAAATACCGATACCGCCTGCAATAAGGCTTGTCTCCAAGGAACGTTCACCGAGAGATGCGGCAACGGAGCTGAGACTTCCGTGTTCACCATCACAGAGAAGATCGTAGGGGAGAGAACCACCGTTGATAAGAGCTGCAAGCTCTCTTGCTTCTTCAAGGGAGAAGTCACCGCTTATAACAGCGCTTCCGCCTGAAATTTTTTCTTTAACGGACGCTTTGGAGATAACGTTGTTATCAAGATAGATGCAAATATAGTTTGCACTTGAAGATGAAAGCTTTGAAACTCTTTCAGTAGCCTCAGCAAATTTGGAAGCACCTTCGGAATTGAAATTCAAAGCAACGAAATATTCAGCAACGCCGTCACCGTCAGAATCGCCATATTGTGCAATAGCGTCTTTAACGTGGTCACCTGTCATGAATTCGACACCGTCATTATCGGTAAAAGAAAGCTTAGCTGTGGAACCAATTGTTTCAACAGCTTCCGTAGGATTGGAAATACCGGGGATCTCTATACGGATACAGTTATCACCAACAATATAAACCAAAGCTTCTGTATATCCAAGATTGTCAAGACGTCTACGCATAACTTCTTCAACGTCAGCCATACCGTCAGACGTGATTTCGTCGTTACCTTCTTGGGGAACAGCTTCGTAAGTAATAATAGAACCACCGTTAAGGTCAAGACCCAATTTGATGGCACCTTCTTCAAAAACGCCCTGTGAGCCAAGGAACAAAAAGTCCGGTGTGCCTAAAAGAGCGATAGCGAAAAGTAAAACTGTGCAGAGTATCCAGAGCACAAACTTGGATACAGAGACCGCTTTAAACCAATTCATAGTTTAATCCTCCCGGTATAATAAGTTGCTTCATGCCGCCTTTTGCGACATAGACCTGTTGACTGCATTATATCACTTTACAGTCAACAGGAGTATTATACACAATTTTTTATATTAAGTCAAGACTATTTTTAAAAATGCATAAAAAATTATTACAAAAATTACCGAAAATATATCATATTTATTTTATTCCCAGCATATTGATACTGCCTGACAGATTTTTTATTATTATATCTTTATGTTCTCCGCCATTTTCTCCGTCGAGAGACCATGCCATGGGACTGTCAAGCTTTATTTTTATATCTGACGTATAGAACAGATCTACGTATTCTGAATTGAGACTTTCCGTAAGCAACCCAGTAACCAGCTTTCCTTTTTCTGTTAGATTGTCGGGAGCCTTTATGAGAACAACTTCAAAAATGCCGTCATCAATTTTAACTTTTGAAGGGTCAAGCTTGAAAAATCCACCAAGGGAAGTTGTATTAGAAACTGAGGCGTACAAATAATTACCTTCAATTATCTCATTGTTTATCTTTGCCTTAAGATGAAAAGGCTTCAAAGTGGCAAGGCTTTCTATTCCCTTTAAAACGTAAGCCAGAGTACCAAGATATCTTTTCTCGGCAGGGGATGCTCCGTACGATGCCTGTGTAAATGCACCTATAGCGGCAACGTAAACAAAGGTTTTGCCATTAAATAAACCGCAGTCTATTTTTTTAATTTTGCTTTTTATTATTGAAGAAGCCGCTTCCAAGGGGGAGGTGGATATTCCAAGAGTTTTAGCAAAATCATTCGTCGTACCCAAGGGAATGTATCCCATGGGAACGTTTGATTTTGATTTCATAATACCTGATATTGATTCGTTGAGAGTTCCATCACCACCGCAGCAAACTATCAAATCATAATTTGCAACGTTTTTTTCTATAAAGTCAACGTTGCTCTTAGCTTCCGCCTCTGTTGGATGTACCGTAACTAAAAAACCTTCACGGGTGAAAAATGATACGAGTCCAAAGGTGTATTTTTTTCCAAGACCTTTTCCCGAAACGGGATTTATTATCAGCAAAAGTTTTTTGCTTCTTTTGGGTTGAATTTCTCTGTCAGCTTTCATAAGACACTCCAATTAGTCAACGTTGCTTCTGCGAGCTTCCATTTCCATGGTACGTTTTGCATCGGCTTCGCGTTTGTCATAAAGCTTTTTGCCTCTGCATAGTCCAAGCTCTACTTTTACCCATTTTCCTGAAAAATAGAAGCTTAAAGGAATTATGGAAAAACCTTTTTTATTGACAGCACCAAAAAGTCTGTCCAGTTCCTTTCTATGAAGTAAAAGCTTTCTGTCTCTCCTTGGGTCTTTATTAAAAATATTTCCTTGTTCGTAAGGGCTTATGTGTATGCCCATGGCAAAAAGCTCACCGTCTTTGAAACGACAAAATGAATCTTTGAGATTAACCGCTCCGCTTCTCAGAGATTTCACCTCTGTCCCGCAAAGCTCTATCCCAGCTTCAAATGTATCATCCACGAAATAATCGTGCCTTGCTTTTTTATTTTGTGCTATAAGTTTTTTAGATGTGGAAGCCATATATCCTCACAAAATTAACTGTTTCAGTATTTTATTTCAGTGCAGAAGCAAACTGCACCGCTTATATTTTTTATTCCAAGGAGTTTTTCACTGCCTTCAGATTGTTGATAATAAACCTCAATTTTTTCTTCAGGAAGAATTTCATGCTCGTAAGTCACGTCAAATGATTTAATGATTTCGGTATCTGTAGCGAAATCAAAAGCAATATCTGCATAAGCTGCATTGTTAACGTGTCCGTTTTCGTCGATGTAATAATCCTTACCAAAAAAATCACCTTTTTTTACAGCAGTTTCCTTGTTTATATCAACCTTCAACTGACGTTCAAAAGGAACGGTATACTCTTCAATGGGATATTTGAGCGCATTTCCTCGAAGAAGCGTTCTCTTTTCAAAGTCCATTAAAATCCATATGCTGTTGCAATAAATGATTGCATTTTCATATGGGTCAAAATTTTTTGTCACGTCAGGCTCGAATTCAAGAGGATATATAAAATAACTCCTCATAAATCTCATTCTGTCGTGATCCGATTGGAACGTTACAAGAAAAATACCTTCAGTCCCTTTTTTTATATTTTCTTTTATAGTCACGATATTTCTGTAAACCGCGAAAAACATATTGTCATCAAGGAGATTCTGATGAGTTGCACCGAATTGTTCTGCATCCTTCACAGCGGCATCCTGCATATACGTAAGTATAGAGGAAACTTTCAGATTTCCATTTTTATCAAAATCTTCGTTTTTAAATTTTATTTCTGTTTTTATCATTGCTTTTCTCCGTCTTTTTTTATGCTTGAAAGTGGATTTTGTTCCATTGCGGCTTTCATCTGATTATCTGAAATATGAGTATAAATTTGAGTTGTGTTTAACTGCTCATGTCCAAGTATATCCTTAAGCACTCTAACGTCAACCTTACCCGAACCATACATGAGAGTTGCAGCCGTGTGTCTTAGCTTATGAGTGGAATAGCCCTTTCCTGAAAGTCCAGCAAGCTCAAGATGCTTGTTTATCATCCATTGAACAGTTTTGTTTGATATTCTGTTTCCTCTGCCGCTTAAGAACAATGCGTTCTTGTCCTTAATAACGTATCCGGGCTTTGACGTTTCTTTTTGTCTTGCGAAAAGATATGATGTTATAGCGTTTTTGCAGGCATCGTTTAAATAAATAACTCTCGTTTTATTTCCTTTACCTGTAACCTTCATTTTGGAAAGATCGCTTTCAATGTCAGTCACATCTATTCCGACTAATTCAGATAAACGCATACCACAATTCAAAAACAATGTTATTATGCAATAATCCCTGTAATAATGTTCACTGCTTTTTTGAACAGAATCAAGAAGCTTTAAGCTTTCTTCAAGAGATAAATATTTCGGAAGCTGTTTTGCTTTTTTGGGAGATTCAATATCTTTTGCAGGGTTATCCTTAAGTTTTCCTGATTTTACCGTAAGATATTTATAAAAGGACTTTATTGCGGAAAGCTTTCTGGCACGTGATGCAGAATCGTTTTTCTTTTCTTCAGCTTCGTAAAGCAAGAATGCATAGATATCCTCTGTTGTAACCTTCGATATAGTATCGTAATCCAAATCCGAAATGTCATATTTGGTTAAGTCGGATGTGTCACCTTTTTTTCTTATTGCAATAATATATCTGAAAAAGGTTCTCAGGTCGTTGAAATATTCCTCTACTGTTAGCTTTGAGCGATTCTGTATGACTCGTTTATATGAAAGAAAAGAAGCGATAGGCTCGGGTATTTCAGCCAGATTTAACATTTTATTCCTCCAATGAAAGCAATAAATTCCAAATTGAATTTTATCACAAATTGCTCACTATGTCAAGAATAAAACAAAGAATAAAACTTCAAAGAGATAAAATTGGCAAAATATAGATAAAAAAGTATTTTTATTATTGAACGAAACAATAAACCGAAAAGAAACTGAAAAAAACAAAACTTTAAATAAAAAAAATTGTAACCTTTTTCATTTTTTGCCACTATATACTATAGAAGGACAAATAACTTGTCCATTTAACGTATAGGAAGGAGTTATTACCATGAAAAAAACTATAGCCTTGTTTTTATCTTTGATTTTTTTAATTCTTGTTCTTTCATCCTGCAACGAAGCTGAAAAAAATTCAGAAAACGCTTTATCTGAAAACTCACAATTTGAAAACTTACCAAGTGATATTGAAGTAATGCCTGTACCAATAAGCGGAGAAATATCGTACGAACAAACGAAGAAGAAAGATCTCGGTGGTAGGACCTTTAACATAATTGAACGTTATTTCGGTCACAACAAAGAATCTATCCATTATAGCGGTGAGGTTCTTTATATGGAAAATAAAGACGGTGTTTTAGATAGCGTTAACAAGACGAAAAAAGAAATTATTGAACAAATAGAGAAAGATTACAACTGCAAAATTGAAGGTGAAATATTTGGAGAGGGAAGTAGCAATATAGTTAAGGACCTGAAAAACGTTTTAGAAAACGATATTGTTTCCAAAACTTATAAATATGATTTCTTCTTTGAAACACCTTATTACTATACAGATTTTATAGTAAACGGTTATATAAAAGATGTAAATGAGATATCTGCTATAAACTTAAAGAGTAGCTGCTGGGATGAAAAAATTCTTGAAGGCGTTTCAATATGTGAAAGCTTGTATTTTCTGACAGGAGCTATAAATTGCTTCGATAACGACGGTACAATAGTTATGTATATGAATAAAGACCTTTATGAAAAAAACGGTTACATTGAGGATGTTTATAGTCTTGTAAGGGATAAAAAATGGACTTACGATAAATTTTTTGAAATGGCATCTCAATTTGAAGTGTCAGATATAAATAAAGATGGTGAAAGAAACGAATTTGATAATTGGTTTTTAGGAAGCGAGTCTTCCAATCTATACGTTCATGTTGTCTCTTCAGGAGAAACGATTGTAAAGAAAGATAAAGAAGACGTACCGTTTGTTCAAAATCCTTCTGATCTGTTCGTTGATGCATACAAAAAATATTATGACTTGTACAAAGGCGGAAATGTTCTTGTGGCTGACCTTCAAGAATACTATAATAAATATCCAAATCCTGGAGAAATCTATGAAAAAACAGTAAACAGAGCCTTTATGGAAGAAAGAATGCTTTTTCATATGACAACGCTCATACAACCTTCTTTGTATAATTCGTTGGATTTCGATATTGCAGTTTTGCCTGTTCCAATGTATAATGAAACTCAAGGGGGATACATATCTTATACTTCGCCCCATACGTTTTCTTCACTTATGATAATCAATTCTCCAAAGGCAGATGATGATCTTGGAATTATGATACAAGCGTTATGCGAATTAAGTGAAGAAAAGCTTAAAGAGCCATATTATGAACAACTTCTTGGAAAAAACTTTAATGGGGAAAACGTAGAAATGCTTGATATTGTTTTCGATAGTAGAGCTTATGATTTTGCTTCTGTTTTTGGTAGTATGTCTGGTGCAAATAGATTGTTGGAACATATACAAAATTTTAATAATCCCGTGTATTGTGGACCTGACCCATGGTTGATAGCAAGTCATACGTTGGAGCTTTACGTTGAAAAAATAAAAGATATGAGAAAAAAAGACTTTCAATAAATAATTTTTCTATTATTTTAAGTGACCACGTAATCAAATATTATTCAAGCCGTTGATTTTTAAAAATGTTTCCCTTATAATATAATAAATACTTATCTTTGAAAGGAGGCTTTGATGTTGCTTTTTTCCTCTGTAAAACGTCAGGAGTTTGAAGAAAAAGACATGGAATTCATAAAAGAGCTTTATATAAAAAATTATGATTCCATTGTAAGATTTTGTAGCCGTAAAACTAAAACAATTGATGATGCACGTGATATCGCCCAAGAGGTTTTTCTCATATTTATTGATAAAATAAATGAAATAGACAAAACAAAAGCGAGAGCATGGCTTTACGGCACTGCTAACAATAAATTGTCGGAATACATGAAATCTCCTGATTTTAAGCTTACACAAATTTCGGAAGAAATAGAAAGCAAATTGAAAAGCATCTCCTTGGAGGAGGAATATTTTAATTGCTCGGAAAAAGAAATTCTTTATAAAAAAGATATTATTTTAAACTGTCTATCGGATGAAAAAAGAAAATTTTATGAAGATTATTACATAAGAAAACTATCTCATAAAGAGATAGCAGAAAAAAATGGAATCTCAGTTCAGGCATCAAAGGTTCGAAAAAACAGACTTATGCTTGAACTTGTGAAAATAATAAATTCCGTTGGTACTGATTTATAGTGGGGTGGTAAAATGAAAAACGCAGAAAATCCTAATTTTTCATCGCTTGATAGCGAAGAAAAAATAATATATCTTAATTCACTTATTGATGAAGAATTTGAAAAAGCTGATGAAGAAAAAGACTTGGATTTTATTGACGAATGCTCAAAGCTGATTATGGAAATAATAGGAGAAGGTGTTATTTGTTCGAATAAAAATGAGCTTGATAAATCTTTTGAAAAGCTACTTAAACGTTATCAAAGCGAAAAAATATGTTCTTCATTTGCGAAGTCTACAAAAGATGATGAAGAACATGTTGTAAAGATAAGGTTCAGAAAGATTATTCTTGTTGCAACGCTGACGATAGTTTTTATCATTTCAGGAACTTTGATTATAAGCGCAAGAGAGAATAACTTTTTAAGCAGACTGTTTCCTGAATCATTTAGAGGGACTATTATTAAACCATTTGGAAATGTTACAGTTGTTGAAAACGGAACGGAGAAAAAATATTCTGATTTTTATGAGTTTGTAATAGATGAAAATTTGGGAACGTTGCGTTATCCCCATAGTGAAAAAATTATAATTGATAAAATAGTTGTTAATTATACAGATGATGAAAAAAAAGTGGAATTCGTTCCAAGAGATTGTAACGTTGTTTCTCTTATTGCATCTGATAAAAAAGATTTCAACGATTATTTTTCGGTAGAATCAAGTGGTCCAGCAGATTATGTCAATCCGTCAGTATTGTATGATGATATCAAAGAAATTATACAAAATGGAACGAAAGTAACTTATATTTTAATCAATGAAAAGCATATTTTCATTTTTGAATACAAAGGCTGGAATTATTGCCTTGTGACATCAAACTATTCAGACGGTTTGGATGTGGTAAGAATTTTACTTTTGTAACCACATAATCTGGTTAGGCTATGTAAAAATAAATTTAAATTTTTCAATAGTATGAAATTCAATAGTATGAAATGATTCTTCTTTTTTTGGTGTTGCAAAGCAACTTGTTTTATGAATGTATGTCAAATATAAAAATTTGTCCTCCCCAATTGGGGAGGACATTTTTAATCAAAATTATTCAACTGCTGTAAGGCTATCCTGAATGTCTTGGATAGTGGATTCGATATATCCAGCAATGAGAGACTCTTTTTCCTGGAATCTTGATTCAATGTTTGTATCAAGAACTTCGTAAAGGTCGTCTGCGTTGCCCCAGCTCATGCCAAATACTGCACCGAGGTCATAATGACGGTTGTTGAAGATGATATCAAGCATTTCAGCAGATTCTTCGTCTTTGAAGTCTCTGTATTTTAACTGCCTTTCGTAATATTCAGGAGTAAGTTTTTCTTCACTGAGTTCAGCGAGAGCCTGAATAACAAGACCTAAATCATTGTCAGCTTTAGGTGTGTTGGGAATCATAAGAACAGATGCAGTGTGAACTGATGTTGCAGAGCAGTAATCATCCTGAGATTCAGAGTACATAGGAACGGGAAGAATACCAAATTCATTTTCCATTGTACGGAAGTAAGGAATATGGATAAGGGTTGACATGTAGAACAATTCTCTTCCTTCAAGGAAAGCGTTTGTAACTGTCATCTCGTAGCACTGACCGGGAAGAGGATACTTTTCATAGTATTCATCGAGGTTGGCAACAAGAACCTGACCACCGGTGTAGAATTCTACAGCATCTGTAAGAGATTTGATTGCTTGTTCTGTAGACATTGTGAGCTGAGGAATATCATCCTTATCTTTAGCACAAATGCCTTCGCCAGCAGCTATAACGTGAATGTAAAGGTTAGAAGTTTCACTTCCCATGAACCAGTTATCAAATTCGTTTCTTGTGCCGTCTTGGTTGTGGTCGATCGTTTCAAAAGTTGTAGAGAGTTCTACGAGTTTATCGAAGGTCCATTTGTGATCTTTAACAAGCTGATAAAGATCCTCTTTATAACCAAGCTCTTTGTAAAGCTCTTTGTTAAAGAGCATTGTAACTGTACCGTCGTTATCGTAGGTGTTGATATCACCAAGGATAAAATAAAGAGCGTCACAGACAGTAAGCTCAGTAACAGCATTCTGGTCCCAGCAAGAGCTGCTGAGGTTTATTGTAGGAATATCTTTAATGTTAACAAGAGATCCTTCAGCTATGAGGTTGGTGTAGTAGTAGAATGATTCAAAGAAGAAATCATATTCGTTTGTACCTGATGTAAGGGATCTGGTAATTTTTTCTTTGAGTTCGCCTACGATATCAGTTGAGCCTTCACCGTAGATCTCACCGTCGATTTTGCAATTATAATCTTTTTGAACCTGCTCGATGATGTCTTTTTTTGTCTGGTTTACGTTTGAGAGTGAACCGTCATCTTCTGGCATGTAAAGAATTTCGCCTGTAAAGTCGATAGTGCTTTTTCCATATCCGAACCAGCGTTCAGTGAGGTATATTTCTCTGCCGTTCAAGTCTTTTTTCTCGATGTCAGCATAAGCAATTTTTTCACCGGGTTCAGTTTCGGGCTTGGTGGTATCCGTGCTTGGCTTCGAAGTTGGCTCTTTGCTGGAAGCGTCACCGTCTCCACAAGCAGTAAGAGCACAAACAACGAGACAGATAAGCAACAAAATACTTAAGATTTTTTTCATTGCCTTGACTCCTTTGTGTCTTTTTTTGTATTTTTGAATTGTTGTTTACTACAAAAAACAACAACATCCTATGTTATAAAATTATACCACACCATACGTTGAAAGTCAATAGAAAGTAAACATGGAAATGTAAACATTTCTTTAAAGACAGCGGAAATTGATTCCCGTTTTTACGTTTGGTGTGGTATATAAAATTATACGTTATTGCCCGTAGTTATAGTTCCTTCAGCTTTAAGATCAAATTCCAGAACTGCGGCTTCTCTCATTTTATATTTGAGTATTTTTCCTGCAGCGTTCATGGGGAAGCTGTCAACAAATTTAACGTATCTGGGTGTTTTGTGTTTTGCCATGTTGTCGCGAACGTATGCCTTTATTTCTTCTTCAGTACATTCGGTATCGGGCTTGAGAATAACGCAAGCCATCATTTCTTCACCATACTGTTTATCGGGAACACCGATAACCTGCACGTCGGATACTTTAGGATGAGTGTAAATAAAATCTTCAATTTCTTTGGGATAAAGATTTTCACCGCCACGGATTATCATATCCTTGATTCTGCCCGTGATTTTATAGTTTCCGTCGGGAAGTCTTCTTGCAATATCTCCGGTGTGAAGCCAGCCATCTTTGTCAATAGCTGCGGCAGTAGCTTGAGGCATTTTGTAGTAACCCTTCATTATGTTGTAGCCTCTTGCAACAAATTCACCGTCCACGTTGTCGGGAAGGTCTTCGCCAGTTGCAGGGTCAACTATTTTACATTCAACACCGAATATTGCACCGCCAACGGTATTTACTCGCGTCTCTAAGGAGTCAGTTGTTTTACTCATCGTAGTTGCGGGTGAAGCTTCCGTCTGACCGTAAGTGATGCAGATCTCAGACATATTCATTTTGGAAATAACTTCTTCCATTACTTTAACAGGGCAGGGGCTTCCTGCCATAATACCCGTTCTCATATTTGAGAAGTCCGTTTTATCAAAGTCGGGATGACCGAGCATTGCTATAAACATAGTCGGAACACCGTGGAAGCAAGTTATTTTTTCTTTTGTTATACAAGCAAGTCCTTTGCTGGGGGAGAATGCGGGAATTGGGCTCATTGTAACGCCGTGAGTCATAGAGGCTGTCATAGCAAGAACCATTCCGAAGCAATGGAACATTGGAACCTGAATCATCATTCTGTCAGCTGTGGAAAGATCCATGCAATCGCCTATGGCTTTACCGTTGTTTACAACGTTGTAATGAGTAAGCATAACGCCTTTGGGAAATCCCGTCGTACCTGACGTATATTGCATATTGCAAACGTCATGCTTGCTTATCATTGAAGCACGTCTGTAAACCGTTTCAATGGGAGTTCTTTCTGCGTATGTCAAGGCTTCGTCCCATGTAAGACATCCGTTAAGCTCGGATTCAACAGTAATGATGTTGCGAAGGAAGGGGAGGCGTTTGGTATGAATAGGCTTACCCTTTTCGTGAGTTGAAAGTTCGGGACATAATTCGCTGATTATTGAAGTGTAGTCGGAATCCTTGTATCCCCCTGTCATTACCAACGTATGAGTATCGGATTGACGAAGCAGGTATTCAACTTCGTGAATCTTGTATGCTGTATTTACTGTTACGAGAATTGCACCAATTTTTGTTGTCGCCCAGAAAGTAAGATACCATTGAGGAACGTTTGTTGCCCAGATTGCAACGTGGTCGCCTGCTTTAACACCCAATGAAATGAGTGCTCTTGCGAAGTTATCAACGTCATCTCTGAATTCGGAATAAGTTCTCGTGTAATCGTGTGTCGTATATCTGAATGCATATTGATCGGGGAATTCCTCAACCATTTTGTCAAGGACCTGAGGGAATGTATAGTCAATAAGCGTTTCTTTGGGCCAAACGTATTTTCCTGTTTTTCTGTTATTGTCCTGAAGTCTGTGACCTGCGGAATCTTTTCCTGCAATTTCATTCATATAGTTTACGAATTTAGGGAAAACAACAGCCGCGTTTTCAAGGTTTGGAGTATAGGTTTTAACCCATTCAAGAGAGAAAAATCCTTCGTAGTTAACTGAACGGAGAGCGTTCATGAAATCCTTTATAGGAAGACTTCCTTCACCCATCATTTTGTAAGTAACAACGCCGTCGTTAACAACAGAGTCTTTTACGTGAACGTGTTTGATATACGCACCAAGATTTTGAACCGTTGTTTCTGCGGCTTCATTCTTATAAACGTATGGATGATGAATATCCCAAAGGGCTGCAACGTTGTCACTTTCAATAGCGGTTATAACGTCACAAAGACGTTTGGTATCAGAATAGACACCGTTTGTTTCAATGAGAAGTATAACGTCTGCTTCTTCAGCGTATCCAGCCACAGATTTGATGTTTTCAATGACTACGTTGTCGTCAATTTCATCTGTAGGACCTGCAGCCTTATCACCAAGGATACGTATATATTTAACTCCGGATGCTTTTGCGAGATTTATATATTCAATAACTGCTTCTTTGTCAAATTCTTTGTTGCAAGCAACAATGTCTGAGGAAAAACAGCTGATTTCCAATCTGAGCTTTTTCAAAGTTTCCATGGTAGAAGACAAATTGTTGCTTCCGAAGGGAGCGTGAAGGTCAAAAATGTCTTTTCCAAGACCTCTTATTTCTATTCCGTCAAAACCAAGGTCTTTTGCCATGGTATAAATTTCTGTCCAACTGAAATTAGGACAGCCCAATGTTGAAAATGAAATTTTCATAATTTTTCTCCGTTTCTTTTTTGTTTTGTGAGGTTTAGAAATGGAAATAAAAAAACTTCCATCTCTTAATGTTCTAAGAGACGAAAGCAAACTTCCGCGGTACCACTCTTATTAGCATAAAATGCTCACTCACGGGACACAGTAATGCCCCTGCACTGTAACGGGTGCACCCGTTCTCACTTAATAGGAAAGTAGTTAAGAACCGTTTAAAAATTTTTTGAATTTATCAAAACACAAGCTTTAATATTCGAAAAAATTCAAGTTCGAAAAAACGTTTCTGTTCAGCGGACAGCTCCGGGGTGAGTAACATATGACAGCCTGCCGTCTCGCACCACCGACGACTCTCTGAAAAGCTTTAAGTCAGCTGTTTTATCCCCTTCATAGCCTTTATGGGCGTATAATATCACATTTATCTATGTTTGTCAAGAGCTTTTTTTAAAAAACAATTTAAAAATAATCTGAAATTAAATCTCATAAGTAAATGAAAAAGTAAAATAAAAAAAGAAAATTTTGATTATAGATATTAGAATCAAAGATGGTATTAGTTTTCAAGCTTTTTTTAAATTCTCTTCACCAGTTTTTTCTGTGTATGCTCATTTATCGAAAAGATGTGATAATGACCGTAACCATATTCAATTGCAACAAAGAAAACTGTAGATTCATTATTTGTTACATAGAATACTTGACCGAAGAAGGGGCATACGATTTGCTTCTTGCCGAATAAAAAGATGGGATATTTGTATGGTTCCCAAGAAGTCTGCATAATTTTAACATTGTTATAGCATACATCTGAACCTATAGGGTAAAACCCAAAGTATTTAACTTTTGCAAACAATCGAGCCACCTCTTTTTCGAATTCAAGCTTTTTAAATTAAGCATATCACAGATGATATCACCATTCAATGATATATCGCAGATATATGTCTTGTAACGTATGATAGATTTGCTTTGCAAATATGATATATTTTCCGTTCCTTTATACACGAATCGTATATCATCTCTCTGAAAGTGATATTGTATCGAAGATATATCACCCGTTGCGTAAGGAACGGATATCATTGAAAAAGTCACCTTTGTCGGTAGACAAAAGTGACTCTCTTCATGGCACGCCCAGAGGGATTCGAACCCCCGACCTACTGGTTCGTAGCCAGGCACTCTATCCAGCTGAGCTATGGGCGCACATACTGTTTCAAACAGCTTTGCTATTTTACCACTTTTTATTTGTTTTGTCAACCCCTTTTTTAAAGTATTTTTGGTTTTTTAAATTTTTTCTTTGTAAAATTGACAAAACGAGTTGTTTATGCTATAATAATTGAGATATTGAATTAACTAGGAGATTTTTATGTTTGAAAAAGTATTGGAAGAAATAAAAAAGTATAAAAAAATAATAATTCACCGTCACACGAAACCTGATGGTGATGCTTTGGGAAGTCAGCTTGGTCTTAAATATATCCTTGAGGAAAATTTCCCAGAAAAAGAAATTTTCGTTGTTGGAGATACGACGGAGAGATATGCTTTTATGGCAGATGATCCAATGGACGATATACAAGACAGCGCGTATGATGGGTCTTTGGCTTTCGTTCTTGATACTTCCGCCAAGTCCCTTATAAGCGATAGCAGATATGCTCTTGCTGAAAAAACTATTAGAATTGACCATCATATTTTCGTTGAGGAAATTTGTGATATTGAAATAACAGATACAACGTTTGAAAGCTGTTGCGGAATGATTGCAGAATTCGCAAGAGAAACTTGCTTAAAGCTCAATTCCAAAGCCGCAAAAGCTATATATACGGGAATGGTTACGGATTCGGGACGTTTTCGTTATGATTCGACTAATTCGCGAACATTCGCACTTGCATCTTTTTTGACAAAACAGGAATTTTCTACAAATGATATTTATAAGAACCTTTATTCAGATGATTTTGCTTTCATAAGATTGAGAGCGCAGTTCGTTCTGAAAATTCAATTCACAGAAAAGAACGTAGCTTTCATATATACAGAAAAAGAAGAGGCAAAATCCTTTGGAGTTGACATTTTTTCAATATCGAGAGGTATGGTTGCAACAATGTCCGATATTAAAGGTGTTGATATTTGGGTAAACTTTACCGAAACAGAAGACAGTGTACTTTGTGAAATAAGATCAAGTAAATACAATATTAACCCTGTCGCTGTTAAATACGGTGGTGGCGGTCACGCAAAAGCAAGCGGAGCAACGTTGAAAAACCGCGAAGAAGCTATGATGATGCTTGATGATTTGAATAAAATTACGGAGGAATAAAATGGATGTTGGAATAATGAAGCAGGTTTTTGAAAAAATAAAAGAGTATAACAGAATAATAATATTCAGACATATTCGACCTGACGGTGATGCCGTAGGTTCAACAAAAGGATTGAAAGAGATATTGACCCTCACTTATCCTGAAAAGGAAATATATCTTATAAACTGTGACTATTCTGATTATCTTTCTTTTATGGGTGGGGAAGATGAAGATATAGATGATTCTTTGTATAAAGATGCCTTGGGTATCGTTGTTGATACAGCAAACGAGGATAGAGTTTCAAACCAGAAATTCAAGCTTTGTAAGGAAATTATAAAGTTCGACCATCATATTCCCCGTGAAAATTTCGGAGATATAAATTTAGTTGAAGAGGAGCGTTCTTCTGCTGCAGAGATGGTTGCCGCTTTTTATAATGAATTCAAGGATGAACTGAAAATAAACAGCACAGCTGCAACTTATATCTATACTGGAATGGTGACAGATTCAGGAAGATTCCGTTATAGCTCAGTGTCTGGAGATACAATGAGACTTGCAGGTATGCTTCTGGATGTTGGAATAAACGTTGATGTAATGTATTCAAATCTTTATCTGAAGGAGTTTTCTGAGCTGAAGTTTTCTGCACACGTTTATAATAAAATGAGTCTTACAGAAAATGGTGTCGCTTATATCATTGTTGATAAAGCGATGCAGGAAGAATTCAATCTTACCCATGAAAAAGCAGGAAGCGTTGTTTCCCTTATGGAATCCATAAAGGGAAGCCTTATATGGCTGGCTTTTATTGAAAATGACGATTCCATACGTGTACGTTTGCGTTCACGGTTTGTAACTGTTAATGATATAGGTGAAAAGTACAGAGGCGGAGGTCATGCCTGCGCATCAGGAGCAACAGTATATAATATGGAAGAAGTTAATTCACTTATTGCTGATGCTGATGCCAAGCTTAAAGAGTATAAGGAAAATAACGAGGGGTGGTTATGAGAATTTTAATCACAAATGACGACAGCATAAATGCAAAAGCTATATTACCTCTTGCGAAATGGGCAAGACGTTTTGGTGAAGTTACAGTTGTTGCTCCTAAATTTGAGCAAAGCGGTAAAAGTCATAGCATAGAGATTTTTAAACCTTTTGAAGTAAAGAAACTTTGGGAAGAAGAAGGCTTCGAAGGCTATAGTTTGGATTCAACTCCTGCGGATTGTGTCAGATTTGCTTTTCTTGGAATGAAGAAAAATTTTGACCTTGTTATATCTGGTATAAACAAAGGCTTTAACGTTGGCAGGGATATAAACTATTCAGGTACAGCGGGTGCAATGTTTGAGGGTGCGAATCTTGGCGCAAAGGCTATTGCAATTTCAACCGATCCCGAATCTATTGATTACGCATTGTCAATGCTTGATACCATTTGGGAGTACGTTGAGAAAAATAAGCTTTTAGATAAAAACAATATATATAATATCAACGTTCCTGGTGGTGCAGAAAAATTCTTTATAACCCGTCAGGGCGGAAGATATTTCTGCGACGTTTACGTGGAACAAGGTAACGATATGTTTTTACCTACAGGAAAATGTATATATAAAGACAGCGGAACAAACGTTTTCGATACTGATGCTGTTATGCATGGATTTGTTTCCGTAACCCCTATGAAGCTGGAAAGAACGAACAGCGAATTGTACGAAGAACTTCAGGTTCTTAACGAAACCATTTAATCATATATTTAAATAAAATTTCGGACAGACTTTTTAAAGTCTGTCCGATTTTTTGCTTTGTAAATATTCAACTTGGTTTACAGCTTCCGCAAGCTGTATATCCCTGGGCAATTAGATCATCTATAGAACCTGTATATTCACCTTTGTTTGCTTCGGAAATGGTTTTGACTGAACCACAGCCACTGGCGTGAATTTTTTTAGTTTTTGTATTGAGAATATATGTAGTCCCAATAACTTCTGTGGAAGGCTCTTCGGAAGAACTATTGTCTGACGAGCTATCATTAGATGAGCTATCAGCAAGACATGTTTTACAAGCAGTGTAACCTTGGTTCAGAAGCTCGTCAAGAGAACCGTTGTATTCAACCTTGTTAGCTGCTGAAATAGAAGCAGCCCCGCTACAAGTTGAAAGGTGAACCTTTTTGGTGTTACTGTTTATAATATAAGTAGCACCTGTAACCTCAGTGGAAGATTCTTCGGAAGAAGGTTCTTCGGAAGAGCTATTGTCCGACGAGCTATCATTAGGCGAGCTATCAGCAAGACAGGTTTTACAAGCAGTGTAACCTTGGTTCAGAAGCTCGTCAAGAGAACCGTTGTATTCAACCTTGTTAGCGGCTGAAATAGAAGCAGCTCCGCTGCAAGTTGAAAGGTGAACCTTTTTTGTTTTGCTGTTAATAATATAAGTAGCACCTGTAACTTCATCGGAAGATTCTTCAGAAGAGGGTTCTTCGGAAGAGCTATTGTCGGATGAACTATCAGCAAGACAGGTTTTACAAGCAGTGTAACCTTGGTTCAGAAGTTCGTCAAGAGAACCGTTGTATTCAACCTTGTTAGCTGCTGAAATAGAAGCAGCCCCGCTGCAAGTAGAAAGGTGAACCTTTTTTGTTTTGCTGTTAATAATATAAGTAGCACCTGTAACTTCATCGGAAGATTCTTCAGAAGAAGGTTCTTCTGATGAAGGTTCTTCGGAAGAAGTATTAGAATCAGATGATTCCTTTCCAATACAAGTAGTACAAGCAGTATAACCTTGGTTCAGAAGCTCATCAAGATTTCCGTCGTATTGTTGGATGTTAGCTGCAGCAATTTTAGAAACAGAACTGCAGGTTGAAAGGTGAACCTTTTTAGAGCTTTTGTTGATAACGTATTTTGATGTTATTGTTGGAGTTGAATCATTTGAGGAATCTTGGGAACTTTCAAGATGGCTATTTCCTGTAGCATAATCAATAACAACTCCAGGCTGAACGTTGTAACAGAAAACGTTGAAGCAAATGCCCTCACCTTTATCCTCAACGGAATATGCTTCCATTTGAACTCCGTTACATACAAGGTTATTACCTTCAAATATGGGAGTTACTCTGTAAGCAACGTGATTTCCTGTTTCGTTGATGTAGTCACGAACCATTGATTCAAATTGATCCATAGTTCCCTGGTTCATATAGGTTGTTCCAGTGACAAGGTTCTTTTCGTTTGCATCCTCACCGCAAAGAGACCATGCAATTAAATGGCTTCTGTTATAAAGTGACCCTCCAGAAACACAATCATATGTTGCCTGAACCCAGCCTGATGGTTTAATTGAGCTTATGCTTCCTCTGTCACCTGTGGGCATAGTGTCGGTTCCACATGATGCGATGGCAACTCCACAACGACCAAGGCTGTCAAGTTCACTGTATTTTTCGTAACCCTTTGTTGTAAGCTCGGATGCGCTGAAGGTTGGAACGTTATCGTTTATTACACAATAAGCGCTACCAGAATATGGTGGGATTTCACTTACTGAAGGACTTGTGCTTTCAGACCCGTTAGGTGTTCCGGCGGCAAGACATATTCCGCAGGTTGTATATCCTTGTGCAGTTAAATCGGAAATATCTCCTGTGTACGTCTGCTTATTTGCGTCAGATATGGATGCAGCCCCGCTGCAAGTAGAAAGATGTATTTTCTTTGAATTTTTGTTTATTACGTATGTAACTTGGGAAGAACCTTCAGAAGATTCTTCGGATGAATCTGCAGACGGATCTTTTGAAGAATCTGCTGGAAGCCCTTCCGTTTTTTCTGAATAAAGAGAATATTCTCCAAGCAAATGTCTTCTTATCTGAAGATAATCTGTTGAGTCAATACTTGCATTACTGTTTGTATCAGCAGCTGCAAAAAATACGCCTTCAAGAGTGAAGTTTCCTAAAATATGTCTTCTTACTTGGAGATAGTCCGTGGACGTTATAGTTCCGTCTCCGTTAGTATCACCAAGAACAATTACGTACGCAATGTCAGAATTCAACGAAAGGGAAGTACCAGTGCCAACGATTGCACTGCCTGAAATAATACTTCCATCTGTCTTTACGGTAATTTCGTCTTGTGAATTAAAATGTGATAAAAGAACGTTTACAGACGTTTTCTCTGAAACCCCTGAAACAGTCTTAACGCCTTCATAGTCGCCAATAGAAAGATTGCTATTTTCTTTTAATGACAGCTCGTTTGATGCATATACGGAGCACACGAGAGCTGAAATTAAAAAGCATAAGGTTAAAACTATTAAGTATATTCTTTTTGAAGTGTTTTTCATAACTTTACTCCTTCAAAGAGGGGGAGAGGTGAGTAGTTTGATATTTCAACAGAAAAATGAAATGTTCAAACCACGCTTAAATGTAATTTGGTAAATTCTTCTGATGTTTATAGCAGAGCAGGATGAAGTGACATCCTGCTCCTTTAAACAATTGAATCAACAATTTGGTATTGTGGTGGTACAATGAAGTATCACAATCAAAAAATTATGCTACAAGATAAGCTGGGAACTGTGAAACACCAATTTTGGAAGCGTTGTCACCAGAAATATAGGAAGTCTTCGAAGGACTCATTGTTTTATAAGAGTCGTATGTGCCAAGGTAGAAATCTCCGTTGGAAGCATCAGCAAATGTTATTGTAGTAATCAAAATTTTAAGTTCAGAATCAAATCTGTAAACTGTGGTAGCAGTTTCGTTAACTTTGATTGTAACCTTGCCTGGAGCATCTTCACGTTCTACAATGTTAATGTAGTTTTTTGCTGAGCCATTTTTAGTGTAGAGGTAAAATCCGCCTTCTGTTGCTTCAAGATAAACGTCAGCAGCTTCAGCTTTATCTGTTGAAGTTGCAAGGTAGAAACTACTCATTTCACCTGTGTAATAGAGAACAGTTCCTTCTGAGATTTTATTGAGGACGAATTTGTACGCAGTATCTGCTTTGGGAGCGGAAACAATGTTAAGTTCGTCTTTAGGTGCAGGGTCTGTGGAGGTGTTGTCATCGGGTTTTGTTTCAATTTTGGGAAGCTCTGATGTATGGAGACCTGCAATGAACTGCTCAACACCGATTTTGGATGCATTTTCACCTGTGATGTAAGAGGTTTTGGATGCGCTTATTGTATTGAACGTGCTGTATGTGCCAAGGTAGTAATCAGCACCTGCAACGTTTGTGATGTAAGTTCCGATTTCGTTGTTCTTTGTGAATACGCAAGTGGGTTCAGTTGTAAGTCTTACACCTGCTTTGCCTGCTGTGTATTCATGAACGTCAATGTATGTTCTTTCGCCGTCTTTCATGAAGTAGAATCTTACGCCGCCTGTAACTTCTTCAATATAAACCTTAACAGCATCTTTTGCATTTTCAGAAGTTGCAAGGAAATTGCCTTTCATTTCGCCTGTGAAATAAAGGTTTTTGCCGATTTTTACCTGAGCAAGAGCAAACATATAAGCTGTTCCTTCAGGCTTTTCTTCTTTTCCTTTCTGACCGAGAGCTACTGTGAATTCAACTTTATCTGTTGCTTCGCCGCATGTGAGAGTAGCTGTGATTTTAACTGTAAGTTCTTTATCTGTGAGTTTAACTATAAGTTTGCCGTCTTTAATTGTGGCAGCTGCGTTATCGGATGTCCATTCAATTTTAACGTCTGTAAAGGTTTTGCCGTTGAGGGCAAGTTCAACTTCTTTGTCAACTGCAAATTTTTCTGGAACAGAAACGTTTTCTTTTTCAGCGGCAACTTTGTCTGCGTCAGAACGGCTGATTTCTGCAAATTCAGAATAAGCATCAACAGTTGCGGGAATAAGATAGAAGTTGCCGTTATAAACGCTTACAATACCAGTAACCGTTGCGGATTTTGAAAGGTTTGCTTTGTAAGTGTCAATAAATGTTTTCTGTTCGTCAGAGTTAATAGGGCATGAGGATGAAGAAATTCTAACGTATGTTTCAAGCTCGCCCAATTTGAACATATAGTATGAATCATTGGAATCACTTATTCCTATAATTTCAACGCCTTTAATTGTAACGAGAGCACCTTGAATTCCAACAAGGGCGTTGTCCTTCAGGTCTTTTGCGGATTTGAATGTTTCTGTGAGATCGATAGCTTTAACTTCTGCCTTGTTGGAATCAAGAATTTCAACTGTAGCAGATTTAATTTCGTGAGTGCCGTTGTAGATATCTTTTTCACCAGAAGATTCAACGGTCATACCAATTTCAAGTTTGAGGTCGGTAACAGGGTCTTTCTCCATGCCGTAAATATAGTAACCGCCATCTGTGTCCTGAACGTAAATGCTGTTGTTGGAGTTACCTTTGGATTTTGCAACTATAGCAGAAACGACACCTTTAACTGTAACAGGTGCGCCTTTTTCAGCTGCCATGTATTCAGCAAAAGTCATATGCTTGTATGCTGGAATTACGTAGTTGTATGTAAGCTCTGTTGTGCTTCCGTTGGGAGCTGCAATTGTAGCTTTGAGAACGTAAGCAATGTCAGCAGCGGGCTTTACAACGTTGATTTTGATTGTATCTTCTGTTTCGCCTTTTTCAATGGTAACTGCGTTATCAGCTACTTCAACGGTCCAGGTAATTTTATAGGAAACGCCTGCAACCATAACAACGTTTGTACGTGTGAAATCTCCTGCAGTAGATGTAGCTGCGTCAAGATACATATTTTTCAAAAATGCTTTTGCGCTTTCAAGGTCATTGGATGAGGATGCGCCATTGCTTGCATCCGTAGATGAAGAATCATTTCCGCCACAGCTTGCCATCGTCAAAACCATAACAAGCATAAGAACGAATGAAAGTATTTTTTTCATCGTAGTTAATCTCCTTCGTTTAGTTGAGTATAGTTATATCCTTTGCAGATAAAACTTTGATCTGGTAAGAACCGCTAAAATAATCAACAATTCCTTTAACGTTAATTGTTTTGCCTTCGTATGCTTCTGCAGTAATGATCTTGCCGTCATCATCGGTAAGAACAGTTGTTCTGACGTCAACTTCAATTCCATCGCATTCGCAGGTAAGTGTCATTGCACCTTTTGAAGAGCTTTCCTCTGACGTTGTTGTGTAAATGCTTTTAACTTTAAGGTTTTCCATGGAAATGGAAGTGTTCAAAGCAAGTCCTGCATAGTCAAAGGACTTTTTCTCATCATCTGTTGTTATTTCAACTTTTCCGTTTGTGAATTTTTCTGCTGTTGTAGGAACGTATGCAGGTTTGTTATCAGAGCTGATTTTCTGAATGTTGTTGGGGTCTTTGGGATTCATCATTCTGTATGAAACACCTGAAACCTGATAAGTTCCGCCTGCTTCGTAGTAAGTAACAGTGCCTACAATTCTTGATTCGTTTCCAACGGACATAATTTCAAGTCCGTCACCCGACAGATTGTATCCGTAGTATACGGAAATACCGTAATACATATCGGTCTCAGCATCATATGCTTCCATATAAACGCTGCTGCTTTCGTTTTTGGTGATTATACCAGTGAAAGCAACTTTAACACCATTATAATCTTCAATGTTGCATCTTAATTCTTTAAGCGTAAGTTCAACTGCTTCGCCGTAATAGAAGTCCGGATCTTTTACTCCAGAATGGACGTTCAGCTTATTTGCTTTAGCTTGGTTAATGGCGTCAACACATACTGTTCCATATTTGTTGTTGGCAGAAGAAGAAGCGATTGCCAAACCGTTCTGAAGAATTTCAATATTAAGATTTCTGTATTCTTCATTTTCAGCGGTTTTGTACCATACCCAAACCAAATATCTGTCCCCCGTTGAGTCAGCGTTGAGCTTGCCATCATCGGATTCAAGGTATATGGAAGTTGCCTTTGAAAGAGCTTCTTTGGTGTAGTTTGATGCGGCTTTGCCGTATTCTTCAATTTTTCCTGTAGACTCTGGAGTGTTGATAGCAATATATCTTGCCTTCAGAACTCCCGATTCAAGAATTCTTTTGTCAACGTAAAAGTGAGTTGTGTCACCGTCTACAAAAAGCTTGACTTTCGCTTCGAATTTTAAAGTTTCCTTTGAATTGAGATCAAGCTTTACAGACTGTGCGTAATCAATGTTTGATAGCTCTGAGGATATAGTGCTGGCATCCTCCCCATCACAGGAAGTGAGGAGGATAGCAGTCATCAAACATAAAATCAGTAATAATGAAATCAGTTTAGTTTTGTTTTTCATAACTCTGTCTTTTATTATATTATAGTTTTGTATAAAATTTTGAAACATTAGCCTTTTGCTTTGCATTGTTTAATGGCTTCTTCGAATGATTTTTTTATAAAAGCTGCTGTATCGCCTCCATCATTACCCGAGAGACATTTGGTAAGGAGAGTGCCAACTTCATCTCTGGCAACGGAAGAACCGTTGAATGCAGGGGAGGTGTAGTATGCAGATTCCTGCTCAAGACAAACTTTTGCAGAGAGAGCGGGAAGGTTTCCATGACCGTTGGCAGTGTCAATGAATTTTTTGTATGCCTCGTTCTGGCTAACGGACTTTATAACAGGGACGTAACCAGAAACCATGGAGAATTCAGCTTGAAATTCAACTTTTGTTGTAAGGAATTTTACGAAAAGCCATGATGCAACAACTTCCTGAGCATTGTTCTTTTTAAATATGCAGAGGCTGGGACCCTGAGAAATTACCTTGGGGTTAGAAGCATCAATTTGAGGAACTGTAGCAATTCCTACTTCAAAAGGGTAGTTTCCTTCAGCGTCCTTTTTAGGAATCTGGTGTGCAGCACCTGCGGAAGAACCAATGCACATATAGCATCTGGAATTAACTGTTTCGGTAAACAATCCTGAAGTGTAAGCACCGTAAAGAGTTTGTGTTGTAACATATCCTTTTTGATACCAATCTCTGAATCTTGTAACGAATTCAATATTTTTGTCATTGTTGAACAAATATTTTTCGCCTGTTGCGCTTGTATAAGGTGATCCGTACTGTTCGCACATAGTTATAAACCAGTTTGCTTCACTATCATATCCGAGAGGAATTGATTTTGGATCAATTTCAAGAATCTTTGCACAGAGAGCTTCCATTTCGTCCCATGTCTTTGGAACGCTGAGATTGTTAGCTTCGAAGAAAGTCTTGTTGTAGTAAAGTACTTCTGTGGATTTGGACAAAGGCATGCTATACATTAAGCCGTCACCAAAAGCTGCACCTTCTTTGTAATAGCCTTCAATGAAATCTGCTTTCTGTTCAGCGGTAAGACCGAGAATTTCTGTTGTGCCATCCGCTCTTGTTACGGTGATTTGGCTATCGATAAGACCATCAAGTGTTGCAACAGCTTTTGCAAGGTTATAAAGAGCAACGTGGTCAGGATAACAATAAGCAATATTAGGCTGTTTGCCAACGTTGATCTGTGTGCTTATCTGGCTGCGAACGTCATCATAACCGCCTACTTGTTCGTGAACGATTTTAATTTTGGGATAAAGCTCGTTAAATTCTTTGATATAAATATCGAGAACATCGCGGAGATTTTGTCCCATTGTGTGATAGAATGTGATTGTAACTTCGCTTCCGTCATAACCGTTTTCGGGAACAACGAAATCAGCAGTTGTAGTAGATGAGTTTTCGCCACATGATGTGAGAGCGAACATCGAAACAAGCATTAAAAATGCAAGGAGTAAGGATAAATGTTTTTTCATAGTCTCGTCCTTTCTGAAAAAAACTGAAATTATTATTGTATATAAAGGTAATTTTCTTACCCTTTGATACCGCTTCTGCTTACGCCCTTCATAATGTATTTTCTAAGGAAGATAAATACAAGGAAAAGGGGAGCTGATACGATTGCAACGGCAGCCATCTGAACAGGATAATCCGTTTGTCCGTCTGTGGCTGTGAAGGCGTTTCTTAATCCGTTTGTAATCATTCTGTGGGCTTCGTCGTTTGCAACAAGGCGAGGCCATACGTATGAGTTCCATGCACCCATCATTTTAAGAATGGTAATGGAGATGAGGGTGGGGAGTGCAAGAGGAATCATAACTTTCCAAAGATATTTCAAGTCAGACGTACCATCCACTTTAGCCGCAAGGTAAAGTTCGTTGGGAATCTGCATGAAGTTTTGCTTGAGAAGGTAGATATAGAAAACGCTTACAAGGAAGGGTATGATGAGAACCTTGTACGTTTCAAGCCAGTCTAATTTGGTTACGGTGATGTAGTTCGTGATGGTGAAAAGCTCACCTGGAATCATCATAGTTGCAAGCAAGCCTGCAAAAAGAACATTTTTGCCTTTGAACTCCAATCTTGCGAATGCGAAGGCGGAAATAACTGTGATAACCAATGAGAGTACAGTTGAAACAACACCAACGTAAAGAGTGTTTTTGAAGAGAACTCCAAGGTTTGCGGTTTCAAATGCCTTGGAATAGTTACTGAAATGAATCGTTTCAGGCCAAAGGGTGGGAACACTTCTTTTATATTCTGCCAAATCCTTAAGTGACGAAATTATCATGTAATAGAATGGGAAAATAACGATAATAGCAATGATGAAAAGGAAAAGATAAATAACAGTCTGAACAAGAAATTTTGTTATTTTACTTTTTTCTGTCTCCTTTTTAACATCTTTTTCATTCATCGCCTTGAGACCTTTTTTTTGAACGTTTGAAGGTACGTTATTCATTATGTTGGCACCTCCTTAATAATGTACTTTCTTCTTGCTTACCTGGAGATTGATCAAGGTAACGACAAGAATGATTCCGAACAGTATAAGAGCGGCAGCGCTTGCTTGTCCCTGCATACCGTTTTCCAGTGATTCGTAAATATAACCAACCATGGTGTTAAGTCTGCCCGGATCGTCTGCAGGTCCCATTTTTTCTCCGAATATACCAACGATGCTGGTGTATTCCTTGAATCCGCCAATAAATCCAGTTATAATAACGTAGGCGAGCATTGGGGAAAGAAGAGGAACTGTTATTTTCCAGAATACTCTTCTTCTTGGTGCGCTGTCAACTCTCGCAGCTTCGTAATACTGCTTATTGATGCTCTGAAGTCCGCCGAGAAGAATAAGTATTTTAAAAGGAAGTGCATTCCACACTATGTAGATAACCATAACGGCAAGATTTGCTGCGTAGGTTGAGCCTTGGTTTATCCATATAATAGGTTCTCCGCCGAAGAATTGGATAACGTTATTTATTATACCCCAAGAGTCCTTGAAGTTAACGCCTCCGATAGTATTGAACATAGCGGCGAAAACCATTCCGATAGCAATGGAGTTTGTAACGTAAGGAAGAAAATAAATAGTTTGAAGTATTCTCTGAAAGGGTTTGATTGAATTGAGACAAACTGCAATAAGAAGAGCAATGATTGTTGAAAGGGGAACGGTGAGGACGCAAAGGAGAATTGTATTTTTGAGATATTTCCCAAGGTCGCCAGTTTCCATAACGGTCTTGAAGTTCCCAAGACCAAGCTCAAACTTAGTTCCACCTACCACCATCATTCCATTGTATCCTTCAAGAAAGGCTATTCTTACTGTGTTTATTATAGGCCATACGGTAAAGATAAGAAGCAATACAATTGCAGGAGAAAGGTATAGCCAGGCTTTCCATTGATGTTTACTTGCTACCATATCTTATTCTCCTGTTTTCGTTTTATTAGTAAGAGCAGGATTCGTAAAATAGATTCTTTCTTCGGTTTCCTTGTTAAAAATAAATACCTTGTGAGGTTTAAGCGCGTATCTAACTGTTTTATCCGAAGAGGAAACGGAAAGATCAGAATCAACGATAGAACGGATAACGGGATTTGCGGAAGCAGAATGAGTTGAAACAATGCTTGAGTCTCTACCCATAACTTCAACACTACTCAAATTGCAAACGAGAGGTCCATTGTTGGAAACAATAAATCCTTCAGGACGGATACCTACCCAAACATCCTTATCATCAACTCCGCCAACGTCAAGTACGCAGTCATCGCCAAGATAAAGCTTACCACCTGATACTTTTCCTTCGAAAACGTTAATAGGAGGAGTTCCAAGGAATTTTGCAACAAAAAGGTTTGTTGGGTCATCATAAACGTTCTGAGGTTTTCCTGTTTGCTGAATAACGCCTTGCTTCATAACTACGATCATATCGGAGATACTCATAGCTTCTTCCTGGTCATGAGTTACGAAGATGGTTGTAATACCTGTTTCTCTTTGAATTCTTCTTATTTCTTCACGAGTTTGTAAACGAAGTCTTGCGTCGAGGTTTGAAAGAGGTTCATCAAGAAGAAGAACGCGAGGCATTTTAACAAGAGCTCTTGCTATTGCTACACGCTGTTGCTGACCACCCGACATTTCGCTTGGTTTTCTGTCCATAAGCTCTTCAATCTGAACAAGCTTTGCCACTTCAGTTGCTCTTTCAAGCATCTCTTGCTTGGAAAGTTTGTCTGCACCTTTAAGGTTTTGCAAAGGGAAGAGAATGTTCTGCTTTACGGTCATGTGTGGATAAAGCGCGTAATTCTGGAAAACCAGCCCGATTCCTCTGTTTTCTGTTGAAAGCTCGGTAACGTCATCATCTCCAAAGTAGATTTTTCCGGCTGTTGGTTTTTGTAACCCGCTTATCATGTAAAGAGTAGTACTTTTTCCGCATCCAGAAGGACCAAGTAATCCGATAAGCTTTCCGTCAGGTACAGTAAATGTAAAATCATTAACTGCGATGAAATCTTCCTTTATCTTTTTGTTGCGATTCGGGAAGGCTTTTGTTAAGTTTTGCAATACAACTTTCATAATTGAAGTATCCTGCCTTTATATTTTTTTATTTTTTATTTTTTCAAATAAAATAACATTTTTAGTATCGGGCATCAAACGTATTACGCATTAAGATATATAAATATAAATGAAACTTCATGAAAAAATATTAAAACTCTTTCAATATGAAGACTTTTGAACGGACTCTGCATGAATTTTCTTCTGATATTCCAGTAAGGCTTCATCGGTTTCAAAAATCATTTGACTTGTAATATCAACAACAACAGTGTCTGAAAGCACATCGTGAACAACACAATTATTTTTTGTAAAAATAATAAGACAAATTTGAAGTAATAAAAATAAAACAAGAACTGCGAGACCAACTATTCCCAAAGAACCGATGAAAATCATTATAAACAGATAAACAGGAAACATGGTTTCCATAGTGCATTTTCCTAAAATGGCTCTTATGAACAATTGAGTTGAAGTTATTTTTACATGATGAGATCTCATTACGCCAAGACCAAATATCTTTTTGCCAATTGTCTGTCCGTTACCGAGTATAAGTGGAATGATGAATTCCGCAACTATATACGATAAAAGAATACTCAATGAAATTATAACGAAAATAAGATTTACAAGGATGCCCCACGCTTTGACGGCTTCGGGATCATTTTCAAAAGCTTCCTTTGCTTTATCAAAGGCTTCTTTTTCTACAGGGGACAAGGATTGGTATTCTTCGTATTCAATATCAAGATTGACATTGTGTTCAATGCTTATTTCGTTTTTTCTCCTGTTTACAGTTTCGCTTTGTTCATTGTATCCGAGTATTGTTGAAAGTGCAAATGCAACACCCGTTATACATATCACCAAAACTATAAAATCCAAAATATAAGCGGATAATCTTTTTAGCACGCTTGCTTTTTGGAGATCAAGCATTAAAATATCCCTCCCCATATATTACAATTTAACATCTATATCATACCACAAAAAGTGACAGATGTCTACCCCCTTTTGATAAAAATGTATAATTTTTTCTGATTTTTTCATTCATATTTTAGAAATAAAAATTGTGATAAATGTGCATTTACCTGTTGACAAAAAAGTATTTATGTTGTATAATGTCTTCGACGGTAATTCCGTGAATGAAATTAAGTAAGGAGGATTGTCAAAGTTATGGGTAAAACATTTGGCATTTCCGAAATTTTAGCTATTTTAAAAAGGCATTGGGTGTGGGTTCTTGCAGTTGCTCTTATATTGGGAGTTGTGACTCTTGGCTTTTTTTCTTTTTCTGTTGAGAAAACCTATACTTCAACTATTGCTGTTTATATATGCAGTACAGGCGAGATAACTCATAGTAACGCTCTTATGTCTCAGGAAGTTGCGGGTTCTGCGGTTGTTCTTCTCACTATGTCAGATGATTATATTTCAGATAATTATCTTCCCATTAAAGAAGGGGAAACTATAAGAACAGAATTTTCTGATTATGCAGCGAAGGGGTATGGAAAAGAAAAAATTAAATCCATGCTTGAATTTACTGTGGTTAACAATACAGGTGTTATTCGTGTTGCTATAAACGGTGCAGACAAAGAAATGACTAAAGATATCGGCAATTCTCTTCGTGATTCTATATGTCAATATCTTAAGGGTACTATTGTTGGTACAGAGGTAAAACCTGTCACTTCTGCCAAAACAGGAGTTGTGACCGGTCCTGCGGTTTTCAGAAATACAGCCATTGCTTTTGTTTTAGGTGCTTTGATTACATACGCTGTGTTTGCTATTATGTATATTCTTGATAACACTATCAAAGACGAAGAAACTTTTAAAAGCGCATTTGACGTTCCTTTCCTTGGCGAAATTCCAAGAATTGCTCAGGGAACTAAAGGTAATTCAAAGAAGCCTTCAACGTCGTATAGCGGTGGCGGAGCAGCTTCATTCAGATTTGTTGAAACGTTCAAGTCTATAAGAACTGCCTTGTTCTATGTTCTTCCAACAATGAAGAATAATATTTTTGCTATCTCCAGTCCAGGTGAGAGAGAAGGCAAATCCACAATAACGTTTAACCTTTCTGCTTCTATGGCAGAAGCTAACGTTAGAGTTCTTGTTATTGACGCAGATATGAGAAAACCCACTATAGCAAAGTATTTCTGCCTTGAAAACAAAACAGGTCTTTCAAAGATTCTTAGCCGTCAATGCACTTTTGAAGATGCTGTTAACAAGAACGTTGTTCCTAACCTCGATATTCTTACGTCAGGTCCTATTCCTCCCAATCCTTCAGAACTTCTTTCGGGTGAGGCTATTGATCAGCTTTTGTCTTACGTTAAAGATAAATATGATTATGTTATCATAGATACAGCCCCTATAAATATAGTTACGGACTCATTATTGCTTCTTAATAAGATAGCAGGTATTGTTGTTGTATCACGTTATGGAACAACACCTTATAATGAAATGCAGAAAGCTATTGACAGCATTTCTTCTGTTAACGGTACTGTTCTTGGTTCTGTAATCAATGACGTTATTATTGCTGATAAGGCGTACAGCTACAAGAAGGGCTACAAGTACACGTACAAGTATTCTTATTCCTATGGCGGTCATAGTGATAGAAAAGTTGCAACAACGTTCCAGAATATAGGGATCGATAAGTCAAATACAAATAAGTAGTTTTAACTGATATTCATCTGCAGAGAGAACAGAGCTGATAACTATGTTCTCTCTGCTTTTTTGTTTTATTATCTTTATCTTTCAGAATAGTACCGTTTTTTCAATAGTTCAATATGTATAAATCGTTTTAAGTTTATTTGCTGTCTTATTTTTTGAAAAGGTATTGCAATATGAAAAAAAGTATGCTATAATCACGAAGGTGACAGCGGAAAAGTGCTGTTGGTTCGTGGACGATTAGCTCAGCTGGTAGAGCACTCGCTTGACGTGCGAGTGGTCAGGGATTCGAGTTCCTTATCGTCCACCAATTGAACCCGATGCAACGGCTAATGACCGTTTGTGTCGGGTTTTTGTTTGTGAAAATAACATTGTTTTAGATTAAGACAAGTAATTTAATGACATTGTTTGTCTTTTTCTTGTGTGAGCGAAGGTGAAAAAATGGGCAAAAGAAAGAAAAAAAGCGAAATAAGCAATAAAAAGGTATTGAAAAAAAGAACAAATCCGTTGGGAATTGGATTTTTTGTAATTCCTTTAATTGTATTGATTTTTTTATATGCTATTATCATTTCAGCAACAGAGGATTGGAAATGCTTTTATATTTCTCCTGTTTTTAAAAATTATGAACCGTTGGATAAAAACGATTCTGCTGATAAAGAGCTTGAAAGCTTTTTCACTGATGAAGCGGGACTTTTTTACGATGAGGAAAGATTTTCTCTTATAAATGATTCCGCAAAGTATTTCTATGAAAAAACTGGAGTTAAAATATATCTTTACACTGTAGGTGTCTCTGAAGATGGCAAGGGCGGTTATCTTTATCCTTCTGATGAAGAAATGAAAGAAACTTGCGAGAATGTATGCAAGGAATTAAGTCCTGAAGGTATAGACCTTGTTGTTCTGTTTTTAAGCACACCTGAAGGATATAGGTCATGCACGTATGCAACCGATGAGGTGAGAAATAATTTTGGAAAAAAATGTGAAAAGATTATTGAACAGTATTTGGTTTACAACTTTAATGTTGTTGGCGAATATGATGAGCTTTTCTGGGCAACTTACAGAAATTCTGCAGATAGGCTTATGGGAGGATTCACATCTCCTTTGTCTATGCTAAAAGAAAACCTTCGCGTAGTTATTCTTTCTGTGTTAACTTTAATTATTGTATGTTCTTCTATTGTTTTTTATATATTTATGGGTAAAAAACAAATTTTTATCGTGAGGAAATAAGGTGATTTTTTGAAAAGTATAAAGATACTTAAAATAATTTTATATGCCTTTACCGTTCTTCTTTTCACTTGTGTTATAATTTCAGGGATACATATTTTTGGCAAATTTGGAACGGATATAGATAAATGGCTTGAATATCTAAGATCATTCGGCGTTTTTTCAAGTTTTGTACTTCTTGCTTTTCAGATTCTTCAGGTTTTCGTTGCAATAATACCAGGTGAAGTTATAGAAATTGCCGCAGGATTGCTTCTACCTCCGTTATTTGCTTGTGTGGTTATTTATATAGGGGTTTTTTTGGCATCTTCTCTTATATTTTTCCTTATGAGAAAAATGGGTAGCAGATTTTCAAGAATATTTGTTTCAAGAGAAAAGCTTCGATCTCTACGCTTTATAAATACGAAAGAAAAACTAAAAAAGTCCGCATTTTTGCTTTTTTTGATTCCTGGAACACCGAAAGATCTATTGACGTATTTTTTTGCATTAACACCTTTTAAATTCAGTGATTTTGCAATAATTACAATGATAGCAAGATTCCCGTCAGTCATTTCTTCTGTTGTTGGTGGAAGATATGTTGGTGAAGGGGAGTATGTCAAAGCAATAATTGTTTTTGCTGTAACTGCCGCTATGAGTATTATAGGGATCCTCATTTACGGTAAAATAAAAAAGAAATATGATAAAAGAAAAATTAACAGATTTAAACGAAGGACTGTATTCAAGCGAACGCTCTTTTCAAAGAAAAAATTCAAGAAAGTCAAAAATTATAAATTTAAAAGGAAAAAAGTTGCGAGGAGTGTTAGAATTCATAACGAAGCTTGAGATTTAAAAAAATATTGAAATTTATTATTAAGCTTTAGATCGTTAGCTATTTCTATAAAGTGAGTTTATTTTGAATATGATAAGATAAGGCTTTGCCAAGTTTTCTTACGATAAGCTTGGCAAAGCCTTGTTGTCTAAAAATAAAATAGAACAAAAATCATTTCCTATTTAAAGTAGGCTAAAATACCGTTATAGATTCCTTCAGCGAATAAATCGGGACGAGTGTTCATAAGATTCGCATCATACTCGTTTGAAATATATCCCATTTCCACTAAAATAGCAGGCATAGTTGTTCTTCTCAATACGTACAGACTTTTATTTATGAATATACCTCTGTTTCTAAGCCCTGTAGACTCATTAAGACCTATTAAAATTCGTTCCGCCATCCAATATGCGTATGAGTTTTCTCTGTAAACGTAACATTCGCTTCCGCTTACGTTGGGATCGTAGCTTGCATTACAATGGAGGCTTATAAAATAATCAGCACCCCATTCATTTGCAGCGTTAACTCTTGCTGCAAGACTTGTGGAATTGCTTGTTCCAAGCTGTGTTTCTGCAGTAGGACGTGATAATCTGACCTGGTAGTCAGGATTTGCTCTAAGTAATTCTGCAAGAAGAATGCCTACTTTATAGTTAATGTCCTGTTCTCTTAGTCCGAATCCTTCTGCTCCTGCGTTTGGATTTACGGGATTATGTCCTTGGTCGATGAATATTTTCAAAATAAAGCTCCTTAAAGATGATTTTATTCCTATCATATGTGTAAAAATAAAGAATTGTTACCATAAATGCTGATTTATACAGAAAATGCACAAAAATTTTGCTGTTGGGCTATTTACATTTTAAAAAAACTATGGTATACTGATTAATAAGTGAATTGATTTGTATGATGAAATCTCAAAGGAGACGAAGGCATGTTCGGATATGTTCGGGTTCATTCTCCTCAACTTAAGGTTTGGGAAAATGAACTTTATAAAAGTATATATTGCGGACTTTGCCGTCATGGCGGGAAGAGAACAACTCGGCTTACGAGATTTTTTTTGAGTTATGATTTCGTTGCTCTTGCAACAGTACGTATGGCACTTACGAACGACTTCTTAAACATAGAAAAACGTTTTTGTCCATATTTTCCTAAACGCAAAAATATGATTTCAAGAAACGCTTCAATTGATTTCACTTCGGATTCATTTGTTATTCTTGCATATTATAAACAGCTTGACGATAAAACCGATACAAAGGGATTAAAAAAATTTTTTTCTTCTTTCTCACCATTTTTACTGAAAAAAAAAGCAGAGGAAGCTCAGCAAAGGAACGAAGGTTTAGGGGAGCATATAAAAAAATTACTTTTTGAGCTTTCGAAAATGGAAAAAGAAAATTGTTCAACTCTTGATTTTGTTGCAGATAATTTTGCAATACTTTTGGGAAAAGTTGTTTCATTCGGACTTGAAGGAACGGATGAAAGAATAGCTTATGAGATAGGATATCATATTGGAAGATATATTTACATAATTGATGCCCTTGACGATTTTAAAAAAGATTTAAAAGAAAATAATTATAATCCTCTTGTTTTGATGTACTCTAATATTGATACGTTGAAAGAGAACTGTCATTATATAACTGATACGTTGGAAGCAAGCATGGAGAAAGCAAAAAGTGCTTTTGAACTTATAGATACCAATGCATCGAAAGAACTTAGAGGTATAATTGAAAATATTATGACCTACGGTTCGAAAAACGTAATAGCAAAGACCTTGGAAGGTCTTGAAATTTAACGGAAAAAAGCTATTTGAAAATGTTTTTTCCTAGAAAAAAGAAAGCGGTTATACTTAATGGAAAATCCTTATAAGATTCTGGGCGTTTCACCTGACGCTTCAGATGCAGAACTAAAAAAAGCATATAGAGAGCTTGCTAAAAAATACCATCCAGATAACTACGTAAATAACCCTCTTGCTGATCTTGCTTCAGAGAAGATGAAGCAAATAAACAAGGCTTATGACGATATAACCAAGCAAAGAGCGAACAGTGGGAATAGCGGTCAGAGCTATACAAATCATAGTTATTCGGGTAAAACTTGTTCTGAAACCGAAATAAAGGTTAGAAACCTTATTAACGAAGGAAGAATTTCTGAAGCTGAGGTTTTGCTGAATCGAGTTCCTTCTTTGGAACGTGGCGCGGAATGGAACTTTCTTATGGGATGCGTTTGTGTCAGACGTGGATGGCTTCTTGAAGCAAGAAAATATGCGGAAATCGCAGTTCGAATGGAACCTAATAATCAGGAATATATGATTTTATTGAGAAACGTGTCGGGAAATTCCAGAACGGCTACAAGTAGTGACTGTTCACTTTGCGATATGTGTATGGCAATGATGTGCGTTGACTGTCTCTGTGGTTTTTGTAGGTGAGTTTTCAATGAACGTAAGAGGAAAGTCTAAAAAAACCGCAGTTTGTGGAATATTTGCCGCAGCGGCTATAACTGTTATGTTTTTCGGAACTGTTATAGAAGTCCTTGATATTACCTCTGCGGCTATTGCATCCTTGTTTGTCTTTTTCGTATCTGTTGCGTACGGATACGGCTCTGGAATAATGCTTTATGCGGTTATTTCCGTTTTGAGCACGCTGCTTTTTACGGGAAAGCTTACTCCTTTGGTTTTTCTTATTTTGGGGTACTATCCTATAGTTAAAAATTATTTTCAATTCAGAATAAAATCTCAGATATTAAAATGGATAATAAAGCTATCTATCTTTAATTTTGGATTTGCTTTATTGATTCTATTTGGAAAAACTTTTTTGTTCACAGTTGGAGTTGATGGAAACGTACCTGTGTGGCAGATAATAGTCTCATACTTGATTGGAGATTTTTTTATAATTCTTTTTGATTTTGCTATGGATAGAGTCATTGGCAAGTACGGTGGAATTTTGGGCAGATTTTTGAATTGAGCGGAGGGTATGATGTTGAAAAATATTTTGAATAAACTACCTAACAATTTAAATAAATTTATATTCTTCTGTATTCCTTTTTCCGTCGTTTTTTCGCTTTTAGTTCTTTTTTTATCTTTTTCAATTTCAGCATTTCTTGTAGCTTTTGCTGTTTCTTGGGTTGTTGGAATCATATTTTTTCTTCTTGACTATCTTAAAATCTTATTTATAAAAAAGAAAATCAGAATTATTCCTATTGTGGTTGCTTTGGTTCTGATAACGATTTCAACTGTAGCCATTGTGGTTAGATATGATGAAGCGAGGGGACTATCTGCTGTTTTTTCAAAAGAAAAAAGAATTACCTCTGCTGACGAGCTTTTAAAATGTGATGGAAACTATAAAAACGTTGTATTGAGTATTGATTCGGATTCTTTTTTTAAGACAGAATACAGAATAGAAATAATAACAAGTGATAAAAATGAGCAAAACGAAACCAGCGGTATCTGGGATGAAGATCAATGGATAGACAACGTTATTTCAAATCGTGAGCTTATTTATCAATATTATGTTTTTCCCATTGAGGGAAAATATTTTGTTGCAAAGGTATCTGCTGATACGATATATAGAATTGAAAATTCTTCCGGAGCCATTCTTATCAATGGACTTGCTTCTTCACCGAATGGATCAGAAAGAAAAGTTTGTGAAGATATATGTAAAGATATAACCAAAATTCTTTATTCTGTTGATCGCTTTGAAGGAGAAGAATCAACGGATTATTTTGATGACCTTGATATAATAAAAGGTGAGAGCACAGTTCTTATTACTGTTGAAAACAGAAATTTGTTTTTTGAAAGAACATATTTTACATCTTTTATATTGATTTTTGTTCTTGGTATTGTATACATGCTTCTGACGATTTTGTATGCTCCACCAATGCCTCCCATCCCAAAAAAGACTAAATAGGAGAAGTTTTTGTGAACATATTACATTTGAAATATGCTCTTGAAGTTGCGAAATATAGTTCCCTTAGCAAAGCGGCAGAGCGTTTGTATATAGGACAGCCTAATTTGAGCAGAGCAATAAAAGAACTGGAAAATTCTCTTGGAATAACTATATTTGAAAGAAGTGCCAAAGGCGTTACAGTTACTGCTGACGGTGATGAGTTTCTTAAAAAGGCAAAGGAAATTCTTGACCATATTGATGACGTTGAGCTTATGTTTAAAAACAGAAGTACACAGAAGCAAACCCTTTCTATTTCTGTACCGAGGGCAACTTATATATCACATGCATTTGCTAATTTTGCAAATAAAATGAATATGGATCATCCCGTCGAGATAACGTATAAGGAAACTAACGCACTTAGGGCAATAAATAATATTCTTAATGCTCAGTATAAATTGGGGATAATACGTTATGCGGATATTTACGACAAAAATTTCAAGGATATGCTTGATGAAAAGGGATTTGAATATGAGACCATAGCAGAATTCACATGCGTTTTAGTTATGCATAAGTCACATCCTCTTGCTGAAAAAGAAACAATTACTTTTGAAGACTTGAAACCTTTTACGCAAATAGCTCATTCAGATACGTTTGTGCCTTCGTTACCTTATTCGGAAATGCAGAAAATTGAGCTTCCCGATGAGGTTGATAAAAGAATATACGTTTTCGAAAGAGCGAGTCAGCTCGACCTTCTCACTCTGACAGACGGAACTTTTATGTGGGTTTCTCCGTTTCCTAAAAAAATCCTTGACAGATACGAGCTTGTTCATCGAATATGCAAAGAAAACGAAAAGATTTACAAAGACGTTCTGATATATCGTAAAGGATATAAGCTCAGTTCCTTTGAACGCTCGTTTGTTGATGAAGTGAAGCGCACGAAAGAGGCTGAATTTGCAGGATTATCTATAAATACTTTCAGATAAATTTCTCAAACGAAAACAAAAAACCTTTGATTTTGTCTATTTTGCACGAAATTAAAGGTTTAATTTCGTGGATTTTTAAACGATAAAGAAATATCGATAAAAGCATATCGATATATAAAAAACGATATAACCTATTTTTATTTTTTATGGTATAATAATCAACACTGAGAAAAAATTGAATCAAAGGAGGAGGAGATATGTCCAGAATATCAAATGGAATGTTGGAGCGTTTTCCTGTTTATTTGAATTATTTAAAATCCTTACCCGAGGATGCTCCGAAGAACATTTCTGCAACAGCTATTGCAAGAGCTCTGTGTATGGGCGAAGTGAACGTGAGAAAAGATCTTGCCGCAATAAGCGGTTCTGGAAAACCGAAAATCGGATATATCGTGTCCGACCTTATAGATGAAATTGAAACTAATTTAGGATACAAGGAAAACCGTGGAACAGTTATCGTTGGTGCGGGAAGACTTGGCAGAGCGCTTCTTGATTACGTCGGATTTAAAGAATATGGTATAAATATTCTTGCAGCATTTGATAATAATCCTGATGCTTGCGGGGAAACATCAAGTGGGAAAAAAATTTTCCCTTTGTCTCATCTCGAGGAGTTTTGTGAGGAACATAAGGTTCAGATTGGTGTAATAACAGTTCCTGCGGTAAATGCACAGAATGTTTGCGATTATATGGTTGAATGCGGAATTAGTGCAATATGGAATTTCGCACCAACACATTTGAACGTCAGACGTAATATTATAGTACAAAATCAAAATATAGCCGCATCGATCGCAGCTTTATCAACTCATCTTAAATGGAAATAATAATCATACATATATAGGAGATTTAAATATGGAAAACCAAAAATACAGCATTGTTGACAGCGTGGATACTTTGAAGACCCGCATTGAGCAGGTCAGAGAAGCTCAGAAAAAGTTCTCTACCTATACACAGGAACAGGTAGACAGAATTTTTCTTGCCGCCGCAAGTGCTGCTAACAAAATGAGAATCCCTCTCGCAAAGGATGCAGTAGCTGAAACGGGAATGGGAATAGTTGAAGATAAGGTTATTAAAAATCATTATGCTTCCGAATACATTTATAACGCATATAAAAATGTTAAGACTTGTGGAGTTATCGAAGAAGATAAATCCTACGGCACGAAAAAGATTGCTGAACCTATCGGTCTGATTGCCGCGGTTATTCCTACAACAAACCCAACTTCAACAGCAATATTCAAATGTCTTATAGCTCTTAAAACCAGAAACGGCATTATTATAAGCCCACACCCAAGAGCAAAGGTATGTACAATTGCTGCAGCTAAAATAGTTTTAGAGGCTGCTGTTGCCGCAGGCGCACCTGAAGGAATCATCGGATGGATCGACGTTCCTACACTTGATATGACAAACCTTATTATGCGTGAAGCAGATATCATTCTTGCAACAGGCGGTCCTGGAATGGTTAAAGCCGCATATTCAAGCGGAAAGCCTGCAGTTGGAGTTGGTGCAGGAAACACACCTGCTATTATTGATGAATCCGCTGATCTTCTCTTATCAGTAAACTCTATTATCCATTCAAAAACTTTTGATAACGGTATGATTTGTGCTTCTGAACAGTCTGTTATTGTTCATAAGAACATTTATAACGATGTAAAGAAAGAATTTGAAGCAAGAGGATGTTATTTCCTCAAAGAAGATGAAATTCAAAAGGTTCGTGACGTTATATTGATAAATGGCGCATTGAACGCAAAAATCGTTGGTCAGTCTGCACATAAAATTGCCGCTCTTGCAGGAGTAGAAACTCCCGAAAATGCAAAAATTCTTATCGGTGAAGTTGAGAGCGTTGACATTTCTGAAGCATTTGCACATGAAAAGCTTTCTCCCATTCTTGCAATGTATAAGGCGAAGAATTTTGAAGATGCAGTTGCAAAGGCAGAACGCCTTTCTCTCGACGGTGGCCCTGGTCACACAGCATCCATCTTTATAAATACAAATACGGAAAAAGAAAAGCTCCAGTTATTTACTGAAACAATGAAAACTTGCCGTATTGTTGTAAATACACCTGCTTCTCATGGCGGTATCGGTGATCTTTATAACTTCAAGCTTGCACCTTCTCTTACTTTGGGCTGTGGCTCATGGGGCGGAAACTCCGTAAGTGAAAACGTAGGCGTTAAACATCTTATTAACATAAAAACTGTTGCAGAAAGGAGAGAAAATATGCTTTGGTTCAGAACACCTGAAAAGGTTTACATTAAAAAAGGTTGTTTGCCTGTTGCTCTTGATGAATTGAAAAACGTAATGGGGAAGAAGAAAGTATTTATTGTTACCGACTCTTTCCTTTACAAAAACGGTTTCACAAAACCTATCACAGATAAGCTTGATGAAATGGGTATCGTTCATACAACCTTCTTCAACGTTGAACCTGATCCCACTCTTGCTTGTGCAAAAGAAGGCGCACAGCTTATGAAAGAATTTGAACCTGATTGCATTATCGCTATGGGTGGCGGTTCTGCTATGGACGCAGGTAAGATAATGTGGGTTCTTTATGAGCATCCAGAGGCTGACTTTATGGATATGGCAATGCGTTTCGTTGATATCCGTAAGCGTGTTTATACCTTCCCAAAAATGGGCGAAAAGGCATATTTTATCGCTGTTCCAACGTCAGCAGGTACGGGTTCTGAAGTAACACCTTTTGCAGTTATCACAGACGAAAAAACAGGTATAAAATATCCTCTTGCAGATTATGAACTTATGCCTAATATGGCAATAGTTGATGCAGACCTTCATATGTCTGCACCTCGTGGACTTACAGCAGCTTCAGGTATCGATGCTGTAACTCATGCACTTGAAGCTATTGCTTCTATGATGGCTACGGATTATACTGATTCCATGGCACTTCGTTCTCTTAAAATGGTATTTGAATACCTTCCCAGAGCATACGATAACGGTCTCAACGACGTTGTAGCAAGAGAAAAAATGGCAAATGCCGCAACTATGGCAGGTATGGCTTTCGCAAATGCTTTCCTCGGTGTATGTCATTCAATGGCTCATAAGCTTGGTGCATTCCACCATTTGCCACACGGTGTTGCAAACGCTCTTATGATTGATGAAGTAATCCGCTTCAATGCAAGCGAAACCCCTGTTAAGATGGGTACGTTCTCTCAGTACGACCATCCTCATACCTTGGCAAGATACGCAGAAGTTGCTGATTACCTCGGAATTAAGGGTAAAACCGACGAAGAAAAGCTTGAAAACCTTATCAAAGCTATTGATGAACTCAAGGCAAAGGTTGGTATCAAATCCACCATTAAGGAATATGGCGTAGATGAAAACGATTTCCTTGACAGACTTGATGATATGGTTGAGCAGGCATTTGATGACCAGTGCACAGGAGCAAACCCCAGATATCCTCTTATGAGTGAAATTAAGGAAATGTTCCTCAGAGCATACTACGGTAAATAATCCTATAGAATAATACGCCGTTTGCAATTAAAGCAGGCGGCGTAATTCTTTTAAACAAAGAAAGCTGTCCTCGGATAAAACCGAAGACAGCAAATCTATATTATTTAATTTCTGCTTCAAGGAATGCTGTAAGAAGTTTGGAGCAAGCCATAACGTCATTAAGAGACAATGTTTCAACAGGGGAGTGGATGTACCTTACGGGAACGGAAATAGCTCCTGCGAATGAACCTGCACCCGTTGTCTGCATGGAAGCGGTATCAGTTCCTCCACCTTCAAGAATTTCGTATTGATATTTGATTTTGTTGTCCTCTGCAACTTTTGTAAGCGCTTTAACCATTTTGGGTGCGCAAATAGCAGAACTGTCTTTTATTTTAATGGCGGCACCGCCATCAAGAGAACATTCCATAGGTGCAACCCCTGGAGCATCTCCTGTTCTTGTAACGTCAACTGCCAAGGAATAATCGGGAGCGATATTGAATGCTGCAGCTTTAGAGCCACGGAGTCCAACTTCTTCCTGAACTGTAAATACGTAGTACGTATCGTATGCAGGGGTGGAAATGTTTTTAAGACTGTGAAGGATAACTGCCGCACCGATTCTGTTATCAAATGCTTTTGCAGTTATGCGGTTATTCATAAGTCTTGTGAAAGAAGGAGCAACAGCACAGGTATCACCAACTTTTACTTTCTTGAGCGCATCTTTCTTGCTTTTAGCTCCGATATCTATAACCATGTCTTTAACCTTTGCATCGGATTTTGAAGCTTTGTCATCAAGGATTATAACGCCCTTTGTTCCGTTTTGGAAAACGACTTTCTGATATGAAGAATATACAGGATAGATACCGCCGATATTTGAAACTTTTATAAAGCCTTTATCGTTAATGCTCGTTACAACGAATCCGATTTCGTCCATGTGAGCGGCAACCATAACTTTTTTTGATGAATCTTTGCCTTTTTTAAGACAAATAAGATTACCCATGGCATCTGTCTCGATTTCATCAGCGAATGCAGATGCTTCTTCTTTGATAAGGGAAGCTATTTCTTCTTCGCATCCCGATACTGAAAATGCGCTAGTAAGTTTCTTTATTAAATTGTACATATTTTTCTCCTCCGAATTAAATAGTTTCAAGCATAGCAAAAACTGCTTTTTGTGTGTTTTCTATATCTTCTATAGAAGCTACACAGCAAGGTGAATGGATGTATCTTACTGGTACTGAAAGAGCTGTAACCTTGCTTCCGCCCGCAAACTGTTGATATGCTCTTGCATCGTTACCACCTGCAACAAAATTTTTAACCTGATATTTGATGTTTTTATCTTCAAAAGCTTTAATTCCATTCTGGAAAAGCTCTTTATCGTATATGGTGGATCTATCCATATGAGATATAACCGCGCCATCTCTTACTTTACAGCATTCTTCACCCGCTGGTGTATCAGGAAGATCGGCGGCTGTAGTTGCCTCCACGACAATAGCAACGTCGGGTTGCAAGTTGAAAGAAAGTGGAATAGCTCCTCTGAGTCCGTTTTCTTCGCAGGTTACGAAAGCAAAATAAGTGTCGCAGGGCAGGTCTTTTTTAATAAGCTCCGTAAGAATATAACACCCTGCTCTGTCGTCAAGAGCTTTGGATTTAATCATACCGCTTCCGAATTCTTCAAAGTTAGGTGCAAACACAGCTTCATCACCAATAGAAATGAGAGAAGAAATTTCTTCAAGGCTTTCACATCCTAAATCTATATACATTTCGTGTATGGGAATACAAACGCCTCTTTCTTCAGCTTTCTGAAGATGTATTGCTTTTGCACAAACAACTCCAAATTGCCTTTTGTCACCGATAACTATTCTTTTACCACCAACAACTGCTTTTTCAACACCACCGATTTCTTCACAATAAGCATATCCTTCTTCGGAGAGTGTTCTTATCATAAAGCCTATCTCGTCCATATGAGCAGATACTAAAACTTTTTTACCCGTATCTTTTTTACCTTTTTTGAATGCAATTACATTTCCGACTTTGTCGATTTTCAAATCGGTGCAGTAGTCTTTGATTTCTTCTATAATGATATCTCTTACTTCGTCTTCTATCCCCGAAGGACCAAAGGCGTTACACAATTTCTTAAGAAGTTCTATATTCATAAATCTTCACCTCCAAGTCTTTCAGCAAGAGCGGCAACAGCTAATGCAGTGTTTTCAACGTCCTTGAGGGAGCCTATTTCTGCTGGAGTATGCATATTTTTAAGTGGAATAGAGATAAGAACCGTTGGAATTCCAGCGCGTGCAATTTGAATCATCGTTGCATTTGTACCCGTGTATCCTGCTTCAGCAATAACCTGATGAGGTATGCCATTTTCTTTTGCTGTGTCTATAAGCTTTTGAGTAAGCTTCCTCGAAGTTGTGGAGGAATACGAAATAACTCCGCCTTTATTTATGAAATTTGTCTGTCTGAATTTCGGAGTTTCCGGAATAGCACAGTTGCAAACGTCAATGACTACAGCATAATCGGGATCAACGATGAATGCCCCTGGGCGTGAACCAACGTAGTTTGTTTCTTCTCCGCCACTGAATAAAGCGTATATATCGACGTTAAGCTCTTTATCCTTTAAAAGCTCAATAGCTCTTAAAATAACAGTTCCGCAGATTCTGTCGTCAAAAGATTTTCCTGTAGCGAAATCTTTACCTAAACGTTCGGTTTTGACCTTGAAGCCGACGGGAGTTCCGACAGAAACTATTTCTTCAAGTTCTTCTTTGGTGTAACCTGTGTCAATAGCCATGTCCTTCAAGAGTATTTTTTTCTTTCTGTCTTCATCTGTCGTGAGGTGAGGTGGCTTTGAACAAATAACACCAGTTATTGTTTTTTTACCGTAGATGTAAACTTCTCCTGCGGAAAGTACCCTCGTGTCGATACCGCCACAGTTTGTCACCTTGAGAAAACCACCGTCACAAATTTTTGTAACAACCATTCCTATTTCATCAAGATGAGCATCAAGAAGAAGCTTTTTAGCGTTTGGCTTTCCGCAAGGACGGTAAGCAATAACGCTCCCTGTGGATGTGGTTTTGATTTCGGTGAAGAAATCTTCGCACAATTCCTTTACCGTATCAAAAGCCATTTCTTCGAAGCCTGAAACACCTGGGGCTTCTGTGAATTTTTTGGCTCTTTCAAATAATTCCAAAAGATAGACCTCCTATATTTGTTTATTTAAAATTATAATTCGTTTACTTTTTCCTTGAAATCTTTTCCGCGACACATAAAATTCGGATACAAATCAAAGCTTGCGGCGGCAGGCGAAAGAATAACCTTATCGCCTTCTGATGCAAGAGATGAGGCTTTTTTTACAGCGTCAGCCATGTCGGTTGCTTTAATAACAGTTCCTGAATATTTAACGTCGCATAATATTTTTTCTATTTTAGGCCCTGTATTACCCATTAGAATAACAGCCTTTGCTTTTCTTTCGAATAATTCTCCGAGGGGTTCAAGGGGAATATTTTTATCGTATCCGCCAGCTATAACAATAAGCTTTTCTTTAAATGAATTTAAAGCGGCGGCAGTTCTTGTCGGGCTTGAATCAATGGAAGAATTGTAATAAGTTACTCCGTCTTTCTCACGAACAAGCTCAATTCTATGTTCAACGCCTCCAAAGCTTTTTGCAACAGAATGAATTGCTTCTTTTGTTATGAAAGGGTATACCGCAGCAATAGCTGCTGAATAATTTGCTCTGTTGTGTATACCTGGAAGAAGAATATCTTCGTCCTTTAGCAACAATTCACCGCCGAATCTAATACCTTCATCATCAAATCTGAAATCGTTTTTTTCGCTTTTGCCAAATAAAACAGAATTTTCTCCTTTGAACGAAAGCGTTGTTTCATCATCTCCGTTTAATACGTTCCTTGTCTGTGATGGTGAGAGAATTCTCTTTTTTGCAAAAACGTATTCATCCATTCCCGTGTGCCAGTCAAGATGATTGGGAGAAACGTTTGTTATAATTGAAATAGTTGGTTGTCTGCTCATCTTCATAAGCTGAAAGCTTGATATTTCAATAACTGCAAAATCACTTTTTGAAATTTCAGAAAGCTTAACGAAAAGATTTTCTCCAATGTTTCCGCCTAAATAAACCTTTTTACCCGATGCTTCAAGAAGCTTTGCACAAAGAGTTGAAGTTGTTGTTTTTCCGTCGCTCCCTGTTATTCCTATAGTAGTACAGGGGCAATGCTTCAGAAATTCTTCAAGTTCTGTTGTGATAAGCGTTCCTCTTTCTTTTGCTGAAAGAAATTCAGGAAAATCGGGTCTTAGTGCAGGGGAGAGAAAAATAATGTCTTCGTATATATCAGAAAGATAATCTTCTCCTGTACGGAATGTGACTCCTTTTTCTAAAAGTTCTTCATAGTTTTTTATTGAATCAATGCTTTTTTTATCTCTCAGGGTTACTGTAATTCCTTCTTCAAGAAAAAGCCTGAGTATTGGCATATTGCTTATGCCAGCGCCTACAAAACCAATGCTTTTGCTTTTGTAGGAGTTTAAATATTCTGTATTGTTTCCCATAACTTTCCTCGCTGTCATATAAAACTTTGCTATCTCTTATATTATATATTATTTTTTCGAATAATCAAGACAAAAATACCATTTGACAAAATAAATTTTCTGTAGTATAATACACAATTAGGTGAAGTAGCCGACTGCGCCGAGCGGTTGCGCCCCGTCATACCGAAAGGTCACGGAGTGAGGAAAGTCCGGGCTCCATAGAGCAGGATAACGGATAACGTCCGCCGAAGGCGACTTTAGGGCTAGTGCAACAGAAATAAACCGCCTCGTTTTAACGGGGTAAGGATGGAAAGGCAGGGTAAGAGCCTACCGGCGCACAGGAGACTGTGCGGCCATGTAAACCCTATCCGGAGCAACACCGTATGGGAGCGTTATTGCTTGCTCGGCAAGCTCCTGGGTGGCAAAGAGGCTTGCGGTAACGTAAGTCCAAGATAGATGACCGCTTAAGACAGAACCCGGCTTACAGACGCAGTCATTCTTCACTTTTTACGAAAGATAATAAAAATTAAATAAATACGGAGATTTTAAAATGTGTAATTCATGTAATTGCTCGAAAAACAAGAGCGATCTGACACTTCTTGACGGTGTACTTGAAAAATATGCATCCGTCAAAGGCAGTTTAATAACTATACTGCAGAATGCTCAGGAGATATACGGATATCTTCCTACAGACGTAATTTATTATATTGCCGAAAAAACTTCTTCAACACCTGCAAAGGTTATGGGCGTTGCTACTTTCTATACCCAGTTCAGACTTCAGCCTATTGGCAAGTATCTCATTATGCTTTGTCAAGGTACAGCTTGCCATGTTAACGGCTCTGCTAAAATTCTGAAAACTATAGAAGAAGAGCTTGAAATAAAAGACGGAGAAACTACAAAAGACGGTCTTTTCACTTTGAAAACAGTTGCTTGTCTTGGATGCTGCAGTCTTTCTCCTGTTATGATGATAAATGAAGAAACGTACGGTTCCCTTACTTCCGATAAGGTAGTTTCTATCTTGCGTGAGTTGAGAGGGAAGGAGGTTCAATAATGAAGCTTGTTGTAGGACAGGGAAGCTGCGGTATTGCTGCAGGAGCTTCCAAGGTATATGATTCCATATCAAAGTATAATGACGGTAAATTTGAGATGGGTATTTCGGGATGTATTGGAATGTGCTATCTTGAACCTATCGTTGACGTTTATGATGGAAACGAACTTGTACATAGACTTGTAAAAGTATCTGAAAAAGACGGTGAAGCAATTGCCAAAGCAGCTTCCAGCGGAGATTTCAGCACAGTTTCCAATTTGTTTATTTCTGAAGAAGATAGCTCTTTTTTGAGCCAGCAAACAAGAATTGCTCTCCGTCATTGCGGAATAATCGATCCTAATGATATCAATGCATACATCAATGCAGACGGATACAGTGCAATTAAAAAGGTGCTTTCTTCCATGACTCCCGAAGACGTTATTGAAGAAATCAAAGTTTCTGGTCTTGCAGGCAGAGGCGGTGCAGGCTTCCCAACGTGGTTCAAATGGAATGCGGCAAGAAGCTCAAAGGGCGAACAGAAATATCTTATCTGTAATGCTGACGAGGGAGATCCTGGTGCATTTATGGATAGAGCTGTAATCGAAAGCGATCCTCATAACCTTATCGAAGGTATGCTTATCGGTGCATATGCTATTGGAGCTTCTGAAGCTGTTGTTTACGTAAGAGCTGAATATCCTCTTGCTATAAAACGTCTTGATGAAGCTATAAAGCAAGCTAAAGAGGCTGGCTTTGTTGGAGAGAAAATTCTTGGAAGCGGATTTTCATGTAATATTTCCTATAAAGCAGGTGCAGGTGCTTTTGTTTGCGGTGAAGAAACCGCTTTAATTGAATCTCTTGAGGGAAAACGCGGTATGCCCCGTCTTAAACCTCCATTCCCTGCACAGCGTGGATATGATGATAAGCCATCCAATATAAATAACGTTGAAACCTTTGCAAACGTTCCTTGGATACTGCTTAACGGCGGTTCTGCTTTTTCTGCTATGGGAACGGAAAACAGCAAAGGAACAAAGGTTTTTGCTCTTACGGGTAAAATCAAACGTGGCGGTCTTGTAGAAGTTCCTATGGGTAAAACGCTCCGTGACGTTATATTCGGAATTGGTGGAGGAATAAAGAACGACAGACCTTGTAAGGCTGTTCAGATGGGCGGTCCTTCAGGCGGTTGTATTCCTTTTGAACTTTTTGATACTATAATCGATTATAAAGCTCTCGGTGCAACTGGTGCCATTATGGGTTCAGGCGGTATGGTTGTTATGGACGACAGTACCTGCATGGTAAATATGGCTAAATTTTTCCTTGATTTCACAACGAAGGAATCCTGCGGAAAATGCGTTCATTGCAGATTGGGTACGAAACGTATGTATGAAATTCTTACCCGTATTGTTGCAGGTGAAGGAAAAGAGGGCGATATAGAGCTTCTTGAAGAACTTTGCGTATCAATTAAAGACGGTGCGCTTTGCGGTTTGGGACAAACAGCTCCTAACCCTGTTCTTACAACTATCAAATATTTCAGAAATGAATATGAAGCTCATATTAATGACAAAAAATGTCCCGCAAAGGCTTGTTCTGATCTTCTTTCATATAGGATTGATGCAGAAAAATGCACGGGATGTACTTTGTGCGCTATTAAATGTCCTGTTAAGGCAATTTCAGGGGAGAAGAAAAATCCTCAGGTTATAGACAACGAAAAATGTATCAAATGCGGAAATTGTAAAACTGTTTGCCGTTTTGGTGCGGTTTTTGTTGAGTAAGGGGGGAACAGTATGATAACTGTTACGATCAACGGAAAAGTTTGCGTTGCAGAAGAAGGAAAAACGATTCTTGAAATAGCAAGTGCAAACGGAATAGAAATACCAACTTTATGTCATCATAGCAGCGTGAAAAAATACGGTGCTTGCGGAATCTGCTTGGTTGAAGCTGAAAAAATGCCCAAGCTTATGCGTGCTTGTTCAACAGTTGCTATGGATGGACAGATTATAAATACGGAATCTGAAAGAGTTATAAGGGCAAGAAAAACTGCTCTTGAGCTTCTTATGAGTGATCACGATGGTGATTGTAAAGGACCTTGCTCTCTTAACTGTCCTGCGGGAACTGATTGTCAGGGGTACGTTAAGAAAATTGCAGAAGGCGATGCATTTGGTGCTGTTGAAATAATTAAGGAAAAGCTTCCTCTTCCTGCTTCAATTGGACGTGTTTGTCCTCATCCTTGTGAGAAAGCTTGTAGAAGAACAAACGTTGAAGAGCCTATTTCTATAGCATTCCTCAAATATTATGCCGCAGATAAGGTACATAATGAAGGAAAACACGTTGTTGCAACCAAAGCTCCTTCAACTGGCAAAACTGTTGGTATTATCGGCGGTGGTCCTGCTGGTTTGACATCTGCTTATTACCTTGCATCAAAGGGACATTCTGTAACTGTTTTTGATGCAATGCCTAAAATGGGCGGTATGCTCAGATACGGTATTCCCGAATACAGACTTCCAAAAGCAATTCTTGATAAAGAAATTGAAGAAATCGCGTCTATTGGCGTTGAAATGAAAAACAATTTCAAAATCGGCAAGGATGCTTCATTCGAAGAATTCTGCCAAAAGTTTGACGCTGTTATCGTTGCTATCGGTGCTTGGAAAAGCATGGGCGTTGGATGCGTAGGCGAAGATCTTGAAGGCGTTTGGGGCGGTATTGATTTCCTCAGAAAAGTAAGCCTTGGTGAAGAAACCAATATTGGTAAGAACGTTGCCGTTGTTGGCGGCGGTAATACAGCTATGGACGCTTGCCGTACTGCTGTAAGACTCGGCGCTGAAAACGTATACGTTATTTACAGACGTACGGAAAAAGAAATGCCTGCTGAAAAAATAGAAATTGCAGAGGCAAAGGAAGAAGGCGTTACCTTTAAATTCCTTACTAATCCTGCTGAAATTATTGGTGAAAACGGTAAAGCAAAACAGGTTAAGCTTCAGGTTATGGAGCTTGGCGAGCCTGATGCGAGCGGAAGAAGATCTCCTGTTCCCGTTGAAGGAAAATTCGAAATTCTCGACGTTGATACGGTTATTTCCGCAATAGGTCAGAAGGTTAACGTTGCAGGCTTTGAAGGGCTTGAACTTAACAAAAAGGGAATTATCGTTGCCGATGAGTATACCTTCAGAACTAACAATCCTAAGGTGTTCGCAGTTGGCGATGCAACAAATAAAGGTGCATCTATAGCTATTGCCGCAATTGGCGAAGCAAATAAAGCTGCTGACGTTGTTGATTCTTTCCTGAATGGAGACGTTGTTCCTTACGTTGCTCCTTACGTTTCTGAAAGAACAGTAACAAAGGAAATGTTTGCTGACCGTGAAGTATTGCCTCGTGCAGTTATGCCTTGCCGTCCTGCTGAGGAACGCAAGAACGATTTCAAAGAGGTAAATCTCGGATTCTCAGATGAAACTGCAATTGAAGAAGCTAAACGCTGTCTCGAATGCGGATGCCATGAATACAAGAACTGCCGTCTTATTAGACATGCAAACAGATATAAACTTAATCCTTCCAAATTCAGCGGTGAAAAGCATTTGCATGAAACCGAAAGAAAGCTGGTAAGCATTGAACGTAATCAGGGTAAATGTATTCTCTGCGGGCTTTGCGTAAGAGTTTGTGACGAGGTCGTAGGAAAAGGAATACTCGGTCTTGTTGGCAGAGGCTTCAAAACTGTTATTAAACCCGAATTCAAAGACCAAGGTGTTATCACTTATTGTAAGGACTGCCATAAGTGCGTAGACGCTTGTCCTACAGGTGCTTTGAAGTTTATAAACGAATAATCATTTTGTAAATTATCCCCGATGTGATTTTTTAGTAAATTCATGTCGGGGATTTTATGTAAAGTGTATTTAACTGCCAAAGTATTGACTTTTTTGATTTGTTCGAGTATAATGTATTTGTAACAAAGGTGTATCAATAAGATGACTGAATCGTATTACAAGGATATTAATAGCTTAAATAATCATGTTTAAAACAGTGATTTAAAAAGTCAGTGATTAAGGAAAAAGACGACCGTCTTCTTTATCTCCCTAATTAAGAAAGGTAGTGATATTATGAAAAATAAGAAAGTTATCATTTTTGTAGTTGCATGCGTTTTGGCGTTTGGAATAATGAGTGCGTTCGTTATATTCACAGTGAACAGAAGTTCAGAAATAATGACAAAAGAGAGAGAATATCTTGAAGTTTATCAGATAAAAGCTGAAGAATATATAAAATCCAACGCTGAAATAATCAATAAGCATGGTAATAATTTTTTTGTTGAATTTTACGATACAATCTCTTACAAGCCAAACAGTGACAAAGGATTTTTGGAAAGGACGTACGATTCATTTTGGGCAAAAGCTCCCGAAACAATAGAAAGTTTTGTTTTGGAGCTTGAAGAAATATATTTTGAATTTGAAATAAATGAAATTCCTTATGAGTTAATCTTCTCAAAGAACAATTACGGTGAACTTTTTGTTTCAAGTTTAAAGGAAGTTGAAAAATAATTTATTCATATTCAAGGTGGTTAAAGGAGTATCTTCATGCAGGGAAGGGAGACATAGAACCGTCCCATGTCTCCCTGATTATATATTGTTCTTTGAGGAAAACAGGTAATTTTACATGCTCAACGATTTCTTAAAGTGCGAATACATTTTTGGAGCTGCATGCATAGGCTTCTTAATATTATTTCGCAAGTATTTAGATCCAAAATATAATTTAACAGAAAGATTGCGTAAAAACAAGAAAATGTATATAACAAACGCTATCATAGGAACCGTTTCTCTACTGTTTACTGTGGCTTGTGCTTCTCTAAATTGGATTGATGGCGCGTACATTTTTAGCTTTATTTGGTTAACATGTACTATTATATCAGGAAATCATCTTTTACCGTTTTGACAGTGACCCAGCTGACAGGGGACGGTCCGAAACCGCTGAAAAAGTGAGGTTTTAAGCCGATAATTTGTCTCTCTGTGCGTTGGATTTTGCCAAAATTGATTTCACATTTTCAAAAAGACGGAAAATAGATGAAAACGCGATAGTTGGGGACATTTTTTCCCCGACTATTGCGGCAATTCTTTTCAGATTTCAACTCATGAACGCTCTGACAGGGGACGGTTCTCTGTCAGATTTCAACTCATAAAATTAACAAAAGAATAGCAAATTCAGGGGACGAACTGTTGTTTGAAAATATGTTCTAAATTGCTTTAAAAGCGAGTTTGAGCTGTTTATAAATACACTTTCGGACAATTCAGTTTCAGACACAGAACCGTCCCCTGTCATTTGACCCGGAAACTTTATCACAGGAAAACATAAAGGACCCGTTAGATTGATATTAAAAATTTGAGGAAAAGCACGTATGTATTTAAGTATATTCACAATGGAAAAATTACGAAAAGCCGGGTTTAACTTCGGTGAAGATGAACATCTCTGTTACACTGGGTGCGTGTATTTTTACAATGGAAAAAATTATATAATTGGTGGAATAGATGACCCTGAATATGGCAAATTTACTGAATTAGACCAAAAAGTTTCTGCAAAAGGAAGCAGGTTGGCAACGGAAATAGATTTACTCAACTACATCGAAAACAATGGTTATAGTTTTGAAATAAAGCGCTCTACTACAGAAAGATATTATTACGCCGATTTAATTGGCGACAACGGACACAAATTCTCCTCGAGTGGTCCCACGTTTGATATTTTTCTTTACAAAAGTGTTTTTAAAATTGCAAGATATTTAAACCTTGGAAGATGAGTAATCACCGGTCTGCTATAGGAATATGTGCTCCTATCAAATCTGACAGGGGACTCCATCTGACAGGGGACGGTTCTCTCCATCTGACAGGGGACGGTTCTCTGTCATCTCCATCTGACAGGGGACGGTTCTCTGTCAGATTTCAACTCATAAAATTCACAAAAGAATAGCAAATTCAGTGGACGAACTGTTGTTTGAAAACATGTTCTAAATTGCTATAAACGCGAGTTTAAGCCGTTTATAAATACACTTTCGGACAATTCAGTTTCGGACACAGAACCGTCCTCTGTCATTTATGCCCTGTCATTTAATGAAATATCTATATTTTGAATATTCCGAAATATATTAAATTTTTAAAATAAAATATCAAGGTAAACCATTGAATTCTGAAATATTAAACAAGCGTGCAATGAGCGCGCTATTGAATGGTGAATTTGAAACTGCTCAAGAATTATTTTATCTCAATAAAAACACCAATCCATGCTTTCAAACTTATAATAATTTAGGTCTTTTCTTATATCAACACGGAATCGTAACAAAAAGCGGAAAAGAAATGTGTGCGGAATCATTAGGTAAGAGATACTTATTAAAGGCATCAATTTTTCAAAAAAATGCAATTGTTTTTATGAATTTGGGTGAGGTGTTTTTTAATGAACGAAAGTATAATGAATCGTATGAGTTTTATTCCTCCTGTTATTCACTGCTTTCGAATGACTATATTCTTTACGATCGTGCAATTTCGTTGTTTATGCAAAAAAAATATAAAAATGCCTTTTATCTTTTTAGAAATATCAAATCTCTTTCTAACGAAATGATATTTCCTTTTTTCGTTTCTATGGCGATGTATGACAAAAAGAGTTTGATTTTAGGGTTAAACGCTAATCAATACAATGAACAAATTTCTCGAATGGACTTATTAGATAGAGTGATATTTTATTATTTATGCGAAAAGTATTCAAGCATTATCGAAATAGAAGAACGCTTGAATGAAGAATGGTCATTATCATATGGAGAGTGGGCGATTCTAATTGAAGCTTTTTGCAAACAACATGAGTCGGAGAGAGTAAATTTAATTATTAAAAAGAAGTTAGAGTGTTGTGAGACTTACAATCAAAAACGTCTTTTTAAAGAAGTTCAAACCCTTTATCGGTGTCAGGAAAAAAGAAAAGCAACCATCAAAAATTATTTTGATGAGTTGGTTTTTGCTCCAATGAATCTATGCGGATATTTTGGCTGTGATCTCCATTTGAATTCATGGGGTGCAAACATCTGACAGGGGACGGAATGACCCCACTGAAAAAGTGAGATTTTAAGCTGGTTTTCTGCTCCGTCCAATGTCAAATTTTCTAAAATTCAATTTCAAAGTCCTAAAACTTTATAAAACACTTAAAAAAGCTGCAGTGGACGAACATTTTTTGAACACTTTAACGGCAATTCTTTTCATATTTACCGCTATAACGGTTATTTTTTCTGTTATTTATAAATTTATATACGTGAATTTCCAAAGTGTTTAATTTGCTTTGGGAATTCACTTTTTTTGCTTATAAAATACATTTTGACCGCAAAAGTATTGACTTTTTTGATTTATATGTGTATAATATATAGGATAGTATAAAAGGCGAGGTATTTTAAAATGTTAGAAAAATTTTTAGAAAAAACAGAATTTGAGTCATATGAAGATTTCAAATCAAATTATAAAGTAACTGTTCCCGAAGGATTCAATTTTGCGTATGACGTTGCAGATGCATGGGGCGAACAGGATGAAAACAAGCTTGCTCTTGTTTGGTGTGATGATTTTGGAAACAGAAAAAAATATACTTTCAAGGATTTGACTCGCCTTTCCAACCAGGTTGCTAACTTTTTAATGGATAAGGGACTTAAAAAGGGTGACAGAGTAATGTTTATGTGCAAGCAAAGACCTGAGGCATGGCTTTGTTTCCTTGCATTACATAAAGCAGGCATTGTTGCTATCCCAGCGACGTTTCAGTTGACTAAAAAAGATATTGTTTATCGTTGCAATAAAGCTCACGTTAAGATGATAATATCCGTTGATGATGCGGAATTGACAGAAAGTATAAAGGAATCAGTTCCCGAATGTAACGAGCTTGAGCATGTTGCTATAGTAGGCGAAAAAGTCCCCGAAGGCTTCATCGATTTCAGAAAAGAAGCTTACACATATTCCGATAAATTTGAAAGAATACCTAATAAAAACTCTGATGAGATGCTTATATATTTTTCATCAGGTACAACGGGATTCCCTAAAATGATCGTTCACGATTATACTTATCCTGTGGGTCATATTCTTACCGCTAAATATTGGCAAAGAGTTGAGGATGGAAAACTTCATCTTACCATGTCAGATTCGGGATGGGCTAAGTTTGCCTGGGGAAAAATATACGGACAATGGATTTGCGGTGCAGTTATAGTTGCTTACGACAACGAAAAATTCAATGCTGCCAATACGCTGAACCTTTTGGCTGAACTTCAACTTACAACTTTTTGTGCTCCTCCTACGATTTACAGATTCCTTATCAAAGAGGATTTGCAAAATTATCCAGATAGCTTCAAGTCCATAAAGCAATGTTCTATAGCGGGCGAACCTCTTAATCCTGAAGTTTTCAACAAATTCAAGGAGCTTACAGGACTGTCTCTTACAGAGGGATTCGGACAGACGGAAACCCCCGTTATTCTTGCGAACTATCCAGGCATCGAAATTAAACCAGGTTCTACGGGTAAACCATCACCTGTTTTTGACGTTGATATAGTCAATCCCGACGGAACGAGTTGCGAAGACGGTATAGTTGGACATATAGTTATAAAAAATCTTTCCAAGCTCTATCCTACAGGACTTTTCAAAGGATATCTTGACGATGAAGAAGCAAACAAAAAATCATTTTATAACGATTGGTACGATACGGGGGATACAGCAAGACGTGATAACGACGGCTATTATTGGTTTGAAGGACGTTCTGATGACGTTATCAAGAGTTCTGGTTACAGAATAGGGCCTTTTGAGGTTGAAAGTGCTTTGATGACTCATCCTTCTGTTCTTGAATGTGCTGTAACTGGTGCTCCCGATCCTGTAAGAGGACAGGTTATAAAGGCAACAATAGTTCTTGCAAAAGGGTATACACCTTCTGATGAGTTGAAGAAAGAAATTCAGAATCACGTAAAACAGGCAACTGCTCCTTATAAGTATCCTCGAATTGTTGAATTCGTGGAACAGCTTCCAAAAACAACAAGTGGTAAAATCAAGAGAGATACTATAAGAAAGCAGAGCGAAGCTCATAACTGATTTTGTAAGGTAAATAGCAGGAAAGGGAAACAAAATGTCAGAAAAAAAAGAAAAAGCTTTTGGTTCAAGATTTAAGATGATATATTCCTTGGTTCAAATCGTTTTGTTTTATCTGCTTGTTTCCCTTTTTCCGAATTATGACTTGTTGTTCATTCTGATGATGGCAATAGTCTATTTGATTCCTTTTTATATCAATTCTTATTTTATAAAATTTACGGATAGAGATAAAAAGCTTTCAAAATATATTGTGGAAGACATAGTATTTTATTATTTACCTTCGGTAGCTATATCTCTTGTTCTTGAAATTGTACTCTATTTTGCTGGATTGATAAATGGATTACTCTGCTTTTATACAGTTGTATTATTTATTATTTTCACGTTATTGACATCATTTCAATGTTTGAAATGCTTTTTGCAGTACAGAATAAAGAACGCTATGAAAAAAACAGATGGAGACGAACGCAAATAAATAGTTCTGCCCGTGGCACAGCTGGATAGCGCATGAGACTCCGACTCTCAAGGTCGCAGGTTCGAATCCTGTCGGGCAGGCCAAAAACTCGTTCTTCTGAACGAGTTTTTTTAAACGATGTGATAAATTGAAAAGGATAAAAATATGGATACCGCTCAACAAAATAAATTTAATATGATGACGAAACAGCCGTTGAAACGGTTGATTCCCAAGCTTGCAATTCCAACTATAATAAGTATGCTTGTATCGTCCTTTTATAATATGGCAGATACTTTTTTTGTGGGTGGAATGGGGAATAGTGCTTCCGCAGGTGTTGGAGTTGCCTTGCCTGTTATGGCTGTTATTCAGGCGTTGGGATTCTTTTGCGGATTTGGTTCGGGAAATTTTATTTCACGTTCACTAGGCAATAAAGATACCGAATCTGCGAAAAAAATGGCATCCGTTGGTTTCTTTTCATCTTTAATTCTTGGAACTGTTATTGCAATATTGGGGTATATCTTTCTGAATCCCTTGGTTTATTCTTTGGGGGCAACTACAACAAACGCTCCATATGCTAAAGACTACATAAAGGTTTTACTTGTTGGCGCACCTTTCATGATGGGATCATACGTTCTGAATAATCAGATACGTTTTCAGGGGAATGCAGCATATTCCATGATTGGAATAACGACAGGTGCTATTATAAATATATTTCTCGACCCTCTTCTCATCACAACCTTTGGAATGGGAACGGCTGGCGCCGCATTGGCAACAGTTATAAGTCAGATAATCAGTTTTACTATTCTGATTTTTATGAATATCAAAACAGATTGCCTTACCATAAAACTTAAAAATTTTGTTCCTTCCTTGTCATTATATAAAGAAATATGTATAGGCGGTGCGCCCTCTCTTTTAAGGCAGGGACTTTCAAGCATTGCCTCGTTAACACTTAATAGAGTTGCAGGGGAATATGGATTTGCAGAGGCGGCTTATATCCTTGGAGTATCTGAATCCGCCATAACGGAAGAGCTTGCGTTGAAAGCGGCAGATATTGCAATAACTGCTATGAGTGTTGTTACTAAAGTTATGTTTTTCGCCTCCTCAGCACTAATCGGTTTCGGTCAGGGATTTCAGCCTGTATGTGCCTTTAACTACGGTGCAAAGCTATATGACAGAGTCAGAGAAGCATTCAAATTCTGCGGTGTTGTAGCTACTGTTTTTTTACTGGTGATGTCTTTAATCTATACTGCTTTAGCACCACAGCTTATCAGAATTGTAAGGGATGACCCGAAGGTTATCGAATTAGGAGCTGTAGCCTTAAGGTACCAATGTATATCACTTCCTTTTATGGGGATTGTTATTATGAGCAATATGATGCTTCAGAGTATGGGTAAGGTTGTACGTGCTTCTGTACTTGCTATTGCAAGACAAGGGATGTTTTTCATTCCCGCAATAATTATTGCTCCTATGATTCTTGGAATAAACGGAGTTTTGCTTGCTCAAACAATATCAGATTTTTGTTCTTTTGCTTTAGCGCTTCCGATACAAATAAGCATTATGGTGGAACTTAAGCGTCAAACTCAGAAAGAGTTGTTGACGGTGTAAAATGTTACAATACGTCATAAAAAATATATTGACTATAAAAACGTAATGTGGTAAAATAAAGTTTAAAAGAAATGCTTTCGGACGGGTGCAAAGAAATGATTATTTTAGGAATCGATCCTGGGATAGCAACCGTAGGTTATGGGGTGATTTCCGCGGTTAACGGTAAGTTTTATCCTATAGATTATGGAACGATAACAACCAAGGCAGGTGTTCTCCTTGAGAAACGTTTGCTTGAGATATATGAAGGTGTAACAGAGCTTATTAAAAGACATTCTCCTGATGCTGTTGCTATTGAAGAATTGTTTTTTAACAAAAATGTTAAAACCGCTATAGACGTTGCTCAAGGGCGAGGTGCTATTCTTACAGCCATTGCGAAATCAGGAATCGATTTGTTTGAGTATACGCCTTTGCAGGTTAAAAGCAGTGTCGTTGGATATGGCAGAGCTGAAAAACAGCAGGTTATGTATATGATAAAGGTTTTATTAAACCTTAAATCTGCACCTAAACCTGATGATACTGCAGATGCTCTTGCTATTGCTATATGTCACGCTAACTTTTCAATGCATACAACAGCTAAAAAGGAGTAATTTATGTTTTATTACATCAAGGGAAAACTTGAGCTTCTTATGGATAATTTTGCCGCTGTTGACTGTGGCGGCGTTTGCTTCAAAATATATACCAGCCTTTCGACGAAAAATCAGTTTGCTATAAAGCTTAATGAGGAAGTTTTGTTTTATACAACCCTTATTATCAGAGAGGATGCGCAGGATATATACGGTTTTTCAACAGAAGAAGAACTTGAAATATTTAAAAAGCTTATTTCCGTTTCAGGTGTAGGACCTAAAGGTGCTATATCTATTCTCTCTTATTTCAGTACTGCAAGCTTGTGTGACGTTATTGCTTCGGGAGATTCCAGAGCTTTGTCATGCGCGCAGGGAATCGGTTTGAAAACGGCACAAAAAATAATTATTGAATTGAAGGACAAATTACCTAACGTTTCAGTTGGGGAAAGAACATCTGTATCAATACCTAACAGTTCTATGGTTTCCGATGCGGTAAATACTTTAGTTGCATTGGGATATCAGCGTTCTTTGGTGCTGAAAGTAATTGAAAAAATTGATAAAAGCGGTGATACCGCAGAGATTATAACAAACGCTCTTAAAATTCTTGCCAAACAATGAGGTGTTGAAATATGGCAATAAATTCAAATCAGGATTTTGATTTTGATAACAGAATATTAGATGCGGGCAGCTGTATCAGCGATATGGATACCGAAATTTCTTTAAGACCGAAAACTCTTGAAGAATACGTCGGTCAGGAAAAGGTTAAGGAAAATCTTCGTGTTTTTATGCAGGCGGCAAAAAAACGTGGAGAATGTCTTGATCACGTTCTGCTTCATGGCCCTCCAGGTCTTGGTAAAACAACTCTTTCCGTTATTATTGCTTCCGAGCTTGGCGTAAATCTGAAAATAACTTCAGGACCTGCTATTGAAAAAGCAGGGGACCTTGCCGCTTTACTTACAACTCTGGAAGAAAACGATATTTTGTTTATCGATGAAATTCATAGACTTTCGAGAGCGGTTGAAGAGGTTTTGTATCCTGCAATGGAGGATTTCGTCCTTGATCTTATGATGGGTAAAGGTCCTTCTGCAAGAAGTATAAGAATACCTCTCAAACCCTTTACGTTGATTGGTGCTACAACTCGTGCAGGACAATTAAGCTCACCCCTTCGTGACAGATTTGGTATGCTTTTCAGACTTGAATTATATACCCCCGATGAGCTTGCTAAAATCGTTACCCGCAGTGCAGGAATTCTTGAAACAGACATAACCACAGAGGGTGCTTATGAGATCTCAAGAAGATCCCGTGGAACTCCGAGAATTGCCAACAGATTGTTAAAGCGTGTAAGAGATTTTGCTGATATCAAGGGTGATGGAATCATAAGTCAGGAAATAGCAGATATGTCATTGAAAAGCCTTGATATTGACGAGCTTGGCTTGGATTCTACGGACAAACGAATGCTTGAGGCAATTATAAATCATTTTGGCGGAGGTCCTGTAGGACTTGAAACGCTTGCGGCAATTACCAATGAAGAAACTGTAACTCTTGAAGACGTGTACGAGCCCTATTTGTTACAGCTTGGTTTTATAAACAGAACGCCAAGAGGAAGGGTTGCAACATCTTCTGCTTATAAACATCTTGGTATACCGCTTCCTAAAAAAATAAATGCTTATCAGAGCGGATTATTTGACAGCGAGGAAGAATAAATATGTTTGTTTCAGACAAATGGATAGATTATGAGCTTCTTGAGGTTGCCGATGGTGAAAGGCTTGAACGATGGGGGAAATACCATCTTGTTCGTCCCGACCCGCAGGTAATATGGAAGGGTGAAAAATATTCAGAGCTTTGGACAAAGGCTGATGCCATATACAGACGTTCCAGCGAAGGTGGCGGAGCTTGGATAAAGAAGAAGGTTCCTGAAGAATGGCAGATTTCCTATGGGGATTTGAAATTCTGTATTTCTCCCATGGGATTCAAGCATACGGGAATTTTTCCCGAACAGGCTGTGAATTGGGATTGGATGTCAGGACTTATTAAAAAAGCCAAAAGGCCGATAAGCGTTCTGAATCTTTTTGGATATACGGGTGCGGCAAGTGTTGCGTGTGCTAAAGCGGGTGCGAAGGTATGTCACGTTGATGCTTCAAAAGGTATGGTTCAGAAAGCAAAAATCAATGCAAATCTTTCAGGCGTTTCAGCCGATTCAATAAGATATATTGTAGACGATTGCTTCAAATTTGTAAGCCGTGAAATCAGACGCGGTAATTTTTATGATGCCATAATACTTGACCCTCCTTCGTATGGAAGGGGACCTGGAGGAGAAAAGTGGATGATAGAAAAAGACTTGGATTCTCTTATTGCATCCATTTCTCTTTTGATATCCGATAAACCTTTGTTCGTTTTGCTTAATTCCTATACAACGGGGCTTTCACCATCAAGCTGTGGATATATTCTCCATTCCAATATCTGCAAAAAATTTGGTGGTAAGGTAGAAAATAAAGAGCTTGGAATTCCTGTAACGGCAGACGGAGTTTGTTTGCCTTGTGGAGCTTCAAGCCGTTGGACACCATAAATTATAAAGAATGGTAATGTAATGAACAATTATATTTCAGTAAAAAATATGTCCTTTGCTTACAGAGATGGGGACAGTTTGTTTGAAAATTTCAATCTTGATATAAAAGAAGGGGAGTACGTTGCCATAATCGGTCATAACGGTTGCGGAAAATCAACCCTTGCTAAGATTTTATGCGGTATTCTTCTCCCAAATAGCGGTATAGTCACTGTTAATGGTATCGATACGGCAGATGATGAGAATTTTTTCGAAATACGAAAATCCTGCGGTATGATATTTCAGAATCCTGATAACCAACTTGTTGCTACGGTTGTGGAGGAAGACGTTGCCTTTGCTCCAGAAAATTTAGGAGTAGAACCTTCGGAAATACGTAAAATCGTCGATGAAGCTTTAAAAACCGTTGGTATGGAAGCTTATGCAAAGCGTTCTACAAGTCAACTTTCAGGCGGTCAGAAGCAAAGAGTTGCAATAGCTGGTATTCTTGCTATGAGACCTCGTTGTATTATATTCGATGAAGCAACCTCAATGCTTGACCCAGAGGGCAGAAAAGATATTATAGCCGCTATGAAAAAGCTCAACAAAGAAAATGGTATTACGGTAATAACTATAACCCATTATATGAGTGAAGCGGTTGAGGCGGACAGAATAATTGTACTCAATAAATCAAAAATAATAGGTGACGGAACACCTAAAGATATTTTTTCTGATGTAAAGATGCTTAACTCTGTTTCTCTTGCATCACCTCAGATAACACAGCTTTCGGAAATGCTTATAGATGATGGCTTCCCATTCCCCAAGGGAATACTTCACACAATGGAAGCAGCAGATGTAATAGAAAGCTATCTTCAAAACAAGTAATTACAAACGCAAAGAAAGGGTACGATATGCCTTCTCTTCAATTAAAGAATGTTTCCGTGGTTTATAATGAAGAATCTTCATTTTCAAAAACTGCACTTGACAATGTGGATATAGATTTTCCCGAAGGTAAAATAATCGGAATTATAGGTAGAACAGGGAGTGGAAAGTCAACCCTGGCATCATTACTCAACGGTCTGATGAAGCCTTCAAGCGGTCAGATATTGCTTGACGGAAAAGATATATGGGAAGAACCAAAGAATATAAAAAGCGTTCGTTTCAAGGTGGGATTATCCTTTCAATATCCCGAATATCAGCTTTTTGGTGAAACTGTAAGAGAGGATATTGCCTTCGGACCTAAAAACATGGGGCTTTCAATTGATGAGGTGAATTCTCGTGTGGAGAACGCTGCGAAATTTTGTGGTATCGAACCGTCAGTTATGAATAAATCCCCATTTGAACTTTCAGGCGGACAAAAAAGACGTGTTGCAATAGCAGGTATTGTTGCTATGGAACCTTCTGTTCTTGTGCTTGACGAACCTGCTTCGGGACTTGACCCTGTAGGACGTGAAGAAATATTAGGCGGTATTGTGAAAAATTCCGCTGAAAAAGGGAATACAACTATAATTATATCTCACAGTATGGAGGATATAGCGAAATACTCGGATTATATCCTTGTTCTGAACGAGGGAAAAGTTTTTAGTTTTGGAACAGTTGAAGAAACTTTTTCAAAAGCAGAAAGGCTTTTTTCTGCTGGTCTTGACCTTCCACAGATAACAAAGCTTTTTATAGAACTGGAAAAGCGTGGAATATGTAAAGAAAATTCAGTTTATACCATTGAATATGCTTACAGAAAACTTCTTAAAATATTAGAAAAATGAGTGTAAATATAAATGCTTAAAGATATAACCTTGGGGCAGTATTATTCCGCAGATTCTCCTATACACAAAGCTGACCCCAGAATAAAATTGTTATCACTTATTGTTTTTCTTGTCACAGTTTTGATTTCAAAATCTCCTGTATCGTATTTGATATCATTTTTATCTGTGGTTTTACTTGTTGCTGTTTCAAGAATTCCATTCAAGTTGATATTGAAAAATTTAAAATCGTTGATTTTTATTATTCTCATCACCACTGCTATTACGTTGTTCATATCAAAAGGTGATACTCTTTTATTTAAGTGGAAATTCATAGAGATATACAAAGAAGGAATATTAAATTCCGTATATCTTATTATCAGATTCGTTTGTATGCTTTGCGGAAGCTTTGTTCTGATATCATATACAACCCTACCACTTGATTTGACCGAGGGAATAGAAAAGCTTTTGAAGCCTTTGACTTTATTCAATATTCACGTTCACGATTTCGCGATGATGATGAGTATTGCTTTGAGATTTATACCAACGTTTATAGAGGAAACGAACAAAATAATTTCCGCACAAAAGGCGAGAGGGGCAGATTTCGATTCTGGTGGGCTGATAAAAAGAGTAAAAGCCTTTGTTCCTATATTGATTCCTCTCTTTGTTTCTGCGTTCAGAAGGGCAGGAGACTTGGCGGATGCTATGGAATGCAGATGCTATAACAGAGGTGTAGGTCATACAAGAATGAAACAGCTCCATTTGAAATGGACGGATTTTGTCGTTTTATTCTGCTTTGTTTTAGTTCTCGTATTGGTTTTGATTTTTAACAGACCTGAGTTTTTCTTTATATAATTTTTCAAGAGGAAATTATGAATTTTGCTATAAAGCTATCATATCTTGGAACGAATTACAGCGGATGGCAGCTTCAACCCAATGTGCCAACAATACAGGGTGCTATGCAAAATGCTGTAAAAAAAATATTTTGCAAGGAGCTTACTGTACATGGTTGCAGTAGGACCGATGCAGGCGTTCATGCGATGGAATACGTTTGTTCTGTTTTTGATGCACCTTCTTTTGATGCCAAAAAAATTCCCCTTGCTTTGAATACGTACTTGCCTTGCGATATATCTGTAAGTTCTGCGGTATCAGTTCCCGAAGATTTTCATCCAAGATTTTCAGCCTTGAAAAAAGAATATATTTATAAGATTTATAATTCAAGAATCAGAGACCCTTTTTCTGTTGACAGAGCATATATGTATAAACGCCCGTTGGATGAAATAAAATGTAGAGAGATTGCATCGCAATTTGTAGGAACTTTTGATTTTGCTTCATTTATGGCAGCGGGTTCAACAGTTACAGATACGGTAAGGACAATTTATTCCTTTGATGCATGGCGTGAAGGAAACGAAGTTTTCTTCAAGGTTTGCGGTGACGGATTTTTATACAACATGGTTCGGATTATGGTTGGAACTATTATAAATTCGTGCGAGGGGAAAATAACTCAGTCCATTGGTGATATTATTTCAGCCAAGGACAGAACACTTGCTGGTCAAACGATGCCTGCTTGTGGTTTGTATCTGAATAAGGTTTTTTACGATAATAATTATTTTGAATAACCGTAGGAAAATATATGGAAAGGGAGGTAAGCTTTAGTAATATGAACACGTTCGAAATTTTCAGAGATAACAAAAAGAGAGATTTTTCGGAAAATGATATTTCAGAACATTATTTGAAGCTGTCTGTCAGATGTGCCGTATTAAAATGGCTTTCCTTAACTATCCTTGCTGTTTTCGTCATCTTTTCCGTGAAGAATCATGGAGATGAGCTTTCCTTTGATAGTATCAGATATATCGTAAAATATATGAAGGATGAACCTTCTTCCCTTGTTTCAAGTGGAGATAGCATTTCTTACGATTACGATAGCAAAAATGAAATATATCTGATTGGAGATGATTTTGCCGTTGTCGGAAGTGATGGTATCAGAATCTTTGAGTTTTCAGGAAAAGTTCTATTTTCTGATGATTTTAATTATAAATCCCCTGTTGCAGTTCCCTTTGGAAATCAACTTATAGTATATGATATTGGTGGTAAAGAGGTAAGGTTTTATAATTCGTTTTCGGAAACCTATCGTTTGACTCTTGAATCAACGGTATATAACGTTTCGGTTTCTGATAAAGAAACTTTTATGGTTCAGACTTCTTCTGAAGGTTATCGTTCAGGTTTTCAAATTTATACTAAAAATTTTCAACCATTTTTTAAAACAAATTATGGCGAGTTGACGCTACAATCAAGCTCTCTGTCACCCGACGGTAAATATGCAGTTTCTGCTTGTTTTTCAACAACAGGAAACGTTGTTTCTTATCTGAAGGTTTACGGTACAGATATTGATACTGTTTTTGCGGAATGTGAAATTACAGGTGAATATCCCGTTGGAGTTGAGTTTTTAGATAACGAGAATTTTCTTCTTTTTACAGATAAAGGAATAAGAAAATATAACGTTTCCCTTGAAAATTCCTTTTCTCATTATTATTGGAATGATTCACCAAGACAATATAAAATAAATAATGGGAAAATTATTATCACATATGGAACGTCCCTTCTTAATGAGTCAACGAGAATTGAAATTATAGACTTGAACGGTGAAAAATCTGCTTTTGAAATACCTTGTACTGCAAGAGATATTCTTATAGACGGTGATTTTATACACGTTTTATGTAATGGAGAAATCAACACCTATAATTCTGATTTTGAACTCATACATTCATATTCAATATCAAAAAATTTTTCTCATATGGTGAAGATTGAATATGGTAAATATTTGCTTTCTTCTTTGGATTCTGTAGAAATGTATATTTTTGACAATAAGTCTGAAGAAAACTAAAAATTATAATTTTAAAAAGGAGAAAATTTATAATGCATATCGTTTTTGATTTAATTTTATTACTTATAGTAGGTTTGACCGTCTTTTCTGCTCTGAAAAATGGGCTTGTAAAAACAGTTATAAATGCGTTCAGCTTGATTTTGACGGCAATTCTTTCTTTGTTTATATCTCCGATATTCAAAAGTACGTTCAACTTTGCCCATGAACATGGAGAGGTGGCAACGTATTTTGTGGTATTTATTATTTCATGGATTATTGTTAAAATCGCAACGATATTCCTCGATAAAATAATATCTGCTTTACCAATAATCAGAACCATAAATAAGCTTGGCGGACTTGTAATTGGTATTTTGCTCGGCGTTTTCAGAGTGTCTGTTTATTGTATAGCCGTTGGTGGAATTCTTGCTCTTGCAAGTAAATTCGGTGTTGATTTTTTATCTGGTGTTTCTATAGATGACACTTATATACTTAAATATTTTTATGAATACAATCCCTTGTATTTGTTGATTAATTTGGTGTTAAAATAATATAAAAATGATTGTGTAACGTAAAAGTTTACGTTTGATTTAAACTTATTTGTTTTAATACGCGAAGATATTATCTTGAAAGGTAACTTGATATGGAATTGAAATTATGTGTTCGATGCAAGAAAAGACGTGCTATTCTTTTCATTACACGCATTGAAGGAGATAAATCCTTTAACGATGGATTTTGTCTGCAATGCGCGAAAAAACTTGGAATAAAACAAGTTGACGAAATGATAGATAAGCTCGGAATTCCTGCTGAGGAAATAGATGCTGCATCGGAAGAAATATTTGATATGATAGAAAGCGGAGAAAATCCTGCAGAGGAAATAGCTCCTGAAGAAGCAAGAGCACCAACTGTTGATTTTTTTAAGCTTTTTAGTGAAAACGGTTTGACTGAAGCAGGAGAGAAAAAAGGCGATGCAAAAGCTTCTTCTGATAAGGAACAGAAGAAAAACGAGCAAAAAAGAATGAGCTTGTCTAAATTTTGCATCGACCTGACGGCAAAAGCCAGAAAAGGCGAAGTTGATAAAATTATCGGCAGAGATAAAGAGCTTGAGAGGGTAATGCAAATACTTTGCAGACGTCAGAAAAATAACCCTTGTCTTATCGGTGAACCTGGGGTTGGTAAAACGGCTATTGCCGAAGCGCTTGCGCTCAGAATAGTTGAAGGCAACGTTCCTTATAAACTGAAAAATAAGGAAGTGCTTATTGTTGATATGACTGCTGTTGTTGCAGGAACACAATTCAGGGGTCAGTTTGAAAACAGAATGAGAGCTATTATTGAAGAGGCTAAAAACCTTGGAAATATAATTCTTATGATAGATGAAATCCATTCAATAGCAGGAGCAGGCGATTCCGAAGGGGGAATGAGTGCGGCAAATATCCTCAAACCCGCTCTTTCAAGAGGGGAAATTCAAATCGTAGGTGCTACAACCCTTAACGAATACAGAAAGTATATCGAAAAGGATTCTGCTCTTGAAAGAAGATTCCAACCTGTAATTATAAATGAACCTACCATTGAAGATTCTATACAGATTCTCATGGGAATTAAGGGATATTATGAAAAACATCATGGAATAAATATTCCTGAATCTATTGTAAGAAATATCGTTATGATGTCAGAGCGATATATAACGGAAAGATATTTGCCAGATAAGGCTATTGACCTTATGGATGAAACCTCGTCTTACGTTGCAATGAACTCCACTATTGTAAATAGAATTGACGAGCTTTGCGATGAAATCAGAAATAAAAAATCTGAAATAGAGGCGTTGTCTGCCCGTGCTGAAAAGGGTGAGGACGTATATGAGGAGTTGGCAAAGCTTCGTACGCTTGAAATGAATCTGAATGAAGAATTTGAGAAGCTTTCTTCCGAAAGAGATGGACTTACTGTTACTATTGCTGACTTGGCAAAGGTTATAGAAATCTGGACAGGAATCCCTGCAAGTAATATCAGCGAAAACGAGTTCAATAAAATTCAGAAGATGGAAGAAGTTATCAAGGAAAGAATCGTTGGACAAGATGAAGCTGTTGCCGCTGTTGCGAAAGCCATAAAACGTTCAAGGGCAGGTATATCATATAAAAAGAAACCTTGTTCATTTATTTTTGCTGGCAAAACTGGTGTTGGAAAAACTGAACTTGTAAAGGTTTTGGCTTCTTATCTTTTCGATGGAACTGATTCTCTTATAAGACTTGATATGTCTGAATTTATGGAGAAGCATTCTGTTTCAAGACTTATTGGTTCTCCTCCTGGTTACGTGGGATATGATGAAGCAGGACAGCTTACGGAAAAAATAAGACGCAGACCATACAGCATAATTTTGTTTGATGAGATTGAAAAAGCGCATCCCGATGTATTGAACGTTATGCTTCAGATTCTTGACGACGGTCACGTTACGGATTCTCACGGAAAAACTGTTAACTTCGAAAATACCGTTATTGTAATGACTACAAATGCAGGGAGCAAGGAGACAGAATCATCTGTCGGTTTTGGAAAAACCGTCAACAATATAATCAAAGATAGAGTTTTGAAAGCTCTTGACAGCTTTTTGCGCCCCGAATTCATCAATAGAATTGACGAAATTATTGTTTTCAACAGCTTGACGGAAGAAAATTTTGCAGAAATTGCAAAAATTATGCTTTCTGATTTGAAGTCTATTCTTGAAAATAAGAATATTTCTTTGGTTTGGGATGATAAAACGGTATCATATCTTGTGAAAAAAGGCTATTCAACAAAGTTTGGTGCAAGAAATTTAAGACGTTTAATTCAGACAGAGCTTGAAGATCAACTTGCTGAAATAATTATTGGTAATTATTCAACTCAGATTACAGGCTTCTCTGTTACGTCTGATATGGAGAAACTTATTATATCTTCTATATGATAAAATATTGAGAAAAGGAGGTCTTATGCGGCTTTTCCGCAAAAATGAATATGTCAGAAAGCAGAAATACTTCAAGCGGTATAAGAACCTTCGTTCTCAAGGATGAGAAAAACGGATCGAAAAAAATTCTATCTCCTGCGTATATGAAAATATATGAGGTTATAGAACGTTTAAACACAAATACAGAAAAAGGACTTTCTTTTCAAACAGTACAAAAAAGAAGAAAAAAAACAGGTCTTAATTTACTATATCCCGAGTTTAAACGCACATTTGTTTCTGCGTTTATGGATCATATTAAATCGGTTGTTTCAATTCTTCTCGCGTTGTCGCTTTTTGTTTTTTTTGCTTTTTACAGAGATGCTTCATATCTTATTTGTGCATTTCTTGTAAGTGCTTCCGTTTTCTTTGATTGTGTTTTGGAGCATATTGCTTCTTTGAATTTTAAAAAAGCAAGAAAAAGCGCATCTTTGAAAACTCACGTGAAAAGGAACGGGAAGCTTTATTTGAGTGATTCAAGGTTTTTAGTTCCTGGGGATCTTGTTTTTTTACAAAAAGGAAGCATTGTTCCTGCGGATGTCAGACTGTTCGAATCAAATGCATTATCTGTTCTCGAAACTCCAATAAATGGCGTGGAAGCTCCTGTAAGTAAGATTGCAAGAGATATTGGTTCGGATGAAGTGTTGGACGATAGTGCTGAAAATATGGCGTATGCTGGCTCTATTGTTTGCGAAGGAAGCGGTTGGGGAATCGTTTGTTTTGTTGGAGCTGACACTAAATTTAACAGTGTTCCGAAAAATAAACATAATAACGTTCCTGCAATTTTTAAATACGTATATTCCGTTTCATCAATGCTTTCCATAAGTTCTTCTTTTTTTGGTGTTTTGATGCTTGTGTTGGGACTTTTCTTTTCTTCCCATCTTTCATATACGTTTTTGTTTTCACTGGCAGTAGCTTTCTGTTCATTTTGTGATACTCTTGTTTCTTTTGCGGCTTTGTCTTTTTCATCAGGGCTTTGTGAGCTTAATAAAAAAGGCGCTGTTTTAAGAAATCTTAGCGCTATAGAGCCGTTGGCGTTTACAGATAGTCTTCTTGTCAGACAAAATACCGTTTTCCCAATTAACAAGACAGAAGTTGAAGGTATTTTCCTTGGACTCGATGACGTTACAAATTGCGAGCAAGAAAAGAAAATTTTGAAATATTTTCTTATATGCTCAAACGTTGAGAAAAAAATCTCTAAAAACGGTAATAAAAAATTTGCCTTCGAAGGCAGACAAAACGCTGTTGCTACGGCGATATACAGTGAAAAAGCGGGAATTGATTACGATAGCTTGCGTGATGAATTCCTCATAACCGAATCCGATAAAAGTGAAGGTGGAGAATTTTCATACTTACTTGCTTATGAGTCGGGGCAGAAATATTTGTTTGTTAAAGGCATGGCGGCAGATGTTCTTCAGCTTTGCAAATATCATGAAACGATGCAGGGGATAAAAACCATAACTCAAAACGATATGGAGAATTATTATTATTTTGCATCGTCACAGACAAACGATACGGGTTATGTGGTTGCTCTTGCGAAATGCGAAACAGGGCTTGATAGACTTGAGGATTATGACGATAGAAAAGTACTTACGTTATGCGGCTTCATAAGGTTCAAAACGTATTTTGGTATCGATTATCTTAAAGACGTTTCAGAATGTAAAAAAGCGGGAATTGATATATGTATGTTTTCTTCGGATGCATATATGAAAGCGTATAATCTTGGCAGAAATTATGGAATATTCCAGAAAAACGATCAGGTGGTTGCTGAAGAAATGGTAAACGCTTCTTCCTATGAGGAGTTTTTAGAAGAAATTCCTAAATATAAGCTTTTTATGTATTTTTCACCTTCTGTTTTCAAAGACGTTATTATTGCAAAAAAGGCAAAAGGTTCAACAGTTGCCGTAACAGCAGAATCCACAGCGGATTTGAACGTTATGAAAAATGCGGACATTTCTTTTGTTGTTGACAGTGAGAGCTCTGAAATGATAAAGCAATCCTCTGACGTTATATTGTCATCTGGCGGCTTTGATAAATTGAACGTTGTTATTTCGGGAGCGAAAAAAATATATCGAAGAATTCATTCCTTGTGTGAATTTGGGGTATATAATTATATCTGTTTTCTATTGTTGTATTTCTTCGGAAGTATTTTCGGTATCGAATACAGAGTGCATGACTTTCTGATTTCGTCTGTTTTAATATCAGGTATTGTCAGTTGCTTTATTGCGGTTTGCAAAGAACCAAAAAAACAATATCATTCATCTTTGAAAAAACGCAAAAAAACTGCAGAACCACGTTCTTTTGCTATTTCCTTGGTTCTTGGGATTGAGTGTTCTATATGCTGTACTGTAGTATTCTTAAACGTAAAAGGGAACGCTGGTTTTTCTTCCGTTCTTATTACTTTTGCAATATTCGCTATTGTGGCAGCTCTTACAATTCTTAATGAAGGAAAACCTTTTTATAAATCCTTGTGGGGATTGAATTGGAGTTTAGCAGTGATGTTAGTTCTTTTGGCTTTATTGCTCCTTGCAATTATCGCTGTTCCGTTATTTGCAAATTCCTTGTCATACGGTTTGCCAATTTGGAAGGATGTGGCGTTTTCTGTAGTTTTTCCTATTTTAGTACATGTTCTTAATGTTTTTGCCTTGAAATTTATTGATAAACAAAAATAGCTATGAAATAAAAGACTGCAAACATATCCTATAATGATATGCAAGCAGTCTTTTTTGAGTAATTTCTAATTTTTTATTTTGTATTCAAAATCATCAATGTAGAATAATTTTGTGTTGCTGTAATTTTTCTTTATGTAAGATACAATGTATTGGTCGTCAAATCCTTTCGGAATATATATTTCATCCATATAATCAGGAAGATATCTTACGTTAGTTTTGTCTTTTATGAAGGATTTTGATATAATTACTTTATCATAATTCGTGTTGCAATCAAAACTGTTTGCTTTATCGGAAAGCCAAAGAAAGCTTTTTGAATCATTATGATTGATAACAACTGCACTGTCATCTGTCATACTATGGTCTGTAAAGAAAAATTCATTTAACTTTTTCGTTTCGATATCATCTTTGATTTTAATATTTTCGTTTGCATAAACTATATCAAATTTGCAAATGTTGATAAACTTATTTATTTGCTTTGCTGTTTGTTCTGAATCAGTTGTGTCCATTATTACGAGAGCGGTTATATCAAGATAATTATTTGAAATTAAAAAATCTGAATCGATATAGTTTTCGTTTTCAACGAAAAAATATAACTCACCGTCAGAAATAACAATACAAGAAGCTCCGTCCTTTGAACAGATTATTCTGTTATACTTGTTTGTATTTACTGAAGAAATCATTACTGACAAAGCAACAGATAATACAGATAAAATAACCGTTGCCTTAACCGTTATTTCACGTGACTTCTTCTTAAGCAGAAACGTTGCTAAGGTACATGTTATAACAAGAATCAGAATTATAGTAATCAGACTTTCCGACGGGACAATACTTATTTTTTTAATAGATGCAAATTTATGAATCATCTCATGGAAACCGTCTATGAAAAATGATACGGCTTTTGTCAGAAATTCGGGAATATCAAAGGGCGATATAATTACGCAGAATAGTGAAATGTACATCAACAAAGTGAAAAATACTGATAAAAGCAAGTTAGCAATCGGAGTTATGAGAGATAACGTCTGGAATCTTTGATATAAAACCGGGGTGATAAACATACTGATTATCAATGTTATAAAGAGCGATTGAACAGCTTTGTTTATTCGTTTTATATGCTTGGGTTTATGATAAAGGTCTTCTATTCCAAGGAAAGAGGGTGATACAATGATTGCAAATGTTGCAAGAAATGATAAAATGAAGCTTGTACTATATACGGAATAAGGATTAACAATGCTTATGATTAAAGCTGCGGTGAAAATTGACGTAAGATTATCCATCCTCCAAAGTATAATTCGACCGAATAGAAATATGGTTATCATTATGAGTGCACGAATAGCAGAGGGAGAAGAACCGCTTAATATGCAGTAAAATATTGCAAATGGAATACATATAAAACTTCTTACCTTCATCTTTATGTTCAAAAACTGTAAGAGCATCAATAAACTCGTAACGATTATGGTGAAGTGGAGTCCTGAAACAGAAATAATATGAGTAATTCCAAGTCTTCCGTAATCGGAATATACTTTATCAGATAATTCGGCAGTATCTCCCAATATGATTGCATTTATGAATGCGGCAGTTTCTGGATTCTCCGAAAATTTTGATTTAATATTTTCAGATAAAAACGTTCTTGTCAGATATGCAGCTTTGCTTACGTAATAACCATTGTATTTTTCTGTTTCAAAAACGTATCCTTTGCCGTAAAATGAAATTCCGTCTGCTTTTATGTAATTTGGACATGGGGAGAGGGTGAGACTGAATTTTCCTTTTTGAAATGGTTTAACAGATAAACCTTTTTCTTGATAATCCAGATTATATATTCTGATGCATATCCCTTTGGAAAGATCTCCCGAAAGAACTTTTACGTCGGTGTATCTGCTGTTCTTTTCTGTTATAACCCCTTCTATGTTATATACTTTTTCAGAATCGTTACATTTCAGAATTTTATCAGAAAACCGCAATTTACAATAATTTGATGAATATAAATATCCGAATAAAAAGCAAATCAACAACGAAAAGATGAAAAGCGTTTTATCAGTTATTATCATTTTTTTATGCAAAATAAAAGATGATATAAGAAATAAAACGTTTAATACAGTTAAAATTAGGGTTATTAAAGAATTGAACGAATATAAAGTGCCAAATGTTATTCCAAATAATAATGCTATTGTAATTTGAACAAAAAGTCTGTTTTTAAGCATATAAGTCCCAGATTTTTCAAATTTATTATATATAAAATACTCGATTTTTGTCTACATATTATCATATGAACATTTTATTGTCAACGAAAATTTTTATTGATTGATATATAAGTATAAAAAAGAAGAATTTTAATAAAAAATTAAAAGAAATGTAAAGCATTATACGGTTGTTTTTGGTAAAATATAAAAGCATTTGTATGCAAAAAAGTAAAGATACTGAAAGCGAATTGAATGATGAAAAAAAATAATAATATTAAAAAATTTATACCTACGTTGCTTATAGCTTGCTTCTTGCTGTCAGGTTGTACAAGTAAAATGGGACAAACTGCAACAAATCTTGATACTAGCACTGGAGAACTTATTTCTCAAGCACCTGTTGAATATTTAACAGCAGACATGATTAAAAACATCAAGAATTACGTTAAAAATGCACCTTCCATCGATAATATTTCTCTTTCTGAATTGACTGTAGGTTCTTTTGATGTTAACTCTGAAATTTCTAAAAGAAAAGAAAGTTTCGTTGTAGTTGGAGAAAACCAGCAAGTTCTTGCTACTGACATAGTTAACGTGACATTTTCTGAAATTGTTCTTGATTCTGGATCCGCTTCTTATGAGCTTAACGCAAAATATAATTTTGATTTGAGCTTGGAATATGATTCTACCTTTGAGAATGGTTTAATTGGCAAAACTATCGGTGAAAAAGTCAGCATAGAAAATTGTAAATTGCCTGATGGTACATCCGCAAAAGTTAAAGTTAAGATTAACTACGTAACGAGAAAAGCAGAAAACTTTGATTCTTTAGCTTCGAATCTTCCTGAAGGCGCTGAAAGCTACGAAAAATGGCTTGAAGTTTCATTGGATAAAGCTGCAAAGGTTGATGCTATTTGGAAGGAATTGCAAACTCGCATTAGCATAAATAAAGATGAAGATGCGTATACAAAGTATTTTGATCAAAAATACAACAATGCGTATGAGTATTATCTGAACTATAACGAATCTGTTGATACAGAAGCATTGAAAGCAGTTATTGAAGAACAGTGCAAAAAAGAGCTTATTGCTTATTATTATGCAGATGAATTTGATATCGAGCTTGGAAAATATTCTGATGATGAGTTGAAAAATATAGCTTTGTATTATGGATATTCTGTAGATGCTTTCAAAGCAAAGTATTCTTCCGATGTTATAGATAATACCGTTCTTGTTGATTTGGTTGGAAAGAAATTTCTTGATAAAGTTGGTAAATAATTTTTGTATAAGATTAAATCATAAAACGGCTTCAATTATGGAGCCGTTTTATAATGAATAAACGAAATTTTATTGATTGGAGAATAATTATGGGATATATTAAAACACCTGTAAAAGGAATGAATGATTTTCTTCCCGAGGATATGCGACTCAGAGAATACGTTACGGGACAGATAAAACAAACGTACGCAAAATATGGTTTTTCTCTTATAGAAACACCTGCTGTTGAACATATTGAAAATCTTACAAGCAAGCAGGGAGGCGATAATGAAAAGCTTATTTTCAAAATAATGAAAAGAGGAGAAAAGCTTTCAAAAGAGGATATTACTGATTCTTCAGCCCTTGCTGACAGCGGTTTGAGATACGATTTAACAGTACCGCTCTCAAGATACTATGCTTCAAACATGGAAAAGCTTACAGCTCCCTTCAAGGCATTTCAGCTTGGAAACGTGTGGAGAGCTGACAGACCTCAGAAAGGAAGATTCAGACAGTTTACCCAATGTGATATAGATATTCTTGGGGATAGCTCTATCCTTGCTGAAATCGAGCTTGTTTCTGCAACTTCTGCAATGCTTACAAAGCTTGGCTTTGAAAAATTCAAGGTCAGAATAAATGACAGAAGAATTTTAAAAGCAATCGCCGAAAAATGCGGATTTCCTGCAGAGGATTATGACAAAGTATTCATTATTCTCGATAAAATGGATAAAATCGGTGCTGAAGGTGTTGAAAAAGAACTTATTTCTTGCGGATATCCTGAAGACGTATGCAAAAAATATATGTCATATTATACAGCTTCCTGGGATAACTGTAATGAATTCTGTTCTTCTTTCACTGACGACTTGTCCGCAAGCACAAATATCGAAATGATAATATCTTGTGTTAAACAGTTGAATAAAGGGGATTTTGATATCGTTTTTGATCCAACTCTTGTAAGAGGTATGTCGTATTATACAGGAACTATTTTTGAAATCGAACTTGAAGGATACGGATTCTCAATTGCTGGCGGAGGAAGATACGATGATATGATAGGGAAGTTTGCTGGTATAAAAGTTCCTGCTTGCGGTTTCTCCATCGGCTTTGAAAGAATAATAACAATTCTTAAAGATAAAGGCTTTAAAGTTCCAACAGAAGATGAAAAAATAGTTTTTCTTGCGGAGAATGGGCTTTCCAAAGAACAGCTTGAAGAAATGTTCTCTGAAGCGACAAGCCTTAGGAATGAAGGAAAAACCGTTATGGTTACTCCAAGAAACAAAAACGTTAAATTCCAGAAGGATAAGCTTATTGCTGAAGGATACACGATATTCAAGGATTTCTTCAAAAATACAAAATAAAATTTTTAACTGTCTCTGAATTGCGCAGAGGCAGTTTTCTTTTCTAAAAAAATCATTAAATTATTACAGAAAAGGACTTGACAAAATTTCTAAAAATATTATAATTATGATAATGATTCTCATTTTCATTTTGCTCATAAGAATTTATATAGAAGGATAAAATCTGATGTTTAAAAGTAAAATATTCAAAACTATATCTGTTATTTCTCTTTGCTTAATTATGGTTTTTTTATCTTCTTGTTTTGACTCTGAAAAGGGAAAAAAAGATAAAATATCAATAGTATGTACTGCTTTTTCTCAGTATGATTTTGTGAAGGAAATAGTCGGAGAAAAAAGCGAAAAATTTGATATAAAATATCTTTTTGAGAACGGAGCAGATGTTCATAGCTTTGAAACTGATGTTGGGTTTAACGTGAAAATTCAGATTCTTAATTCTGATTTATTTATCTATAACGGCGGAGAATCTGATTCTTGGGCGAAAAATATTTTGGAAGATAAATCGATGAACAAAGACTGTGTAAAAGTTTCTTTAATTTCCGCTTTAGACGAAAAAAGACTTTTGATGTCGAATCATGATGAACATGAACATTCTCACGAAGATGACCATAAGGATAAATACGATGAACACGTATGGCTTTCCATTGAAAACGCAATATCTATATGTTATGAGATAAAAAATGCTATAGTAACCCTCGATGAAACGAATAAATCTTATTATGAAGAAAATACAGAAAAATATTGCAGTAAACTGAACAGCCTTCACGAAGAAGCCATTTCTTCATTTTCTAAATTTGAAAATCCTTTCGTTGTTGTGGCAGACAGATATCCCTTTGTGTATTTTTTCAATGATTATAATATAAGATGTACAGCCGCATTTTCGGGGTGTACCTCCGAAACGGAAGCAACGTATGAAAATGTAGTTAAGCTTTGCAAAGCGGTAGAAGAAAATTCTTTGAAGTATATTCTCGTGCTTGAAAAATCAAATGCAAGTATATCTTCTGCGGTTGTTTCTTCCTCGCCAAGAAAGCTTGAAATTCTGACCATAAATTCTTTACAGTCTGTAAGTCGTGAAGAAATAGAAGATGGAATTTCTTATTATTCTGTGATGAAGAACAACATAGAAACTGTAAAAAAAGCGTTGGTTACTTCTGAATAAAGACATAATATATAGAACGGAAAAATATCATGAAAGACTTTCTTAGTACGATTTTCGAATATTTCTCATATCCTTTTGTGGCATATTCTTTTATTGTGGGAATTTTAATAGCCTTTTCATCGTCACTGTTTGGTGCATCACTTGTGTTGAAACGTCATTCAATGATAGGGGATGGGCTTTCGCATATTGCGTTCGGAGCAATGGCTGTATCGGCTATCCTTAATTTTACGGGCAACGATATGATTATAGTAATGCCTGTAACGGTACTTTCTGCAATAATTATATTGAGGACAGGAAAAAAATCAAAAATTAAAGGAGATGCATCTATTGCAATGCTGTCCGTTGGTTCGCTTGCTGTAGGATATTTGTTGATGAATGTTTTTCCTGTATCAACGAATATAAGTGGTGATGTTTGTAGCAGTTTGTTCGGGTCAACTGCATTTTTGAATCTGAAAAATTCAGATGTTTTTCTGTGTTCTTTGTTCTCTATAGTTGTAATTTTGCTCTTTGTTCTTAATTATAATAAAATCTTCGCAGTAACGTTCGATGAGGATTTTTTTCAATCATGCGGTGTGAGTGCTGAACGTGTTAATTTGTTTATGTCTGTTATTACAGCAGTTGTTATAGTTCTTGCAATGAATCTTGTGGGAGCATTGTTAATTTCAGCTTTGATTGTATTTCCTCCCATATCTGCAATGCGAGTTTGCAAGAGTTATTTTTCAACGGTAATTACTTCTGCGATTATTTCTGTTATAAGTGCCGCAGTTGGTATAATACTATCAATGTACATTGAAAGTCCTGTAGGTTCAACTGTTGCAGTTGTAAACATTGTTATGTTTTTTATTTGTTCAATATTTGGGCAAATCAGAACAAAAAATGCTTGACATATTCTGCATAATATGTTACAATTAAAAAAAACGTAAGAGGGAAAACCATTGATTATTAAACTTGATCAGGCAATGCCTGAAATCAAAGAACTTAAAGTAAATATTGATGATTTGGGCGTATCTTTAAATCTTGATGTTTTAAAGGCACGAGTAGATGAATTAAACGAAAAAGTTAATTCTCTTGGATTTTGGGATGATCCTGCAGGGGCAAGACCTGTATTAAAAGAATTAACGTCGAAAAAGAATACCTATGACAGCTTTATGAAGCTTAAAAAGGGATTCGATGATTTGTTTGATTTAATAGATCTTGCAGTTTCCGAGGATGACGAATCTTTGGGAGATGAAATTCTTTCCGAATTTTCTTCATTGAAAGTAGAATATGAAAGACAAAAAATTGAAGTTTTGCTTTCAGGAGAATTTGACGGTAACAACGCTATATTGTCAATTCACCCAGGCGCAGGCGGAACTGAAGCGCAGGATTGGGCTCAGATGCTTTATCGAATGTATTGTCGTTTTGCCGAACGTAGAAAATTCAAGCTTAAAGTGCTTGATTATCTTGATGGTGATGAAGCTGGTATTAAGAGCGTTTCCATGCTTATTGAAGGCGAAAATGCTTATGGATATCTAAAAAGCGAACATGGTGTTCATAGACTTGTCCGCGTTTCTCCCTTCGATTCTTCAGGAAGAAGACATACTTCCTTTGCTTCTGTTGAGGTTATGCCCGAATTCAACGATGATATGGAAATAGTTATTGATGAAGCAGATCTTAAAATTGATACGCACCGTTCAAGCGGAGCAGGAGGTCAGCATATCAATAAAACTGACTCTGCTGTAAGAATAACCCATATTCCAACAGGTATAGTTGTAGGTTGTCAAACGGAACGAAGTCAGCTTCAGAATAAAGAAACCGCTATGAAAATGCTTAAGAGCAAGCTTTTAGAAATCAAAGAAAGAGAAAAGCTTGATAGAATAGAGGATATAGCGGGAAATAAAATGAATATTGAATGGGGAAGCCAGATCCGCAGTTACGTTTTTATGCCTTATACGTTGGCAAAAGATAATAGAACCGGATACGAAACGGGAAATATTTCAGCTGTTATAGACGGCGAAATTGATGATTTCATCAATGAATTCTTGAAATATTCGTGCAACAAATAAAACTTTCAGAACAAAAACCAAAAACAAGGATATAATAATAACAATGGAGGTTATGATTATGAAAAAAACAAAATTTTACATTGGAATTTGCTTGGTGGTTCAATGTGTTTGCTTTGGTATTGCCGCTTTGATTCTTTGGGGGCAAAAGAAAAGCTTAGCTAAAGCTCTTGCTATTACAGCTGGTATAGGCGGAATTTCAGGTGCAGCACTTATTGCTTTTGCGCTTCACGAAAAGAAGAAAATAGCTTCTTGCTGTGATGATTGTCTCGATGATTTTGACGACGACTTCTTCATGGATGATGAAGATGATGTTTTCTGTATGATCGATGATGAAGATGAAGTAGCAGACGAGTCTGAAGGCGCTTCCGAAATCTGATAAAACAAAGGCTTTCGACATCGAAAGCCTTTTTCTCTTATTCATTTAAAAGTTTTCCATTTACGGAAACAGAAACAAGCTTATCTTTGCTATAGGAAAGCTTCATTGAAAAGAAGGGTGAATCCTCACTTATAAGCTTTAAAAAATATTTATCGCCTTCCCAGAGATTCAAAGACAGGATGTCTTTTTTATCAATCCAGGCAAGGTCCCCCTCATTGCAATCTGAAGTAACAGAACCTTCAAAACTTTTTGAGGTAAATAGGAACATATATTCAGTTTCTGACATATCATTATCAAAGGTGATAATACCTCTTAGATTTAATTCATTTACTATCAATCCTGTTTCTTCATATATTTCACGCTTTGCGCATTCTTCAGGAGACTCTCGATGTTCGAATCCACCGCCGATTCCAACCCATTTTCCTGCATTTAAATCATTTTTCTTTTTGTTTCTGTAAAGCATTAAGTATTTTTCGTTTTGCTCCAAATAGCATAATGTAGTATTTCTCATATAAATCCTTTCTTAAAACGTTTTGAGGTGTTTATGTATATTGCTGATTTGCATTGTGATACAATGCTTGACATCGTGAGAAATCAAGATTGTCATCTTAAAAAGAGTAATTCACACATTGATTGTGAGAAGTTGAAAAAAGGGGAATACGTTCTTCAAAATTTTGCTATATTTACGAATCTTGGCAAGAATGAAGCGAATTTCAATTTTGCATCAAACATGATTGATAAATATTATTCAGAATTGGAAGCTAACAAAGACGTTATATCACCTGTGTTTTCGTATGCTGATATTGAGAATAATATGAACTCAGGAAAGGTTTCAGCGGTTCTTACGATTGAAGAAGGAGCGGTTTGTGAAGGGAGCATTGAAAAGTTAAAGCTTTTATATGATAGAGGCGTCAGAATGATGACGTTTACTTGGAATTATAAAAACTGTTTAGGTTCTCCAAATTCTTTGGAAGATGAAAAGGCTGTGGTTAATCTTGATTCGGGACTAACGGAAAAAGGTTTTGAAATTTTGAATGAGATGGAAAAACTTGGTATTGTTCCCGACGTTTCGCATCTTTCTGATAAAGGTTTTTTTGACGTTGCAGCTGAAAGCAGTAAGCCTTTCGTGGCAAGCCATTCCAACGCAAGAGAAATTTGCCCGCATCCAAGGAATCTGACGGATGAAATGATAAAAATAATCGGTGAGAGAAACGGTATTATAGGACTTAATTATTGCAATTCTTTTTTGAGTAAAAATTATACATTAGGTAAAGGTATTGATATAGAATACTTTATCCCGCATATAAAGCACATAATCAATAAAGGCGGGGAAAACTGTCTTGGCTTGGGAACGGATTTTGATGGAATTGACAATCCGCCTGTCCAGATTCCCGATGCATCCAGACAACAAGAACTTTTCCTTTTATTGAGGAAAAATGGATTCAAGGATACATTGATAGAAAAAATATGTTATAAAAACGTTTTGAACTTCTACAAAGAAGTGCTAAAATAAATATGAAAAGAGGAAGTACAAATGGAAAACAAGAAAAACCAAAACGTTACTATTTTTGAGCATCCCCTTATAAAGCATAAGACAACGATTTTGCGCAGCGAAACAACGTCCAATAAAGTATTCAGACAGCTTATTGAAGAAATTACAATGCTCATGTGCTATGAAGCACTCAGAGATCTTCCGCTTGAAGACGTTAAAGTTAAAACACCTATTACTGAAACAACGCAAAAGATGATTAAAGGCAAAAAGTTGGCTATCGTACCTATATTGAGAGCTGGACTTGGTATGGTAGGCGGTATGCTTGATCTTGTTCCTTCGGCAAAGGTTGGACATATTGGAATGTACAGAGATGAAGAAACTCTTGAACCTCATGAATACTATTGTAAGCTTCCTCCCGATATAGAAAACAGACTTATAGTTGTAGTTGACCCTATGCTTGCAACGGGCGGTTCTGCTATTGATGCTATATCACAAATCAAAAATTATGGTGGAAAAAGTATAAAATTCCTCTGTATAATTGCTGCTCCAGAGGGAATAAAAGCATTGAGCGAAGCTCATCCCGATGTTGAAATATACTGTGCTAACGTTGACGAACGTCTCAACGAAAACGGATACATCGTTCCAGGTCTTGGTGATGCTGGAGATAGAATATTCGGAACAAAATAAAACTTATTTTATAAAACTGCCCTCATCCGAGGGCAGTTTTTGAGTTTAAGCTAATTCTTGCAAGCTGTCGCAAGTTTTGTCTGAGCAGAAAAATTTGTAACTCCGTATAAAAATAAAGTGTCTGTCACGTTATATTCTTCAATCAAGGATGAGAAATATTTCGTATAGTAACGCTGGTCGATCATTATTATTTTTTCATAATCTTCTGTAAGGAGAGGAACGAAAGAGTTAGCAAAGGAATCCTTCACAACGAGCAAGGTTTTACCGTTTTTGCATTCTGTTTCGATAACAGTTTTTGCGTAGTTGTCACCAAAAAACGTTAAATACTTATCTTTGGATGAAAGTTTTGTTATATCATACATTTCGATTTTTATATCGTTTGCCATTACTGTGCATTTACCAATGTTTTTTGCAATGGAAACAATGTCTGCTTTTGCAAATGCATCAAGATTCTTTGAATGTAAAGAGCCGTAAAAGTCGTCAGAAACATCTTCAAAATTGAATTCATCGTAGGATTTTGGGGTAATTCCTTTTACCGAGCAGTATTCTTTGTATGCTAAATATGCTCCTTTAGATGTCCAATGGTGGTCTGTTTTGTAGTAAAGATACTCATCCTTGTTGCTTTCCATAGTATTTCGTATGTTAATAAAAATACCTTCATCCAACTTTTCATTTGCAATTTCATATAAAATATCTGCGTTGTAAATCGGTGCACCTTTAGGAAGATAATCTTTGTATATATCGCTTGATGTTGGAACTAACATAAGATTAACTTTTATTTCAGGATACTTTTGATTGAAAACGTTAATAGCGTTTATGTTAGAGTTGTATCTATCAATATCAATGTTTTTATCAAGTATAACTTCGAAGTAATAATCGTTTTCACCTTTATAAGCACCGTTGAGATTTTTATTGCCAAATGCATTGTTAATAAGAGTATTAAGCTTTATCATCTGTTCACGCAATGGGAATTGATCAGAAAGGTATTCTCCTAAATCCCCTTGAAACTTGCCAGTTGAAACGTTTTCAACAGTAAGTTGCGGTTTTTGCTGAAGCTCTCTGTTTTCTGTTTCTGATTTCTTTTTATCAGGGATGAAGATAGTCAGTAAAGTGGTAGCTGTCAGAAGAGTGAAAAAAAATATTGAAAATAAAACGTGGATTTTTTTCATTGTAAACCTCATGCTTTCGGGAATTAGAATCTGAAATATAAGAATGGATTATATGAATCTCCCGTAAGATAGGCGATGGATAAAACAAACACTATCATGGAAGCAACAATTTTGAACATATAACGTGTTTCTGGAGAAAGCTTGAGCTTTTCCGCAATGCCTTTCGCAACTTTTTTGGGGATAGGAGTTGATGCAATTCCCATTAAAATAAGCAAAATTGCATTTGAACCTAAAAGATATAACGTATAATCTGACATCAATTTGCCGTAGAACATATTTTGAATATACGTACCAATTTCAGTAATTGACGTGCAAGAGAAAATTATCCAACCTATTATGATGAAGAACAAGGAATATACGTGCGAAAAGAATTTAGGAAGCTTTTCAAAGAATTTAAGAAGGAATAATTTTTCAAGCATAAGAAGTGCGAAAAAATAAATCCCCCATATAACAAAATTCCAGCTTGCACCATGCCATAATCCTGTAAGTGCCCAGACTATAAAAAGATTGAGTATCTGACGTCCTTTGCCTTTTCTGTTGCCGCCCAATGGAATATAAACGTATTCCTTGAACCATGAGCTTAAAGTTATATGCCATCTTCTCCAAAAATCTGTTATTGAACGCGATATATAAGGATATTTGAAGTTTTCTGGAAAGTCGAATCCGAACATCTGACCGAGACCAACCGCCATGTCGGAATATCCTGAAAAATCGAAATAAATCTGAAACGTAAATGCTATAGCTCCGAGCCACGCCATAGATACTGTCATTTCACCATTCAGATTTGAGTAGACTGCTTCCCATATAGCGCCTGCTTTGTTTGCAAATAAAACCTTTTTCCCAAGACCCGCTATAAATCTTATTATTCCTTTTGATACTTTTTCAAAGGATTCTTCTCTTGTTACAAGTTGTGTATCTATATCTGAGTATCTTACTATAGGACCTGCTATAAGCTGTGGGAACATTGTAACGAATGCGGCAAAGTCAATAATATTCTTCTGAACCTTTACCTTTCCGAGATAAACGTCTATAACGTATGAAAGGGTTTGGAAGGTATAGAAAGAAATGCCAATTGGCATAACAATTTCAAGGGATTCAATCGCAAAATCAAAAATACTGTTTACGTTTTCAAAAAAAAAGTTTGTGTATTTGAAAAATCCGAGAGTTCCGAGATTGACTATACAACAGATAATTATCAGAACTTTATCAACTTTCAGTTTTTGAAATATAGCTGATTCTTTCTGCCTTTCTTTTGAATTGTGAATCAATATACCTATTATCCAGTTGAATAAAATGGACGAGAGCATTATCGTAACGTAAATCGGCTCGCCCCAGGCGTAGAACACAAGACTTGTTACAACAAGAACAAGATTTCTTATTCTTTTTGGACATACGTAATATAGACCAATAGTTATAATAAGAAAGAAAAATAGAAAAATAAAGCTGCTGAATATCATTTATATAAACCTTCGCTTTCGGAAAAATCCAAAATTAAATATCAAAAAAAGTATACACTATTGAAAACGTAAAGTCAAGCAATTTATAGGCGTGAAACGGAAATTTAACTTTTACTTATTGAAAAATATTTTTCCAAGATGGTATAATCATAAAAAGAGGTGCAGTGAAATGAGATATCGAAGTCTTAATGAAGAATTGAAAAGAATATTTGGATGTAAAGTTTATAAAATTTCTCTTTCCGCCAATATGTCTTGTCCTAACAGGGATGGAACGAAAGGGTATGGGGGATGTATATTCTGTAATGGTTCTGGAGATTTTTCAACTGTCAAAAAAACTTCGATATTGAAACAAATTGATGAATCCATATTGAGAGTTGAACACAAAAACAGAGGCGGTAAATATATTGCATACTTTCAAAGCGGAACAAATACCTATGCTTCCGTTCAGAAGCTGTCTGCCATTTTCAGAAAAGCAATTTCTCACCCTGAAGTTGTCGCACTTTCTATAGGAACGCGCCCAGATTGCCTTCCCGACAACGTTATAAGGCTTTTGGAAAGGTTGAACAGAATAAAACCCGTATGGGTTGAATTGGGGCTTCAGACTATTCATGAATCAACGGCAAAATATATAAACCGCGGTTACTCGTTGCAGGAATATGAGATTGCTGTGAAAAAACTTAAAAATGCAGGAATAACAGTTGTGACACATATGATAATAGGTTTACCCTTTGAAACAAAAGAAATGATTGTCCAAACTTCACGTTACATTGGCGAATTGGGTTCTGACGGAATAAAATATCATTTACTTCATGTTTTGTCGGATACAAAGTTATGTGATGAATATAAAAAAGGCGTTTTCGACGTTTTATCTATGGATGAATATATAGAAATTTTGGGCGAATGCATCAAAGTCATTCCGCCAAACGTTGTTATACATAGATTAACAGGGGATGGAGACAAGAAAAAGCTTGTCGCACCATTGTGGAGCGGAAACAAAAAAAACGTTCTGAACCGAATAAATGAAGCATTTGAGAGGGAAGGTATTATTCAGGGAGCTTTGTGCTGAACGAAGTGTTTGGAGTCATTGTTTGAATATGGTTTTAGTCTGTGTTGTTTAAAAAATATATAATTCGTTGAAATGCATATTCTACAGCATTTTCTCTGATTTCATTACGGGTTGTTCCATTGATATGCGTTTTTTCTGACAAGATAATGTCCTTTATTATGAAGCCAAAGCATACAGTTCCAGCTTCGTTGCCTTCGTCATCTTTCCCTGGACCTGCACATCCTGTTACAGAAATCGCAACGTCTGCTCTGCTTTTGGCTATAGCTCCTTTGGCCATTTCAAGTGCTACTTCCTTGCTTACTATGCCGAAATTATCAATAGTCTCAAAACTAACACCGAGAGTTTCATTTTTCGCTTCTTTAGAATAAGTTACAAATCCATATTCAAATGCAGATGATGCCCCTGAAGCATCAACAAAAGAGGATGACATCAACCCGCCTGTACATGATTCTGCAAAAGTAATTGTGTATTTTTTCTTCCTTAAAGTATCAAGTAATAATTCAGCCGTTTGATTTGTTTTCATCGTTTGCTTTTTCCTTATCAATAAATTAGTATGATAATATTATACCTTCTTTAAAACGTTTTTTCAAGGTTAAAATGTTATTTATTGTACATATTTTTATTAAATAAGTTTAATAAAAAATTTTCATTGAAAAGTATTGATTTTTTGATATATGTATGGTACAATATCTTGAAAATATGGAATGGTCCGCTGGAGCTCAACAAGAACATTCCGAAGATTGAAAGGAGATAAGCAATATGGATTTGCTTAAAGCTTTTACAAACGAGCAGCTTAAACCCGAGCCTCCTAAGTTCAATGTTGGTGATACTGTTAAGGTTTACAACCGCATTGTAGAAGGTGCAAAAGAAAGAATTCAGATTTTCGAAGGCGTTGTTATCGCTAAGAAGAACGGTGGAATTTCTGAAACCTTTACCGTACGTCGTGTTTCCTATGGCGTTGGTACAGAAAAGATTTTCCCACTCCATTCCCCCAACATCGAGAAGGTTGTTGTAGTGAGAGCTGGTAAGGTTCGTCGCGCTAAACTTTATTACCTTCGTGGAATGGTTGGTAAGAGCGCAAAAGTTAAGGAAAAGATCTGATTTTGCATTCTTGCAAAAGTCTAAAATTGCACTATTGGACTACGGAGGGTTGCCTTTCAGGCAGCCCTTATCCGTTTAATTGAACTCTTTATTGAGTGAGTTCCTTCGTGAGATTCAATGTTTGAATTTAAAAAAAGAGAAATAAGATGAATATGATAGATTATATTTACAGAAAAACATATAAGATAGACATACAGTTTTTTGCAGAAGATGAAAGAGAAAATTTCACTTCTGATTCTGTGTCTGATAATATCTATTCTGAAAAATCCTCTGAATCTGTTTCAGGTGAAAATTTGGAAAAAGACTTGGAAGACGAGGTTGATGAGGATATTAACTTCGAAACGGGCGAGCCCATGCGTTCATCCAAAGATTCAAATCCTAAAAAAAGCCTTTTGGCTTCGTTGTTTGACATTGTTGAGGTGTTTGCATATGCTGTTGCCTTGATGGTTATTGTTTTTTTGTTCATTATAAAATTCGTTACTGTAGACGGCACATCCATGCTCAACACTTTACAGCATGAAGACAGACTCGTAATATACAGTCTTTTCTATACTCCCGAGACAAATGATGTTATTGTTATAAACTATGAGGATAGAGATGAGCTTCTTGTAAAACGTATTATCGGTGTTGGTGGCGACGTTGTTAAAATAAATTTTGATACGTGGGATGTTTGGGTTAATGATGAATTGATTGATCAATCCTATCTGAAATCAAATCCAGCGTACAAAAAAGTTCCTATGAGTAAGGGAAATATGTCAGACATCGATGAAAACAATTGCACTGTTTTTACGGTTGAAGAAGGAAAAGTTTTCGTGATGGGCGACAATAGAAACGGATCCTTGGACAGCCGTTCTATCGGTCAGCTCGATGAAGATGAGATTTTAGGAAAGGTCGTACTCAGAGTATATCCCTTTGAGAGTATGGGTAAGATTCAATGAGCGAAAACATGACCATTGTCTGGTATCCGGGTCATATGGCTGCAGCCAAACGAAAGCTTAAGGAAAAATTACCTTTGGTTGACTTTGTTATTGAGCTTTTGGATTCAAGAGTTCCTCTTTCAAGCAGAAATCCTGATATAAGGGACATTTGTGGAAGCAAGCCTATAATAACGTTGCTGACAAAAAGCTCCTTGTGTGATAATCGCAGAACAAATTATTTAATAAATCAGCTTGAAAAAGAAGGAAGACACGTTATTTCCATTGATTGCAAAACAGGAAAAAACGTTAATTTGGTTAATAAAGCTATAAGAGAAGTTCTCGATGAAAAAATTAAACGTTTTGAAAGCAAGGGTATGACTGGAAGACGACTCAGAGGAGTTGTTGTTGGAATTACAAACGTTGGTAAATCAACGTTTATAAACGCTTTTACAAAAACCTCTAAAGCGAAAGCGGAAGATAGACCTGGTGTTACAAGAGAGCTTAATTGGGTTTCTTCGCCATATGGAATTGATCTTTTGGATACTCCTGGACTTCTGTGGCATAAATTTGACGATCCTGAGGTTGGAGTTCGTCTTGCGTTGACAGGCGCAGTAAGAGATGAAATATTGGATATATATCATCTTTCTTTTAAGCTTATTGAAAATTTGAAGGAAAAATATCCCGAGCTTTTGTGTTCAAGATATAAAATTACTATTTCTGAAGAAGACAGTACGGCTGATATCTTTGACAAAATAGGGAGAAAGAGAGGATTTCTTATTTCAGGCGGCGAGATAGATGCTGACAGACTATGTGTATGTTTGTTGGATGAATTTCGCGGAGGTAAAATAGGAAATATTACTTTGGATTGATATGGATTACAGTATAGAAAAATCCGTTGTTGACGAAGGCTTTCAGCTTATATGCGGTGTTGATGAAGCGGGAAGAGGACCTCTTGCGGGTCCTGTCTATGCTGCAGCTGTTATTTTGCCAATTGGATTGGTAATCGAAGGCTTGAACGATTCAAAAAAAATAACCGCAAAGAAAAGAGAACAGCTTTTTGACGTTATTATTTCTGAAGCCATTGCGTATTCCATAGCTTTTTCAACAGTCGATGAAATTGAAGAACTCAATATTCTGAACGCATCTCAGCTTGCTATGCGACGAGCGGTTCAAAATCTCGGTGTAAAAGCGGACTATGCGCTCATTGATGGTAATATTGCAAGAGGATTTGAAATTCCATGCAAAACTGTCATAAAGGGAGATTCACTATCTCCGTCTATTGCGGCGGCATCTATTTTGGCGAAAGTAAGTCGAGACAGGTATTGCATGAAAATGCATGAAAAATATCCGCAGTATCATTTTGATAAGCATAAGGGATATGGCACTAAAATGCATTATGAGGCGATTAAATCTTTTGGTCCGTGTCCCGAGCATAGAAGAAGTTTTTTGAAAAATGTTTTATAATAAAGTCGTTGGCAAACAAGGGGAAAGCATAGCGGAAGCTTTTTTGCGTAAAAAAAGATATCTTTTTATTTCGAGAAATTATTGGGCGGAAAACGGTGAGATTGATTTGATTTTTTACCGTAACTTCACACTTGTGTTCGTCGAAGTTAAAACAAGAAAAAACTCTGACTTTGGAACAGGAAGAGAAGCGGTTGACTTATTAAAACAACGCTGTATAAAGCGAACAGCAAAAGAATTTATAAGATCTCATTGTGTGAATAATAAAGTCCCTTTTTACATTTGGAAAATTCCGCTATATTTGAAGTTTCGTAATATCAGATATGATGTAATTGAGGTATCTGCAAAATCAGAAACAGAATACGAAATATATTCTCATTTGATGGATTATTTCAGATAAATCAAATAAATTTTTGAAAGGCAATATGGAGAAAATGATTTACAGCAGTACAAGAAGCAATAACGAACCGAGAACGGCTTCGTATGTAATAATGAATGGTATAGCCCCCGATGGTGGACTTTATATTCCGAACGAAATACCAAAGCTTGAAAAAGCTGACGTATTGGCTCTTTCTGAAATGTCTTATCATGAAAGAGCTGCTAAGATTTTATCAATGTTTTTAACTGATTACACATATGAAGAATTGCTTACTGCCGCAACTGATTCATATTCCGAAGAACGTTTCAAAGGGGGTGCTGCTCCTATTTCCAAGTTGGGAGAAAGCGGCAAATATATGCTTGAGCTTTGGCACGGACCTACCTCTGCATTTAAGGATATGGCTTTGCAGATTATGCCTAGACTTTTAAGTATGGCTATAGAAAAGTCAGGAACAGATAAAGAAGCTTTGATCCTTGTTGCGACCTCAGGAGATACTGGAAAGGCTGCTTTGGAAGGATATGCTGATGTTGATAGAGTGAGAATCTCCGTATTTTATCCATCTGACGGTGTTAGCAATATTCAGAAAATGCAGATGGTAACTCAAAAAGGCAAAAATGTTTGTGTAAGCGGTGTTAAAGGTAACTTTGACCATTGTCAAACTGCTGTTAAACAAGTTTTTTCAAATGAAGAAATAAGAAATAAAATTGCAGAAGAAAATTTGTTTTTCTCCAGCGCAAATTCAATAAATTGGGGTAGACTTGCTCCTCAGATTGTCTACTATGTATCTTCATATTGCGATTTGTTAAAAGAGAAAGAAATTACTTATGGAGAAGAAGTTAACGTTTGTGTTCCTACGGGTAATTTTGGAAACATCCTTGCGGCATATATAGCTAAACTTATGGGTATTCCTTTTGCTAAACTTATTTGTGCTTCGAACTCAAATAAGATTTTATATGATTTCTTTGAAACGGGAGTTTACGATAGAAGACGTGAATTCTATACAACAATTTCCCCTTCAATGGACATTTTGATTTCCAGTAATCTTGAAAGACTCCTTTCTATGGTTGCAGGGAATGAAAATTGTGAAAAATGGATGAAAGAGCTTTTTGAAAACGGAATTTTCACAGTTCCCGATGAAGTAAGAAAAACGTTAAGTAAGGATTTTAAGGGATTTTTTGCGGATGAGGCGCAAACTCAAAATACAATAAAACGTTATTTTGATGAATTTGGATATCTGATTGATCCACATACAGCTGTAGCCTTGCATGCAACGGACACATATATGAGTGAAACAGGAGACACGAAAAAGACTATTGTTGTATCTACCGCTTCTCCTTATAAGTTTTCTGGTGCTGTTCTTGAAGCACTTGGCTATGAAATCCCTGCTGACGACTTTGAAGCCCTTGAAAGACTTCAAAGTATCAGCGGAACAAATATTCCAGAAAATCTTTATTCTCTTAAATCTGCCGAAAAACGCTTTAATGCCGTTATTGAAAAGGAAGAAATTCCCGACAAAGTTCTTGAATTCTCAAAGAATAAAGATTGCGGATTGAATTAACCTCTGCAATCAGGCGCGCAGTTGTCCTTACATCTCTTTTTGAACGTTGCGCAAACTGTTTCGGAACAGCAAGATGCATTGCTTGGACCTACGCTTATGCTGTTTGCAGTACAATAGTTTTCCATATCGTGATGGATGCATTCTTTAACGCTGCAGGAAATTCCTTTTATATGCTTTGGTACGTCGTTTAAAGTGATATTGTTCATAGTTTGATACCAACCTTTTTTTGATTTTGTACATCAGTACGTTTATAGTATTTGCTCTTTGCTTTTCTTTATTCTTAAATTATATTCAAATTTATTTACGAAAGGAGAAAGAACGGTGATATACGCCATTTCAGACTTGCATCTTTCTTTTTCTGTTTCAAAGCCTATGGATATTTTTGGAAATAATTGGGAAAGGCATCACGAACGAATTGAAGAAAATTGGAAAAAGCTGATAACTGATAACGATACCGTTATTCTTCCGGGTGATTTATCATGGGGGATGACCTTGGAAGAAGCAAAACCTGATTTTGAGTTTGTACATTCTCTTCCGGGTAGAAAGATAATTGGCAAAGGAAATCACGATTATTGGTGGCAAACTAAAAAGAAATTGGATATTTTTTTAGTTGAAAACAGATTTGATTCCATATCTATATTATACAATAATGCATATAGGGTAGAAAATAAGATCATATGTGGAACAAGAGGTTGGATAGTTGAAAATAATCCATCCGCAGACGATGAAAAAATTATTTTGAGAGAAGCAGGCAGACTTGAAATGTCGATTGAATGCGGAAAAAAGTTAAAGGAAAACGACGAAGAAATAATAGTTTTTTTGCATTATCCTCCCGCGTATCGTGGAGATGTTTCTGTCCCAATTTGTAAAGCGTTAGTAAGAGAGAAGATAAACAGATGTTTCTACGGTCATATTCATTCAGCGGATAAAAGATATCTTATTCATAAATATGGAGAAACTAAATTGAATCTGATTTCTTCTGATTTTTTAGGATTTGAACCCGTTTTGATAGAATAAACTGTCAGATGCGTCATTTTAAAAAATATTAGCATATAATAATAAAAATAAATGTTGAAAGGGTTTGCGATTCAGCAAATGGGTCTTTGTAATGATTGATAAATCCAAAAGAGAAGGTTTGAGTATAGATACTAAAGTTGTTAGAGGTTATGACGGAGTTGATCCTTTGACGGGTGCTGTGAGCACTCCTATATATCAAACTTCTACTTTTCAGAACACAGGAATAAATTCGGGTATTAAATATTCCTACAGCAGATGTAACAACCCAACGAGAGATCAACTTGGAAATCTTATTGCAATGCTTGAAAACGGTGTTGCGGGTTTTCCGTTTACAAGCGGCCTTGCTGCTGTTCTTGCTTGCTTCTCTATGCTTAAATCAGGGGATCACGTAGTTTTATCTAACGATATTTATGGTGGAACGTACCGTCAGATTGCTGAATTTTTTATTAAATACGGTGTGAAGCATACATTCGTTCCTATTGATGACAATGACGCGGTTGAAGCTGCAATGTTGCCCGAAACAAAAATGATTTTTGCCGAAACACCTACCAATCCGATGATGACTGTTGCGGATATTTCAAAGCTTTCTGAAATAGCTAAAGCACATAAAGCTCTGCTTGTTATTGATAATACGTTCCTTTCTCCTTATTTCCAGCGTCCTATTGAGCTTGGAGCTGATATCGTTGTTCATAGTGGAACTAAGTTTTTAGCGGGACATCACGATACTATTTGTGGATTTGTAGTTGTAAATTCTTCAGACTTGGAAGAACATTTCGAATATATAACAAAAACACAGGGTGCTGCCCTTTCTCCAATGGATAGCTGGCTTGTCACCCGTGGGATAAAAACCCTTGCTCTTCGTATGGAACGTCATCAGGAAAATGCATTAAAATGTGCCGATTTTTTAAAGAATCATCCCAAAGTTGATAAGGTGTTCTACGTTGGATTGCCTGAACATAAATCCTACGAAGTATCTAAAAAACAAGCGTCAGGATTTGGCGGAATGATTTCCTTTACATTGAAGAGTAACAAAAATGTCAACGAAGTTCTGACCTCTGGAAAGATAATTATGTTTGCGGAAAGCTTAGGGGGCGTAAACTCACTTATTACTTATCCACTTACTCAAACCCATTGGTCCATTCCTGAAGAAATAAGAAACGAAATTGGCCTTACAGACACTCTTCTCAGATTCTCTGTTGGTATTGAAAACTGTGAAGATATTATCAGAGACCTTGATAATATGCTTTCCTTTGCTTGATTTATTCAACTGTCTTAAACAAAAAATGGATGCTCTCTACCAAAAGGTGTTGAGCATCCATTTTCATTGTGATGATTTTTTGCAATAGAAATATTATGCGATGAATTGGTTGGATTTATCAGGAAATAACTTCGTTGTACTTTTTGGAATTTTCTAAATAAGGATGATACGTTGTAACGATTTTAGATACTGCGGTTTTAATATCAAAATCATCGTTAAACATATTTTCTCTAAGATATTTAAGGTCATCCTCAAATTTATCTGCATCATATTCAATAGGTCTTCCGATGTATATAAGCTCATTTTTAGTGCTCTTGAGCTGTTCTTCATTCATGAGAATTTCCTCATAAAGCTTTTCACCTTCTCTGAGACCTGTAAAAATGATATTTATATCTTTGTATGGTGTATATCCTGAAAGTTTAATTAAATTTTCAGCAAGATCAAGAATTTTAACTGGCTTACCCATATCAAGAATAAAGATTTCGCCGCCCTGTGCGTATGCACCTGCCATCATAACAAGACATACAGCTTCTGGAATAGTCATAAAGAATCTTGTGATTTCGGGATGAGTTACTTTAACAGGTCCTCCGTCACGAATCTGTTTTTTGAATAGAGGAATAACACTTCCATTACTTCCAAGAACGTTACCAAATCGAACGCAAGCAAATATCGTTTCGGATTTTTTTGCCATACCCTGAACTATCATTTCGCACATTCTCTTCGAAGCTCCCATTATATTCGTAGGGTTAACAGCTTTATCCGTTGAGATTAAAACGAAACGCTCGCACTTGTACTTTGAAGCGGCTAAAGCAACGCATCTTGTTCCAAAAACATTGTTTTTTATACTCTCGTGTGGATTGTGTTCCATCAAAGGAACGTGTTTATGTGCCGCTGCATGATAAACAATATCAATTTTTCTCGTGGCAAATATATTTTCTATTCTTACTTCGTCTCTTACAGAAGCGATTATTACTTCCAGATTGAGATGACCGCCATACAAAGTTTTCAACTCGTTTTCAATATCATAAGCGGAGTTTTCGTATATATCAAGTATAATAAGCTTTTTAGGATTATGAGCCGCAATTTGTCTGCAGAGTTCACTTCCTATTGATCCGCCTCCGCCAGTAACCAATACAGTTTTTCCACATATATATTCAGCTATAAGATCAATATTAACCTTGACAGGTGCTCGCTCAAGTAGGTCCTCGATAGCAACCTCACGAACAGATGAAGAAAGACCATTCCTTTCTCTTATAGCGTTTGAAATCAAAGGCAATATTTTCAATGAACGTCCTGTTTTTCTGCATATATCAAGAATTTTTGTTTTTTCCTCAACGGTAATAGAAGGCATAGCAAGAATTATTTCATCAATTTTATATTTTTCTGCTGCTTCTTCGATCTTATCTCTACCACCGTAAACTTTTGCTTTTGAAATATAATTACCAATTTTCGACGGATCATCATCAATGAAGCAAACAACTCTTGAGTTTGAAAAATTTTCACTTGAATCGATTTCTCTTGCAAGAAGATTACCGCCTCTTCCAGCACCAACTATCATTATTCTTCTGCCTTGATGAATCTCAACAGAAGCTTTGTTTTCATCAGCTTCGTGAATAATAGTTTTCTTGTTTGATATATATGTACCAAACATTCTTTTTGCGTATCTGACAAATAGAAAGAAGCTTGAAACAATAAAGAAGTATATAATGAACGTTGAAACAGGAAGCTTTACGTCATTTACAACGTGAATAGTGTCAACGAGAATAATAGAAGTTGCGGCAAATAAAATAGAAGAAATTGCACCCGCTATTACTACCTGTACAGCTTCATCAATACTGGCAAAACGCCAAACTCTGCTGTAAAGCTTAAACATGAACATAACAGGTATTGTTTCTAAAACAACAAAAGGGAAGGTATATTTGTAAAGCTCAATAAATTCTGCAGTTTTACCTATAAATGCTTGATTTGAAGCAATATCAAGGGAGGAAATTTTTATAGCAACCCAACCTGAAATAATAATGCAGATAATATCAATAAGCATCATTATTAAGCGAGACACATAACTTTTAGTTATATTGTTTGTCATTTTATATCCTCCCGAAATTCAGACATTTTATTTTTTTTCATATCAATGTAGTCCTGAAGAATTATTTGAGCCGATAAAGCATCCACAACGTTTTTCTTTTTGTTCTTATTGTAATTTGTTTGATTAAGATAAGTATAAGCCGAAACAGTTGTAAGTCTTTCATCAAAAAAAACAATCTCCAAATCAACGTTTTTCTTAAGCATTTCTGAAAAAAGCTTTGTCTTTTCGGCTCTGAATGATTCTGAACCATTCATGTTTTTAGGAAGACCAAGAACTATAAGCTCCGCATTGAGCTTTTTTATTTCATCAGCACATTTTTGTGCCATTTCCGTAAGTCCTCCAGCTTTTACAGTTGTTATAGCTGATGCAATTATCTCGTTTACATCACAAACAGCAATTCCTGTTCTTGCATCTCCATAATCAATTCCAACAATTCTCATTATTTTACATCCTATTTTTACACTTTTGTTACTTAATTATAAACTATTAAAATGATTTTGTCAACATAAAAAACCGCGTATACAAAAGCTTTAATATTGAAAAATAAATACAAAGTGTAAATAAATATATAAAAGTGTACATAATTCGCTTTAGCACTTTACAACGCTAAAGTATTGTGCTATAATATATTCATCAGAAAGCGAGGAAATGAAATGGATTTTAAAAAAGAATCGATTTATAATGTACTTTCATCCATAGACTCTGCAGATGAAATCAAACTTTTACTTGAAGATTTATGCACGTATAAAGAGCTTGAATATTTAAATCAGAGATTAAGTAGCGCGATGATGCTATTGCAAGGTGCAACGTATCAACAGGTAAGTGAAACTGTGGACAACATTTCAACAGCAACGTTAAGCCGTGTCAGCAGGTGTATTAAGCACGGAAGTGGAGGATACAGCGTTGTTCTGAAGAAATTTATGAAAAGCAATAGAAGGGGGACTGCCGATGAAGACAATGCGTAAAGAGGACAGAATAATAAATGGTTTAAAAGAACTGTTTGATCAGAATGGATACAGATATTACAAAATGAGAAAATTTGAAGAATATTCTTTATATATGGAGAATAAAAATTTTCTTTCCAGTGATAGAATTATCACGTTTAATCATAGCGGGAAACTTTTGGCATTAAAACCGGACGTTACTCTTTCTATAGTTAAGAACGCAAAGGCATATATAGGGAACACTGAAAAACTTTATTATCACGAAGGTGTTTACCGCTACGACAGAAAATCCCACGAATACAAAGAAATAAATCAAATCGGACTTGAAGTGATGGGCAAAATTGACATTACTACCGATTGTGAAATATTATCTCTCGCTTTAAAAGCGTTAAATAAAATTTCAGATAAGTATATGCTTTGCATTTCAAATACTGGTATAATCAGCGGGCTATTCTCTCATTTTGAAATACAATCCTTGGATATTAAAAACCGTATTATACATTCAATCAAGGAAAAAAGCAAACATACACTTGAAGCTGTATTAGATGAAATTTCAATTTCCGAAGAAGGCAAAAAAATGTTTTTTGATCTTTTGATTGGAAGATTTCCTCAAATTGAAGAAACCAAATCAGCTGCTGATGTTTTATATAATACTCTTGATTTTATGTATGAATTAGGATATAAAGATAAAATCAAGTTGGACTTTTCTATTATCAATGATCTTGATTATTACAACGGAACAGTATTTAACGGTTTTATTGACGGTATACCGAAAGTTATCCTTTCGGGCGGCAGATATGATGGCTTAGTTGAAAAATTTGGTGCAAAGGTTGATGCAGAAGGATTTGCCATATATCTTGATGATCTTTTATATCTCGATGAATCATCCGAATACGATGTTGACGTTCTTTTAGTTTATGATGAAAATGCGTCCCCCGTTGAAGTGTTAAAAAAAGCAGAAAAGATTATTTCTACGGGAGAGAGTGTCAGAATGGACAGTCGTGTTCCTTCAGATATAAAATTCAAAAGAAAGGAAACCCTTTAATATGTTAAACGTAGCTTTGCCAAAGGGCAGACTTGGTGATAAAGTATACAGTCTTTTAGCTTCTATTGGATATGAATGCAAAGAAATATTAGAAGATACAAGAAAACTTATATTCATTAACGAAGAAAATGGAGTAAAATATTTTTTAGTTAAACCTTCAGACGTTGCAATTTATGTCGAAAACGGAGCGGCTGATATCGGAGTTGTTGGGAAGGATATATTACTTGAATCAGAATCCGATGTTTATGAATTGCTTGATTTGGGATTTGGAAAATGTCGTATGTGTGTTGCTGCAAAAGATGATTTCAGAGATAACACGTCAAGACCTCTTCGTGTAGCAACAAAGTTTACAAATATAGCAAAAAACTATTATGATTCAATAAACAGAGAAATTGAAATTGTAAAACTCAACGGATCCGTAGAGCTTGCACCAATTCTTGGGCTTTCAGACGTAATAGTTGATATTGTTGAAACAGGAAAAACCTTGGTTGAAAATGGACTTTCAGTTAAAGAAGAAATTGTTCCGATAAGTGCAAGACTTATAGTAAATAAATCAAGTTATTTCTTTAAATCTGATGAGATTGATAAAATCGTAACTGAACTTGGCGGTGATAAAAAATGATAAATATTTTTAAAGATGATATAAAACTTGAAAAAATACTGAACAGAGAAATTCAATCTTTTGGTAATCTTGAAAATACAGTAGATGAAATAATAGAAAACGTTATAAAGAATGGTGACAAAGCTGTTCTTGAATATTCAAGAAAATTTGATTGTCCTGATTTAAATACTATGGAAGTTTCCAAAGAAGAAATTGAAAACGGATATAACAATACAAGCGAAGAATTGCTTCAAATACTCAGAGAAGCAAAATCCAATATAGAATTATTTCATAAAAAACAACTCAAAGACGGGTTCCGTATAGAAAAAGAAAACGGTATTATTTTAGGTCAGAAATATACACCAATTGAAAAGGTTGGAATATATGTTCCAGGAGGAACGGCAGCATATCCGTCAACGGTATTGATGAATGCAATACCTGCAAAAATAGCGGGAGTTTCTCAGATAATAATGGTAACTCCATGCGGAAAAGATGGAAAAATAAAAAACGAAATTCTTGCTGCTGCAAAAATCTGCGGAGTTGACAGAATATTTAAATGTGGCGGAGCACAAGCAATCGCTGCATTGGCATACGGAACTGAATCGATTCCTAACGTATACAAAATTGTAGGTCCTGGTAATATATACGTTGCTCTCGCAAAAAAAGCAGTGTTTGGCAAGGTTTCGATTGATATGATAGCAGGTCCAAGTGAAATACTTATTATCGCAGATAAAAGTGCTAATCCCAACTATGTAGCTGCAGACCTTCTTTCACAAGCAGAGCATGATAAATTGGCAACTGCTGTTCTTGTAACCGATTCCGAAGAATTAGCGAAACAAACGTCAACCGTTCTTGAGGAGCGAATCAAAAAACTCCCAAGATGTGATATAGCAAGAGAATCAATCGATACAAACGGAAAAATTATTATTGTTGATAATATCGATAAAGCAATAGAAATTAGCAACAGTATTGCACCAGAACATCTTGAGCTTTGCGTAAATGATCCTTTTTCCATATTAGATAAAATTACAAATGCTGGTTCCATATTCATGGGTCATAACACACCTGAAGCTATCGGAGACTATTTTGCGGGCCCAAATCACACGTTGCCAACAGGTGGTAGTGCTAAATTTTCTTCTCCTCTCTCGGTTGACGATTTTGTAAAGAAATCAGCTTATTCTTTTTATCCCGAAAAAGCAACTTTGGATGCTATGGATAAAATTTCCAAGTTTGCAAAGGTCGAAGGTCTGGATGCACACGCTGAAAGCGTTTTGACAAGAGGTGGAAAAGCATGAGCAGATTCCTCTCGGAAGATTTGAAAAATCTCGTTCCATATACACCAGGAGAACAGCTTGCGGGAAATTTTATTAAACTTAATACAAATGAATCTCCATTTCCGCCTTCTTCCCGAGTAGCGGAATCATTAAATACAGTAGAAATAAACAAACTTAATTTATATTCAGACCCGACGGCAGATCTTTTAGTATCTGAAATTGCCAAATATTATAGCGTAAAAAAAGAGAACGTTGCTGTTGGAAACGGAAGCGATGAAATTTTAGCTTTCGCCTTCAACGCTTTTGGTGAAAAAGGATTTATCTGTCCTGAAATTACTTATGGGTTTTATCCCGTTTTTGCAGACTTTTTTGGAATTGATCTGGAAACAGTGCAAATGGAAGATGACCTTTCCATCAATCCTGAAAAATATTATTCAAGCAAAAGAAATATAATTCTTGCAAATCCAAATGCACAAACAGGCATTTATCTCGATTTAAATGAAATTGAGAGAATTGTCAGAAGTAACGAAAACAAAATTGTTATTATCGATGAAGCATACATTGATTTTGGCGGTGAAAGTGCCGTTTCCTTAATCGATAAATACGACAATCTTTTGGTCGTTCAAACCTTTTCAAAATCAAGAAACCTTGCAGGAGGTAGAATAGGATTCGCTATAGGAAACAAAGAGTTGATAGCTGATATCAACACAATGAAGTTTTCTTTCAATCCATATAACGTAAACCGACTTTCTATTTTGGCTGGTTCCGCATCAATGAGCGATTGCGAATACTTTATTGAATGCACGAAACAAATTATTGAAAACAGAGAAAACCTTATTGAGTTTTGTCACGCTAACGGATTTATTGTCACACCCTCCAAAGCTAACTTTATCCTGATGAAACACCCTTCAATAGATGGCAAAGATCTATACCTTCAATTAAAAGAAAAAGGTATTCTTGTAAGACATCTTGGAGGACTTATATCAGATTATATAAGAGTTACCATTGGTTCAAAAGAGCAAATGGATAAATTCAAAGAAAAAACATCAGAAATAATAAAATGTAAAATACAGGAGATTTAAATGAGACGTTCTGTTATAGAAAGAAAAACATCTGAAACTGAAATTTATCTCAGACTTGATATTGATGGGTCTGGAGAATACGAAGTTGAAACAGGAATCGGTTTTCTCGACCATATGCTCGAGCTTTTTGCAAAGCATGGTTCATTCGATCTCTCAATTGGATGCAAAGGGGATCTACACGTAGACATGCATCATACAGTTGAAGATATAGGGATCTGTTTAGGTAAAGCTTTTGCTGAAGCTTGCGGTAATTTTGCAGGAATATACAGATATGGAGATGTAATTCTGCCAATGGATGAAGCATTGGTTTTGTGTGCTGTTGATTGTGGCGGAAGATCATATTTAGGATATGACGTAAAAATTCCAACAGAAAAAGTAGGAGATTTTGATACAGAAAATGTGAAAGAGTTCCTCCTTGCGTTTACATCCAATGCAAAAATCAACGTACACCTCAAATTGCTTGAAGGTTGCAACTCTCATCACATTATAGAAGCAATTTTCAAGAGCCTCGCAAGAACGTTGAAAAAAGCTCTTGCAATAGACCCTGATTCAAATGGTGCGATTCCATCTACCAAGGGGGCTATTGTATGATAGCTGTTATTGATTACGGCGTTGGTAATTTATTTTCTCTGTGTGCATCTCTTTCTTATCTTAATATTGATTCTGTTGTAACAAATGATATATCAGTGTTAGAAAAAGCAGATAAAATAATTTTACCTGGTGTTGGAGCCTTCGGAGACGCATATATGATGCTTGAAAAAACAGGCTTGATTCCTTTTTTGAAAACTACAAAAAAGCCTGTTTTAGGAATATGTCTTGGTATGCAACTGCTTTTTGACAAAAGCTATGAATATGGTGAGCATAATGGATTGGGAATAATAAAAGGAATTATTTATCCAATTAAGGAAGATGTTTGCAAAGATTTAAAAATTCCTCACATGGGATGGAATTCTTTGACATTCAAAAAAGAGAGTAAGCTTTTCAAATATGTAACAGAAGGAAGCTACGTTTATTACGTTCATTCATTTTATGCAAAAGATTGTTCAGAATCCATAATCGCCACAAGCGATTACGGAACCGAAATAACTGGTGCGGTTGAATGTAACAACTACTATGGTACACAATTTCATCCCGAAAAAAGTGGAAAAACGGGCTTGAGTATTTTAAAAGCATTTTCAGAATTATAAGACTTAGGAGTATATACAATGATAATTTTTCCTGCTATAGATATCAGTGGTGGAAAAGTTGTTCGATTATACAAAGGTGATTATGATAAAATGACCATATATGATGGAACTCCTGCTGATGTTGCAAAAAGTTATGAGGCTATAGGCGCAACGCATCTTCACGTTGTTGACCTTGATGGTGCAAAAAGCGGAAATACAGACAATTTTGCATCCATTGAAAAAATATTGAAAGAAACAAATTTATTCGTTCAGGTCGGTGGAGGCATCCGAAACGAAGAAAGAATAAAGCTTTATTCTGAAATTGGAGTAAATCGCGTTATTTTAGGAACAGTTGCAATCAATAATCCATCGTTTGCAAAGGAAATGGGAGCAAAATATAAGTCCCTTATTGCCGCAGGCATAGACGTTAAAAACGGATTTGCAGCAGTTCATGGATGGACTGAAACAAGTTCAGTTTCAGGATATGAATACTGTGAATCTCTTCCAGATATGAATATAGACACCGTTATCTATACAGATATTTCAAAAGATGGAACTGAAAACGGAACTAATCTTGAAGCATACAGATACTTATCCAAAATAAAAGGTTTGAACGTTATAGCGTCAGGTGGAATTACTTATTATGACGAAATAAAAGAATTATCTGAAATTGGTATTTATGGTGCTATTTTAGGAAAAGCCTTATATAGTGGAGCTTTGGATTTAAAGAAAGCTCTTGAAATGCTCAATAAGTGAGGAGAAATATGCTTGCAAAAAGAATAATTCCTTGTCTTGACGTAAGGGGAAACAAAGTTGTAAAAGGGGTAAACTTTGAAGGAATAAAAGATGTAAATGACCCCGTGACTCTTGCTGAATTTTATAATGAAGCAGGGGCAGATGAGCTTGTTTTTTATGATATAACGGCTTCATTTGAAGAAAGGGAGCTTTTTACCGATATTCTAAAAAAAGTTGCTCAAAAAATTTTTATTCCGCTTACCGTTGGTGGTGGTATAAATACTTTAGATGATTTTGATCGTGTTTTGAAAGCAGGTGCTGATAAAGTCAGTGTTAATTCGGGTGCAATCAGAAACCCTGATTTGATTGACAAAGCTGCCAAAAAATATGGAAATCAATGCGTTGTTCTTTCAATGGATGTAAAGCGTGTAGACGGAAAATTCACGGTGTTTTCCAAGGGCGGTCGTGAAAACACGGGAATTGATGCAATATCCTGGGCAATAGAAGGAGAAAAAAGGGGAGCAGGGGAGCTTGTACTCAATAGCATAGATACGGATGGGATTAAACAAGGATTCGATTTGGAAATGCTTGATGCCATATGCAACGTTACCAATATTCCCGTTATTGCTTCAGGCGGTGCAGGGTGTGCTGATGATTTTGTGAAACTATTTAAAACAATAAAAAATGTAGATGCAGGACTTGCCGCCTCTATATTTCATTTTAAACAGCTTGAAATCATGGATTTAAAACGTTTATTATCAGAAAATGGAATTCCAGTCAGAATAAAATAATCAAGGAGTAAAATTATGAATATCAATGAATTGAAATTTGATGAAAAGGGTTTAATACCAGCAATAGTACAAGATTTTTATACCAAAAAGGTATTGACTCTTGCGTATATGAATAAAGAAAGTCTTCAGATAACGCTTGATAAGAAATTAACTTGCTTTTATAGCAGAAGCAGAAATGAACTTTGGCTGAAAGGTGAAACATCGGGAAATTATCAGCACGTAGTTTCAATTACTGCTGACTGCGATAAAGATGCCCTTGTAATTGAAGTAATTAAAGATGGACCAGCTTGTCATACAGGAACAGAAAGCTGTTTTACTTGTCCAGTTGTAGAAGCAGAAAAAAATGAATTCTCTATTGATTCATTGTATGAATTGATTTGTGGAAGAAAACGCGACATGCCTTCAGGTTCATATACAACTTATTTGTTTGAAAAAGGTCTTGATAAAATTCTCAAAAAAATTGGTGAAGAAACAACAGAAGTTATTATAGGCTCAAAAAACAGCAAAGAAGAGGAAATATACGAAATATCCGATTTGGCTTACCACGTCCTTGTGTTGATGGCTGAAACGGGAGTTACCCTTGAAGATATAAGAAACGAACTCGCCTCCCGACATATTATTGATAAAAAAGTTAAACAGGAAAAAATGAAATAACATAAAAAAGCTATCTTGATATATCCTTTAGTCAAGATAGCTTTTCATTTCATGCAGAGAAAGCATTCAAATTATTTATTGTAAAAAAGAGTTTTATATTTTCATTTCGCAGATGATATTCATTTTAAATATTTTTTTATTCTTTTTGTGTTTGTAGCAGAACGGTATATGAAACCGCAAGAAATTCCACAGATAATTAATAGCATAGGAAAGAATAACAGATTTAATATGCTTGTCATATCGGACGTCAAGTTAAAAATTATAATAATAACTGAAATCAAAGAAGTACATAACGTAGAAGCAAGTAAAGGATTTTTTTTGTATTTTAAAGCTGATCCGAATCCACTTGATATACCACCAAAAATAACGCATGCAACAGATAAAATATCTGTCATGTTTATAGGATTTCTGAATTTCAAAGACAGCATAGATAATACGTAGGAAATTATAAGCATTGTTGCAAAACAAGCAATTATACCTATGATTATAGATAATAGCAAACTTTCATTTTTGTTTTTATTAAATTGATTTCTTTGGATATTCAAAGCATTAGATTGTTTTCTTCCCATAATAAAAGACCTCTCTTTTCAATACTTTTATTTAAGTATATGAAATAAGAGGTCTTTGTATTACATTATTTTATGATTCCAATGAAGAATCTTCGTCAGGCAAAAATTCTGAAATATCAATAGAAATATCGTTTCCAAAAGCTTTATAATTGAATTTCAGTGAAACAGAAAAATTATATTTATAATCTTCTGCTGTGGCCTGATGTGCAGGAAAATATGGGACAACATCATATGCAGTAACGTTATATGACATATCTCTACTTAAAAGCATTCCATTTTCTGATACAATGTATTTACATAAAACGTCAGAATATTCTGTAAGTTCTTTTTGTGCTTTTTTCATTCCTGAAAATGAATATAAATCGTCGCCTAAAAGCGGATCAAGATATGATTTTACATCATCTACCTCAACAGTATACATAATACCGTTTGAAACTGAAACTTGATCAATGGATTTAATTTTATCAATTGGGAAAGATATTGCAGGAGCGCACATAAATTGGCTTAATAGAATATTTTCTTCCATATCAGATAAAATTTTTATATCTTTTGATTTTGTGACGTAAGTATCTTCATAAAACGCTATTTTAAATGAAGATGGAGAATTATAAACTGTCTGAACAAGCTCACCTGTCATTATAACACTGTCAAACCTTGATTTTGATTTATCTATAGAATAATTTCCTTGAACAAACATAACAAGGTCTTGCGTTTCAGCGTTTTTCACCTCAAGAACAAAAGACGCTTTATAAATATCTTCCGCATTCGTTTTATTAACTGAATTCTCAATCAACAAGTAAGATTCTTCGGATATTTTACCGCATGATGACATAAATAAAACTGAAGCGGAAAGTATTAGAAAAATTATTTTTTTTATTTTAAAACGTTTATCAGTCATCTCTCGTTATAATCTTTCCGTCTAAAATCATTTGATATTTTTCGAGGAAATTGAAAATTGATGCTGCCTTAACGTAGTATTTACCTTCACCATTCAACGTATAGAAAGCCTTAGTATTTGTTACACGGTAGAATTTCATCTCAGTTGAGCCACCAGTTGCATGAATAGTTATTCTGCACATCATATTAGGATTTTCATCTGCAATATCATAATTATCCACCATGTAAATTTCAAGAATAGAACTATACATATATTTGAATGACATAGTATCAATGTCTTTTGAAGTACCGTTATGAACGAGAGTTACAGAATTGATGTCTTCTTCTTCAGGATTTCCGTCGACATTGAATCTGTATATTTCTCCATTATATTCAACTTCAATCCAATCAAGATTATAAAAGAAGTTTTTATAAAGAAACTGATTGTTGAAATCCATAACGTCCCAATCAAGCCAATTAACGTTTGCAAGAGTTAAAGTTGTTATACAGCCTGTGCAAAGAATTTCAGTAAGTTTTCCATTGCTGTCATATGTGTATAAATAGGAATATGCATAATATTTTTCATCTTCCTGTTCTTCACTAATAAACACACGGGAAACTATTGTATATTCATTGGACTTGCTATCTTTATACGGATAGGAATAAGACACTTCAAGGCGAGGTGTACTTAAATCGTATTTACTTAAAGTCTCATCGGAAAAGCTTAAGATAGTTTCTTTTTTAAACTTTTCCAATGCTTCTTCAGAAATACCAGCAATCACATTTCCGCTCACTGGAATTTCGGTCATTTTATATTCAACAACCTGTTCTGTTGCCAATGTCGCTGCACTCTGAATAAATTCAGTAAACGCAGAGGAATTGGGATTACCAAAAGGTCTTCCTATTGGAATTAACTCCTCAGGAGACAAAATTTTCCATATACTGAAAATTTGAGATCCATCGTCATCATCGTCATCCATCAATTCAACGTGAAGCTCTTTGTTTTCACCAAGAAACTTAACATGAATATCGTCAACAGAATATATTCCTTCGACTGTAGATACAGTATGAACTAAACTGGTTTGCAAGAAATCCATAGCAGAAAGAAGAAGACCGTTTTCAATTTCGTTGCTAATTATATAAACGAAATCTTTTTCAAAATATTTCGCATAATATCCTTTTCCGTCAAGGGTTTTGTTTCCAATTATAACTTTATGGAAAGTTTCATCTTTCTTTAATATTTCTACAATAGCTGTTGCATTTTCATCGCTGTCGAGTCCATACTCAGATAATGAAACAGGATTTTCTACTTTGCCCTTTGAAAGCATATATATACCAGACATAAGCATTTTGGAAAACTTTTCTGGATCATATGCCATTGTTAATGCATCTTCAAAATAAAAATTTCCAGATTCAATATCTTGAATAACAGCGAAGGTGCCATTTTTGTTCTTAACTCTAATATATTCAACTTCATATCTTGATGTAATGGCAGGGTATACAAAAGGATATCCTGTAAGACTTACTGTATCACCGTCGGTATCAAAACCTTTTAGTGCAACAAGCGATTTTTTATCAGATTCGCTTTTTCCAGATAAAGAGTTTATTATATTTATAATCTTGTATCTGTCAAAAGCGTATTTTGTTCCGTCTTTGAGCGTTACAAAAAAATCATCATAATTCGCCTTTATTATAGTTTCATCTTTTTTGAAAACAACAAAACGGTTTTCATCATCATTTTTGTATTTCTTCGAATATTCTCCCTTTTCATCGTGAAAATATTTTATATTAGAAACCTCAGAATCCAACGCCTGTAAATGTCCGTTTATAACAGTTTCGTATTCATCAGCTCTTTTGCCCGTGTCTGGAGCAATCCCTTTCAGAGCAATTGATTCTCTAATTGTTTCACCTAATTTTTCTCCAACTTTTGATGCAGAAGGAAATGAAAAACCTTTTTTTTCTTCTGATTCAGAATCTTCAGTTTCAGCGTAAAACATATATTCGGGTTGAAGCATATATATTTCAATCTTGTCAATATCTTTTAATTGGGCAAGCTCATCATCGGTGAATTTATAGTACGAATCATTTGAAGTTCCATGTAAAAAATAATTAACAAGATAATATCCACATATTACGGCAACAGAAATAAGTGAAATAATAATAATGGATTTTATTCTTTTACTTAAACTCATTATAAATGGCGCCTCCTGAGCCAAACAATTCCTCCAATAATAAGTATCAAAGCAGGAATATAAAGAGAAACTCTGAGAGCCCATTTTTGAGCGACGTCACTTGTTAAAACCTCAGCATCCAAAGCTTCATTATCCAATTTAACGTAGGTTATTTCATCGGGAATAATCTCATTATTCGTAGCAGTACGAGCCATTGCGTAGAAAATGTACGGATTACCATATTCTCCGCTTGTGTATTCTGGAGATAAAAATTCATCAGAACCAACAAGAAAAACGCGTTTATATTCTATTGCATTATTCTTCCCGAATTCATAGTTACAGAATACACCCAAAAGAGGAATTGAGCCTGTTTCAACAAGTTCATTGTTTGCGTACACCTTTGCATCTTCAGAGGTGAAAATTGAAACAGCAGCTCCTTTGAGAGTTGAATCAACTTTGATTTTTACAGGGTCTCTAAAAATGGTTTTAATTGAAGTCGCGCTTACGTTAGCAAGAATAGCATATTCAAGGGAATTCTGTCCTTTAGCATATTCACCGATAACGCTGTATCCGTCATATCCGTTTGTGCTACCTGTAAGAACACAATTTTTAGAGTCTTGTATTTTATGATTGGCATCAAATCCAAGACCGTATTCTTCCCAAAGCAACTCTGTAAGGTTAGGCATGCTTCCGGGGGTGCTTTCTCCAACAAAAACAGCAAGTGTTCTGAAGCTGTTTACAAAATCGTCGATCTTATTGATCTCTGTTTTTGTATCAGGTGCTATATTGTTTGTAAATCCTTGGAAATCACTTTTAGGATTGCTTATAACAACCAGATCAGTGTTTTCGGGAATATCTGCTGAAGAAAGATCGATAGCCTGAATTTTAAAACCAGAGTTATCAAGCATCTGAAATATTGGAACTGCGTCAATAAGTTCTGCATACAAAGTTTCGTCGTTTATATCTTCAACAGGATAATCATATATAACTCTCTGATTATCACCCTCAAGAATTCCTTTTACAGTTTCACCATGGCCCGTTGTAAAAAGGGCGACAGGCTGTTCATTCATTGAAGTTTGAAGAATTGCAGATGTGAATTTAAGTTCACCCTGAAATGCAAAATGTTTTTTTGTGTCTTCATCAGTTACGTAGAACGCTGCAAAAGAATATATTTTTGTATGATATTTTCCTTCGATAATAACTTTATCAGCAGTGAGAGTAGACTGAGCTTGTGTCTTGAATTTTTCAAGGAAAGCCATATCTTTATTCAGATCTTTGTATTCTATTTTTATGCAATCAGGATATTGACGGGCATATTCCTGTGCAAGTTCATGAACTAAATAAATCTTTTCTTCTGATGCAGATTCCAGCAAATCCTTTGCAGTAAGAAAATAAATTGTAGTTTCAAATTTTTCACCTAATGTACTAAGTGCGGTATGCGTTGCGTTGGATATTGCAATAAGTCCTTTGCTTGAAAGGTCAATTTTAGTTGCAAGTTTATCCTCAATTGAGGTAACAAATAAATTCAATGCCAAAATCAGCACAATAACAACCGCGGTAAAAACAATGGAAATTGAGCCGTATTGAATCTTTCTACTATTCATATGTCAATACTCCTTTCATTCGATACACAAGACTTTTATCATGACCATCTGCGTCGCTCGTAAAGTCTCGCAGTAAGGAACAGGAAAATGACGGTGAAGCTGATAAAATAAATAATTGCGGCAATATCAAACATACCGTTTGAAAATGCTGTAAATCGATTATATACAGCAAACCATTTAATAATAACACGAAGCCATTCTGTAGATACAGCCGATGCAATATACGACATCAATATCATGCCGAAGGTTGCAAGTATAGTCATAACGGCAGCTATAAGCTGACTTTCTGTAATTGCTGATATGAAAATTCCTACGGCAAGAAATGCCGCTCCTACAAAGAAAATCGCAATAATATCAGCAATGATAATCGAAAGGTTTGGTTCTCCATATACATAAAGCAAAGAAAAGTTAACACTATTCACGAGTAGTGTAACGCCATATAAGGTAAGAGCTGCAAAATATTTACCACAAATCATTCCAAACAAGGAAATAGGTGAGGTGAGTAGTAACTGCTCTGTTTTTGTTCGTCTTTCATCAGACAAAAGCTTCATTGTCAAAAGTGGAAGCAATATAGCCAAAACTAGGAACAAAAGTGAGAAATATAAAGAAACGCTACTGCTTTCTACTTGATAAAGGGTACATAAGCTGAAAAGTATTCCAGAAACAGCGAGAAAAACACCTGTAAAGATATATCCGACTGGAGTGATAAAATATGATTTTAATTCTTTTTTATAAACTGAAAACATAATTTACACTCCTTTCTTTAATTTGGAAGGTTTGTCTTCTCCCGAAGCTCTGTTTGTAAGACTTATAAAGATATCCTCAAGGCTTGCTTCAACGCCCTCGAGTCCTATAAGGGGATAGCCTGCTTTGGCAAGTGAAGAAAAAAGAAGTTTTCTTATATCAACCCTTTCTTCAGATTCAATATAATAGCTAATTGAATCAGTATCTCTTTTACCAAGAACTTCAATGTTTTTAACACCGTATATATTTCTTATTGTTTTAATAACATCAGCTTCGGGACCGCATATTTTTGCAATTTGTTTATATGGTCCTGAAACAGCCATAATAAGATCTTCAGTTTTCTCATTAGCAACAATTGCCCCTTCGTTGATAACTACTATTCGATCGCATATCTGCTGAACTTCCGGCAAAATATGAGAGCTTAAAATAACGGTATGGTTATTTCCCAAGGATTTAATAAGATTTCTTATTTCAATTATCTGCTTTGGGTCAAGACCAACGGTGGGTTCATCAAAAATCAAAACTTCGGGATTTCCGATTAAAGCTTGTGCAATGCCGACTCTTTGTTTGTATCCCTTGGAAAGATTTTTTATCATTCTGCCAAAAACGTCATGAATTTTAACAACGTGACATACCTCCTCTATATGAGCTTTTTTCGGCAAAGAGGGCTTTTTCAGATCATAAACAAAGCTGAGATATTCTTTAACCGTCATATCAAAATACAAAGGAGGTTGCTCAGGAAGAAAGCCGATTTGTGATTTAACAATTTTCGGTTTTTCCAAAACGTCTATACCATTTATTTTGGCAGTACCCGAAGTGGCTGAAAGGTAACCTGTGAGAATGTTCAAAGCGGTAGTTTTACCTGCGCCGTTAGGGCCAAGAAAGCCCATTATTTCTCCATCATTAACCGTGAAAGAGATTCCTTTAAGAGCTTTTTTGTCGCCAAAATTTTTAACAACATTACAAAATTCTATCATTCGTTTTCACCATTTTCAGAAGCTTTAACTTCAATTCCAAGATCAACAAGTACGTTTTCGGGAACATTGCTTGGGCAGGATGTCATAACTTCGCTTGCGTTTTGAATTTTCGGGTAAGCTATAACGTCTCTGAGGCTTTCTGCTCCAAGCATTTGCATTACAAGTCTGTCAAGTCCTAAAGCCATTCCGCCATGGGGAGGAGGACCAAATCTGAATGCATCCAAAAGATATCCAAATTTTTCATAAGCTTCTTCGTCAGAAAGACCTAAAAGCTTAAATATTCGGTTTTGAAGTTCAGGATCAGTAATTCTTATAGAACCGCTTGAAAGCTCGATTCCGTTTAAAACCAAATCGTATGCCTTGGCTCTTACCTTGGATTTGTCTGATTCAAGATAGGGGAGACATTCATCGAGAGGGGCAGTGAAAGGATGATGCATTGCAACGTATTCTCCGCTTTCAGGGTCATATTCAAAAAAGGGAAACTCAAGAACCCAAAGGAATTTATATCCCTCTTTCTTAACGCCTGCACGGTTTGAAGCTTCTACTCTCAAAAGTCCAAGACGGCTAAGAACGTCATTTGTATTCGTGTCCGCAAGAATGAGAACTACGTCACCTTCTTTTGCTGAAAAAGCATTAAGAATTTCCCGCATTTTTTCTTCGGAAACAAACTTTCCGAATGAAGAGCTGAGTCCTTGCTGAGTGATTCTAATCCACGCGAGTCCCTTTGAACCGATGCTTTTCGCATATTCAGCAAGCTTGTCTATTTCTTTTCTTGTTAGCTTGTCTGCACAACCTTCAGCATTGATTCCTCTTACAGAGCCACCGCCTTCAATAGCGCTCTTGAATACAATAAAATCGGTATCAGATACAACGTCAGAAATATCTTTGATTTCCATTCCAAAACGCATATCGGGTTTGTCAGAACCGAAACGTTCCATAACTTCTTTATAAGTAAATCGAGGAATAGGAGATACGTTTTCAACACCAAGCATTTCTCCAAAAAGTTTTGCAACGTAACCTTCGCCAATAGCAAGAACGTCATCAATATCTACAAATGACATTTCAAAATCGATCTGTGTAAATTCGGGCTGGCGGTCAGCTCTCAAATCTTCATCTCTGAAACATCTTGCAATCTGCATGTATCTATCGAAGCCTGCGACCATAGAAAGTTGTTTGTAAAGCTGAGGCGATTGGGGCAGGGCATAGAAAGAACCCTTGTGTACTCTGCTGGGAACAAGGTAGTCACGTGCCCCTTCTGGAGTTGATTTAACAAGAATGGGAGTTTCAATTTCAATAAAACCGTTTTCATCGAAATAGTCTCTTGTAAGTTTTGCAACCTTATGTCTGAATAAAATATTATTCATCAAATCAGGTCTTCTTAAATCAAGATATCTATGCTTCAATCTGATGTTCTCGTTGGCTTTGCAATTTTTGGATATTTCAAAAGGAGGTGTTTCGGATTTAGCAAGGATTTCAATTTTAGTTACGAAAACTTCAATACTTCCAGTAGGAATCTCAAGGTTCTTGCTTGAACGTTCTCTGATTGTACCTACTGCAGAAATAACGTATTCACTCTTGGAAGAAGCTGCAGTTTCAAAAACTGTTTTATCGGTCTTATCGTCAAAAGCAAGCTGAATTATGCCACTTCTGTCTCGAAGGTCAATAAACATAAGATTACCCAAATCTCTTTTTGTCTGAACCCATCCTTTAACGCAAACAGTATCGCCTATATTCTTTTCTGAAAATTCAGCACAATATCCCGTTCTCTTAATATCTTTCATAAAATAAAACCAATCCCCAAAGGGAAATCCTTTCTTTACTATACGTAATTATAAACAAGTATATAAATTAAAGTTTAATTAAGTTTGAATCAGTCAAATCGAATATTCTGAAAGTTTTCACGCCAATCCAAGTCACCTCTTTGAAGTGCAAGAAGGAGAGCTTCTGCACTTGCAACGTTTGTTGCTGCGGGAACCATATTTTCATCACACACTCTGAGCAAATCTATTTTTGATGTGTCGTAATCATCGTCTGAACAGGGATCTCTGAAATACAAAAGCAAATCTATCTCATTATATGTTATTCTTGATTGAATCTGAGATAAACCACCATGTTCATCAAAGGAAACGGTGTCAAAATTCAATCCTGTTGCGTTACTAAGGAATTTTCCGATTGTACTTGTGGAACAAAGTTCATGTGAATTGAGAATACCGCAATAAGCAACGCATATTTCAGCTACAAGTTCTTTCTTTCCTTCGCTTGCTATAATCGCAATTTTCATAATCTATTTCTCCTGTATATCAATCAAAAATTTATATTAAGTAAATAGTTTTCATAAAACATTTATCAATTTTCTGAACCTGAAGAAGAATCTTGTGATTCAAAATCCTGATTTTGCAAATCATAAATTTTTTCTTCAAATATCTCATTGACTTTCGGTGATACGTATTTTCTTCTAAGAGTAAAATTACCAACGTTTTTAAACAAAGGAATTTTATCTCCAAGAACACGCATTGCAATATTGCCAAAGGCAGCTTCAAATGAATTGATGAAGAATTTTTTCTGCGTAAAAGGCAATATTCCTTTCTCTTGAAATTCAATAATACGCGGATCATATGGTATAACGCCAAGCAGGGGAATGCCTGCTCTTGTCACACTTTCAAAAACATCGGGTAAAATTTTTTTTCTGACCCCTTTGTTGCGATAGCTATTTACAACAAGTCTTATAGACTCAAGTCCCAAAGCACTGAGTTTACCCGCAGTAACTTCTGCTGCTCTGATAGCCGTTGCTTGTTGAAAAGTAACAATAATTCCTTCATCTGCAAATTCAGCAAATGCATCATATATTCCAGGCGTATCTGCGCCAGAATCAACAATTATAAAATCGTAATTATCCTTAAGCTCTGCCATCAATTCATCCGCGTTATCAAGGGCTGGTTGATCGTCACCGTATATCAAAGGAGCGGGTAAAAAATCAAGATTATTAACTCCGCAATTTTTGATTATAGCCTCATCAGCGGTACATCTTCCAAGCAAAACATCAAGAGCATCAAAGATAAAATCGCTCTCTGAATTAAGAACGAGATCCATGCATCTCATATGAAAATCGCCGTCTATCACAAGAACTCTTTTCCCAAGAGCTGCAAGCGAAGCGGAAATTCCTGCGCTGACAGTTGTTTTTCCTACGCCGCCCTTATATGAAGCTACAAATAAAATCTTTCCCATGTATGCACCTTTTAAATTATATTTCAAAGCAAACTATATTTTTACATTTTAACTATCATATTTTATCATTTTTTTGGCTATTTGTCAATATTTAATCGTTTTTTTGTCATCATATTTTATGATTATTTTGTAGGATAAAGAGTTGTTATTTATTAAATCACAACATTTCAACAGATGAACATTTTAAACAAAACTCAATATCATTTTTTTGTGGGGATATACCTCCTTCTGAAAGGCAGGAAGCCGTCCCGAAAGAAACTGCATAACGCAATGCTTCGAATGGGTTCATTTGGTTTAAAAATGCATATACAAAACCAGCTACAGAGCTGTCACCTGCACCAACAGTAGACAATGGAATAATATCAGGAGGTGTACATTTAGCTCTCTCTCCCCTTGAGTAAAGCTCTATCCCTTTACTCCCTTTGCTTAAAGCAACGTATTCAACTCCACACGATAAAAGTTTTTCTATACCTGATTTTTCTGTTTCTCCAAAAGCTTTGATTTCAAATTCATTCGGTTTAACAAGAAAAGGCTTCAAAATTTCAAAATCATCAGAATTAAATGAAACAGAATCCAGAATCAATTTCACTTTTTTTTCTTTGAATTTTTTTAAAAAACCAACAATTTCACTTTTTGAAATTTTTTCTGGGAAACGTCCTGAAAGAACAACAATATCTTCACAATCCGTGTGTTCATAAGCTCTTGATAAAGTATTTATACAATCCTCATTTGTTGCATAAAATTCATTTGTACATATTCGTGTTTCGGAGATATTTTTTGCATGAATAGAAATATTTTCACGTGTTTTCCCAGCAGATAAAACAATATCTGCTGACAATCCGATGTCTTTTAAAAGAGAATCAAAATATGAAGAATTTTCCTTTCCAAGAAGGCAAACAAGCTTGTAAGGGACTGAAAATTCATTCAGTGCTTTAGCTACGTTAACGCCTTTACCTGCGGCGAAAACAGTTTGTCGGGACACAAAATTTTCCGCATTGATATTAAATTCTTCCGTATAATAATGCTTGTCTATAACACTGTTTAAGGAGATAATTATGCATTTCATCAATCATTCGTCTCGCGTTCTATATTTTATATAAGGTTTTTTATATGGTGTATATTCTTCTTTAGAAAGTAAAGAATAAATTTTCTCTGCTTTGGCAAGTAGAGAGGTATCTGTAGAGTGCTTTTTTTCATCTGTAGAACGAGTAAAAATGGGAATTTCAAAGCGTTTTTTGTTTTCAGATATATATTTGATCCCTTTTTCGTTTGCACCAAGTAAAACAGTATACGAAGGCATTTTTTTTACATCTTCTGTCTTCGTATTAAATACAATGGAAAACACAGCTCTACGAACTTTCGATGAGGTGTATGCTGACGTTGTACACAATGAAACCAGATGTTCTACGCTTTTGGCTTTTTTTGCATTTGCTATAATTCTGTTGTAAAGTGAGCTGTCGCAATCGTAAATTCCAGAGGATTGACCGCACAAATTCAAGTACGTAAGCACAGCTTCATTGTAATCAGAAAAAGGAAAAAATTTTTCAGGAGATGCAGGTACAAAGGATGAAATATCTTTGGTTTTATCGTCACTTGAATCGTCAAAAATAATATCTCTTATAGAACCTGCAGAAATATATTCATTATTTCTTTTAATAAATAGCGGTTTCATATCATTATATTTTTTTAGATTTATAAGATATTCAACAGACAATATATTATTAGGAGTTTTTAACAGAGAAGCATTTTCTTCTCCAATTATTTCCGAAAGATAAATTACTCTTGCTTTTGGATAGGATAAATTTTTATTATCACTTTTTTTGTATATATTGTTTATAGAATCAAAAACCCCGTCTTCTGATAATAAATCTGATATTTTCAACAGCATATTGTGCTTTTTTTCATACCCGAAGGCAAGTGTATCAGCTTTCAGAGCATTAGCAATAAAAACACCTGAAGATGCAAAATCCGCTGCAGAAGACATACAGTAGGGAAATGGATGTTCTACAACAAGATCTGCTCCGAAATTAACAGCGATTTTTGCTCTTTCATATTTATCTGCACAAGAAAAACCGCCTCTTTGAACTGTATTACCGCTCATGATGCAAATGACTATCTCAGATTGTTCTTTCACTTTTTGCAATTGATATAAATGACCATTGTGAAAAGGGTTGTATTCACATATAATAGCAGTATTTTTTTTCATCAAATTCTCTTTTCAAAATAGTATTGCTTTTTTCATTTAAATGTAGTATAATGTCAAAGATATAAAATGTCAACCATTTTTCAAAAAATTATGAAAGGATGCGTCCTCATTATTAAGGATGCGTAAGCTTATATGAATATCTTAGTAGTCAACGCTGGAAGCTCATCATTGAAGTATCAACTTTTTGACATGGATAAGGAACAGGTTATGGCAAAAGGCCTTTGTGAACGAATTGCTATAGACGGTAAACTCACTCATAAAAACCTTGTAAACGGCAAAGTCCTCACAGCCGATATTTCTATGCCATCACACGTTGAGGCGACTCGTGCTATGATTGATGCAATTATTGATAAGGAATATGGAGTTCTTGAAAGCATGAATCAAATCGATGCTATCGGTCACAGAGTCGTTCAAGGCGGTCCTTGGCTCACAAAACCAACTCTCGTTAATGATGAAGCTATTGAAATTTTAAAACGTTGTGTAGATCTTGCACCACTCCATACAATTCCACATCTTCAGGGTATTGGTGGATGCACAGCTATTTTACCTGATTGTCCTCAGGTGCTTGTATTCGACACTTCATTCCATGCGACTATGCCTGAAAAAGCCTACACCGTTCCAATGGTAAAAGAAGTTTGCGATAAACATAATATTCGCAGATACGGTGCTCACGGAACTTCTCATAGATACGTTTCCGCTGAAGCTGCTAAATATCTAAACAAGCCCGAAGAAGACACCAAAATTATCACATGTCATTTAGGAAACGGTTCTTCCATCAGTGCTGTTAAAGGTGGAAAAGTTGCAGATACTTCCATGGGATTTACACCTCTTGACGGTATAATCATGGGTTCAAGATGCGGTGCAGTTGACCCTGCCGTAGTTCCTTTTATAATGCAAAAGGAAAATATCTCTGTAGATGATATTGGAAACTGGATGAACAAAAAATGCGGTCTTTTGGGCGTTTCGGGCGTTTCAACCGACTTGAGAGATGTTAAAAATGCAATGAATGACGGAAACGAAAATGCCGCACTTGCTTTTGATATTCTTATTTACGGAATTAAAAAATATATTGGTTCTTATACAGCAATTATGAACGGACTTGATTGTATCGTATTTACAGCAGGTATCGGTGAAAACGATGCTGACGTAAGAGAAGCCGTAATAAATGATATGGAATACCTTGGTGTAAAGCTTGATTCTGAAAAGAACAGAAACGTTTCCTCGCTTTCAGCTCCATGGGATATCTCCGCTGAAGATTCAAAAGTTAAAGTATTTGTTATTCCTACAAACGAAGAACTCGTTATTGCAAGAGATACTAAAAATTTGGTTGAGAATCTTTAATGGAACGAATTGCAATTTTTGAAAAAGTAACAGAAAACAGATTTTTAAATGACGGTGGGAAGAATTATAATAATATAGTTCTTCCCAAACGAGCTACAGCTGGCTCTGCAGGATATGATTTCTTTGCATCTTCGGATATTGAAATCAAAGCTCATTCTGATTTGATTGTTCCTACTGGGATTCGTGCAAAGATTGATTCAGGTTGGGTTCTTTGTATATTTCCACGAAGTGGTTTAGGATTTAAATATGGTCTTTCTCTGAAAAATACGGTAGGTGTAATAGATGCTGACTACTACTTTTCGGACAATGAGGGGCATATTATGATAAAGCTGACAAATAACTCCGAATCCGATATTTTTATTTCGCAAGGTAAAGCTTTTTCCCAGGGAATTTTCCTTCAATTCGGTATAACTGAAAACGATTCTGCAACAGAGAGAAGAAGCGGCGGATTTGGAAGCACAGATAAAGGTTAAATAAATGAAAAATCAAAAAAAGATAATTTATTCTTTGGTTATACTTGTCATTTTTACTTTGGCAGTTATTTTGATTTCAAAAAATATTATGGCCAGCCGTTATTTAAACGAACATGAAGTCAAAGAAATAGTTTTTCGTAATTCAAATTCCTACGAAAGCGATGTATCTGAATATAAATGCGTTGCAGAAATTAGCGACGAAGGAAGATTGATATACGATGTTTCTTATGTCGATTCTAAAGGAGTTTATAAGTTTCTTTTGGATTGCGAAACTGGAAAAATCATAGAATTTACAGAGCTATTAAATACGGATTCTGTTTCAACGACGGATATCCCTTGATTTAAGGAGCATAAAAATGCGTAATATTGGATATTATAATGGCAAAATAGGGCTTATCGAAGAAATGCTTATACCTATGAACGACAGGGCGATTTACTTCGGAGATGGTGTATACGATGCAACTTGCTGTAAAAATGGAGTTGTTTATCTGGCTGACGAGCATATAGATCGCTTTTTCAATAATGCAGGACTTATTGATATAGTACCAAATTTTACTAAAAAAGAGCTTTATGACCTTTTACATTCACTTTTGAAACAGGTTGATTCTGACGAATGTTTTGCATATTGGCAGATATCAAGAGGAACAGCAAAAAGAAATCATATTTATCCGCAGAACGTATCTCCCAATCTTTACATAACAATAACTCCTGCACCCGTAAGGGATATATATAAAAAGATTAAAGTAATTACTGCTGAAGACAAACGGTTTTTAATGTGCAACATTAAAACAATTGACCTTCTTCCAACTGTTATTGCTTCTCAAAAGGCTGAAGAGGCAGGTGCAGAAGAATGTATTTTCCATAGAGGAGACAGAGTTACAGAATGTTCTCATAGCAATGTTCACATTCTTAAAGACGGCAAGCTTAAAACTGCTCCAACAGACTGCTATATTTTACCAGGTATAGCAAGAGCGCATATTATTAAAGCTTGCAAAAAGCTTTGCATTCCCGTGGATGAAACTCCTTTTACTCTTTATGAATTAAAAAATGCTGATGAAATTATTATTTCAAGTTCTTCTAAATTTTGCCTTTCCGCAGATGTTCTCAACGGAGAGAAAGTGGGAGGAAAAGCCCCTGAATTACTTAAAGCAATTCAGGATGAAGTTTTTGGCGAATTTTTAAAAGGCGTTGGTGCATAACAAAAAAATCTCGTTCCATGAATATCATGAAGCGAGATTTTTGACTTTCCATCTTAATTCAATAATTAAGCATTGAATATATTTCACGGGCTATGTAACACATCATCGGAATAGTAGCAACTGAAAAAACAAATGTACAAGCTGTTATATTAGCTGCATATGATGTGTTTTTGTTTTGTGCGCAAGATGTTATACATGGAAGGTTTATTCCGCATGGGAGTCCTGATAAAATCACGTACATTAACGTTGTTTCAAGAGAAAAATGGAATATCAAACAAATTCCAAAGGTCAGTATTGGGAACAATAAAAGTTTAAATGCGGATACAACAAGTATATTGAACTGAAATTTCAATCCAGAAACAGGGAAGGATGAAAAATACATCCCTATCAATAATGCAGATAATGCAGGAACCATATCAGAAACGCATGACACCGTGTTTGCTATAGGGAGAATGAGATCTACGTTCAAGAAGTATAAAGCTACAGCTAATATCCCTATAATGAACGGAAAATTGATAATACATTTAATAAGATTTCTGTTTTTATATAAAACTTTTCCTGTAAGAATATTAAAAAGCAACTGATTCACCAATATAAAAACTGCGGAATAAACAGAAGCGTTAATTCCAATTATATTTGATAAGAGAGGGAAGGAAAGAATTGAAACAGCTGAAGAGCAAAGAGAGCATGCATATATATTGGATATTTCGTTCTTTTTCCTAAGATAAAATAGAAAAGCAACAATATAATATAATGCAAAAATAACAGCTGAAGCCAATATCGCCCAAATAAGATCAGAACTGTTTTGACTTGTTTTGTCAATCTGCAAGTAATCTATGATCATAAACGGGGTCAAAAGGTTCATCGTAACTACGCACACGGTCTTTGAAGCACCCGACTCAATCAGCTTCGATTTACCACATAAAAAGCCCAAAAAAAGAATAAACAAAAAAGGAACTATGGTACTGAATTGTTGATATGCTATTGAATCCATTGTTACTTCTCCTTTATTGAACATAAACTAATATACATACAAAATTATATCAAAATCGACTTTGAATGTCAATAGATTTATTTTCTTTTAAGGATAATATTTTCACAAAAGGAAAAATAAATAACTAAATGTTAACTTTTCATTATAGACATTTTGTTAAACATGTGTTATACTCGTTATAGGTAAAAGTATTTGGAGGCAAAATGGTTTTTAATCTTCACACCCATACGCATCGTTGTAATCACGCAACAGGAACCGAAAAAGAATATATAGAACATGCTGTTTCACATGGAGTAAAAACATTAGGTTTTTCAGATCATGCTCCATACTGTTTCCCAGACGGATATTATTCGCACTTCAGAATGACAAAGGGAGATACTTCTGATTATTTTAACACGCTTCGTAGCTTAAAAGAAGAATTTGCAGGTAAAATTGATATATTTATAGGGCTGGAAGCAGAATATTATCCTGCTCATTTTAGTGATTTTCTCGATTTTATTAAACCTTATAATCCCGATTATCTTATATTGGGACAACATTTCATAAATAATGAATACGATGGAAAATATTCATATATACCAACAGATGACGAATCCGTGTTGAAAAAATATGTAGAACAATCTATAGAAGCATTGAAAACCGGCAAATTCACATATATGGCTCATCCTGATCTCATTAACTTTACAGGAAATACAGACGTTTATTTAAGGGAAATGAAAAAGCTCTGTATCTGCGCAAAGGAAATGGACATTCCGCTTGAAATCAATTTGTTAGGGCTAATGGATAACAGAGCTTATCCGAAGGAGATTTTCTTTAGACTTGTTGCGGAAATGGGGAACAAAGTAATCCTTGGTGCTGATGCTCATAAACCTGAAAACGTATACAACGAAAACGTTATTTCTAAAGCAAAAGATTTCATCAAAAAAACAGGTGTTACTATTTTGGAATCAGTTAAACTACGTTCTGTTTTTTAGGAGATATTTATATGATTTATAAAACAAATCCCGATTATTCAGCGCAAAACGTTTCAGGACTTACTGTAATTATTCCAATCTCAGAAAATTGCCCAAAGTTTAATGGTATGATGAAGCTTACAGGAATTGGTCCTTTCCTTTGGGATGTTTTTTCAAAAGGTTCGACCATAGAAAATGCACACTTTAAGGTTTTGGAAAACTACGATGTTTCAGCAGAACAGGCAAAAAAAGATATAAATGAATTTGTTTCTTCTATGTTGGATGCGAATTTGTTTATAACAATGAATTAAAGCTTAATCTTATTTTAAAGGAATTTTATGCAAAACAAGGATACAAAATCATTTTCAAGAGAAAACGAAATATTGATAAAAATCTTGAGTTCATATGTCTGTGGCAAAACGTTCGCCGAAGACACATATGGTGTTGATTGGAAATATATTTGCTCTCTTGCAATGGAACAAGGGCTGGGAAGTATACTTTATAAAGCACTGGAAAAATTTGAGCAGGATTCAAACAATATTATCGTAGATAAAAAACTTCTTTTAAAATTGAATGATTACTATCAAAAATCACTCTTTACGTGTGCTGCACGCAACGACGCTCTTTCAAAAATATCATCTGCATTTGAAAATGCAGGAATTGATTTTATAATTCTCAAAGGTGCTGTCATCCAAGGATATTATCCCTCTCCTGAACTCAGAGTAATGAGTGATATTGACTTTCTTATTCGAAGAGAATGTAGAAAGCAAGCTAAAGAAGTTCTAACGGATATAGGCATAACTTTTTCGGAAGCAAACAGCTATCAAGACATTTATAGAAATTGCAATGGTGTTATAATAGAAATTCACCATGAACTTTGGGGATATAACCTTGAGAAATCCTCCTTGTATTCAAATATATGGAATAAATCCAATATTGTACGCGGAAGAAAACATACGTATTTACTTTCAGATAACGATTTATACGTTTTCACCATTGCTCATTTATTCAAACACTTTTGTGATTCTGGCATTGGTATAAGACCGCTTTTCGACATATGGTATATATTCAAGAAAACAATTTCTTCTCTTGATTTTCCATATATTAAATCAGAACTCGCAACGTTTAATGCGGTTGAATTTGAAAAAAACGTCAGAAATCTCGTTAATTGCATTTTTCTCGGAAAAGAAAAAAGCGAAGATATGAAACTGCTTGAAAGCTACTTCCTTCGTGGAAAAACCCATGGTTCTAATGATATTGCCGCGATAAATGCAATCGGCGATAAATCAAAGCTTTCACACGTTATTTCTCGTATATTTCCGTCTTTATCCTATATGAAAAGAAGATATGGAGTTCTTGAAAAATTCCCTGTATTCCTTCCATTCTTCTGGATATTCAGAATAGTATGTCTCCCTTTCAATTCGGACAGATTAAATAAAAACGTTAGCAAAATTAAAATGGTTAACGATAAAGATAGGGAATATATAACTGCTGTATTTGAAGCCGCAGGTATTAAAAAAGGCTCGAAAAGTAAAAACTTATACATATTCATTCCGACTATTATTGCAATTATTTTCTCCGCGGTTGTATTTACTGCAATATTTTTCCAGGATGATTCCTTTGGAATAAAACCCGATGATAACGAAGAAGAAGCAATATCCATTCAAATTTCGGAAGAAACGAATGCTTCTACTGATGAGAAAGTATATGGAACAATTTTCTGGCGTGGAGGTACGTATATTGGTTATCTCGTTGATGATATCCCGAATGGCACAGGAGAACATTTCATCGAAAATACGCTCAGGTACGTCGGGGTCTTCGTAAATGGTGAATATAAAGGACACGGTAAAATTGAATATTCCGATGGAAGTTACTTTGAAGGATTATTTGACAATAATCAACCGAACGGAGAAGGAACGTTATATTGCGCTAATGGTGATATAATCAATGGAATATTTACGGACGGAAACCCAGGTGGTTTTTGTAATTACGAATATTCTGATGGAAACCTTTTTATTGGTACGATGCTGAACGGTTTAAAACATGGAGAAGGAACTTTCTACTGGTTAAACGGTGACAAATACGAAGGAAGCTTCATCGATGATAAACGGGATGGATATGGTGTTCTTACGTATTCAAACGGAGATGTTTATTCTGGCAGCTGGATTCAGGGTTTTTGTAGTGGATACGGAGTGTATACATGGAGTAACGGAAGAAAGTATGAAGGAAACTTTGAAAACGGATTGATGAATGACGAAAAAGGAAAAATTACATATCCAGACGGTTCAGTTTATGTTGGAGAAATTAGTGATGGACTGCAAAACGGGGCAGGGGAACTCACTTACGCTAACGGTGATATAGCCAAAGGAAAGTTTTCAGGTGGATATCTTTCTGGGCAGGCTGACTACTACTTTTTCGATAAAAAATTGTGGATAAAAGTTATATACGAAAAAGGCATTATAATTAAGTATATTCTTGATTAAAATTTCAGAGTATTTTAAACTTCAATGTTTAAAATACAATTTGGAGGTTGAGATATGAAATATGACGTTTTGATAATAGGCGCAGGACCTTCTGGAATATTTACAGCATTGGAACTTATCAGAAATGATTTCAAAGGAAGAATATGTATTCTAGAAAAAGGTTTACCTGTAGAAAAAAGATTTTGCCCCAAAAAAGATACTCGTGTATGTGTAAATTGTAAGCAATGCAACATTACGACTGGTTTTTCGGGTGCAGGAGCGTTCTCCGATGGAAAGCTTTCGTTGAGTTATGAGGTAGGCGGTGACCTTCCTATGCTCATAGGTCAAGAAAAAGCTCAATCACTTATCAATTACACAGATAGTATATATCTTGAATTTGGTGCTGATACGAAAATTGAGGGTATCTCTGCTCCTGAAAAAACAAAAGAAATAAGAAAACGTGCGATTAAATCAGGCTTAAAATTAGTTGATTGTCCTATAAGACATATGGGAACGGAAAAAGCACACGAGATATATAAACGAATTCAAGATTTTCTTGTTGATAATGGAGTTGAACTTATATTTAACGCTGATTGTCGTGATGTTATAATTGAAAACGAAACTTGTATTGGTGCGAAATACTCAATAAACGGAAGTGATGAAATAGAAGTATTTGGCGAAAAAGTTATAATCGCGACTGGAAGAAAAGGGGCGGACTGGCTTGAAGGGATGTGCAGATCACATGGAGTCGGACATTCTGCTGGAACTGTTGATATCGGAGTGAGAGTTGAAGTTCGAAACGAGGTTATGGATGAAGTTAACGAGCTTTTATATGAATCAAAGCTTATAGGATATCCTAATCCTTTCAGAAACAAAGTTAGAACTTTCTGCCAGAACCCAGGTGGATTTGTAAGCCAGGAAAATTACGATAACAATTTGGCTGTAGTTAACGGTCATTCATATAAGGAATTGAAATCCAACAATACGAATCTTTCTATTCTTTGCAGTCACAATTTTTCTGTTCCTTTTAACGAACCGATTAAGTATGCAAGTATGGTTGGTGCTTTATGTAATATGTTAGGTAACGGAAAAATCCTTGTTCAGCGTTACGGAGATATTCTTGATGGTAAGAGAACCTGGCAAAGAGAATTGGATCGTTCTAACGTAAGACCTTCGCTTCCTGATGCAGTTGCAGGGGATATAAGTGCGGCCATTCCATACCGTACGTTAGTAAACATTTTAAAATTCATCGAAGCTCTTGATAACGTTGTTCCTGGCTTTGCAAGTCCCGAAACATTACTATATGCCCCCGAAATAAAATTCTATTCCAACAGAATTGACATGGATGACAAATTAAAAACAAATATAAAGAATTTATATTGTTTAGGTGATTCGAGCGGCTGGACACGTGGCTTGATGATGGCTTCATCCATGGGCGTATATATGGGAAGGCTTATTATTTCTGGCGAAGCATAAAATACAATTTGAAATTTATACATCGGACTTCGAAAGGACTTAAATATGAAACTTAGATTTATAACTATATTTTTATTGTTGACGATTACTTTACTTCTTTTTTGCTCTTGTGATGAATCTACTTCGTCATCTACAAATTCAAATTATTCCACTTCATCCAATGATACGATCTCCAAAGCTCCAACATCGCAGGAAAAAGATGTATCCGAAACGGATAATGGTAAATATGCCGATTCGGGCGAATTAAAGATCAGAATATTCAAAATGGGCAAATCCGATGCTTATCTGTTCAGAACAAGCTCAAAAACTATTTTAATTGATTGCGGTGATGTTGATAATTCTCAAGAGATACTTGATTATTTTACTGAAAAAACACTCTCTAAAATTGATTATCTTATTTTGACTCACCTTGATAAAAAATCAATTGGTGGAGCTGCCGCAATTATAAACGGCTTAGAAATAGGTACGGTATACGAGCCAAATTACGTTAAGAATAATACTGAATATATTGATTATTCAACAGCACTTTCCGACAAAAATATATCATCTGTCAAGATTGACAAACTTATATCATTTGAAGCAGATGACGTTAAATTTGAAATAACTCCCTGCGAAAAAAGTTATTATTCCGATGATGATAATTATAGTTCCGCGATAAGCGTAACACATGGAGAAAATAAATTCCTATTTGTAGGTGATGCTAAATCTGACAGAATAAAAGAAATTATAGCAAAAGAAAATATCAAGCATGACTTTCTTATGATGCCCGATAACGGAGCGTTGGATCCTGAAACAGAAAATTTAATCAATGCTGTTTCTCCAACATATGCGGCAATTACCTGTTCAACAAAAAATCCCGCATCTAACGATGTTTTATCCAAGCTTTCCTCCAAGGGAATAAACACCTATCTGACCGTTAACGGAAGCATAAAAATCACAAGTGACGGTTCAAAAATATTGCTTGAACAGTAATTTTTTAAATAATAAAAATACCCTTTTTGAATATAAATATTATGATAACCTATGGAGGTGTTATAATGCGTATTCAAAAAGGGTATTTTATAAGAAAAATTGTGAAAAACAGAATAATTATTTTAAATTTGTCTTTGATTATATTGATATTTTGCGCCGTTTTTGCACGTTTAAATGATGAAACCCATTTAGAAACCCAAGTATTTTATCCGTTAAAAAACGTAGAAACATCTGAATCGGTTTATTCAATGACGTTAAATTTAAACGGAAAAGAAAACAAAAAAGACGTCAGACTATTATCACAAATATTGAATGGAATGAACGTTAAAGGAACTTTTTTTGTATCAGTAGAATGGATAAATGATAATGAAGATCTGATGAAGCAGATAAAAAATGACGGTCATTATTTTGGAATGATAATAGATTATCATGAAAGCTTTTCTACAAGAAACAAAGTAATTTATTATCTTGCATCTCAAAATGATGAATATTATTCTAAAACAGGGGAGTATCCTGAATATATCAGAATAATATCCGATAAATCGGGTAAAATACCAGAGCTGATTAGTGCTTTTGGTCAAAAACATATTTCCTCATCATTTAATTTTTCAACATCTGAAAACGCTGTTTCTGAAGGTGATATAGTTTTAGTTGAGAAAATTTCATCAGAAACACCATATTCCATAGCATCTTTTATAAGTAAATGTTCCGCGAAGGGTTTCAAGTCAATTTCATTGGATTTATTATTATCAATTGAAGATAAAAAAGAAACAGAAAATTCTAAATAATTTTTCAATAAACTCTGTTCAGAAGGGATTTAGAAGTGAATAAATCTGATAATAAGATACTATTCCTGGATTTTCGTAGAGACTTTATAAAAATTGCTTCTGAGAAATTAAACGCACAAATAAGCTGCAAACCAACGAATGAAACATACAATATCATAGCCATAGACGAAAGCGGTTGCGTCCTTGAAGACAAATATATAAAAGCAGATTTTGTTTTGTGTCCGCATTCAAGTCCATGCAGAGGCAAAATAAATTGCAGCAACGTAATAAGCTGTGGAATGAGCCTTAAAAGCACTTTCGGTTTATCATCTACTGATAACAACAGAAGTATGTTTTCATTAAATCGTGCAATTTTTTTCGGGAACGAACTAATGCTTCCGTTCGAAGAGCCATTTAAACCCGATGAAAGACTTTCACTTTATGAAAATATTGTTATACACGGCATTGAAAAACTTTTGAATCCTATTTTATAAGTTATGCTACACAAAAGAGAGTAAAACAATAACGTTTTTGATTTTTTCAGCGTTGTATGTTTGACTCTCTTTTGCTATTGACAAAACTGTTCGTTCATTGTATAATTAAATAAAACAGATATTTAAAATTATTCTAAAAAATTTATAGGGAGTGAACAAGTTGAAAATACAGGAATCAGGCGAAATGTATCTTGAATATATATTGCTTCTTCAGCAAAGTATGGAAAACGTCAGAGCAATAGATATTGTAAATATGAGTGGATATTCAAAGCCAAGTATAAGCAGAGCGTTGGGACTCCTGAAAAATAAAGATTTAATTACCGTTGATAAAAACGGTCATATAACCTTAACTGAAAGCGGAGAAAGCAAAGCAAAAAAAATATACGAGCGTCATCAGATATTACATGAATTTTTAATGAAAATTGGTGTTTCAGAAGAAACAGCAGATAAAGATGCTTGCAAAATAGAACATATCGTAAGTGACGAAACAATAGAAGCTATAAAAAAACAGTTGTATTAAATAATAAATTATTAGAATATTAAAATTAAAGCTCAATAAATAGGCAAGAATAAAGGGAAATCATCGGACGATAGTACTTGTTACTACCGTCCATTTTATTTTCAGACATCTTCATTCAAAAAAAATATTTGTTATTTTTTATAAGAATATAAGGCACTCAGAGATTATACAATCGGTATTATTTTGTATAGTAGAGAGGAAAAGAAAAGAGAGCCCGCAGAGGACTCTCAATAAAAGTATTGAATTTAAGCCGTTAAATAGGTGACGGCTTTTTTCGCTATTGCCTATTATACAAAATGCAAATTTTGTATAATAAAGGGGAGCGTTAATATATAAAAAGGTGATCAAAGCTTTTCAAAGCTTATTGCGACAACAGAATACTCTTTTTGTTTCTCTATTGGATAATATTCTTCCATATCTTCAGGTTTTGCGTTATCTATCTCGTCATCCGAATATCCAATATCTTCCATGGAAAAATTTTCATAAAGTTCTTTGAAAGTCGGATATATTTTTATATCGGAAACTAAAACTACAATCTTTTTATCTTCAGAATCTATGCATTTGAATTCGATAATATCATTTATTTTTATTTGTTGCCTTTTTTCATCGTAAAGTCTTAATTCAACTTTTTTACGACCGCTTTCAATCATATCATATGGTTCTTTATTCAAATTCATATAATGTATTTTCGATTTGGATTTATTTTTCATATTTTCATTCTGAACTTTTGAAATAATTCGGTTAAAATTTGTCACCCTTGGAAAAGGTTTGCGAGCAGCTGAAAACAAAATTGAACCGATGACTATTCCTCCAGCAATACCAACGGCAGTAAGCAATGCAGAAGTTCCATATTCATAAAACTTATCGTAATCCTTCCAAATAAGACTTTCCATTGTATAATATAAGCTTCCTCCGGGAACTAAAGGAACAATACATGGAGTAAGCAACACTGTTGACGGTAGCTTTAATTTAATCGCAACACATGATGAAAAAATAATTGCGAATATAGATGCAAGTAAATTGGAAGTAAATATACCACAGTCTAAATAATCAGAAATGAGCACAATACTCCAACTTAACATACCGCCCGCAGTGCACACAGCAAGAGCAGACGGTTTTATTTTAAACTGCATTCCGAAGCCAAGTGTTCCAAATGCGGCAGCAACCAAAGTCGTAACATAATATTCCATTTTATTTTCCCCCGAACCAAAGCAATGCAACCATAAATCCAAATGCAATGGCTATTGCAACAATCAGTGAATGGAATAAACGTAATGCACCTGAAATCAAATCCCCATTAAAAATATCCCTTATAGAGTTTCCAAAAGCAATTCCTGGAATCAAGATCATTATTGTTCCAATCATAACTTTATCTGTATTCTGAGCCAATCCTACACCAACAGAAATAATTGACAATACACCTGCGGCAAAGGATTGAACAGTTGTTATAGCAATTTTGTTCAGATGTTTTGGAATAAATTTAGCAATAATCAAAAGAAGTGATTCAATTATTGCACCAGCAATTGCATCACGATAGCTTCCACCAAAAAACATAATAAATGCTGCTACAGCAATACATGCTCCTAAATATCCAATATAATCCGAATATGGAGATGCATTCTTTGCGCTTTCAATCAATCTCACCGCTTCTTCACGAGGCGGTGTATTTTTACATAATTTTCTTGAAACCTCATTAAGCATTTCAAGCTTATATAGGTTATTATCAGAATCGTATACTCGTCTTATTTGGGAGGAATATTCACCATCTGGCATGCGTATAGCTGAAATTATAACAGAAGTTATACAAAAAACCTCAACATGCTTCGCACCGTAGGAGATACATATTCTGTTTATAGTGTCTTCAACACGATAGACCTCTCCCCCATGCCTTAAAATGTGTTCACCAACATCCAAGGCAGTACAAAGAATCTCGTCAGCAGTAATATATCGAGAATCGCCCATAAATCAAGTTATGCTCCCTTATTTTTCAACATCAAATAATAATTTTTTAGAAATCTGATTAACGTCACCTGCACCCATAAGGATATACATTTCATTATCATTTGCGTTTTTCATTATATACTCTGCAGCATTATCCAAAGAATTTATAAAGATACTGTTTTTCACGTTATTTGATAACTTTTCAGTATCATATCCCAAAGTGTTTTTCTCACGAGCAGCATAAGTTGGCAAGAAGATACATTCAAAATTATCATTCTCGCATCTTTCTCCAAATATTTTAGAAAAATCATCAAAAAAGTCCGAAAGTCTTGTATAAGTGTGCGGTTGGAATACACAAACAATTTTCTTGAATCCGAGAGTTTCCGCGGCTTTTAGTGTAGACAAAACTTCGTCTGGATGATGTGCATAATCATCATATATATGTGCACCGTTGACTTTTCCTAAAAATTCAAATCTCCTCTTTATACCTCTGAAATTTCTCAACCCTTGCACAACAGAATCTATCGAAATACCACAAGCTAAAGCAGCTGTAGCAGCCGCAAGGGCGTTTGAGAAATTATGTTCACCCGGTATAAAAATTTCACATTCTGCAATAGCTTTTTCTTTGTAATTCAATACAAACGTAGTTTTCTCTCTTTTGATAGAAATGTCAGACGGGTAACAATCAGCTTTATCACTATTTATTGAGTATGTAATAACACGTTTACCGCTCTTTTTGGCACATTCTAAAGCATCTGGAGAATCCATATTTACAACAACTTGTTCAGAAGATGAAGCATATTTTACAAAAGACTCTTTCATTCTGTCTAAGTCGCTGAAATAATCGGTATGATCTAATCTCACGTTTAAAATTACGGAAGTTTTTGGACGGAAGCTCAAAAAAGAATCCTTATATTCGCAAGCTTCAAAAATAAGATCTTTTGCATTTCCGAGATAATACGCAGAATCTATTGAAGGTAAAATTGCTCCCATCAAAATAGTTGGATTTTTCTCTTTGTCTGCCAAATATATTTCAGACAAAATTCCGCTTGTCGTTGATTTTCCGTGAGTTCCTGAAATACCAATGGAATTATCAAAGCAATCAATTATTTCTCCCAAAAATTCTCCGCGATAGATTATAGGAATATTGTTTTTCAAAACGTTCTGGAATTCCTCATCCGACTCCCCTATCGCTGCTGTACATACGCAAATATCAGCACCGAACGAATTGTTTATAGACGGCTCATAATAAACGGGTATGCCTTTATCAGATAGGACTTCCGTGGTCTCACTTTTAACCTTATCATATCCGAAAACGTATGCAACCTTGCTCTCCATCAATAAAGCCAAAGCGTACATACTTATGCCGCCAATACCTAGAAAATATATTTTTTTATTTTTATATTTTTGAAATTTCATAACTGATGGTACCTCAAACAATAAAATAATCAAGTGTTACTTAATACTTATGGAATAATAACTTTAAAACTGTCAAAAATATGTTCGTAGAAAAAAAGAAAGGATTCAAAAATGAATATAACTCAAATCGTTATAAGAAAACAATTCACTGAAGGTCCATTGAAAGCAATATTCTCCGTTACATTCGACGATGAGCTTGTTTTGCACGATGTAAAACTTGTAGAAAACAAAGATAAAAAGTTAATCGTCATGCCCAACAGAAAAGACAACGAAGGAAAATATATAGATATTGCCCATCCAATAAATTCGAAATTCAGAAATAAACTCGAACAGCAAATTCTGAAATATTATCTTTCTTAAAAATAAAATCTTCTCTGTCGTAATTTGTCATTGGAAGAATAATCTGAATATAATGTTCATGTAAGCTTTTATATAGCTATCACTGGAGGAAATTTATCATGAATTATATATTTATATTATCTTCCGTTACATATGCATTAAAAGGAAAGAAACTCCTTGAAGAAAACGGAATCAAAGCGTCGCTCGTAAAATCAGGTAACATAAAAGAATTACGCGGTTGCGGATATGGTTTGAAAGTAGAATACAGAGAAAGAACCAAAGCAGAAGCTATTCTTTTGGAATCAGGAATCAGAATAATAGGATTTTCGGGTGAATCACAATGACGTCACTAAAAAGAGAAAAAAATCTTAAATATTTTGATAATGCAGCAACAGGGTTTCCGAAAAGCAAGAAAGTTATAAATGAAATAACTAATGCTTTATTAAAATGTGGAAATCCAGGAAGAAGCGGGCATGAATATTCGGTTTATGCCTCAGAAGTATTATATTCAGCAAGAGATACAATTGCAAAATTTTTTTCAACAAATCCCGAAAATGTTATACTTTGTCCAAGCTCAACATACGCATTGAATATGGCAATAAAAGGGCTATATAAAGATAATTCCAATATCATAATATCAGACTTGGAACACAATTCAGTATTAAGACCTGCCAAAGCGACAGGTAAAACAATAATATTTTGCACAGATGTTGAGGATGACGAAAAAACATTATCTGAATTCAGAAAAAGCTTGACGACAAATACTTCAATAGCTGTTGTTACACATGCATCAAACGTTTGCGGAAGAATATTACCCGTTGAAGAAATGGCAAAAATATGCCGTAAAAACGGCACATTGTTCATCCTTGATGCATCTCAAACAGCAGGATATTTACCTATAAACTTGTCAGATAGCGATATTGACGTTGTTTGTATCCCGGGTCACAAAGGTTTTTACGGTCCAATGGGAACAGGGGCTTTAATTGTAAATCCCAAATCCAATCTGAATTTCAAAACCATAATCGAAGGTGGAGCTGGAATGATGTCAATAGAAGAGACAATGCCCAAACATCTTCCAGAAAGATTAGAAGCAGGAACTTGCGGTGTTCATGATTTTGCTGGCTTGGATATTGCGATAAAGGAATGTGTTTTCGACAAAGGATATGATTTTCAAAAATACATATTCACAGTAAACAGCCTTAAGAAAATAAGTAAAATTAAAATATACGGATACTCCGAGAAAAACTCAAACAAATACGTCCCTGTTATTTTATTCAATGCAGAAGGTATATCTTCTGACGAATTTTCTGAAATTCTGAAAAACAGAGGTTTTTGTGTCAGGAGCGGATTTCATTGCTCGCCACTTGCCCATCTAAAATTCAAAACAGGTGATTTCGGTGCTGTGAGAATAAGTATAGGAAAGAAAAACACTTTTCGCGAATGTGAAGAACTGATTTATGCAATAAATACTATCTTAAAATAGCTTCATGCGTTATTTCCTGCAACAAATCCTGTACTGAACGCAACCTGCAAATTAAACCCGCCTGTGTAACAATCCACATCTATGACTTCGCCCGCAAAATACAATCCCTTTGTTATTTTTGATTCCATCGTTGAGGGATTTATTTCTTTTACATTTATGCCACCCGAAGTTACTATAGCTTCATCTATAGGTCTGAATGATGAAATGTTTACAGGATAATTTTTTATAACGGTAAGAAGTTTTTTTCTTTCTTCCTTTGTTATCAGATTAACTTTCTTTCTCTCGGGGATACCTGAATAATGAATTACAGGTTCTATTATCTTTTGTGGCAATAAACTGTCAAGAGAATTGAGAAAATCTTTATTCTGTGATTCGGAAAATATCTTAAGCAATCTTTTGTCAAGAGTTATTTCATCAAGCGCGGGTTTTAAATCAATATATAGAGTTACTTTTTCTTTCAGATCATTCAAGTGTGCTGAAGCGGAAAGAATTAAAGGACCTGAAACCCCAAAATGAGTAAAGAGCATCTCTCCTTCAGAAGAATAGAGACATTTTCCGCTTTGTGTAACAAACTTAACTCCAACATTTTTCAAAGAAAGCCCCATTGCTTTTTTGCACATTACATCAGGAGATTCTAAAGGAACTAATGATGGAACGGGAGTTATTACACTGTGCCCGAAAGCCTTCGCAAAAACATATCCGTCTCCAGTAGAACCTGTTTTTGGATACGATAAACCGCCTGTACAGATAATAACGGATTCAGATAGAACTTTTATTTTTGACATATGACCGTCAAAAACTTCGGTTTCGAAAAAATCTTTACCTTCATCACCTGAAATTTTTTTGATTTTTTCTACTCGTTTATAAAGAAAAGAAACCTTATTCTTTTTAGCTTCATTGACTAAAGCATCCGTTATATCACGAGCTTTATCAGAAACGGGAAAAACTCTGTTACCACGTTCTGTTTTAAGAGGCACGCCTGCGGATTCAAAAAAATCCATAAGATCAAACGTTGAGAGGGATGAAATGGATTTGTATAAAAACTTGTTATTCTTTGTTACGTTTGATAAAAAGGCTTGATTATCACAATTATTTGTGACATTACATCTGCCTTTTCCTGTAATATTAAGTTTTTTCCCGCAAAACCCATTTTTTTCTATAAGTACGGTATTTCTTCCTGCTTTAGCAGAAGTGATAGCTGACATCAAGCCAGCGGGTCCTCCACCGATCACAACTACGTCATATTCATAAGTTTTGAATTTTTCATTAGTATACATAAAATTATATATATTTTCCGCTTTCCTCTTGATTTATAAGGGATTATGTATTAAAATATATTCACTGACTACACAAGGACAGATGATTTTCTCTCAACAACTTTATTGACTGCTGAGGATAATTTTATTCTGTTTTCCTCAAAAAATGCATCATCTTTTTCTAAAAGGGATTTTTCGTATTCTCGGATTTCCCTTATGCCACTTTCAAAGATACCTTCAACATCAGATATCTTGGTATCGTTTTCAATCCTGCAGAATTGTCTTGAAACTATCGCCATAGATGAACCAAGTCTGTAATGTTCAGCAATTATCATTTCAGCAGGTACGTCCCCAAGCCCAAGACGTGCGATACCTCCAAAACCGTATGGTATTTGCTTTGCTTCGAATTTTTTACACAAATATTCGACCGTACCGTCACAAAGAAGCTCGAACATGAAGGTCTTTTTATAGCATAAATGCATATCATTTATGCCTATATGTATTTCATCGATACCTGAGAGGGATATAATTTCATCAACATTGTCAACAGAACTGTCAGTTTCAAATAAAAGACAGGTTTTAACTCTTCCGTCGACGTATCTTATGAATTTTTCAACCTCATCAGCGTTTTTGAAATACGGAAGCATTATAATATCCGCACCTGCGGATATTACTTGATTTATTTCATTCTCGGAACCTTCCCAAATGGAATTTACTCTCACAAGGATTTCCGTCTTTGTTAATACTTTTCTTGCGTTTTTTATATCTTCCAAAGTATGAAAGGATTTTACTGTATCCATGTTAGGCTGACGTGCTTCTTTACCGAGAGTTTCCATATCAATGAAAATTCTGTCTACACCATATTTTTCAGCGATTTTCATTACGTCAGTTCTGTTTGTAATATACATCAGTTTCAAAGACATTTTCAAGTATCTCCGATTATTTTATTTTTTTGATCCAACAGTCTCTCCAACGTTTTCGTTACTTTCGCTTTTAAGAACTGAAACTATAGTTTTGAAAAAGATTTTAAAGTCCATAGCAAATGAAAGATTGTCTGCATAGTCAACGTCAAATTCAAGTCTGGCATCCCAAAGAGCTGCTTTTCTTCCATTTACCTGAGCAAGTCCTGTGATTCCAGGACGAACGTTAAATCTTCTTTTTTGAGTTTCTGTATATTCTTCAAATGGCCATGGATGATATGTAAGGACGGGTCTTGGTCCAATGAAGCTCATTTCACCCTTCAAAATATTTACAAGCTGCGGCAATTCGTCAAGGCTTGTTTTTCTCAATATATTTCCTACCTTTGTTACTCTCTTGTCGCCCTTGTATGAATAAACACCAGTTCCAGTATGTTCAGAATTAACACGCATGGATCTGAATTTATACATAGTAAATTCTTTACCATCTTTACAAAGTCTTGTCTGCTTGAATACCACGGGACCAGGAGAATCCAGCTTTACCGCTATAAAGCATATAAGCAATACGGGAGATAAAATTACCAAAAGTAAAAAAGAAAAAATTACATCAAAAAAACGTTTTAAAAATTTATACATAATTCATCCTCCAAATTTTATATCATTATATCATTATATTTTCAAATAATCAATAAGGAAATTATATTTTTCATCTTTTTATTTCGAAAAATACTTCTAAGGAGAAAAATTCGTATGTTTTATTTGTATATCGCGTTAGGAATTATTTTTTTAGGTTTTTGCTCTGTTTTTGTTTATATACAAAATTACGGATTGCAGAAAACAAAATACAATCTCACCTTCGATAATTTGCCGGAATCATTTAATGGAACAAAAGTCCTGCATTTAACAGATATACACAGAAAAAGCTTCGGGAAAGATCAGAATAAAATCATTTCTATGATAAGAGAAGAAAAACCCGATCTTATTGTTGTTTCAGGTGATATTATCTATTGTTACAACCATTGGTATAATTTCGGATATAGTTACGAAAAAGATTTGAAAAAAGTAATGAAAATATTTGATTCGCTATCAAAAGAATATCCTATATACTATACCCCAGGAAACCACGAATGTAAATCAGGTTATTATCCATATATAAGAGAAGCATTGCTGGATTCGGGAGTAACGGTACTTGACAGCGATATTAAAACTTTAGAAAAAAACGGAGAAAAGATTTCAATAATAGGTTTAAAAGACCCTACTTTCTGGGGCGGAAGTAACATTGTACTGGATGAATATATAAATAAAACCCATTTGGAATTGACAAACCTTAAAGAAAAGGTTAATGGTTTTACTTTGCTTATATCCCATAGACCTGAAATATTCGACGTTTACAGACAGGCTGAAGTTGACGTTGTTTTTACAGGACATGCCCATGGTGGACAATGGATTTTTCCATTAGTCGGTCCTGTTTTTGCTCCACAGCAAGGGTATTTTCCAAAATACACAAGTGGAGTACACACCTTTGGAAAAACGAAAGTAATAATAAGTAGAGGACTAGGGAATAGTTCAATGCCACTAAGACTTTTTAATCGTCCTGAGATTGTCATAGCTACACTTTCGAAATAATATTAAATACATCATGTTTTTAACTTCTGGCCCCATAAACATATACGGTATATTTTACCGCTTTTAGGCAATACTAACCCTGAATAAAAAATTCAGGAGAAGTTGCTAATGAACAAGAAGTTACAATCAACTATTAAATTCTCATTTCTTTTTTTACTTGGTGGAAGTATATATTATTGTTTGGAAATATTTGCACGTGGACATTCTCATTACTCCATGTTTTTCGCAGGGGGACTTTCTCTTGCGTTTATTGATTTTATATGCAATAATTGCTCTATATTTAAGAATAAAAAAATATTTATCAAAGCGATTATTGGGGGTCTTATTATAACATCAATAGAGCTTATAATCGGAGTTGTTTTCAACATGATTTTCAAAATGAACGTATGGGATTATTCATCCGTACCTCTTAATCTTTTGGGCCAAATTTGTCTTCCGTTTACCGCTCTATGGATAATTCTTTCCTTCCCTGCCTTACTCATATGTAACTTAATGGAGCGAATTTTCAAATATCCAATTTTCAAAAACAATAAGCCTAAAATATAAATCTATGAAATACAACATTAATTTTCGAAAAAATATTGTTCGAAAAAAATATTGTTTTTAAATAAAAAAAATCAAAAAATGTATTGACAAACGCTTTTCTTTATGGTATACTTTCAGTACAAAGAAGTAGAACTTCCGTTCTCGCCCATACATATGGTGTATGTGGCTAATACAATTCATCGAACAAAAAGATTTTTGTTTGTTGTTTAATTGTGCGGATGTTCTTCTCCGCACATTTTTTTTGGGAAAAACATTGGAGGTGGAATTTATCAGTAAGCGTTCCCTTATCAACGATCAGATTAAAGCTTCTCAAGTACGCGTTATTGGCAGTGACGGTCAGCAGCTCGGAATAATGTCTCTTTCTGCTGCATTGGATATTGCCGCCGACGAACATCTTGACTTGGTTGAAATTGCCCCAGAGGCAACTCCCCCAGTTTGCAAAGTAATGGACTTCGGCAAGTATAAGTTTGAAAAAGAAAAGCGCGAAAAAGAAAGCAAAAAGAAGCAACAGGTTGTTGAACTCAAAGAAATTCAACTCAGATGCAGAATTGAAAATCATGATTTCGAAACCAAGCTTAAACATGCAAACAGATTTTTAAACGACGGAAATAAAGTTAAAGTCGTTTTGAAATTCATGGGTAGAGAAATCACCCATCCTGAAAGAGGAAGTGAGCTTTTGCAAAGATTTATTGAAGGTTGCGGAGAAATATGCTCCGTAGAAAAAGCACCACTTTTGGATGGCAGAAATATGATTATGATTCTTGCTCCCAAGAAAACGAATCAACAAACAAAAGTTAAGAAAGGAAATGATCAAAATGGGTAAGATTAAATCTCATAGCGCATCAGCAAAACGTTTCAAGTTTACCGCTACAGGTAAAATCAAGTACAACCACTCGGGAAAAAGACATAAGCTCGGCTTAAAAGCCCCTAAACGTAAGAGAATTCTCAGAAATTCCGGTTATGTTGCTTCTGGTAATGCTGCACAGCTCAAGAAGCTTCTTCCCTACGGTTAATCTATTTTATTAAGGAGGTAAACAAAAATGGCAAGAATTAAACGCGCTTTAATGACAAGAAAAAGAAGAAATAAAATTTTAAAGCTTGCAAAAGGCTATTGGGGTTCCAAAAGTAAACATTTTAAGATGGCTAAACAGGCTGTTTGGAAAAGTGGTAACTATGCTTTTGCAGGCAGAAAAGCAAAAAAGAGAGATTTCAGAAAACTTTGGATCACTCGTATCTCTGCACAGGCTAAAGTTTGTGGCATGAACTATTCTACATTTATGCATGGACTTAAGCTTGCAGGCATTGACCTCAACAGAAAAATGCTTTCTGAAATCGCTATCTGTGACAAAGAAGCTTTCGCATCCTTGGCAGAGAAAGCAAAAGCAGCTATTGCAAAATAAGTTTTTTCAACAAATTATTGTTGACAAACAAATTTATTTGTGTTAGAATACAATAGTATTATCGCTGTACTTTCTTTTGGAGGGAGGGAAATATATCATGGCAGAAGTCAGAGTTAAGGAAAATGAATCCTTTGAAAGCGCATTGCGTAGATTCAAGAGATCCTGCCTCAGAAGCGGTGTTCAGGCTGAATTGCGTAAGAGAGAGCATTATGAAAAGCCCAGCGTAAAACGTAAGAAGAAAGCTGAAGCAGCAAGAAAGCGTAAGTATAAGTAAAATTCCTTTAATTTAACGTTTAAACCTTGTCTTTTTGGACAAGGTTTTTTCTTTTAATAACCGAAAATGAAAAATTTATTCCAGTTTCAATAATTATAATCGATATATTATAAAGCAAAAGGTAAATAACTATCGGCAATAATCTCATTTTCTGAAACAATACAATCTATACATATTATTTTCACTCCACCTTTTTCAGCATTTCTTAGAGCATCAGCAAATCTCTTATGAATAACTTCGTTTGGTTTAAAAATGGAGACACCTTTCATTTGAATAACAAAAAGTATATAAGCATCGTATCCTTGCGATTTACATATACATAGTTCATTTATATGTTTTATCCCTCTTTCAGTTGGCGCATCAGGAAAAGAAGCAACCCCTTCATTTTCAAGAGTTACGCCTTTCACTTCAAGAAATGCTTTTCTGTTTTTATCTTCAATGTAAAAATCAAATCTGGATTTTCCGAACGTAACTTCTCTTTTAATTAAAGCGTCTTTCGAAAATATATTTCCTTTTTTTAACCACTCTTCAGCAACGTCATTCACAACTTGAGAATCGATATTTATAAGCATAATAGTGTTTTTGTCTTTAATTTTTTCAACAGCAACAAGGTCATATTTCGTTTTTCTAGCAGGATTCTCGCTTATAGAAAGATAAACAGTACATCCCTCTATCAAAAGCTCTTTGCATCTTCCTGTGTTTTTCACATGAACAGCTTCCATCTTATCATCAATTTGAACGTTTGCTATAAATCTATTTGGTCTGTTTATAAAAATTCCTTTTATTATTTTATTATATTTCATAAAACTCCGCCTTATACAAAAGTGTCACCCGATATATCGAGTGACACAAATTTTTGAATTACTTTTCCTGGGAAATAATTTTTCCAAGCTTACAAATCCCAACGTTTATAAAATGAATTACCCAATATATAACTACATAAAGGAAAATTGCAAAGAATATAATTTGAAATAAATTAGATTCTACTTTTGTTTGGATTGCGATTATCCAAAGACACATAGCAACTCCATTTATGACAAAATGAATAATTCTGGAAACAAAAGAAGGTATTTTTTTAAAATCAAAAATTATAAAAGATAAGCCGAAAAACAATCCCCAAACTAAAATTGTTGCAGCATGCTGAAACGTATAAGTATAAGCCTCAGTCGTATTTTCACTATCTCTTACAAGAAGAAGGAATAACGACAGTAGCATAAAAAACAAACCGCAACGATGAAAAACCAACTTAGCGTTTTTCATAATTATAAGGTTTCTGCACAAACAACATACTTTTTAAGAGTTTCAGGAAGATCTTCGTTAGCAATAGAAGATGTAATGAAGCATTTGATATCGTATTTTTCTGCGCATTTAGCAAGCTTTGATATAAATTCTTCAAAATCAGCTACTTTATCTTCACACATTTTGAGAGCGCTGTCAATATAAATTTCAGTAATATCATAATTGGATGAAAAAATTCCGCAAATAAATCCGTAAAGTGATTCTCCGTTTTTAACATTATAATCAAGAACGTCAATAAGTCTTACGTTGCTGTTAACGTTAAAAGTGAGTTTTTTGCCAAATTCAACGCAAACAACATTACCTTTGGAAACGTTAGACGCTGCATTAACCTTGTCAATAAGAGTTTTTGTTTTTCCGGAACCTTTCAATCCAATAATAAGTTCAATCATAATTTTGTCTCCTTATAATTTGTTTATTCTTGTTATATCATAAAAATAATAATCAAATTTACTGTTTTGAAAGCTTATCAAGAAGCTCTGCTTTCATTTCTTCATAACCTGGTTTGCCAAGTAAAGCAAACATATTTTTCTTGTAGCTTTCAACGCCTGGCTGGTTAAAAGGATTAACTTCAAGCATATATCCTGAAACAGCACATGCTATACAGAAGAAATAAATAAGTTCACCAAGAGTTTTTTCATCTCTCTTTGTGTATTCAATAATAAGGTTAGGAGCACCGCCGTCTGTGTGAGCAAGCATTGTTCCCAAGTATGCCTTTTCATTTACATTGTGAAGTGTTTCATCTGCAATATAGTTAAGTCCGTCAAAATCTGCTTCGTTAAATGGAACTTTAACATCAAGATTTGCTTCTCCCTGCTTCAAAACAGTTTCAAAAAGCTTTCTCTGACCATCCTGAATATACTGTCCCAAAGAATGAAGATCTGTAGAGAAAATTACAGATGCAGGGAAAATACCTTTTCCGTCTTTTCCTTCGCTTTCCCCGTAAAGCTGTTTCCACCATTCAGTAAACATTCTGAGAGCGGGTTCATAGCTACAGAGCAATTCAACGTCTTTTCCTTTTTTGAGAAGAACATTTCTTATAACTGCATATTTTGTAGCTTCATTTACAACGTTAGCATCATACTCTTTCTTGAAGGACAATGCACCATCCATCAAAGCATCTATATTTGCGCCGCATACAGCTATTGGTAAAAGACCAACAGGTGTAAGAACGGAGAATCTACCGCCTATATCGTCAGGAACAACAAAGGTTTCATATCCTTCCTTGTCTGCAAGACCCTTTAATGCTCCTCTTGCTTTATCTGTTGTAACGTATACTCTGTCCCTGATTTCTTCGGCAGAATATTTTTTGGAGAGAACATCTCTTATGATTCTGAAAGCTATTGCACTTTCAGTAGTTGTTCCTGATTTGGAAATAACGTTAACGGAAATGTCCTTTCCTTCGCAAATTGCAAGAACGTCTGCAAGATCGTCTCCACTGAATGAATTACCGATAAAATATATTTCAGGTGCTCCCTTGGTCATCTGGTTATAATAAGGCGATTTCAAAAATTCTATAGCTGCTCTTGCTCCCAAATACGAACCACCGATACCGATAACGAGAAGGGCTTCACTTTGCTTACGAATTTTTTCAGCTGCTTTTTTGATTGCTTCAAATTCTTTTCTATCATAATTTTCAGGAAGATCAACCCATCCAAGAAAATCATTTCCTGCACCTGTTTTGTTCTTGATAACTTCTACAATTTCGGGAATTTTTTTCCATTCGGCGTCCAATTCGCTTTGTGAGATAAATCCCTTTAAATACTTGTCAACAACCTTAATACTCATATCTTTCTCCATCTTTTTTATTTGTTACATACATTATAATGCAAAAAATGCATTTTGTCAATCACTATTTAAAAAATCCCTTGTAAAATACCACTCCAAATTTTTGTGAATATGATAAATGAACTAACCTTTTTAATATTCTCGGAAGCGGTTACCGCCGTTTCCCCTATTTCAGCCCCATTCATTGAATATATTATTTTGCCTATCACCTGCCCTTTTTTTACAGGTGCAACAAGATTACTCTCTAAAACAGCTTTTTGCTCTATTTTTTCCATCTCTCCTTTTTTTAGAAGAAGTGATTTCGGGTTATAATCGACAGAAACTGAAGTTTTCTCTCCACCATCAACGTTTAAATTTTCAATATTGAGTTTTTGAGGCGTGAAAACATTATAATTAGCAAATCCATAATCCAATAAGGACTTCGTCACGGCAAAACGCTCATTTGAGGTTTCAGCACCAAGAACAACAGCAATCAGTTGCATATCGTTTCTTTTTGCTGTCCCTGATAAACAATATTTAGCTTTATCTGTGAAACCTGTCTTCATTCCATTCGCTCCGTCATAAAATCTTACGAGTCTATTAGTGTTTGACAAACCGAAAGCACCATTTCTTATCGTATCCATCCATATGCATGTATATTTGAAAATCAATTCGTGCTTTAGAAGTTCTCTTGTCATTATAGCAACGTCCAATGCGGAAGAATAATGATTTTCTTCATCAAGTCCCGTAGTATTTATGAAATTAGTATTCACCATTCCAAGCTCTTTTGCTTTTTCATTCATTGTTTGAACGAAAACAGATGCACTTCCGTAAATATGTTCTGCCAATGCAACAGCCGCATCATTTGCCGAAACAACTATCAATGATTTTAAAAGGTCGTCTACGGACATTTTTTCGCCTGGCTCGAGAAATACTTGAGAGCCGCCCATAGAGGAAGCGTATTCACTAACACAAACAATATCGCTCAAAGCAATTTTTCCGCTATCAATTGCTTCAACGATCAAAAGTGTTGACATTATCTTGGTAACAGAAGCTATAGGTAAATGAATATTTTCATTTGAAGAGCACAAAATCTTTCCAGTTGATGCTTCCATCAAAATAAATGCTCTGGTATCGTATTCAGGATTAAAATTCACACTCGGTATTGCCTCATCGAACCAAAAAGATTCTGTGGGTATATCAACGGGATAAATATCAGGAGTTTTCGCATATGAAATTGAACTCATACAAAAAATTAAAAAAATACAAATGAATGATATACTAAAATTTTTAGGTAGAATGGTTTGACACGCTTTCCTTTTTGAAAATAACTTCATAAAATGCTCCTTGTTTTACAATATATTTATTATAATAAAAATATATTTAATGAAATCAATTTTAATGATAAAAAGCGCCAAAAGAAAATTTTAAATAAACTGAATTTTTTTCAAAAAAACTATTGACAAACACGTTTTTTTATGGTATACTTTGCAAGCAAACAACAAATGCGCTTTGCGGGTGTAGTTCAATGGTAGAATTCCAGCCTTCCAAGCTGGCCGTGCGGGTCCGATTCCCGTCACCCGCTCCATTCTTCCGGATACACTTTGTATCCGGATTTTTTTATTTTATGCAATTCAAAGAAGGAGATTTAAAATGAACCCAATAGTAACTTTTACAATGGAAAATGGTGATACGTTTAAAGCTGAGCTTTACCCAGAAATAGCTCCAAATACAGTTAATAATTTTATTTCACTGATAAATAAAGGTTTTTATAATGGTTTGATTTTTCATCGCGTTATAAAAAATTTTATGATTCAGGGTGGATGCCCACAAGGCGTTGGCGTTGGAGGTCCAGGATACACAATAAAAGGGGAATTTGAGCAAAACGGTTTTACAAATGGACTCAAGCATACTCCAGGCGTTCTTTCAATGGCAAGGGCAATGCATCCAGACTCCGCAGGATCTCAGTTTTTCATAATGCACAAAACCTCACCACATCTTGATGGTTCATATGCTGCATTCGGAAAAATTATTGATGGTTTGGATATAATTGATAAAATTGCAAACGTTGCTACAGACTACATGGATAAGCCAATTGAAAATCAAAAAATAAAGTCCGTAACAGTTGATACAATGGGAGTTGATTATCCCGCTCCTTCAATAATATGAAAGAAATAAAAGGCGTTATTTTTGATTTAGATCATACCCTTTTCAATAGATACGCCACTTTTGAAGCGTTACAAGACGTTTTTTACAACTCGTTAAAAGAATATCTCTCGGAGAAAGTTACTCCGAGAGATATGTATATTGCTATAAAAAATGGTGATAAGCAGTTTTTGTATTACGGCTGGGATAAAATAGCAGAATACGTTTTCAGTTTAGGATATTTTAAATTTCAAATAACAGAAAAGCAGTTTACGGAAACGGTATTTTCCTGCTTTAAAGAAAAGGCTGTTCCCTTTGAGTTTACTCTCCCTATGATAAAATTATTAAAGGATTCAGGTTATAGTGTCGGTTTAATCACAAACGGTAAATCCGAGCTTCAGAGAAAAAAACTGTCAATGTTAAATCTTGAAAACAGCTTTGATGAAATAATAGTAAGTGGTGAATACGGAAAAAATAAACCAGACTTATCTATTTTTCACGAAATGTCAAGACGATTGAATATTCCCGAAAGCGAACTAATATATGTTGGGGACCATCCCGTTCACGATATCGATGCCGCTTCAAAAGCAGGGTATATAACTGCATGGGTTAAATCAAACGGAACTTGGATTGAAGGGTGTAGAAGGCCTGATTTCGAAGTGGATTCAGTTGAAGAAATCCCTTCCCTTCTTGGAATAAAGTCTTAAATTAACAAACCGCATACGTAAGCAGTAACGCATGACGCAACTGCAACAGTTAAAAGAGATCTATTAAGAAACGCAAGAATCAACGCAACTACCAAACCTGCCATGGCGGTATAAATGTTTCCCGTAGAATAAAAAGCCACAGGAAACGTCATCGCCCCTAATACAGCATACGGAACGTAATGCAAAAAGCTTTTTACGTATATGTTTGTTATTTTTTTTCTGACGAGAGTAAATGGTAACATTCTTATCAGATATGTAACGATTGCCATTACAAGAACATACAGAAAAAACATCACTCATCCTCCTTTACAGGCTTTACAAATGCGGCTATAGCAGCACCGATAACAGCGCATATAATTATTGAGAATCCCTCTGTTATTTTTATAAACGGAGCGTAGTATATCAAAAGGCTAACTGCAACTGCAACACAGATAGAAAGAAGAACTCCACTTTCTTTCCTTGCAGGCGGAATTATTATTGCAATAAACATTCCATATATAGCAAGTCCAAGTGCAGACTTCAAAGAATCAGGAAGTATTTCTCCTGCAAATGCGCCTAAAAACGTTCCCAGAACCCATCCAAGAAATGGAGTAAAAACCAATCCATACATATATGGTGGATAAATTCTGTGCTTTAATGATGCAACGGCAAATACTTCGTCTGTGATTCCAAAAGATACAAGAAGTCTATCGAGCAAAGTGAAGCTTGAATCCGCTTTTTGAGAAAGTGATAAGCTCATTAGCATATATCTTAGGTTTATTACAAATTGCGTTATTGCCATTTCCACCAACGTTCCGCAAGCAGCTATAATTTCAATCCCTGCAAGCTGACCTGCAGAAGTTAAATTGGTTGCTGAAATCAGAATAGCACCAGGGCCGCTTATTCCGTTTTTCAAGGCACTTATGGCGAAAGCAAAGGAAACAGACAAGTAACCAAGTGCGATTGGTATACCATCTTTAATTCCGCTAAAAAACAGTTTTCTTTTATTTTCCATCTTTTTATCTCCAAACTCAAATTATTGATATCATATCACATTATTTAAGAAATTTCAAGCATAAAATTTAATCTCAATATGTTAAAAATATTCACCAAGTATAAAGGAAGCTAAAATGAAATCAAATAATTTCGTTAGTAATTTCGGATCAAAAGTATTCAGCGATGACGTTATGAAGGCAATGTTGCCAGATGATACGTATAACGCTCTTATAAACACAGTAAAATCAGGTAAAGAATTGGATATAAGCGTTGCAAATACCGTTGCCAATGCTATGAAAGATTGGGCTTTGGAAAAAGGTGCAACCCATTATTCTCATTGGTTTCAGCCATTAACAGGAATAACAGCAGAAAAGCACGACAGCTTCCTTTCAAGTGACAAGGACGGAAAACCCGTAATTGAATTTTCGGGTAAATGTCTTATTAAAGGCGAACCTGACGCTTCAAGTTTCCCATCAGGAGGTCTCAGAGCAACATTTGAAGCCAGAGGATATACGGCTTGGGACCCTACCTCATATGCATTCATAAAGGATAATACACTTTGTATTCCAACCGTATTTTGTTCCCATGGTGGCGAAGCCTTGGATCAAAAAACACCTCTCTTGCGCTCAATGGAACTTATTAGTGAACAAGCTTTAAGAGTTTTGAAGCTTTTTGGCAAAGAAGCAACAAGGGTTAATACAACCGTTGGCGCAGAGCAGGAATATTTCCTTATTGATAGAGAGCTTTATAACAAAAGAACAGATCTTCTATTTTGCGGGAGAACACTTTTTGGAGCAAAGCCGCCCAAAGGTCAAGAGCTTGACGATCATTATTTCGGTGCGATAAAACCTCGTATTATTTCTTTTATGAAAGAGCTTGATGAAGAACTTTGGAGCATGGGCGTTTTTGCAAAGACAGAACATAATGAAGCAGCTCCCGCACAACACGAACTAGCTCCAATATATACAATGGCAAATATTGCTTGTGACCACAATCAGCTTATAATGGAAACAATGAGAAACGTTGCTCATCGTCACGGTCTCGTTTGCCTTCTACACGAAAAGCCTTTTGCAGGTTTCAACGGAAGCGGAAAACATAATAACTGGTCACTTTTTACAGATACTGGATTTAATTTGCTTAATCCGGGAAAGTCTCCCGCTGAGAATACACAATTTTTGCTTTTCCTTTCCGCAGTAATTAAATCAGTTGATGAATATCAGAGTTTACTCAGAATCGCTGTTGCAGGCGCAGGAAACGACCATAGGCTTGGTGCAGCTGAGGCACCTCCTGCCATAATTTCAATATTTTTAGGGGACGAGCTTACAGAAATAATTGAATCAATAATAAATGATACTCACTATCAAAAAGCCCAAAAAACCAATCTTGAAATCGGCGTAAATGCCCTTCCAAATATTCCAAAAGAAACAACTGACAGAAACAGAACGTCCCCCTTCGCATTCACAGGAAACAAGTTTGAATTCAGAATGGTCGGCTCATCTCAATCCATAGCAATAACAAACACTATGTTGAATACCATAGTTGCCGATGCTTTGAAAACCTTTGCTGATCATCTTGAAGCTTGTCCTGAAGAGGATTTTAAAAAGAACGTCACCGCACTTATCAAAGAAACTCTTTCAAAACATAAAAGAATCCTTTTTAACGGAGATGGATATTCAGAAGAATGGAAAAAAGAAGCAGTGTCCCGTGGTCTTCTCAATCTCGAATCAACCGTTGACGCCCTTCCCCACTTCCTTGATAACGAAAATATAAATCTTCTTGCAAAATATGGCATACTCAAAGAAAGCGAAATACATTCTCATTACGAGATTATGATGGAAACATATAACAAAACCGTAAATATTGAATGTATGACCATGCTTGATATGATTATGAAAGATATTTTGCCTTCAGTTTCAAAATATTCCACAAAGCTTTCCGAAGCGATTATAAATAAGCAAAAGGCGCTTCCTTCATTACAGTGTCTGTTTGAAAAAGAAACGTTAGAAAAACTCTCTAACCTTTTGGATGAAATTTATATGTTATATTCAGAGCTTAAAAATGAATCCGAGAATGTTCCTTTCGGGAAATCATCTCTTGAAATAGGAATACATATGAAAGAAAAGATACTTCCGCTTATGTCCAAGTTAAGAAAGTCTGTTGACGAAGCACAGCTTTATGTCTCTACTGATTATTGGCCATATCCAAATTATACAGACCTTATTTATAAAATATAAAGATAAATCAAACGTGAAAAATAAAATATCCTTGAAAAGAGGATAGAAATGCGTTTAAGTTAAATAACCCTGACAAATTTTTGTCAGGGTTATTTTTATCAAGTATTTTCTTGATATTCTCCAATATACTCCCCTACCAGATACTTGTTACCTTCAGAATCGTATGCAAAAATTTGAAGCTTCTTTTGTGGGTAAAAGGAACTTTGAGGAATATTCAGTATACATTTGAATGTGGAGTCATATTTTTCAAATTCAATTTTCGAACAGCTTTCTTCAGGTATTGCTGTTTCCTCACCAGGTATGACAGCTCCATCCATATATGTTGATGATTCAAGATACAGCCATCCAACCTTGTTGTCAATACGTGCCCTTCCCCATAGCTCTCCATTTGTATCGTAGCCTTTTTCGAAAATAGCAACTTTTGTTTCTGGAGGTATGAGAAGGAGTGAATCAGTTCCGCCAATGGTACTTCTCATACGTATATAATGTTCTTTATCAGTTATGTATCTTTCATATCCAAGGTGAACATGTGATAAGCTGTAAGTGAAATGAATTTCGGTATTGGGGTTCAAAGGAGAAAATTCTGCTTCGAAAAGCATAATATCTCCGAGAGTATCGATGTGATTGAGGTTTTTGTGTTCATTAAGAGAAAAACATTTTTCGCAATATTCGCCGACTGGAGAAGAACAAGAATGAACAAAAGGTGTTTTGTCTCTGAAATCAGTATTTCTATAAATTTTGAATCCGTCGTTCAAATATATGGAAAGAAAATCATCGATTGAAAATAATTCTCCATCCCCGTAACGTGTTTGTTTGGTCAAAGGCGGAGTTTGTTCTGTGATTTCTACCCATATAACGTTATTTTTATCATCTTCCTTTACACCTGTTACCAAAACTGCATGAACACCGTTTGCAGTTCTTATAAGAGCATCTCCGACTTGAACAGAATTAAGAGAATTACCATTGTAATCACCAAACTGTGATAAATTCTTAGCTGTCAAACGATTTTTGCAATTCCAAGCGTAGCTTACAAATGCACTGCAGTCCATACCGTAATACGTAGAAGGTTCTTCGTACGTACCTTTTTCTGTATAAAATGGACTGTTTTCCTTTTTGCTTTCGGATAAAAACTCATCTAAAGACGTTTGATAAATTAAGAACTTCCCATTGAATACAGGTTGACTGTATGGAATCCCAAATACTTCAACGCCCTTTTTGAAATAATAATCTCCATTGAAGGCTTCGAGGTCAATAACTGGATTCCAAGAAATTTCTTTTATTTGTCTTGAACGTTTGACTATGTTTTTTATTCCATTGGAATAATAACGTTTTGGGATATTATAGGTATATGTATTTTCTACAAGTGTATAAACAGGTTCAGACTCAGGAAGATTGAAATCATTATTTGTAAAATTATGTGAGCAACTCGTAAAAATACTTGCGAAAAATAAAATCATGGAAATTAGATTTGAAATAATGTTTAGTTTCATAAATGTAAATGTCAATAAATGTAAACATCAGAAATTAAAAATAAAATCAGACGTTTTTTCCTGAAATTTTTGCTTTTTCTGCAGCTTCAACTGCTAACGTATCACAGCGTTCATTATATTTGTGCCCAGCGTGTCCTTTAACCCAGACAAAGCTTACGGAATGAATATCCAAAAGCTCAAGAAGCTTTTGCCATAAATCGACGTTTAAAGCAGAAGACCCATCGGATTTTTTCCATCCTTTTTTCTTCCAACTGTAAACCCATTCTTTGGTTATAGAATCGATCAAATATTTGGAGTCACTATATAAAACGACCTCGCAAGGTTCTTTTAATGCTTCTAAACCTACAATTGCTGCAGTAAGCTCCATTCTATTGTTTGTTGTTTCAACAAAACCACCAGAAAGCTCTTTTTCATAACCATTATACACAAGTATAGTGCCAAAACCGCCTGCACCTGGATTTCCTTTGCAAGCACCGTCTGTGTAAACAGTAACTTTTTTCATTGTTATTTATTCTCCTAATTTTTGCAGACGAATGTCTTTTCCATGGAAAGGCATGAATTTAAACTCACCTAATAATCTTGAAAAAATTCTTGGTTTATATGTATTTTTTAACTCTTCAGGTGTAAGGTTTGTACTTATAATCATTGCCTTTGAATTATTACATCTTTCGTTGATTAAATTATACAAAACTGAAACGGTAAACTGGGTAATATGTTCCGTCCCTAAATCATCAACTATTAACAAATCTGCGTTGCCGAATTTTTCTGTGTCTGCATCGGGAGTTCTTCCGAATTTTTTATCTTCGAAAATATCAAAAATTTTTTGAGCACTTTCGTATACAACTGTGTAGCCTTTTTCAATTACAGTTTTAGCGATAGACGTGGATAAATGAGTTTTTCCCAGACCTGTTCCGCCTATCATCAAAAGGTTACCTTTTCCACAAAAATTATTAGCATACGCCTTTGCATCAGCATAAAGGTTTGTCATACGCTCGAAGACTTCGGAATCATTACCTGCAAGGTAATAGCTAAGATTGAAATTATCAAATGTCTGTGCTGTCAAAGCAGTTCCAAGTCCCGATTCTTTGTATGAAAGAATAGCGACAGCTTTTCTAAGACAATCACACATTTTTCCATCTTTATACCCAGTATCATTGCAATTTTTACAGCTATATACAGGTTCGCAAACGTTTTCTGGCAGGTTGTTTTCAGCCAAAAGTTTTTTGCGTTTTTCTCTCAATTCAATGGTTTCCGCTTTGATTCTCTCCAAAGCTGAATCATAATCTTCACTTTCGTCAAGGGAAGCTTTCATCAATTTGAATCCACAAGATGAAATATCTATGTCAATTTTTTCGAGAGCAGGAATATCGTTATATAATTTTTTCTTTTTTCTTTCAGCTTCTGAACGGGCAGAAACACGTTTTTCAGCATATTCTTCAAGAACTATACTTAATATTCTTCTATTCATTTGTTTCGTACATCTCCACACGGGTAGAATGTCTTCCGCCATCAAATGGGGTTTCTATAAAAATATCAACGATTCTTTTAGCGATTTCAATACCAACAGTTCTACCGCCAAGACAAAGAACGTTTAAATCGTTATGCCGTCTTGTAAATTCTGCACAATATTCGTTAGTTACTGAAGCGGAGCGGACGCCTTTAACTTTATTTGCAGCGATGCTCATACCGATTCCTGTTCCACAAAAAAGAATACCCTTTTCATATTCACCGCTCGCTACAGCGTTTGCAACTTTTTTTGCGAACACGGGATAATCACAGCTTTCTTCTGCATAAGTACCAAAATCATAATATTCAATATTCTTTTCTTTGAGATATGAAAGAATTTCTTCCTTCATTTTAAATCCACCGTGATCTGAACCGATTGCTATTTTCATAATTATTTATTCTCCTTTGAATTTCTTTCTGCCTGCGAAGGACGTAAATATACAGGATTAAGCTCTCCGCATGATATTTTTTTATCATTTATGTATTTTTCATATCCGCAAAGAGCTACAGCTAAAGCATTTTGCTCTCTGACGCTGTCTTTTGCGTAAAATAAATCACTATTTCCATTATAGAGCTTTTTGAATACGTCTGAACCGTCACCGCATATAACAACCTTTTCATGAGAATCTATTTTATTAACTATGTTATCAAATGAATCTGCAGTATCTTCGAAAAGTCTTACAAGAACATCATTTTCCCATTTGAACATAGCGTAATAAAATTGTTCTCTGCGAGCATCCATAAGGGGGCAAATTACAGAATCTGTACTTTGATTATATGCAACAGCTTCAAGAGAAGATATATCAACACAAGGTTTGTTTTTTGCAAATGCCAACCCTTTAACAGTTGTTACACCAATTCTGACGCCTGTGAATGAGCCTGGACCTGTGGTTACAGCAAAAAGATCAACGTCATCAATATCCGCACCGTATAATTTCAATGCTTCGTCAATCATAAGCATAATGTTTTCGCTATGCTTCAATTCCGTTTTCACTGTGAAAAGAGAGTATTTTATAGCTCTGCCGTTTTCAATTTCAGCCACCGAAGCAGAAGCGGTAACTGATGTAGTATCAAGTCCAAAAATCAGCATATGGTAATAATCCTCTTTTCTCCGTCTTTTTTTATACTAACCGTATATGTTTTTCCGTTCCATCCTGCATCAAACATGTCCGCCCATTCAGCGACAACTACGCCGCCACGTGAAAAATAATCATCGAAACCACAAGCATAAAGATCATCTTCATTTTTTAAACGATAAAAATCAAAATGATATACGTTTACACCCTCGCCTTCGTATTCGTTGACGATGGTAAAAGTTGGACTATGTACACTTGCGGCACATTCGGGGACAAGCTTTGCTACAATTCCACGAGTAAACGCTGTCTTCCCTGCTCCCAGTTCTCCGTTCAAAGCAACGAAATCACCTGCTTTGAGCATCCCTGCAAATTCGTATCCTGCATTTTCTGTCTGCAACACGGATTCAGAATAAATTACTTTTTCCATTTAAACCTCGATATTAAAAGTTTTCAAAATACTAAAAAGAGATAAACTCTGTCATAATACCTGTTAATACGTATCTTCCATCTGGTTCACTTGCAACGTTTGTACATGTTATCAATGATACTATTCTTGAGTTACTTGAATATGGTCTGTTAAGTTTAACAGGAGACAGTTCAACTCTTTCTTTTAAATAGTTATAGTACGCATCTTTCGATGAAAAAGACATCTTTATATAAGAATGATCCTCTGTACGATATGTTGCGAAGAATTTATATACATAAACACCATCAAGAGTAATTATCTCAATTTCCATTTTCTCTGCAACAGCTTTTCTTGTGGAAGTTTTGTCGTAAAAATCTTTAATGCAACGAAACATACTTCCATCTGTCATACAATGACCGTATATAACAAGATTAAGATTATCGAGAAGATTCTCCCTTGTTCTGCAATCAGCCATAATAGATCCTGCTCGCCTGTTAACACCATCGTAGGTATGCGACATATAATATTTATTATCTGTTCCAAGGAGAATAGGATAATCAACAACAGTACCGTTTATTCGAATCCAACCGTAAACGTCGCCGTTCTTTTTAGAAAGATTGAGAAGCGTGTTGTATATATTTTTGTAATACTCAGGTGGTTCTGCAACATCAAAATCAATCAAATCTTTTTCTCCACCAACCAATGACATTAAATCATTCGATGCATTCCCCTGCTTTATAGGCTTCGGCTTTTTTACTGCACTTTCTGCTTTGGAAGATATTTTTATTGATTCATAAAAATCATCAGTGCTTTGGGAATCCATAATGTTTATTGAAATGTTGTAAAGGGAATAAACAAATACACCGATAAAAAATGAAAACATAAAAAAGGTTGTGAATGATGAAAAGGTAAAAAGCCTTTTTTTCTTTTTTTCAAAAGGGCATTTAACGTCTTCAGATGAAAATTCATTGATTGAATTAAGAAAGTCGTTTGATGAATTATTATGTTGAGGAATAAAAACGCTTGTTTTCATAAACATCAATAAATTATACCTTTTTTTAAGTTGAAAAGGAATAATTGAATTTTCCTTTCTTAAAAAATATATGTCTATTATAACCCGAAACGTTTCAATATTCAATAGCTTTTTTTAAAATTAGTCAAAAATAACAAAAAAAATTTATATTAAAGAAAGAAAAATTATTTATTATCTGTTGACTTTTTGATCAAAAAGGTATAAAATACCTATTGTGTGTATATCTGCGTTATACGATGATTTAAGCACACTAAAATATGTTAAAAATAATAATACATAAATTTTAAGGAGTAAAACCATGAGTTTTCAAAACATCAAAGACATCGAAACAAACAAAAAGGAGTGTCAGTTACTTCTCAAAGCTGACGTTTTAGAAGCAGAAACAAAAAAAGTTTATAAAAAAAATGCTGCTAAAATTGCAATTCCTGGCTTCAGAAAAGGTAAAGCACCCAGAAACATTATCGAAAAAATGTATGGCAAGGGCATTTTCGAAGAAGAAGCAATTGACAATATTCTTCCAGAACTTTATTCTGCAGCAGCTGATGAAGCTGATTTTACTATTGTTTCCAAACCTGAAGTTGATATCGTTTCAAGAGATGACGAAGGTATCATTTTCAAATTCACATTCTATGTAAAGCCTGAAGTTACTGTTAAAGAATACAAAGGTCTTAAGGCAAAGAAAGAAGTTGCTGAAGCAACAGATGAAGACGTTAACAATGAAATCGAGAACGTTCGTAAACGTAATTCAAGAACAATAACAGTTGAAGGTGAAGCACAAAATGGCGATATCGCTGTTATTGACTACAAAGGATTTGTTGACGGCGTTGCTTTTGAGGGCGGTGAAGACAAGGGACACAACCTTACTCTTGGTTCTGGTAGCTTCATCCCTGGTTTTGAAGATCAGTTGATTGGCAAAAAAGCAGGAGATGAGGTTGACGTTAAGGTTACCTTCCCTGAAGATTATCATGCAGTAGACCTCGCTGGAAAAGAAGCTGTTTTCAACGTTAAAGTAAACGAAGTAAAGAGAAATGAACTTCCTGAACTTGATGACGAATTTGTAAAAGACGTTTCTGAATTTTCGACTTTGGATGAATATAAGGCTGATATCAAGGCTAAGATACAGACAAGAAAAGAGCATGATGCAGAATTAGCTTTCGAAGGTGCTCTTTATGACCTTCTTATCGAAAACCTTGAAGGCGAAATTCCCGATTGTATGTTCGAAAATGAAATCGATGGTATTCTCAGAGATTATGAGTACAACCTCAAATATCAGGGCATTGATTTCGAAACATATCTTAAGTATACCGGTCAGACAATGGAACAGGTTAGAGCAAGCGTTAAACCTCGTGCAGAAAAAGGTATTAAGAGAACACTTGCATTGGAATACATTGCTAAAGCAGAAAATATCGTTCCTACTGCTGAAGATTATGAAGAAGAATTTAAAAAGCTCGCTGCTGAATATAGCATGAAGGTTGAAGAAGTTAAAGAAAAGCTCCCTGAAGATGCAATCACAGAGCAGCTTTCACTCAAAAAAGCATTTGATTTCGTTAAAGAAAATGCTATTGCTGAATAATCGTTATTGATTTTATAGGCGTATATATTACATTTCAGAAAGGCAGAAATAATATGGCACTTGTACCAAACGTTATTGAACAAACCGATAGAGGCGAAAGAGCATATGATATATACTCAAGACTTCTGAATGACAGAATTATATTTCTTGGTGATGAAGTTAATGATGTAACTGCATCTCTTGTTGTTGCTCAGCTTCTCTTCCTTGAGGCTCAGGACAGTGAAAAAGATATCTATCTTTACATCAATTCTCCAGGAGGCTCTATAACGGCAGGAATGGCAATTTACGACACAATGAATTATATCAAATGTGACGTATCTACTATATGTATTGGTATGGCTGCAAGTATGGGTGCTTTTCTTCTTTCTTCAGGCGCTAAAGGAAAAAGACTTGCACTTCCAAACAGCGAGATAATGATTCATCAGCCTCTTGGTGGAATGCAAGGTCAGGCTTCTGACATTCTTATTCATGCTGAAAGAATTTCTAAAATGAAAGATAAACTTAATAGAATTCTTTCAAAGAATACAGGCAAGGATTTGAAAATTATCGAAGCAGATACTGACAGAGATAATTTCTTCGATGCCTATGAGGCATTGGAATACGGTCTTATTGATAAAGTTATTGAAAATCGTTAAAGGAGCCTACAATGGCAAATAATTCAAAAATGTGTTCTCTCTGCGGCAAGCAAACGAGAAATGTAGTCTCATTGGATTTGAGTGGTATCGCTATTGATGTATGTACACAATGTATAAGCATGTGTACTGAAATCAGTGAAGCTTATACAAACGCAACAGCACCAAAGGTTGAAGAAATAAGTACAGATAATCTCAGCTTTGAAACTCTTCCAAAGCCTGAAGAAATCAAAGCAGTTCTTGATGCTTACGTTGTTGGGCAGGAAGATGCTAAAATAACGTTATCAGTTGCCGTATATAATCATTATAAACGAGTTCTTTCCTTGAGTGGAAAGGATGAAGGTAAGAAGAAAAAAGGGAAAACATCTGACGCCAAAAACGTAAATACTGATGACTCGGATATAGAGCTTGAAAAAAGCAACGTTTTGCTTTTGGGACCTACGGGTGTTGGAAAAACTTTATTGGCAAGAACTCTAGCCAAAACACTTTCCGTTCCTTTTGCAATTGCTGATGCTACTACCTTGACAGAAGCTGGATACGTTGGTGAAGACGTTGAAAATATTCTTTTGAGACTTATTCAGGCGGCTGATTTTGATATAGCGAAAGCTGAAAAAGGAATTATCTATATCGATGAAATAGATAAAATCGCAAGACGGAGCGAAAATCGTTCAATAACAAGAGACGTTTCTGGTGAGGGCGTTCAACAGACGTTGCTTAAAATTCTCGAAGGGACTGTTTCTAACGTTCCACCTCAGGGAGGACGTAAACATCCCAATCAGGAGTATATTCAAATCAACACAGCGAATATTCTTTTTATTTGCGGCGGTGCATTTGACGGTCTTACCTCTTTGATTGAAAAAAGAATGGGAAAACAGCTTATTGGATATGGAACCGATATTGTTTCTCAAAAAGAAAAAATAGAAAAGGATTCATATTCAAATGCAACTCCTCATGATCTGGTTAAGTTTGGTATGATCCCTGAATTGGTTGGTAGAATTCCCGTTCTTGTTGCTCTCGAACCGTTGGATGAAGAAGCTTACGTTAAAATTTTGAATGAGCCTAAAAACTCTTTAATTAAACAGTATAAAAAGCTTTTTGCTTTAGACAACATAGACCTTGAATTCACGGATGAAGCTATATACAAAATTGCAAACAAAGCTAAAAAAATGAATACAGGTGCAAGAGGTCTCAGAGCAATTATGGAAAAGCTTATGCTTAAGCATATGTATGATGCCCCATCCAATAAAAAATTGAAAAAGCTGACAATAACAGCTGATGATATTTTAGACGATTGATTAAAAAGTCCACGGATTTTCGTTCCGTGGACTTTTTCTTCAAAAAAATTTATTTTAGTATAATGTTATAATAGTAAATTGGAGCAGTACTCCAACCGTGACACAGACTTCCTGCCTTATCAAAAGCTTTTTCACCATCAAGAGTTTCCCAAAACGTGGTAGCTCCATTATCGAGCATATATCCGTATTCTTCATCAAGTTGATTTAATACGTACGATTTGTATTTCTCCTTATCAGCCAAAAGAAGTGCGTCATATATGAAAAATTCCATGCTTAAAGAAGCTTTTGTAAGTATTGGAGAGTTGATAATCTTTTCTGCTATGTCCTTTGATTTTTCTCCTGCAACACCGCTCAGAATTGCCAAAGCATTACCAAGTTGGCTATACTTATCAGATAAGTCGTTGTTTTTATAAAGTCCTTTTTCCGTGTCAAAAAAGAGTTTATCAACTTGAACTGATATTTTTTTAGCCAATTCCAAATATATATCCCTCTCCCCTACTATCTCACAGAAAAATGACATATCTTTAAGAGCAGAAACCATCAGACAGTTTATTGATAAATCTATTCGTTTTTCTTGCAATTCTCCGATTTCTTCGCTCATTCCGTCGGTCCATTCATAGAAATTCCAACGGTTATCTCCAATAAACGCGGGTATCAACTCGTTATCGAGATATGATATGAATTTATCAATTATAGTTTTTAATGTGGGGAAAATTTCTCGGATAAGCTCTTTATCCTTTGAATACATTACATATTCCTTAACAAGGGTAAAATAATGCATATTAAATGAAGGAATTACTAAATCCATTCCGCATGGATGACAAATTGGAAGAAATTTATCTTCATTCAAACTTTGTGCAATCAATTTGATACAAGCCATTGGAAATTCATACTCTTCGAACGCATAATAACCGCAAAGCATTTGATTTCTGCTATCCATGGTATACATTGCTTGTTCCCTCCATGGGCAATCCTCATAATGCTCGTGCATACAGCACATCAAAGTGTGAATACAGGCATCATATATTCTCTTTCTTCTTTCGTCAAGGTCAATATCCACTATTTTGGTAGGATAAACAACAGGTCTTATTCCTACATATTTAATTTCAACAGAGGATTCAAAGAATAGTTCAATATATCTACATCCAAGTCTCAAAAAGGGATTCATATATTTATTATATCCTTTTTTGAGATCGATGGATAAGCTGAAATCTCTCATATCTATTATCCTTCGAACGTTTCCATCTGCGAGATGTTCACCATATGCGACGATTAAAGATTGTTCAACATCGCTTATTAACTCGATATCTATGAACCCTACTTGCTCTTTGCCAAAATCAATAATATATCTTATTCCGTTTTCTTCTTCTACTATGGTATAAGGAACTCTGTCTAGCAATTTTGTTTTTTTGTTTGGTCTTGAAAACAAATTGACTTTTTTATTTGCAATAACGCTTGGAGAAAAATCTTTTATTTCTCCAAATAACCAATTATCCTCTTTATTTATTGAATAATGGAATGTATATCCAAGCTGAAGTGTAATGCGTTTACATCTGCCGTTTGCGTAAGAATTACTTAATCTTGACAAAATATTTGTATTGCTTTTAGCAACTTGCATATCATCACTTAACACCTCAAAAAGAAGCCCTGGATTTGCTGGATAATAAGTTGAGGAGCTTTCATTCCCGTTATAATAAACGATAATTCCACAACGGTTCGTACCACTTTTACAAAATTCTGTTATATCTATCGAATCATAAATTTTGTAATGTGGAAAATCAGCGTATTGACCAAAGGACGCTAAAGTACCATTTACATAAAAGGCATAATCGCTATCGCAAGATATATTTAACACAGTTTTTCCTTTTGAATTAAATTCAAAATAAAACTCTGCATATTCATCTTTGGTAAATTTGTCACTTCTCCAGATCCATTCGCAATTATTAAACATAAATAACCTTTCCTTAAAGTTACACTTTAATATTATTCCAATTCAAATGCGCCTGTATAAAGTTGATAATACGTTCCTTTTTCGGCTATAAGTTTATCGTGGCTTCCGCGTTCTATTATCTTCCCGTGATCCAAAACCATAATAACATCGGAATCCATTACGGTAGAGAGACGGTGAGCAATTACAAAAACGGTTCTTCCGTTCATAAGCATATCCATACCTTTTTGAACAATCGCTTCGGTTCTTGTATCAATAGACGAAGTGGCTTCATCCATTATCATAACTGGCGGATCAGCTACAGCTGCCCTTGCAATTGCAATAAGCTGTCTTTGACCTTGTGACAAATTAGAACCGTTATTTGTAAGTTCTGTATTATATTGGTCAGGTAATCTCGTAATAAAATCGTCTGCACCAGCAAGCTTTGCAGAATTGATGCATTCTTCATCGGTTGCATCAAGCTTGCCGTACCGTATATTATCCATTACGGTTCCTGTAAAAAGATTTGTATCTTGCAAAACAATTCCAAGAGAGCGTCGCAGGTCGGATTTTTTTATTTTATTTATGTTTATCCCGTCATATCTTATTTTTCCGTCAGCTATATCGTAAAAACGGTTGATAAGATTAGTTATTGTTGTTTTTCCTGCGCCTGTAGCTCCTACAAATGCTACTTTCTGACCTGGTTCTGCATAAACAGAAACATCGTTAAGGACTTGTTTTCCTTCTACATATTCAAAATCAACGCCTTCTAATCTGACATCACCCTTTAATTCTGTATATGTCAACGTTCCATCGCCATGCGGATGCTTCCAAGCCCACTTTCCTGTTCTATCGATGGATTCTATAATGTTGCCGTTTGAATCAATACTTGCGTTTACAAGCGTTACGTATCCGTCATCAGCTTCAGGTTCTTCATCCATAACTGAAAAGATGCGGTGTGCGCCTGCAAGACCCATAACTATAGAATTTATCTGTTGAGAAACCTGATTTATGTTTCCGGTAAACTGTTTTGTCATATTAAGGAAAGGAACAACAATACTGATTCCAAAAGCTTTTCCAGAAATACTTAAATCAGGAATATCCCAGAGTATGAAAAGACCGCCTACAACTGCAATAATAACGTAAATTATATTTCCTATATTATTATTTATTGGACCTAAACTGTTTGCATAAGCATTTGCCTTAAAACTATCATTATAAAGTTCTTCGTTAATTTTATCAAAATCTTTAATGCATTCTTTTTCGTGGTTAAAGACTTTTATTACTTTTTGACCGTTCATCATTTCCTGCATAAAACCCTCTGTTTTACCAATGGATTTTTGCTGACGAATAAAATATTTTGCTGAACCTCCGCCTATTTTTTTAACTACAAACAGCATAGATGTAACGCCGATTACAACAACAAGGGTGAGCCAAATACTGAAATACAGCATTATAAAAAATACACAAATAACTATTGCTCCTGCTCTTATGAGAGTTGGAAGTGCTTGTGAAATAAGCTGTCTCATAGTATCGATGTCATTTGTATAATGACTCATTATGTCTCCATGCTTATGGGTATCAAAAAATTTTATAGGGAGGGTCTGCATTTTATCGAACATTGCTTTTCTGCTTTTCTGCAAAAAGCCCTGTGTAATATAAGCCATAAGTTGAGTATACACTGTTATGGCAATTATAGAAAGGACGTAGAAAATAACAAGAAGTAATATTTTTGGAATTATTTCATTTTTAGCATTTATCCAATCCCCTGTTGCCTGCCATTTATCAATAACAGCAATAACTTTTTCAAGAAATAATGCGGGAATTGCTGCTGTAATTGAAGAAAATAAGATACATACTATTGTGACAGGAACAAGAATTGGATACGATTCAAAAAGCATTTTTATAACTCTTTTAAATGTTCCAGGGGCAGGTTTAGTTGTTTTATTCATTTTCACTTCCCCCTTTCGTTTGTTGTTCGTAAACTTCTCTGTATATATCACTTGATTTCAAAAGTTCCTCATGTTTTCCAACCGAGGAAATTTTTCCGTTGTCCATAACAATAATAATATCAGATTCTTTTACTGAGTCGATTCTCTGGGCAATTATAATTTTAGTTGTTTCGGGAATATATTTTTTCAAACCAGCTCGAATAGCTGCATCCGTTTTTGTATCAACAGCACTTGTTGAGTCATCTAAAATAAGAATTTTTGGTTTTCTTAACAGTGCTCTTGCTATACAAAGTCTTTGCTTTTGGCCACCTGAAACGTTTGTTCCACCCTGTTCGATTTTTGTATCATATTTTTCAGGGAAAGTTTGAATAAATTCATCAGCCATGGAAAGTTTACAAGCTTCTATGATTTCATCATCACTTGCTTTTTCATTTCCCCACAATAAATTCTCTTTTATTGTTCCAGAGAATAAAAGATTTTTCTGAAGTACCATTGCAACTGAATGACGAAGTGTGTCAAGATCAAAGTCTTTGACGTTTACTCCTCCTACGAAAACATCCCCAACAGTTGCGTCATATAATCTTGGAATTAGCTGAACGAGGGTAGATTTGCTTGAACCTGTTCCACCGATAATTCCTACAGTCATTCCTGATTCTATTTTGAGATTAACATTTTCAAGTGAATATTTTTCTGCTTGCTTTGAATATTTGAAAGAAACGTTTTTAAATTCCACGGAACCGTTCGGAACAGAATAAATTGGATTTTTTCTGTTTTTCAACGAGGGTTCTTCGTCAAGTACCTCGCAAATACGTTTTGCTGATTCAGTAGACAAAGTAAGCATTACGAATATCATTGAAAGCATCATCAATGACATAAGAATCTGCATACCGTAAGTAAGTATTGCAGATATCTGACCTACGTCGATTGTATTTGAAACAATAGAAAGATTCGAGCCAACAAGTAAAACGAAAACCATTATAAAATATAGGCATATCTGCATAATAGGCGTATTCAATGCAACGATTCGTTCGGCTTTAGTAAAATCTTTTCTTATTTCCTCAGCGGCTGTGTTGAACTTTTCTTTTTCGTATTCTTCCCTTGAAAAGCCTTTGACAACTCTCATCCCACGAACGTTTTCTTCTATAGATTCATTTAATTTATCGTATTTTTTGAATACGCTTCTGAAAGCTGGCATTGCTTTTCTTGCAACCATAATAAGTCCAAAAGCAAGGAATGGAACTACTACAACGAAAGCAAAAGCCATTTTTCCGCCCATATAAAATGCCATAAAGAAGGAGAATATGAGCATAAGAGGAGATCTTATTGCTGTTCTTATAAGCATCATAAATGACATTTGAACGTTTCCAATGTCCGTTGTTAATCTTGTGACGAGTGATGCGGAGGAAAATTTGTCTATGTTTTCAAATGAGTAACTTTGTATTTTTCTGAAAACGTCCCCGCGAAGATTTTTTGCAAAACCTGCTGAAGCTTTAGCACAAGTAAATCCAGCAATACCCCCAAAAGCTAAAGAAAGTATTGCCATAGATGAGAGAAGCAATCCAGTTTTGATAACTGTTTCTATATCTGAACCTTTTTTTATTTCATTTACTAAATCAGCTGTAATAAATGGAATCAAAACCTCAATAATAACTTCCCCCACTATAAAAAACAACGTCAGAATAGTAGAGAGCTTAAATTCTCTTATACTTTTTGAAAGTTTTTTTAGCATAATTATTACTTGTACTCCTTATATATTTCTCTTTATAGAATCTCATTTTTAAACGTATTTTTCAAGCGGACATATTAAAAATATAGTAAAAAAAATATGAATATAAAAGGGTAAGAAAGTAATTACTTCCCTACCCTTTATTCAGATATTAAAGTTTATATCCTGCTTCTTTAAGAATGGAAATTGCTTTTTCATTATCAGCAACACGGATAACAACCTGAGCAAAATTTTCTGATTTAGAAATAAATGCATAAGTGTAGGAAACGTCAATTCCTTTTTCAGAAAGGCAATTGAGCATACCTGAAAATCCGCCTGGAACATCGGGAACTTTTACGCTAACAACGTCTTTAACAGAAGCAATAACGTTATTTTCTTTTAAAGCGGAAAGTGCTTTTTCGTGATCATCAACTATAAGTCTGAGGATACCAAAATTATCTGTATCAGCTATGGAAAGAGCTTCCATGCTACATCCTGCGTTTGATATGATTTTTGTAATTTCAGCGAGTCTTCCTGGTTTGTTTTCAACGAAAACAGAGAGCTGTTTAATAATCATAATCTTTCTCCTCCTTAATCAAATTTTCTGTTATCAATAACTCTTTTTGCTTTTCCTTCGCTTCTTGGGATAGTGTTTGGATTTACAAGGGTTATTTTTGCTGATATACCAACAGCAGATTCTATACGTCTCTTAATTTCTTTTACTAAAGCTTCAAGCTGTCTGATTTCATCATGGAAAAGCTTTTCACTCATTTCAACTTGAATTTCAATAGTATCAAGGTTATTAACTCTATCAAGCAGAATCTGATAATGAGGAGAAAGATCTTCGAAGGTAAGCAAAACGGCTTCAATCTGTGATGGGAATACGTTAACACCTCTGATGATCATCATATCGTCAACACGTCCCTTGGGTTTTGACATTCTCACAAGCGTTCTTCCGCATTCGCATTTTTCAATGTTGAGGCAAGCTATATCCTTTGTTCTGTAACGAACCAAAGGCAAAGCTTGCTTTGTTATACAAGTAAATACAAGTTCACCATATTCGCCATAAGGAAGTACTTCACCTGTATCAGGATTGATAATTTCGGGAATAAAGTGATCTTCATTTACGTGAAGTCCGCATCTGCACTCACAATCAAAGGAAACGCCAGGACCCATTATTTCTGAAAGTCCATAAATGTCATATGCTTTGATTCCAAGACGTTTTTCGATTTCTGTTCTCATTTTTTCTGTCCAGGGTTCTGCACCGAAAATTCCTGCTTTAAGTTTAAGGTCACCAGGCTTCAATCCTTTTGCCTGAACAGCATCCCCTAAGTAAAGAGCGTAAGATGGGGTACAACCCAGAATTGTTGAACCAAAATCCTGGAAAATACGAATCTGTCTGTCAGTATTACCTGTTGACACGGGTACAACCGTTGCTCCAATTTTTTCAGCTCCACAGTGAAGTCCTAACCCACCTGTGAATAAACCGTAACCGTATGAAATATGAACAACGTCTTCCTTTGTTCCACCTGCGGCTGTTATTGCACGTGCTACACATTCAGCCCAGATATTCATATCATCCTTGGTATATCCAACTACAGTTTGTCTTCCTGTTGTACCTGACGTAGCATGAATTCTAACAACATCGGAAAGAGGTGCGGCAAACATTCCATAAGGATAATTTTCTTGAAAATCGGCTTTATATGTAAATGGAAGCTTGCTTAAGTCCTTCACCGATTTGATGTCAGACGGTTTTACACCCTTTTCATCAAATTTTTTTCTATAAATCGGAACATTTTCATATACGTGACGAACCATTCTGATGAGAGCGAGGGACTGCATTGCTTCAAGCTCATGTCGTTCTGCTGTTTCAACAGCTTTGTTGTAAATAGGCATAATTAAAACTCATATCCTTTCTCGAAAGCTTTTATATTTAATTCTCTGAATTTTTCGGGGACGCATTTATTTATGGCGTTTATGAAAGCATCTTTTGAAAAAGGTGATTTTTTAGCAAACACACCAATAAGTACAACGTTGACAGCTTTTTCGTTACCAAGTTCTCTTGCAATAGTAAGTGCATCGACAGCTGTGATATCAACATTTTTTTCTGCAATTGCTTTATCGATGTTTTCAGGGTATTTCATTTGACCTGTTATTACAGGCATTGGAAGGATTTTCTGTGTATTTGTAATAAGCTTTCCGTCGACTTTCAAGAAAGAAACCCAACGAGCGGCTTCAAGAAGCTCAAATGAAATCAAATAGTCAGCTTCCCCTTTACAAATAACTGGAGAAGATACTTTTCCTTCTTCTGCGTATCTTACGTATGTTACGACGCTTCCGCCTCTCTGAGCCATTCCGTGAACTTCAGAAACTTTAACATCGTATCCTTGAGACATAACAACTTCGCCTATTATTCTGCTGGCGAGAAGAGAGCCTTGACCGCCTACACCAGTAATCATTATATTAACTGTATTATTCATAATATACCAAACCTCCAAAGTTATTTGATTGCATCAAAGGCACAAAGTCCTTTACAAAGGTCGCAACCAACGCAAAGAGTCTTATCGATTTCAACCCTTTCACCGTTGAATGAAATAGCTGGACAGCCTATCTTCATACAAGCTTTGCATTTCTTGCATTTTTCGGTATCAATTGTTAAAGACGGTTTTTTTACAACTTTTTTAAGAAGAGCGCAAGGGCGACGAACGATTACAACTGAAGGTTCACTTGCTTCTGTTTCTTCTTTCAATACTTTTTTGCATTCTTTGAGGTCGTTTGGATCAATTGTTCTGATACGTTTAATTCCTGCGGCAGAACAGATTTTTTCAATATCAACAGGTTCAACAGGAACGTTTTTCAATGTATATCCTGTACATGGATTTTGCTGATGTCCAGTCATTCCTGTAATATGATTATCAAGAACCAAAACAGTTGATATGCTTCTGTTATATGCAATATCAATGAGACCTGTTATTCCTGAATGCATAAAAGTCGAGTCGCCGATTACAGCAACAGTTTTTGATGCGTTTTCAGGGCGAACTTTATTGAAGCCATGAAGCATTGATACCGAAGCACCCATACAAATTGTTGTATCGAGAGCTGTCAATGGTGCGGCACCTCCCAAAGTGTAACATCCGATATCACCAAGAACTGTATAATTCAATGATTTAAGTGTGTAGAAAATACCTCTGTGAGGGCATCCTGGGCACATAACAGGAGGTCTTACTGGAACGTTATCATCAAAAGAAACGAATTCATTCTTTTTATCGAGAAGTTTTTCTGCGATAAGCTCCTGAGAAAATTCACCGATATTTGGAAGAAGATTTTTTCCGTCACATTCAATTCCAATTGATTTGCAATATTCTTCAATTATACCGTCGAGTTCTTCTATAATGATAATTCTTTTGAATTTTGAAGCGAAGTCTTTAAGAAGATTAGCAGGCAGTGGATTTACAGCCCCAAGCTTTAAATAAGAAACAGTATCGCCAAAAACTTCTTTTGCATATAAATAAGAAGCACCCGATGTTATAATTCCTGTATCAGAAGAATTTAATTCAGTCTTGTTTATAGAAGAAGTTTCAAGATATTTTGCTATATCTTTTTGTCTTTGTTCTACGATAGGATGTCTTTTGGTTGCTCCTGCGGGATTCATTATATATTTTGCTGGGTTTTTAACGTAATCTTTTACAGGAACTTCAATTCTGTCTTTAAGTTCAACTATACTTTGTGAATGTGAAACTCTTGTACAAAGTCTAAGCAATACAGGAGTATCAAATTTCTCAGAAAGTTCAAATGCAATTTTTGTGAATTCTTTGCATTCTTCGGAGTCAGAAGGTTCAAGCATCAGAAGTTTTGCAGCTTTAGCATAATGTCTTGAATCTTGTTCATTTTGAGAAGAATGCATTCCTGGGTCATCAGCGACAGCAAGAACGAATCCTCCGTTAACACCCGTATATGAAGAAGTAAACAAAGGGTCCGCGGCAACGTTAAGTCCAACGTGTTTCATTGCAGAGAAAGCTCTTGCACCAGCAACGGATGCTCCGAATGCTGTCTCAACGGCTACTTTTTCGTTAGTCGCCCATTCAGCATATATTTCATCATATTTTGTTGCATATTCCGTTATTTCCGTTGAAGGCGTTCCAGGATAGCTGGAAACGTATGTACATCCCGCTTCATAAAGACCGCGAGCTACAGCTTCATTACCAAGCAATAATTTTTTTGTGTTCATATTATGAATTCAAGCTTTAAATCAGCTTCTCCTTCCACTTATTTCATCAATATCTGACATCTTTCATTATATACCATTTTAATATTAAAGTCAATATTTTATTTACGTTTTTTGCTGATTCTTATATAAAAAACACCTCTCCTAAGAGAAGTGTTTTTGTTTTTTGAAAAATTATTTATTTGTTATGTTATAATTGCCAAGAAAATGAGATTTAACTCTCATATAATCGGTTGTGTCTATAATATTGTTTGAATCTATATCAGCAGCTTTCTTTGAGGTTGAATCAAGAGAAATCATTCCAACGAATGCAGATTTAATTCTGAGGTAATCTGTTGAGTCAATCTTTCCATCGCCATCAACGTCACCTTTAACAATAATTGTAACAGAATCATATTTTATACCATCTTTAATAAGAATAACTGTAGAGCCTGTGCCAACATAATCGGACTTTTCAGCTATTGTTCCGTCGGATTTTAAAATTGAAACTTTAGTATTATCAAAGTTAGAAATTACATTTCCCACGGTTTGATTTGAGGAAATATACAAATTTGCTCCATCTTTAATAAAAGAAGAATCTTTTTTCAGAACAAGTTTGTCCTCTATTTTGATTTCAATTATAAAGTTCCTTTGAGGAGCAGAATAAGCTCCGTAAAGCTGAACGGTAACGTTGTTGTACGTACTTACGTCAACTATTCTGTTTGTATAAATTGGGCTTATACAATAATAACCGTCTATCTTGTATATGCGAAATCTCTGAGCAATCGAATTGTTTCTCGGATACATTCCAATAACACTTGCATCCTTATGAGCAGCAGCACCTACATCCATTGCGAAACCACTATTTCCGATTATTTCATATGAATTGGTTGATGCATCATAAATGAATTTGAAAACCTGATTTTCTAATTTGGTTGTGGGTTGAGCTTGAAGTGTATATGAACCCATGTCTGTTAAGGTGTAATTATTGAGCTGGTTTGTAATGTAAGCTTCAAATTGTTCACCTAAATTAACAGGAGAAAATGTGTTATTGCTCATGTTTTCAAAAACTATTTCAAAAAGCTGTGCATTTCTTGGAATTTCTTCGTTGATTAAAGGTGGGTATAGTTTTAGGTCAAAAGACTCTGCACCCATATCGAGGACGTTTTCAGTGTAGCAAGGTTTTATTACGTAATAATCTTCAGCATCTGTAGGTAGAATGTAAAATCCCTGTGATTTAAGTCCGTTACCATACCAAAGATTAACATCTGTTGCTGTTGCCATTTCTCCATTAGCAACATCCAAATATTTGCCACCAGCGTAATCTGATATAAATTCATATGAACCATTATCTCGACGGTTTAGCCTCCATTTCTGATTATCGCCATATGTAGGATTTGTGAAGCTAACGTCGAAATCATTTGCTGTCATCAACATACCTGACTGTACGTTTCTAACATAAACTGTATCACCTGAACCGAAATTTAAAAACCAGTTTCCGTAATCAAGATTATATTTTAGAATTTCAAAGGATCTTGCTTGAAATTCAACGTCATTAACACCTGTTGAATCTCCGTAAAGCTGTAAATTGGAAGAAGATGCATTTACGTCAAATACTTTGGACGATGGAACACATCTGAAATAGAAATTGCCGCGAAGAAAATAAATATAAAACTTTTGTGTATCAAGTCCATTTCCCTGATAAAGCCAGATGTTTGTACCATCTGAATAATTACCACCCTGAACGTCGATAAATTTGTCTTTTACATCGTTTACTATTGAATAAGAACCATCAGAATTATAGTAAAAATGCCACATCTGAGATCCGTCAAATTTGCCATCTGCTATAACAAGATTGTCATTAACATCTGTTATATATTTTCCTGTTGCGGTATGCCTGATAAACGCCATGAAATTTTCCCCTATATAAATAGGAGATGCTCCTTCGAGTACTTTGCCTGCGCCATCAAACTGAGTAAGGTTATATTTTTCGATAAGATTTATGAGACTTTCTGCATATCCAACATCGGTACAATATCCGTCTGCGGCTACGTTGTGGCAAGCGGTCACATAGTTAGTTTCTCCAACAAGGTTTGAATATCTTGACATGGTGGAAAGATGGCTCCCATGGTCATTTACGCTTTCTTGCCAGCTTCCGTACGCTCTCCAACTCGTTCCATTATGCCAATATGTAGCTCCTGACCAATTTGTTGCTTTCATACCAAAAAGTGCATTGGCATTTAATGCGAGAACGCTTGTTCCCCAACCTGATTCAAGAATGGCTTGTGCCATTGTCAGTGAGGCGAGGATTCCTGTTCTGTTCATATCAGCTGTAGCCATTGGTCCAACAGTGTTAAGAAAATCTGTAACACTCATTGCTTTTGCTTTTTGTTGCGTGTACGTAAATGGAAAAAGTGATAAAGTTAATGTAAATACGCAGATTATACATACAGCTTTTAATATTTTTTTCATAATAGTCTCTCCTTGGGTTTCTTTGCACCTATATTATAAAGTAAATAGTTGGATAATTCTACACTATTTGTGTAATATTACGAAAAAAAAGTGTTAACAGAACTTTCCATTGTTTAAAATTTACATTATTAGATGAATAATTCAGTTTATTTACGATGCCGCTTGAAAAATTGTTTCACATTCTCATATAATCAAAATTCTAAATAAGATACATAATAAACAAAAAAGCTTTGACGTAATTTGACAAAGCTTTTTTTAGTATATTTAAAAAAATATAATTTCTGTATTGAATTGTATTGATTGAAAAAATTTATATAAGAGTGAGAATATCTCCAATATCTGAAACGATATATTTAGCACAGGATATATTTGTTTTTGTTGTTATCAGACATCCAGTCATTCCAGCGTTTACGCCTGCACTTACGTCTATTTCCCTATCCCCTATCATCAGAGCTTTTTTTGGATCAATTCTACATCTTTTCGATAATGCCAAAAGTGCACAAGGATTGGGTTTCAGTGGGAATTTATCATCAGAAGTTATAAAATCAGAAAAGTATTTCATTAAATCAAATTTTTCAAGATAATAGAACGTTGATTCCTTTCCCCTATGTGTATATATATAGTTTTTCCTTCCCGAATCGACAACAGACTTTAAAACGGTTTTCGTCATTTTGAATGGAACAACTTCAGGTTCAAATTTATAATCACGTTCATATTCTCTGAATTCTTTTATTTGTTCAAGTGTAAGATTTAAGAGTTTATATGCGGTTGCATGGTTGACTTCAAGAGCATCTCGTATTTCCTTTGAGGTGGCAATTATCCCATGATTAGACGCCATTTTTACCATTGAAGCGGTTATGTGGGGATAACTGTCGAATATAGTGCCGTCAAAATCCCATATAAATGTATCAAACACTTTATTTTATGCCTAGCCTTTCAAGAAATTCTTTTTCGTTTATAACAGGCACTCCCAAAGATTCTGCTTTCGCAAGTTTACTGCCGGGGGATTCGCCACATAAAACGAAGGATGTTTTTTTTGAAACAGAAGAAGAGCATTTTCCTCCGTTTTGGATAACAAGATTTTCCGCCTCATTACGTTTTAAAGTTGGAAGAGTTCCTGTTACAACGATGGTTAAACCTTCGAGAGTTCGGCTTGTAACAGTAATTCTGCTTTCCATTACGACACCAGATTCTTTTAAACGATTAATAAGTTCAATGTTTAATTCGCTTGAAAAAAATCTATTTATGCTTTCTGCACTTGTTTTTCCAATATCATCTACGGAACATAAATCCTCTATGGATGCTTTCATAATTGAATCAATGTCACCAAAAAATGAAGCGAGAGTCATTGCGGCTTTTTCTCCGATATGACGTATTCCCAATGCAAAAATGAGCTTTCCAAGTCCAACGTCCTTGGATTTCTCAATAGCTTTTATTATATTAGACGCACTTTTTTCTCCCATTCTGTCAAGGGAAGATAGATCCTCTTGTTTTAAGGTGTATAAATCAGCAACATCTTTTATAAGACCATTTTCCAAAAGAGATAAGATAACGCTTTCACCCAAAGACTCAATATTCATTGCATCTCTCGAAGCAAAATGACAAATATTTCTATAAAGCTGTGCAGGACAAGCAATATTTACACAACGTACAGCTGATTCCCCTTCTTCCCTTATTGTATCTCCGTTGCAAGCTGGACATTTTTGGGGCATTTCATAAGGAACTGAATTGTTTTTTCTTTTTGAAATATCAACTCCAACAACCTCAGGGATTATATCCCCTGCTTTGCGAACAATAATGGTATCCCCTATTCTTATATCTTTTTGACGAATATAGTCTATATTGTGAAGTGTAGCTCTTGAAACCTTCGTGCCTGCAAGTTGTACAGTTTGAAATTCAGCGTTGGGGGTTAAAACACCTGTTCTTCCAACGTTTATTACGATGGAATCAAGAATGGTTTGTGCTGTCTCGGGCGGATATTTAAAAGCAACTGCCCATCTCGGAGCTGAAACTGTTGCACCTAAAGCTTCTCTCATTTTAAATGAATTTACTTTTACAACTGCGCCGTCTATATCAGAAACAAAGGATTTTCTTGCATTCCCCAAGGCCATTATTTTATCAGAAACATCTGAAATTTTTTTGAAAACATCTCTTTCGGGAGAAACTTTAAATCCGCATTTTTCAAGGTAGTCTAAAGAAGCTTTGTGCGTGTCTGCAACAGCTTCAGAAGAATATTGCATATTGAAAACAAATAAATCAAGTTTTCTTGAAGCACAAATGGATGGATCAAGCTGTCTCAAAGATCCTGCAGCAGCATTTCTTGGATTCGCAAAAACCTTTTCTCCATTTTCTTCTCTTGCACGATTTAATGAAGCAAAATTTGCCTTTGACATATATACTTCACCCCTAACGACAAGACGTGAGAGGGTTGTATCAATTTTTAACGGAAGAGAGGAAATTGTTCTCAGGTTTGCCGTAACATCTTCTCCAAAATCACCATCTCCCCTTGTAGCGCCTCTTGTGAATATTCCGTTTTCATATTCCAAAGAAACGGAAAGACCGTCTATTTTGTATTCGACAACGTATTCGGCATCAGGAAAAACGCTCTTTACACGTGAATCAAAAGCAAGTAGTTCTTCTATAGAAAAAACGTCAGAAATGCTTCCCATCGGAAATTCATGTTTTATTTTTTCAAAGCGAGTTGCAACAGCTCCTCCAACTCTATGGGTTGGAGAGGTAGGAAGAACAAGCTGCGGAAATTCTGATTCCAAATCCTGCAAACGTCGAAACATTGCGTCATATTCATGATCTTCAATTTCAGGTGAATCTTCTTCGTAATATTTTTTAGAATGATATTCAAGAAGTTCTGAGAGTTTCTTTATTTCTTTTTCAGCATTTCTAATATCCATATTCAATGCTTCTCACATATCTTTTATATATTTTCAGCGACTATACAAACCCAATCGTTTTTTTCTTTTATTTCTATTATATTAAATCCATTTAATTTCAAAGCGTTCAAAACTTTTTCTTTTCTCTCTGAAATTATTCCTGAACAAACAATTTTTCCTTCTAATGACTTTGATATCATAGGGAGCATTTCAACAACAATATCTGCAACGATGTTGATTAGAACAACTTGATATATTTTTTTATCAGGAAGGATTTTTTCTTTGAACGCACCGCCATCTAAAACGTTACCCCAATATATATTGAAAGAATCGTTATAAACACCATTTTTCTTTGCGTTTTCTTTTGCAATTCTTGCGGAATTTTCTTCAATATCAACAGCAACAATGGATTTTGCTCCAAGCTTTGAAGCACCAATTCCTAAAATGCCGCTACCGCATCCCATATCAAGAATATCTTTATTTTCAACGCCGACCGTTTCTACTGCTTCAAGACAAAGAGCAGTAGTTTCATGTTGTCCTGTACCGAAAGACGACTCAGGATCTATATCTATGATAAATCTTCCATCGGGTTCGTATTCTTCCCATGTAGGCTTAACAACAAATTTTTCACCGATAACAATTGGGTGAAAGTATTGCTTCCAATTGTTTGCCCAATCTTCATCGTCAAGAGTTGAAATCTCAACCTTAAGAGAACCTACGTCAATGGTTGAATCCTTTTTAAGTTCATCAACCAATTTAGTAAGTGTTGCAATCCTTTTGTCACCTTGAATTCCTTCTTCGATGTAAGCCTTTATAAGAGTTTCTCCTTCTGCTCTGCTCATTAAGGAATCGTCAATATAATCAAACGGAACAGTTTTGTTATTAAGTAAATCTTTGAAATCTTCCGGGTCTTCTACCGTATAAAGAGATATATCGGCAGACAAAAATAATCCTTGGACTATTTCTGATGCAACGGATGTTGTGTGAACAATTACTTCTCTATATATCATTTTATTCTCCATGTTTTTTACTTTTTAATAAAGATACGCCAATACGTTCTCCCATTTTTACAATCGTTTCAACGTTTTCGTGTGAATTTTGAACAATGTCCGAATCAATTTCAACTGTATCTTTCTTTAGAAGAAGAACAATAGTAGAACCACCAAACTCAAACATCCCTTTTTCTACCCCTCGTTTGAAACAACCGCTTCTGTGGAAATTCTGTATTTTTCCCACAAGCATAGCACCAACTTCAATCTGAATAGCTTTTCCAAAATTCTCGGTTTCAAGAATTGTATATTCTCTGCAATTTTTCTTATATACGTTATATTTATCGAAAACAATGGGGTTTACAGTATGGAGTACACCTTTTATAAAAAAGTTTTCACTCTTTTGACACCAATCAAAGTAGCAATATCTATGATAATCGTCAACGCTCAATCTGAATATAAGACAAATCCCACCTATAAACTCATCGGCAAGATTCTTATTTTCTATTAAATCTGAAACAGTATAAACAGAATCTTTTATATGAAAAACGCTGTCATCTTTTATGTCATATACGGATAACTTGCCGTCACATGGACAAATCAAAGCTGATTTAGCCATACATATCATTCTTCTGCCGGGTTTGATTTTTCTAGTGAAGAAATCATTATATGAACGATATTTTCTTTCCTCGTATTCATTTACGTTTATATTATTCTTTTTAACAAATTTTTTTATACCAATTTTAGATACTCTGCTATTAAGTATTTTTCCTGTAACCTTTGAAACGGAGCGTCTTGTAATAAGCTTTAAAATTGTTCTTCCTGTTCTTGTGTTGTACAGATAACCTAAAGCTTTTTCGCCTGAAACTACTTTAACAACCTGTTTCCCTGTTCTGTCTCTTGCGGAATTTTTCATACGTCCAACTCACATTATAACAAAATTATTTCGTCTTTTAATAAATATTCAAGTAAGGTATATCTTTTTGAAATACGGTTATTTGAAACCATTTTCTTTATATTATGTTGCATTCCAACTAATACAACCATTTTTTTGGCCCTTGTAACTGCTGTATATAAAAGCTTTCTGTTCATCAAAGCAGGCTGAAAACTCCATGCAGGCATAATTACAACTGGATATTCACTTCCCTGACTCTTATGAACAGTTATAGAATAGGAATGAACGAGATCATCCAAATATGGAAAATCGTATTTAACGTTTCTTCCGTCAAAATCTACATCCATATATTCTTCTTCGCTGTATATTCTGACAATTCGACCCATATCGCCATTGAATATCCCTTTTCCGTCTTCGTTCTCTTTGGTCCAAGGGAGTTCATAATTGTTGCGGGTTTGCATTACTCTGTCACCCTCGCGGAAAATCACACCACGAAATGCAAATTCTTTTTTACGAGCTGTTTTTGGATTTAATCGTTCTTGAAGTAGCGAATTCAGAGATTTAGTTCCTAAATACGTTTTTCGAGTTGGTGTAATTACTTGAATATGTTCATACGGGTCAAGACCAAATGCTTGCGGGATTCTTTTACAAGCCAAATCAACAATTAAAGATGCTATTTTATCCTCTTTGTTACATTCGAGGAAAAAGAAATCAGATTTATCATTTGAATAGCTTAGTTCTTCACCGTTATTAATTTTATGAGCATTCATTATTATTTTGCTCTCTTTTGCTTGTCTGAAAATTTCAGTAAGTCTGATAACTGGAATCATTTTTGAAGCAATAATATCTTCCAAAACTTTTCCAGCACCCACTGGAGGCAACTGGTCAACGTCCCCTATCATAATAAGGTATGTTCCTGGACGAATTGCGTTAAGGAGAGCTTTCATCAGAACAGAATCAACCATTGACATCTCATCAATTATAACTGCTTTGGCTGAAAGTGGATCTCTGTCATTTTTAGAAAATTTCAACTTTCCTTCGTTATCATATTCAGGCTGAAGTAATCTATGTATGGTCTTTGCAACAAAACCAGAAGCTTCAGACATTCTTTTTGCAGCTCTCCCAGTGGGAGCGGCTAACGCAAAGGAAATTTTTAAGGAATTAAAAATTGAAATTATAGCCTTTATTACTGTAGTTTTTCCTGTACCAGGGCCTCCTGTGACGACTGTTACTCCTGACGTTACAGCGGTTTTAATTGCACGCTTTTGTTCTTCAGCGTATTCATATTTATTTTCAATCTCAAGTCTTTTAATTTCTTCTTCTATCCCTGAGATTCTATAAGGGCTTTCACAGTCCTTTAAAAGCAAAAGTTTATCGGATATATATTTTTCGCATTCGTAAAGATAACGTAAGGCGATACATTCCGTATCGTCAATTTTAAAAACTACGATTTTATTTTCACTAACAAGGCGAAGAATGCTTTTTTCTAAATACAAGCCAACGCTTTCTGCTGACGAATAGTCAAGTTCACCAAAAAGACGTTTTGTTGCCAAGGGAATGAATATATTTTTGGGTATATAACAATGTCCATGCTCATTCATAGAAATTTGAAGATAATAACATATCCCTGCTTCAAGTCTTTCAGCGGAATATAGTTCAAACCCATGTTGCATCGCGATTTTATCCGCTGTTTCAAAAGAAATGCCTCTGAATTCTTCACAGAGACAATAGGGATTGTTTTCTATGATTTGGACGGCGAGAGCACCATATTTACTGCATATTTTTGTGGCAATATCTGCCCCGAAAATAGAGTTACAGTATATCATAACCTTATGAAGCTCATGTTTTTCTCTGAAGTCGATTCCAATAGCCTCAGCGGCTTTGCGGGATATACCCTTTATCTCGCAAAGCCACATAGGATTGTTTTCCATTACGGTGAGTGTATCATCGCCAAACCTATCAACGATTCTTTTTGCGATGACAGGACCGACTTTTTTTATAATACCAGAAGAAAGGTATCGATATATAGATTCGGAATTCGTTGGAAATTCACGCTCAAATGATTCAACAGCAAATTGAGTCCCAAATTCAGCATTGTTTTCCCATCTCCCTTTAAAAAAGCATCGTTCACCTTCGTACAATAGTGGAAGAACACCAACAACTGTAACATAATTGTCAATAAATGCTTTTTTTTTGATATCAAAAATGTAGTCGTCGTCTGGCAATACGTTGCAAACTACATATCCGCTATCAGGGCTTGAAAAACGAATTCTTTCAACCGTACCTTTAAATTCTTCCATATGTCTCCTAAATTCCTCGTTTGAGGGATTTTATTTTCTTTTAGCGCAAGCTTCTTTAACAGCATCAGCCATATCAGTTTTTTCCCATTCTACTCCAAGGTCTTCTCTTCCAAAGTGACCGTAAGCAGCAAGCTTCTGATAAATAGGTCTGCGAAGCTTAAGCTTATCAATTATAGCGGCGGGACGCATATCAAATATTTCTTTGACAACGTCTGCCAAAGCTTCGTCGCTTATCAAGCCTGTTCCTCTTGTGTCAACTAAAACAGAAAGTGGCTTTGCTACACCAATTGCATAAGCTATCTGAACTTCGCATTTTTTGGCAACACCAGCGGATACAATATTTTTTGCAATATATCTTGCCATATAAGCAGCACTTCTGTCAACTTTCGTGGGATCTTTTCCAGAAAACGCTCCGCCACCGTGGCTTGCATATCCACCGTATGTATCAACAATGATTTTTCTTCCTGTAAGACCGCTATCGCCCATAGGACCGCCTACCACGAATCTGCCAGTAGGGTTAACGTAAATTTTTGTATTTTCATCAATCAATTTGCTGTCAACAACGGTATTTATAACGTTTTCTATAACGTCTTTACGAATGGTCTCAAGTTCAACATCAGCAGAATGTTGAGAAGAAACAACAATACTGTCAATTCTTTTAGGCTCACCATCAATATATTCAACTGTAACCTGCGTTTTTCCATCAGCACGAAGATAAGGAAGAGTTCCGTTTTTACGAACTTCAGTGAGCTTTAAAGCAAGTTTGTGAGAGAGAGCGATAGGCATAGGCATAAGATTTTCTGTTTCATCACAAGCGAAACCAAATACCATACCCTGGTCACCTGCACCTGTGTCATATTTATCGTTCATCTCACCTTGTTTTGATTCGAGTGCTTTGTCTACACCCATTGCAATGTCAGGAGACTGTTCATGGATTGCAGTAATGATTCCGCAGGTCTCGCAGTCAAAACCTTTATCGGATGAATCATAACCGATTTCTTTTATAGTTTTTCTTACAATTCCTTGAACGTCAACGTAAGCAGAAGTTGTAATTTCACCCATTACTAAAACCAAACCTGTTGTACAAGCGGTTTCGCAAGCAACTCTTGCCATTGGATCCTGTTCAAAAATTGCATCAAGCACACCATCGGAAATCTGATCACAGATTTTATCGGGATGTCCTTCCGTTACCGATTCTGAAGTGAAAAATTTTTTGTTAGTCATTTTATAACCTCGCATATTTATATTTTTTATAATCTTTAATTTTTATTGAATTTATTTTCGAGAAGCGATTCAAAATGCTTTCTCATAACTTCTTTTCTAGTAATTATTCCAATGAAAACATCTCGGTCATCTACCACTGGAACAAAGTTGCGTTCAGTAATATGTGATATCAAGGCTTCAAAAGGGGCATTGATTTTAATAGCTGGATTCCAATCCATTCTTATTATATTTGTAATTGGAATCCTTTCTAGGTCTTTTAAATTTGTACTTTCGTATTCCGTGATACTCCACAAGAAATCACCTTCTGTAACCGTGCTTATATACCTGCCCTCAGAATCGATAACAGGTATAGCAGTATAGCCATGATATTTCATTTTTTCCAATCCTTGTCTGACGGATTGGTCATTCGTAAGGTAAGCAACGCTGCATTTTGGTTTCAATAACTTAATAATGTTCATAGGGACACTCCTTTTTGAATGTTAAAAACCCAATGCCTTTATAGCTGCAGTAATATCGCTTTTTCCAAGAACACTACTTCCTGCTACAATAATATTTGCTCCTGATTCCTTTACTAATTCAATATTGCTTGAATCTATTCCACCGTCTGCCTCAATATCAATGTTATAACCTGAAGAATCCGCGATTTCTTTTATTTTTTTGATATTATCTAATGTTTCAGGAATTAGTTTCTGTCCACCAAATCCAGGTTCAACAGTCATCACGAGAATCATATCACAATATTCAAGATACGGTACAACAGATTCAGGTTTTGTATTAGGTTTAATTGATAATCCTGCTTTAGCTCCACAACTTCTTATTTTTTGTAAAACATCTTTTACAAAAAATGTACTTTCAATATGTATTGTAATAATGTCGCTTCCTGCTTTGATAAAACTTTCAATATATCTTTCAGGATCTTTTATCATTAAGTGGGTATCAAAAATTAAATTTGTTTTATTTCTTAATGATTTTATGAGTGGCTGTCCAAAAGAAATATTGGGAACAAAAATACCGTCCATGACATCCAGATGTATATACTCAACGTTATTTCGTTCAAGTGTTTGCAAAGTATCTCCGATTTTGGAAAAGTCTACAGCTAACAAAGATGGGGAAAGAATATTTTTCTTCATAACTTGAAAAGTTCCTTGTTAATATTATATATTTTTTGCTGGATTATATAACATGTAAAATTGCCGTGTTTCTTTTGGAACGATAATCGCATAAAATAATATCAAGGTGCACGCGAAAATAAGGAATGATAAAATAAAGGACTTTATTTATTTTTTCGCGTAGCCTTTCATGATATCCCTGTGCTGATCGCTTTAAGGGTCAGCACGGGGCAAAATGCCCTATAATCCTTCTTCTTTATTGTATCACTCAATTGATAAATTGTCAAGTGATTTGAAGTTATGTTTAAGCAGTATTTTTTCTTTTTTATGGCTTTTTTTAAAAAACATAATTGTGATTGAAGAAGGATCTAAAAAGAAAAAATAGTAAAATATCGGCTTGCACAATTTGTGCAAGCCGATATTTTGACTAAACAAATTAAAAATCAGAAATTAATATAATTATTTCTTCATTTCAGCATAGCATTCGCTGCAATATACAGGTTTGCCTTCTGTGGGAACGAAAGGAACCTTTGCAACGCCGCCACATTTTTCACAAATACCTTCGTGAAGTTCTCTGGGGCCTTTGCCAGCGTTTTTCTTTGCATCACGGCAAGCTTTGCATCTCTGGGGTTCGTTCTGGAATCCCTTTTCTGCGTAGAACTGCTGTTCACCTGCAGTGAATGTGAATTCATTACCGCATTCTTTGCAAACTAATGTTTTGTCCTCGTACATGTTTTTTACCTCGTTTTGGAAATATTTTTTGGGTTTCCCCAATTTAAACAAGCTTTTTCAGCTTATTCTTAATTCGTTGGATAGCATTGTCTATGCTCTTGATATCCTTACCAAGCCTGCTTGCAATTAAGGAATACGGTATTTCCGCAAGGTACATCCCAAAAACTTTCGCTTCATAGGTTGAAAGGACAGAAAAAATAGTGTCATGCAGCTGAGCAGATGTCTCTATGTCAATGTAAATATTTTCAGTAGAATTATCTGCTTTGTTTGTGACTACCTCAAACATTCCCTCGGATAAATCATCAATATATATTTCTTTTCCAATTCCCCTTCTGCTATATAGCCGTAATTCAGAAATAACTGAATTACGAATACAATGCTTAGCGAAGGTTTGAAAGGAACAATTATGATTTTTATCAAAAGAATGAACCGCTTTCAGAAGACCAATAAAGCCCTCCTGGATTAAGTCCTCCTTATATTGTTCGGGAACATTGAGCAAACCGACATACTTATCTAAAAAGCTACGATATTTTACTACGAGCAATGTTATCGCTAAAGAATCTCCGTTACGCGCTGCTTCAACGAGTTTTTTTTCATCATCGTTTATGTCAGCACATTTATCGTGAAGTGCTTTATCGAATTGATTATTATTTTCATTAATTTTATTTGAATTAAAACCACTACAATCTGAAAAATCTATATCCTTCAGTTCGTTTTCAAAGCTCGAAGCATTCATATACTATGCTTTCTTTCTTAATTATAATCATTTTTTTTATTTTGTCAATACCTTTTTTGAATTTTAGGCTTAATTTTTTTAATTTTTATATCATTTCTATATATAAATTGGAACAAAATATATAAATTTCTAACTCTATAGCACTAAAAAGTAAAATTTAATATTTTTAGATTGACTATTCGTTTATAATTCTTTCTACTGTTTGTAACATATTATCAAGCTGTGATTCTATGCTTTCGAAAAGTTTTATCTGAGCTCGAGTTCTATCAAGATTATGATAATCTCTGTAAGTTTTAAAATAAGTATCTCCGTTGAGATAATCTGTCAAGAAACGAACAGCTAGTTCATAAGTCATGACTATTGCACCGTAAGGTAAAGTTTTTAATTCATCCTCGGTTAGAATATTCTGTAGCGGAGGAATATACCCTTCAGAAAAAGCTTCGAACATACCAAAGTCCATTCGCATATTATCAAGATTTACTTCGTCTTCGGGTGCGGTTGCCGCTGCCGATCTTATAGCATCACCAAAGTCATATGCAGCAAAGCCTGGCATTACTGTATCAAGATCGATTACAGCAAGTGGCTCCCCTGTTTTGAGGTCAATCATAATATTATTGCATTTGGTATCGTTATGCGTTACCCTGAGTTTGATTTTACCTTTTGAAAAAAGGTCATAGAAAAATGATGAATATTTCTCTTTAGATTTAACCCACTCTATTTCTTTAATAACAGAAGATTTTCTTCCTGCTTCATCTTTTTCCACCGCAAGCCAAAAATCCGCAAGACGTTTCGGAGTGTTATGGAAATCAGGAATTGTCTCATGAAGAGTATCGATCGGATAATCGTCTAGTTCTTTTTGAAAAAGAGCAAATCCAAGACCTGCATTTTTTATAGTTTTAAGTGTTGGCTCATCAAGGGACGTTGCATCATAAACGCAGGATATAACTCTCCAATAATTTCCGTCGTTATCAGTATAGAGACTTGATCCATCAGAACGGTGATAAACCTTTAACGTTTTTCTTAAATCTTTTTCACCGCGACGTCTTAATTTATTATATATATGTCTTGTTACGGAATCGAAATTTTCCATAACTTCATCTGGATTTTTGAAAACGTTTGCATTTATTCGTTGAACGATATATGATTTAGTTTTTCCGTTTTCACGCATTTCCAAATCATAGGTATCGTTTATATTTCCACCCTTAAGACATTTGTAGGAGTGTGCTTCACCTGGGATACCAAAAGCGTTTGCTATTTCAGTTAGAGTTCTGAACATATCTTGCGTGGGTTGCATATCCTTTACCTCTTTCTTCAATTATGATCGATTTTTCGTTCAGCAAAAATAATTTCATTGCTATTTATTGTTAAGCCGTTTTCAAAATTCTGATTATTAAAAAGATTGATATATCTTTTATCAGATGGAATAAATATTTTTTCTTCTGAATAATTTGCAATTACAACAATGCTTTCATTTTCGGTGTATCTTTCGAATGCTAATACGTTATCTTCAGATTCAAGTAATCTGAAATTTCCCCATTTGAGAGCGTTTTTCTCATTTCTTAATTTTCCTAGATTAGAAAAACAATTGATAGTATTTTTATCTTCTTTTCCCCAAGGATACGCCTTCCTGTTGAAAGGGTCGTGATATCCTTCCATTCCTGCTTCGTCTCCATAGTATATACAAGGAACACCCGGCGTTGCAATAAGAAGCTTATATCCGTCCACAAGCAGTTTTAAAGCATAATCCCTTGACTCAACAGACATTTTTTTATCAGATAATTCTTTGTTTGAATAATAATATGAAGGTTCACCTCCGAGAACAGTCAATATCCTTTCAGTATCGTGAGTTCCCAACATATTCATCAAAAGATGTTGTTTTTCTGTTGGATAATGTGAATTCAACATTCTGAGAACACTTTTCAATTCTGAAGAATTTTTTGTTTTTAAAAATGAGATAATACCATTCCTCAAAGGATAATTCATAACGCTATCGAGACGGTCATCATCAAAATAATGCTTCAGTTCACCATAAGCAGATTTACAAGAAGCATCTTCCCAAACTTCGCCAACAACTATTGAATCGCTTTTTTCGTTTTTTGCACTTTGAGTAATTTGTTTTAGAAAAGAGCCTTCAAGTTCATCGGCAACATCCAACCGCCAGCCTGATATTCCCATATTCATATATTTGGGTATAACTTTTTCACATATGAAATTTTTGAAGGATGGGATTTTTTTTACTTTGGGAAGATTACCTATTCCCCACCAGCTGTCATATATATTCGGGTATTCTGAAAAAGTAAACCATGGATAAAATTCGGATTGAGGAGATTGACAAGCACCAATTGATTTATATTTCCTGTATTTGTTGAAGTAAATACTATCATCACCAACGTGATTGAATACTCCGTCAAGGATGACGTTCATATCACGTTTTTTAGTTTCTTCCAACAGTAATTTTAACGCTTCATCTCCACCGAAATCTTCATCAACACAAAGATAATCTCCCGTATCGTATTTATGATTGGAGAAAGCTTTGAATATAGGACTTAAATAAATTGTTTTTGTTCCCAGAGATTTTATATAATCAAGTTTTTCAACTATTCCGTATAGATTTCCACCAAAAAAGGTATTGTTTCTTAAAAATGCACCTGGATATTCAGGATATTCGGGGATAGTTTCCCAATCAGAATAATAAACAGCATCTTTTCTACTGTGTGGAATATCAGTTCTATTGAATCTATCTACGAAAATATGATAAATGATGCCTTCATTAAACCATGAAGGTGTTTCATATTTCTTTTGCACAATAAGAAGTTGAAACCTTGCACCTTCTTCATAGCTTAAATATGCCTCGTTTCCGCAAAATGTGAAATACTTTTTTCCATACGTTGTGTTACAATCAAACTTAATGAAATAAACATCACTTTTTACGACAATATCATAGGGATATACCGTATATACGTCCATACTGTTTTTAGTTTCCAAATACGAAGCAAGGTATGTTTTTATATATCCGTTTTCATTGTAAAAAGAAGCATATAGTTGAAGAATTGCACTTCTTCTCGGAACGAAGATTTTTAAATAAGTTTTGGATGTTGAATACGAAACTGATTTTTCGTATTCAACATCATCAACAACTGTATATACAAGGGCTTTTTCGGCGTGTTCTTGGAAATTGGGAATTATATTTATTGTATCACTCATAATCTGACACGCCGAAAACGGTTTTACTTATCAAGTTTTACAGCGTCTATTCTCCAAATATTTTTAGCGTATTCGTTGATACTTCTGTCAGAAGCAAATACACCTGCATTTGCAATGTTAATCAACGATTTTTTGTTCCATGCTTTTCTGTCAGCATAAACTTTTTCTACCTTCTTTTGTGCATCAGCGTAGAATTCATAATCAGCCATACACATATAAGGATCTGCAACACCATATGAGAAAAGAAGATAATTTTCGATATCTTCAAAGCTTCTGCCATTAAATCCAACAGGAAGATAATCAACAGCACGTTTAAGATCAGCATTTCTGTTGTAATAGTATGAGGAAGCATATCCTTTGCGCCATATTTCTTCAACTTCATCAGCTGTGTGACCGAAAATGAAAATATTATCTTTTCCTACAGCTTCGTTTATTTCAACGTTTGCACCGTCGAGTGTACCGATTGTAAGAGCACCGTTGATCATAAATTTCATATTGCCAGTACCACTTGCTTCTTTACCTGCAAGAGAAATTTGTTCGCTTACTTCAGCGGCAGGCATAAGATGTTCTGCAACTGAAACGTTATAGTTTTCAATGAAAATAACGTTAAGTTTCTTTTTGATTTCAGGATGTTTTTGAATATCAGCAGAAATATAACAAATAAGTCTGATTATATTTTTAGCAACAGCATAACCTGGAGCAGCTTTTGCGGCAAAGATAAAAGTTCTTGGACGCATAGGAAGATCAGGATTTTCTTTCAATGCTGTATATATGCTTATTATATGAAGCGCATTGAGGAGCTGTCTCTTATATTCGTGAAGTCTCTTTGCCTGAACGTCGTATATTGATTCTGGGTCAATAACAGCACCCTGCTTTTCAAATATATATTTTGCAAAGCTTTCTTTATTATCTTTCTTGATTTTCTCAAGTCTTTGAAGAACTGATGCATCATCTGCATACTTTTCAAATTCTTTAAGGAGCCAAGGCTGTTTTCTATATTCGGGACCGATACATTCATCAAGAAGTTTACAAAGAGCTGGGTTTGAATAGCAAAGCCATTTTCTGTGAGTAATTCCGTTTGTAACGTTTGTGAATCTTTCGGGATACATGTCTGCAAAGTCATTGAAAACGCTGGTTCTGAGAATATCAGAGTGAAGCTTTGAAACTCCGTTTATCGTATGTGAACCGATAACGCTGAGGTTTGCCATTCTGATCTGCTTATAAGCAATAATTGACATTTTAGTAATCTTATCCCATTTGCCAGGGAATTTATCCCAAGCTTCTTTACAGAAACGTTCGTTGATTTCCTTAAGAATTACGTATATTCTGGGAAGTTTGAGTTTGAACAAATCTTCGTTCCAGCATTCAAGAGCTTCAGGAAGAACTGTGTGGTTCGTATAACTCACTATACGAGTTACCATATCCCAAGACTGTTCCCATGAATAGTTGTGTTCATCTATAAGAAGTCTCATCAATTCAGGAATAACCAATGCGGGATGAGTATCGTTTATATGAATAGCAATCTTTTCAGGTAAAGTGGAAAGATCCTTGTAATAGAACAAATGGTCTGATATTATATTTTGCAATGAAGCGCTTACAAGGAAATATTGCTGGCTAAGGCGGAGGATTTTTCCTTCCATATGGTTATCGTTAGGATAAAGAACCTTTGAAATGGCTTCTGCAAGTGTGCCTTCCTCAACAGCCTTTACGTATTGTCCCTGCGAGAAAAGCTCCATATTGAGTTCTTTTACACCTTGTGCTTTCCAAAGACGCAATGTTGAAACCGCATCACTATCAGCACCTGAAATCATCATATCGTAGGGAACAGCTTCAACTTCATCATAATCATTATAAATTATTTCGCATCTACCGTTATCCCATTTTTCAGAAATCGTTCCACCTAATTTAACTTTGAAGCGTTTATCTCTTCTGGGAACAAGCCAAACGTCACCGTATGTGAGCCATTCGTCAGGAAGTTCTATTTGTTCACCGTCAGCTATTTTCTGTTTAAAAAGACCGTATTCATAGCAAAGAGAATAGCCGTATGCGGGATAATCAAGGGTAGAAAGAGAATCCATAAAGCAAGATGCAAGTCTTCCTAAACCACCGTTACCAAGAGCAGCATCAGGTTCCATTTCGTAAATTTCATCAAGATCGAAACCAAGCTCATTCAACGTTTCTCTGTAAATTTCTTCAATTCCTAAATTGTTAAGATTCATTTTGAGGGAACGTCCGATGAGAAATTCCATGCACATATAATATACGCGTTTTTTCCCTTCTTTTCTTACGTGTGCGTTATACGTTTTTTTCTTCATTGTAAGTATATCGCGCACCGCAAGAATTACAGATTTATATATCTGCTCTTTGTTAGCTTCTGAAGCAGACGTTCCGTAATATCTTGAAAGCTTATTCAGTAACGTCTCTTTAACCTCTGCTTTATTTAAATTCATAATAATTATTTCCTTTCAATTATCTGATATTTTTTATGTGTATTATTTCTGAGTGAGTCTGTCGTACATGTCAATATAATTACCTGCAGTAGTATTCCAAGAAAAATCTACTTTCATTACCTTCTTTGCCAATAATTGCCATGCTTTGGAATCACAGTAATAATTATATGCTCTGTTAACTGCATCAGCAAGTTGAACGGGGCTGTAAGGAGCAAAAGTAAATCCGTTTCCGCCTCCTACGTTGCCGACGTCTTTTATAGTATCGTATAAACCGCCTGTTTCTCTTATTATAGGAACTGTTCCATATCTTGATGCAATCATTTGTGAGAGACCGCAAGGCTCAAATCGTGAAGGCATCAAAAACATATCGGAAGCGGCATAAATGCGTTTGGAGAGATCCTTATTGTATGTCAGTAATGTACGAACTTTTGTTGGATAACGTTCTGCCAAAGCTTTGAAAAAGTTTTCATAATGATAATCGCCCTGTCCAAGAATAACGAGCTGAATGTCTTTGGAAAGGATATTTTCTACGGCTTGTTGTATAATGTCAATTCCTTTATGAGCTACAAGTCGTGAAATTATAGCAATCATAGGGACTTCTTTTGAGACTGGCAGTCCAAGCATTTCCTGCAATGCAGTTTTGTTTTCTTTTTTTCTTCCTACAGATCTCCACGTATAATTTCTGAAAATGGATTCATCTGTTTCAGGATTGTAATAGTCATAATCCAATCCATTTAGAATACCTGACATTTTATCCTTATATAAATCAAGAATAAAATGAAGTCCTTCGGAGAATGAAGGGGATAAAAGCTCTTTAGCATATGTTGGACTTACGGTAGTAACCTCATCTGCACATACAATAGCACCTTTCATAAGGTTGATACAATTATTATACTCAACTATGGATGCTTCTGAAGGTGAAAGATCAAATACATCACCGAGTATTTCAAAGCCGTATACTCCTTGGTATGCAACGTTATGAATAGTGAAAACAGCCTTTATTTTATCATATTTTGGCATGTTCTTATAAATCTGTTTCAGATATATAACGCTCAATGCTGCATGCCAATCGTGGGCGTGTAGTACATCTGGAAAATAATTCAACTCCTGCATCAAAGTGAGAACCGCTTTGCAGAAAAAAGCATATCTTTCTGCATCATCAAAACTACCGTACAACGTTGGTCTTTTAAAATAGTATTCGTTGTCAACGAAATAATATATGACGCCTTCTGTTTCGATGCTGTAGAGTCCGCAATACTGCCATCTCCATGCAAGCGGAATTGAAGTAACGTATACTTCGTTCATCATTTCTTTGTATTTGTAATCTATGCTACCGTAAAGTGGCATTATTACTCTGATATCTGCATCCTCACCGTATCGAGCCTTTAACGCCTTGGGCAAAGAACCGATAACATCTCCCAATCCGCCCGCCGAAGCGAACGGAGTTGCTTCAGATGCAACGTGTAAAATCTTTTTCATATTTTTTCTCCTTGAGAATGACTTTAATTTATATTGAAAGATTTTTTAAACAATAGCTTCCTTGTTAATAAACAATGGCATTCTTTCGCAACCGCAAAGTAATCTTCCGTCTCTGATAACAACTTTTTTGTCGCAGATAACGTATCTTAAATCAACGTTTTCGCCTGTAAGAGTATCTTGCATAAGTATGCAGTTGGAAACAGTAGTTCCCTTCCCTATTTTAACTCCGCGGAATAAAATTGAATTTTCAACCTTGCCCTCGATTATGCAACCGTCAGCAACAAGTGAATTTTTAACCTCCGCAGTAGATTTATAAACAGTTGGAGGTGAGTTCTGAACACTCGTATAAATCGGACGTTTTTCAGATTTAAGAAGCTGTTTTCTGAACGTGGAAGAAAGAAGATCCATGTTGCAAAAATAATATGCGTAAAGTGTATCAATAGATGTAAAATATCCGTTGTAATTATAGACACGGTAATCGTCTTTTATCATATTTTTTGCGATTACATCTCTGTAAAAGCTTTTATAGCCGTGAGCAGATGCATCGTATAGAAGCTCTTCAAGATATCTCTTTCTCATAACGCAGATATTCATATATATATCGCAATATTCTGAAACTGCACTATCTGTATAAGAGGCAACATCAGTTATTCGCCCTGAATCATCTGATTCAATGATAAGATGATTTTTTGGCATTGTGCCGAAATTTCCTTTACTTGATTTAGCGGCAAATTGACGTTTTACAGCGAATGTTGCATCTGCACCTGTTGATTGATGATATTCAACCATAGCTTTAATGTCAAAATTGCATACTGTATCACCATCAGAAAGGACAACGTAATCTTCGGTGCATCCACTTATAAATTCATTGATGCCAATTAAAGCTTCAAGTCTTGTTGTATATAAAGAATTGGATGAATTTGCAAATGCTGTGACATACGGCGGAAGGACTTTTATACCGCCTGAACGTCTTGCCAAATCCCAATCCTTACCTGTTCCGATATGCTCCATAAGAGAACGATAATTACTATGTGCGATAACGCCTATGTTTGTAATACCCGAATTAACCATATTAGAAAGAGGGAAATCGATAAGTCTGTATCTCCCGCCAAATGGAATACTTGCCATAGTTCTGCTTTTTGTAAGCTCAGGTATGTTTTTATCATGTATATTTGAAAAAATAATTCCTACAACTGACATTTCGTTCACAAACGCAAAAATGCATTGTTCTCCTTTCAACTGAAATTTATCTCAATTTCAGCTTTTGATGTTTGCATCTATATAATCGTTATCGACGTAAGCACCTGCTGGAATGATTGCACCATTAGGTATATTTACACCGCTACCCACTAAAGTTATTTCTTTTCCATTTTCTTTAGGTTCGCCTATAGTAGCGTTTGCAGATATAATGCAATCACTATCAACAACGGAATAATCAACCTTGGCTCCAGATGCAATAATAACGTCGCTCATTATAACTGAATCTGTTACAACAGCACCGCTTTCAACTATAACACCCGGGGAAATAACTGAATTGATAATCGTTCCGTAAATTTCGCTGTCACCTGCTACCATACTGTTTATCTGTTTGCCGTTAGATGCAATATATTGAGGTGATCTTGGCGCGGTTTTAGAGAATATTCTGCTGTTTCTGTCGTGAAGGTCTAAAGCCGGTTTATCACCAAGCAAATCCATATTGGATTCCCAAAGGCTGTTTATTGTTCCAACGTCTTTCCAATAACCTTCAAAACGATAAGCAAATAATTTTTCTCCTGCAGCCAACATAGTCGGAATAATATTTTTACCGAAATCATTATCGCTTTCAGGATTATTTTCATCTTCTTCAAGATATTTATAAAGCTTATCAGCAGAAAAAACGTATACACCCATAGAAGCTTTTGTGCTTTCAGGCTTTTTGGGCTTTTCTTGAAATTTGGTTATAGCCATGTTATCGTCTGTTGTCATTATTCCGAAACGCGAGGCTTCTTCGATGGGAACATCAATTACAGCTATAGTGCAATCTGCATTATTCTTCTTGTGAAAATTAACCATGTCGCCATAGTTCATTTTGTATATATGATCTCCCGAAAGAACGACAACGTATTCGGGGTCATATCTTTTTATAAAGTTAATATTCTGATATATAGCGTTGGCAGTTCCTTTGTACCAATCGGCTTTCTGCATTCCCTGATAAGGTGGGAGCAAAGTAACTCCGCCAAAAACTCTATCCATATCCCACGCTTGACCATTACCGATATAGTCATTAAGTGCAAGAGGTTGATACTGTGTCAAAACGCCTACGGTATCAATACCTGAATTTATGCAGTTTGAAAGTGGAAAATCAATTATTCTGTATTTGCTTCCAAAGGGTACTGCGGGCTTTGCCTGCTGTCTTGTAAGAAGGTATAATCTGCTTCCCTGTCCACCTGCAAGAAGCATAGCAACGCATTCTTTCTTTTTTGCCATGGTATCAAACCGCCTTTTCTTAAATATCAGCAATAATTTTTCTTTTTGGAACAATATATATTCCTGAAAGCGGAGGAACATCTATTCTTATATGATTATTTTCTGCGTAAAGCATCTTTGATCGAATTGCACCTGAACCGCCAAATTTTTCATCATCGCTATTCAAGGCAATTTCATATTCTCCGTTTTCATTTACGTTTAAATAATAACCGTAATATGGGTTTGGAGAAAAATTCAATATAACGTAAACACTGTTATTGTGCGAATCTTTTCTTTCAAAGGTATAAATATTGTGATCACAGTCATCAGCGGAGATCCAATGAAAACCATCGAAAGAATCTTCAATTTCCCAGAAAGCACTGTGTTCAAGATAGAACAAGTTTAGCTCTCTGTTAAAGCTTTGAAAATTTCTGTGCATATCGAAGTTGAGCATGAACCATTCAAGAGAACTATTATAATCCCATTCTCTGAACGGACCATATTCGCATCCCATAAAAGTAAGCTTCTTTCCAGGATGTGCAAACATATATGAAAGGTAGGTTCTCGCACAAGCAAATTTCTGCCAGTAATCACCATACATTTTATCGACCAACGAACGTTTACAGTGTACAACTTCGTCGTGGGATATTGGCAAAATATAGTTTTCTGAAAAAGCATACATCAATGAAAATGTCATTTTATGATGAACATGTTTTCTGAAAATGCTATCAGTTTCAACGTAATCAAGGGTATCATTCATCCACCCCATGTTCCATTTCATTGAAAATCCTAAACCGTCTTTGGATGTGATTCCCGGGAAAGACGTGGATTCTTCAGCGATAACAAAAGCATCAGGAACCTCTGATCTTATAACAGAATTAAGCTTCTTAAAGAATGCAATTCCGTCCAATGAGTAGTTACTTCCGTCAGGGTTAGGATTCCATTCTCCTGGACCTCTTCCATAATCTCTGTAGAGCATTGAAGATACGGCATCAACTCTAAGTCCATCTACATGGTATTCCTTTAACCAATAGAGAGCGTTTGAAACAAGGAAGGATTGAACTTCTGTTCTGCCCAAATCAAAGGCTCTTGTTCCCCAGCCTTTATGTTCTTTTCTTGTTTCGTCCTGATATTCATAAAGAGGACCACCGTCGAATTCATAAAGTCCGTATGAATCTTTTGGGAAATGAGCAGGAACCCAATCAAGAATAACTCCAATTCCAGCAATATGGAATTGATTTATAAGGTACATGAAATCAACTGGAGTTCCATATCTGCAAGTTGGTGCGTAAAAACCACAAACCTGATATCCCCACGAACCGTCAAAAGGATGTTCAGCCACAGGCATAAATTCTACGTGAGTATATCCCATGGATTTTACATAAGGAACAAGCTCGTGAGCAAGTTCTCTGTAGCCCATATAGGTTCCATCATCTTTTCTTTTCCATGAGCCTAAATGTACTTCATATATACTCATTGGGCATTTTGGAGATTTATTATCCTTAAGATATATTTCAAGATTTTTTCTGCCCTTTAAATATTCTTCATCATCCCATTTAAAAGCATTTTTATCAAGCACATCAAAAATAACTGATGCACCTGGATAAGACATTTCTGAAGAAAAGGCATACGGGTCTGATTTGAAAAATACGTTTCCGTCACGTTTTATAAGGTACTTATACTTCATTCCATTGGCAACAGAATTTTTATCGATTTGTACTGACCAGATTCCGTCAGAGCAAGTCATCGAAATACCGTTATCCCAGCCTACAAAGTCACCAAACAAAAAGACTTCGTTTGCAGAAGGTGCCCATACTCTGAAAGTATAATAATCTCCTTCCGGATGAGCTCCCATATATTTGTATGAGTAATAATTTGTTCCTTGGCTGAAAAGATATTTTTCAAAGTCTTTATTCATTGATTTTTCAGACTTGCTTTTTTTCGAATTATTATTCAAATCCTTTTTCATATTTCAAGCAGACCTTTCAACAAAAAAGTTTATTTAATTCATCAAACATAGTATACAACAGAAAAATAAAAAAATCAACCTATTTTGTGCAAATTTGTGTATAAATTATGCAAAAATTATCATTTTTTGTCATAAAAAAATATTATATAAGTTTTTTGGCGACAAACCAGCCTTTATCGAAGGAATACAAGAAACTTACTCCTTCTGAAAAATCAGATATATAGTCAAACCCTTTGGGAATGACTATATTTCCATTCCTATCGATAACACTTCCGTTTGCTACTGCAAGTCCTTCAGAAAAATATGAGGCGTTGGTAAAATCAGGCTCAACTATCCATTGTCCCTTTGCATTCATATATCCAAATTTTTGGTTTTTCTTGAGCAAAATTATTCCGTCAGAGCATCCGATAACACTATAATCGGAAGGTGTATCAATTATAGATCCACAAGCTTTCATAATGAGATTTTTTTTACCATCAGAAACAAGAGTAATACCATCTTGCATTCTGAAAGCTCCGAACCCATTTTCGGGAATTACAAATTCAGAAGAAATAAGTTCTCCATCCGAATCATAAAAATAAAAATTTTCAGCCTTTGATGCAAAGCAACCTACCCCTTCATTATATCCAAAACCATAGGTAAACATTGCCTTAACAATAATTTTTCCTTCAGAATTTATAGCTCCCCATTTGCCGCCGCTTTCGAAAAGTGTATACTCTTTGTCGAAAGAGGACATATAAGCGGGTCCTTTGTTTATATTATGGACATTTTTTGATTCATGAATGGATCCATCAGATAAAAAATAGTATTTATTATCTTTTTGAAATAAAACGTTTCCGTCATTATCACGACCATCTACAAAAGTATAGCCAGATAAAACTTCTGTAAGGTCAGTTCCAGTTGAATCAAAAATCCTGTCTCCTGCGAAAACGTATCCTGAATAATAGAATACGTTTTCGGGAGTATAATCGTTTAAAAATGAGATTTTTTCAATTTTGATTCCCATTTCATCTGAAAACTGTTTATTTGATATCGTTCCCTCTTTGTTATAAGATGAATTTACTTTCTGGACTAAATCATCTATAGAGATTGAAACGTTCTCCATCTCCTCAACAAATTCCGAATTATCGTTTTGACTGTTATTCAAGGATGTTGAGACGTCCGCCCAATCTTCGTGCTCGGAATAAATAGCATCGGAATAAACGTCAAAGGATAAGGAGTTGTCATCACCTTTTCCGATTAAAACAACTGATATAATTCCTATAGCAATAAAAACGAGGAACATTATTCCTGTAGATACAGTTTTAGATGAAATGTTTATTTTCATAATTAAATTTAAACCTTCTGAACACCAATCGTTACTTTTTCGCCGTTGATATCCCATTCTTTTGAGTCGGAATATTCTTCATTGCAAAGTTCAACTGCTAAAACGTCACCCATAATTTCTTCTTTATTGGAATTTGCAACTGAGGTGATTTTCTCATTTCCATAAATATAAAGAATTATATTGTCCATAACCTCAAATCCAGAATCTTTACGCATCGTTTGTATTTTGCTCACAAGTTCTCTTACTATTCCTTCTTCTATAAGTTCGGGTGTAAGATTTGTATCAAGAGCAACTGTAATGCCATAATCAGAAACTGATTCAAAGCCTGTGGTCTGAGCGGTTGAAATGAGTAGGTCGTCTCTCGTCAATATAATTTCAACACCATCAAAGTTAAAGGTCAAAGCACCTTTGGATTCCAAAGTATCCATAGCCTCATTGCCGTCCACTTCAGCGAGTGCGGTTCTGATAAATCCAAGTTGTTTGCCATACTTAGGACCAACTGTTTTGAGTTGAGGCTTGAAGCTATATGATGTAAAGCCTTTAACGTCTCCTGTGAATTCAACAGCTTTGACGTTAAGTTCTTCTTCGATTATTTCTATGAATAATGGAGGAAGCTCGAAGTCAGCTTTAACGTACATTTTACCTATTGGCTGACGGTTTTTGATGTTTGCGCTGTTACGGCAAGCTCTGCCTAATACAACGACGTCAAGAACTTGCTTCATATTTTTCTCAAGTTCTGAATCAATGAATTTTTCGTCATATTCGGGGAAAGTGCAAAGATGAATACTTTCAGGAGCATTCTCATCAACGGATTTAACGAGATTAAGGTAAATTTCTTCTGACATAAAAGGAATCATAGGTGCACAAACTTTTGCAAGCTGAACAAGAACAGTATAAAGTGTCATATAAGCATTTATCTTATCCTGTTTCATTCCTTTTGCCCAGAAACGTTCACGGCTTCTGCGAACGTACCAGTTACTCATATCATCAGCAAAATCCTGAAGAACTCTTGCAGTTTCCGTTATCTTATAATTTGCAAGGTTATCATCGACTGTTTTTATAAGTGTATTGAGTCTTGAAAGCATCCATTTATCCATAACGGAAAGCTTGTCATATTCAAGACTGTATTTGGTAGGATCGAATTGGTCTATATTAGCATAAAGTACAAAGAAAGCATAAGTGTTCCAGATAGTACCCATGAATTTACGCTGTCCTTCTACAACAGCTTTTCCGTGGAAACGGTTAGGAAGCCATGGGGCACTGTTTGAATAGAAATACCAACGAATTGCATCAGCTCCGTATGCTTCTAATGCATCAAAGGGATCTACAGCATTACCTTTCGATTTTGACATCTTCTGACCGTTTTCATCCTGAACGTGTCCCAAAACAATAACGTTTTTGTAAGGAGCTTTATCGAACAGCAAGGTTGAAATTGCCATAAGAGAATAGAACCATCCTCTTGTCTGGTCAACCGCTTCAGAGATGAAATCTGCAGGGAATTGTGCTTCGAAAAGTTCTTTATTTTCGAACGGATAATGATGCTGAGCGAAAGGCATAGCACCACTGTCAAACCAGCAGTCTATAACTTCAGGAACGCGCTTCATCTCACCGCCGCATTCAGGGCATCTGATAATTATTTTATCAATATGAGGTCTGTGAAGTTCTACGTCTTCAAAATGAGCAACTGACATTTCTTTAAGCTCTGCTTTGCTTCCTATAGCATGCTGATGTCCGCAAGAACATTCCCAAATGTTAAGAGGTGTTCCCCAGTAACGATTACGGCTAATACCCCAATCCTGAATATTCTCAAGCCAATCACCGAAACGACCCTTACCTACGCTTTCAGGAATCCAGTTTACAGTATTGTTGTTTTTAATAAGCTGTTCTCTCACAGCTGTCATTTTGATAAACCATGATTCTCTTGCGTAATAGATAAGAGGAGTATCGCATCTCCAGCAATGAGGATAGCTATGTTCAAAGTTAGGTGCAGAGAAAAGTAAACCACGAGCATCAAGGTCCTTAAGAATCTCTTTATCTGCAGTCTTACAGAACATACCTGCCCATTTTGTTTCCTTTGTCATTTCACCCTTAGAATCAACAAGCTGAACAAAAGGAAGGTCGTATTTTTTTCCTACTTTATTATCATCTTCACCGAATGCAGGAGCGATATGAACGATACCTGTACCGTCTGTAAGAGTTACGTAGTTATCGCAAACAACATAGTATGCTTTTTTGTCAGGATTTACAAAGTCAAACAATGGTTCGTATTCCTTGTATTCAAGATCCTTACCTACGTATTCTTCAAGAACCTCATATTCTCCTTCAATTACAGAAGGAATAAGAGCTTCTGCCAATATATAAACGTATTCACCGTTTTTTATTTTAACATATTTTTCTGCAGGGTTTACGCAAAGTGCAACGTTAGAAGGCAAAGTCCAAGGAGTTGTTGTCCAAGCGAGGAAATACTCGCCCTCAGTTCCCTTTACTTTAAAACGTGCTATCGCAGAGCGCTCTTTTACGTCTTTGTATCCTTGTGCAACTTCGTGAGATGAAAGAGGAGTTCCGCATCGAGGGCAATAAGGTACAATTTTATGACCTTTATAAAGAAGACCTTTTTTCCATATTTCAGAAAGTGCCCACCATTCGGATTCTATGAAATTGTCATGATAAGTAACGTATGGATCGTCCATATCAGCCCAAAAGCCAACAGTACCTGAGAAATCTTCCCACATACCCTTGTATTTCCAAACGCTTTCTTTGCACTTTTCAATAAATCCGTCAAGACCGTATTGTTCGATTTGTTCCTTTCCATCAAGACCAAGAAGTTTTTCTACTTCAATTTCAACAGGAAGTCCATGGGTATCCCAGCCTGCTTTACGAGGAACCATACAACCTTTCATTGTGCGATAGCGAGGAATCATATCCTTGATAACACGTGTGAGAACGTGGCCAATATGAGGCTTTCCATTAGCCGTAGGAGGTCCGTCGTAGAAAACGTAGGGTGTTCCCTCTCTGCGAGAATCTATACTTTTTTCAAAAATTTTGTTTTCTTTCCAAAATTTTTCAATGTTTTTTTCTCTCTGAACAAAATTAAGTTCAGATGAAACCTTTTTATACATGTCAAACCTCCAAATTATAATGTGGAAACTTTGTTATCAATTTCTTCGCAAAGCTTTGCTGTAAGTTCATCTACAGGAAGAACAGCTCCGCCTCTAATTGCAACAGTACCTGCTGTGGCTTCTTTTTCACCAACAACAAGAATATATCTTATTTTCTGAAGCTGTGCTTCTCTTACCTTGTAATTAAGGGATTCGGAACGATCATCAACCTCGCATCTGATTCCTTTAGCTTTAAGTTTTTCAGCTACAGACAAAGCATAGTCACGCTGTGCATCCGTTATTGGAAGAATTTTTGCCTGAACAGGAGCTAGCCAAAGGGGGAATTTACCAGCATAATGTTCTGTGAGGATACCGATGAATCGTTCTATAGAACCGAAAACAACACGGTGTATCATTATTGGACGGTGTTTCTGACCGTCAGCTCCAATATAATCAATATCGAATCTCATAGGAAGCTGGAAGTCAAGCTGAATCGTTCCGCACTGCCATGTTCTTCCAAGACAGTCTTCAAGATGGAAATCTATTTTAGGTCCGTAGAAAGCTCCATCTCCTTCGTTGATTTCGTATGCCATTCCAAGCTCGTCCAAAGCTGCTTTCAAGCCGTTTGTTGCCATATCCCAGTCTTCAATGCTTCCCAGATGGTCTTCTGGCATTGTTGAAAGCTCAATACTGTATTTAAAGCCAAAAAGGTTATAAACCTCGTCAATGAGTTTAACAACACCTTTGATTTCATCTGTAATCTGTTCTTTAGTCATGAAGATATGAGCATCATCCTGAGTGAAGCATCTTACTCTCATAAGACCGTGAAGGGCACCCGCTTTTTCATGTCTGTGAACAAGTCCAAGTTCACCAACACGCATGGGGAGTTCTTTGTATGAATGAGGCTTCATATTATAAACCAAAAGGCTTCCAGGGCAGTTCATCGGTTTAACAGCGAAAGTGCTTTCATCAATTTCAGATGTATACATATTCTGGCTGTAGTGTGCCCAGTGTCCTGATGTCTCCCAAAGGGTTTTAGTAAGCATCATAGGTGTGCTTATTTCAACGTAACCTTCTCTTGTATGGATTTCTCTCCAGAACTTCATAAGCTCATTTTTGACAATCATTCCTTTGGGAAGGAAGAACGGGAATCCAGGACCTTCATCCATTATTTCAAAAAGTTCAAGCTCTTTTCCGATTTTTCTATGGTCACGTTTTTTTGCTTCTTCTATTCTGTCAAGGTATTCCTTGAGTTCACCCGCGGATGGAAAAGCAATACCGTAAATACGGGAAAGCATCTTGTTTTTTTCATCGCCTCTCCAATATGCCCCTGCGACTTTTGTAAGCTTAAAGGCTTTAACAACAGATGTATAAGCAACATGAGGACCAGCACAAAGATCTATAAATTCACCTTGCTCAAAGAAGCTGATATCATCGCCTTCTGGAATATCAGAAAGCAATTCAACCTTATAGGGTTCGTCCAATGATTTTATTTTATTAAGAGCTTCTTCTCTTGAAAGAGTTGTTCTCTTAAGAGGCAAATTCTCTTTAACTATTTTTTTCATTTCTGCTTCAATTTCATCGAAATCCTCAGCTGTAAAAGGGGTTTCTCTATCAAAATCGTAATAGAATCCTTCTTTAATAGCAGGACCAATTGTAAGCTTTGTTTCGGGATAAAGACGTTTGACAGCCTGAGCTAAAATATGAGATGCTGTATGCCAAAAAGCTTTTCTGCCTTCTTCCTCCTTAAAAGAGATATCGGAAATGCTTCCGTCATGTGCAATAACTTTCATGAAATGTACCCGCGCAGTTGCGCACCCTTTCTTTGAGTATAATTTATGTGTCAATATCACTTGCATATATAATTACACATTCTAACTTGATAATCATACCATATTTTGTTTCAGATGTCAACATTTTTTGAAAAAAAGTCTGCATTTTACCTATATGAACAACAATATTATTTAAAAAATCTTTTTTATAAATGAAATAGCACAAGCAAAAAATACTTGTGCTAAATAACTATTTGGATTCGGGTTTTATTTCTATTCCTTCAAGATTTTTCCACGTGAAGATACCATTTTCAAAAATAGAGTATCCCCTCTCGCTTCCATTTTTAGGTATGGAAACAGAACCAGGATTTATATATCTGATTCCATCCAGCATCATATCTGTTGGAATGTGAGTATGGCCAAAAACTACAATGTTACCCTTTGGTACGGGAAAAGGAGCTTTTGGATTCAGCTTATGACCGTGGGTTGCATATAATGTGACGCCATCGGCATTGATAACAGCTGTATCGGAAAGTATTGGAAATTCAAGCATCATCTGATCAACCTCCCCATCACAATTCCCTCTTACAGAAATTATTTTTTCTTTGTATGAATTTAAAAGAGATGCAACTTTTTTGCAATCGTACTCCATAGGAAGCTCATTCCTTGGACCGTGATAAAGAATATCCCCAAGAAGTAACATCATATCACATTTATTTTCATTGAATCTTTCGAAAAGCTTTTTACAACAAGCAAACGAACCATGAATATCAGAAGCAATCATTATTTTCATTTTTTCTTGGATTCCTTTACTACTTTTTTTATATGATTAAACGTTTTATCTTCGCCTTGTTCTGTAAGCATTTTAAGCCATTCTCTGAGCAATTCTGCAGTTTTTGGATGCATTTGTCTTGCGGCGTTTCCGTTTTCAAAATACTCAAGTGCAGAACTATTTGTATAATTTTCACCTTTATATATTTTACTTGCGGCAACCCTGTCACAAAACATTTCTGCTACGTATTTTACAGGCATTTCAACGGGTTCATAAAGCTTTGTTTTCGGATTGACGTCAACCCAATATTCAAAATGATGTTTATTTCGTCCTTTATGGTGAAGCCATGCGGATGAATATCCAAAAAGTTCTCTTTCCTTCTCGTTGGGACTTCTTGTTCCTTGATAATACCTAACACCTCTGAAAAATTCAACAGGTGAATATTTCGAAAGGTCATGTCTTAATCCTTGAAAGAAAATTCCCGTTTTATAACAATAAAAAATAACTTTATTTCTGTGTTTTGTAATCGTTTTCAAATGTCCCCAAAATCCCATTATGGACCCCTCGTAACTAAAAATATTATTTACCTACACAAAACTTTGAAAAGATTTCATTAACAATGGCTTCAGAAACTTTTCTTCCTTCAAGTTCTCTCAATGCCGCAATTGCTTCTTCAATATCAAAACCTGCAACGTCCTGAGTAAATGAATCCAGAGAAGAAATTGCATTTTCAACTGCGGAAAAAGCCTTATTGAGTGAAGAAAATTGTCTTGCGTTCACAATGATTTCTGTATTCTCGCTTGCTTCGTTTTCACCACAAATTTCACTTATGGATTTTTTAAACTCAGTAATTTGTTCCTCTTTTGGCGAAACGGCTGAAAAATAACAAGTACGATTCAATAAATCTGGAATATTATTCGATACGTCGCCTTTATCCGTTTTGTTTAGTATCAAAACGGAGCATTCTTCTTTTCCATATTCCTTGACGCGTTCAATAACCTTCAAGTCATCGTTTTGTAAGCCTTCTGTAGCATCTGCCACAATAAGAACAAGCTCTGCGGATTTCATATATTCAAGGCTTTTTTCTATGCCCATTTTTTCAATAACGTCATCAGCTTCATGTAGTCCAGCAGTATCCGCAACGTTGAGAACAATATCTCCAAATCTTATCTTTTCAGTAACAACGTCCCTCGTAGTACCGGCTATATCTGAAACCAAAGCTCTGTCAAAACCTGCTAAAAAGTTCATTATGGAGCTTTTACCCATATTAGGTCTGCCAACAATTACTGTTTTAACACCTTCAGAAATAGCCTTGCCGTATTTAAAGGTAGTCATGAGTTTTTTGATTTCGTTTTTGATATCAATCAGAATCGTTTTCATTTCTTCGACCGAAACGTCTGTCATATCTTCATCGGGATAATCAATATACGCATAAACCGAAGCCGCTATTGAAATAAGACTATCTGCTATTTTGTCAATTTTGTTTGATAGAGAACCTCTGCTTTGATTTGCACTGACAGTTAAATGTTTGTCAGTAACAGCATCAATTATCCCTCCAACAGCTTCGGCTTGAGAAAGAGAAATTTTACCGTTTATAAAAGCTCTTTTTGTAAATTCTCCAGGGGATGCATATTCTGCCCCTGCAGAAAGACAAGCCTTCAGCAATCGATTCGTTACCAATATACCGCCGTGGCAGCTAAGCTCTGCTGTATCTTCTCCTGTGAAAGAATGAGGAGCTTTAAAAAATGTTACCAATCCATCGTCAAATAGTCCTTCTTCATCCGAAAAACTACCATATACGGCAAAGCCACTTTTATAGTCGCTCAGGTTTTTTCCCGATTTAGGTGAAAATACCTTTGACGTAATATCATATGCATTTTTACCTGATATTCTTATAACTGCAATTCCGCCTTTTCCAAAAGGCGTTGATACTGCGGCAACCGTTCTTTCTAAGTTCATTAAAACTCTCCCGAATTGATTTTTCTTATAGTTTCATCTTTGTCGGATATATATAATTTATGCCATGTATTGAATACAAGAATAGACCATATTTCATGATACAAATCACGTTTACCTGTTCTGTGTTCTTCTAATAGCTTCAAAGCGGCATTTTTATCAATATATTCTTCAACACTTTCGTTTATTATTTTTTCTCTAGCCCAATCGTAAAGCTCATCTTTAAGCCAAACTCTGACAGGCACTGGATATCCAAGTTTAGGTCTGACAATCGTTTCAGGATTAAGAATATCTCTGAATGCATCACGAAGAATATATTTTGTAGTATTGTTATTAAGCTTATCACCATCACAAAGCTCTCTTGCAACTTCATAAACCTTTTTATCAAGAAAAGGAACACGAACTTCCAACGCATTCGCCATACTTAATCTGTCACCCTTTACAAGAATATCTGAGGGTAACCATGTATTGAAATCGCAATATTGCATCTTCATAACTGAAGAATATCCGTCTGTTTTTGCATAAATACTTTCTGTTCTGTCTGTAAATGAAACGTTTGGATCAAATGTTTTAAGGAATTTTTTCTTTTCTTTTTCGGTGAAAATAAATGAGTTACCAACGAAACGTTTTTCAACAGGTACAAGTCCACGTTCAAGAAGCTGTTTCCCTTTCATACCTGCTGGCATCATTGAATGTATCAGCTTTAAAGGAGATTTGATTAAGCAAGGTAAATTACTTATTTTATCAGCTGCACGTGAGCTGTCGTATATTCTGTAACCTGCAAACATTTCATCAGAGCCTTCGCCTGAAAGAACAACCTTAACGTGTCTTGAAGCTTCTTTGCTGATTAAGTAAATTGCAACTACAGAAGGATCTGCCACGGGAGAATCAAGATGATAAATTACACGTTCATAAGAATTAAGAAAATCATTAAGGTTACATTCAAGCAAAACGTGGTCAATATCAAGATGTGAAGAAATATCTTTTGCATCAGCCAACTCCGTATAGCCTTTAACGTTAAATCCAACCGTAAATGCTTTTATTCCAGGCTGCAGCTTCGAAGCAACGGCAGTTATTACAGCAGAATCAATTCCGCTAGATAAAAAGCTGCCCAACGGAACGTCGCTCAACATATGAGCTGAAACGCTTTCTTCAACCACTTCTCTCAATTTTGCTCTTTTAGTTTCATATGCTGTTTTAACGTCAGGAGCAAATGATTGTACATAATATTCTTTAATTTCTGCTTTTTCATCAAAAAGCATATAAGAGCCTTTAGGAAGAATTTTTATTGTTTCCGTTATAGTATCAGGTTCTGTAACGTATTGGAAAGTAAAATAGTTTTGCAAACGTTCTTTGTTAACGTCGAAGCCTTTATAATCCTCGTCAAAGAAGAAAGCTTTCATTTCGCTCGAAAACTTAATTCCACCGTCAAATATTCTGTAATATAATGGTTTTATTCCGAAAGGATCACGAGCGGCAAATATTGTTTTTTTCTTTTTATCGTAAATGAGGATAGCAAACATACCACGGAGTTTTGAAACAAAATCCGCTCCCTCTCTCATATACAGATTAACTATAACCTCTATTTCAGAGTTCGTCGAGAAAGATACTCCTTGATCTTCAAGCTCCTTTTTTAAATCACGATAATTATATATTTCACCGTTGAATACAGAAGCATATTCTCCGCATTTAGAAATGAAGGGCTGTACTCCGCCATCAAGGTCAATGATACTAAGACGTCTGAAAGCAAACAAAGCATTTTCATCCTTGTATATCTTGCTATCGTCAGGTCCTCTGTGTCTTATACAGTTGGACATCTTTTCTATCTCGGAAATATATTCCAAAGCATTCCCGTTCTTTTCAAAAATTCCTGCAAAACCGCACATATATTATAGATCCTTTTTCGTTGTAATCATGGTTTTTAATATTTATTTTCAAACCTGGTGTATATTTTTGTAAAGTGATACATTGCCGCAAAGAGTGAAACAATCATAATTGCCACGAAGTACGGTCTCCATACCGAGCATATTATATTTGCTCCCCCAGCTGCTAAAGCGATAAACAGGAATATATCGCCCCATTCATATATTTCAGTCGATTTGCAGCCAAACATTTCTTCATATGACTCAGAAGTTATTTCGTGCACCTTCGAGAAATATAAAAACGTAAAAATGATATATCCTAAAGTAAGTACTGAACTTATAATTAAGTGAAAAAACGTTATATCCCCGAGTTCAAAAATAACGTTTTCGATAAATTTGTTTCTGTAAAAAAATATAGCTATTTGAAATAAAAAGGAGAAAATAGCATATTTAGATAAGCCTTTGCAATTCAGATATTTTCTTAATATAAAAATTCCTACCCTAGACATAAGAACTGAAATGAATTCTGGAAAAAAGTGAACAGTGTCCAAAACAAAGTCGTATAGGAAAATATGAGATATAAGAATCAACCCACTTCCAAAATTCAAAGCAAAGAAATTTATAGGAATTCCGTTTTTAGAAAAATCAGTTACATATGCCTTTGTAAGAGAAGACATAAGCTTTTCATCTTTCTTTAAGGCAAGCGTGTAATTAACAACGTATTTCAGCCAAGCAATTGCAATTCCTATTGACAGAAGAATACATACGGCAATAGCATATTTTTTCGTTGCAAGTATAGATGCATAATCAATATCAACGGAAAGGGACGAAGATGCTTCAACCTCAACCAAAGCATACAACTGCGGGATTACAGACAACGCCGCTTTGACCCATATATATATTTTTGTCATGAGCTTTGTTTCGTAAACTGACGGGAAGTTGTCGCTTCCATGTCTATCAGTGCAATAATCAATACCGTTTAAAATTCCATTACAAGCAATTGTACCGAATATTATATTTATTGCCATATAGGAGAACGTTAAGGTTAGTATCCATGAAGAATCCATCTTGAACGTGTAAAACATCAATACAAAAAATAATGCTGAAATTCCACATAAATATTTGAGATTTTTTACACCGTATTCAATATCACCATTTAACCTTTTTATTCCGTCAAGACCAAAAATAAGGAAGAAATAACCTATAAAATTCGGAAGAATATCAACTATACCTATAAATGGATTGGATAAAAATAGCAATCCAAATATAATGAAAAATGGGCGAAATATTTTGAATTTATCTTTTGATTTATTATTCTTCAATATCTTCATTACTTTCTGACTTTTCTTCATAACCAAAAGTTGCGTAGCAACTGTAAATATATATAAAATTGAAAATCAGGATTACAAAATGCATCATTGTCAATATATTAAGAATTGCCATATTCGTTCCGCCTGCTGTCAACAATCCCCAAATTGAAAAGAACGCAATATTTATATACATATTTCTGCTTGCTTTATATCCAAGCTTGACGCACTGAGTGTTAATACAGAGCTTACGTATGCTTTTATAAAAGAAATAATGAAAGCATAAAGAACCGAATATAAACAAAGCATTGAAAATACCTTCCATAACATTAACGCGTTTCTTTCTTGCTTGATCTTTTCCATCAGAAATTTCAATCATCGATTCATCGACGGATTGTTCTGAAGAATCCGAAGAATTGATTTCATTAGATGAAATTTGTTCGTCAGAGGCTTCTGTGCTTACGATTGGAACAACGTAATCGTAATTTCTGAGCATACCTAAGCTGAACGCAGTATCTACGAAGCCAAGAAGATTGAAAAATCCGACAGGGATTAAAATAGCAACGGCTATTATACAATTCTTGAAGCCTTTTTCAATTTTTGATAATTTCAAAAATGCAAAAAGCATTATTATATATCCAATAAGATCTGCTCCCGTAGTATAAAAATTTAAAAATATATACCCAAGAGCCAATAATCCAAATCCCATATTTACACCGCTTTATATATTATTCTTCTGTTTTCCCAACAACTGATCCACAGCATTTTTTGAATTTCTTACCACTTCCGCAAGGACAAGGGTCATTGGGGCTTGCCTTTTTAACAACCTTTTTTACAACAGTTTTCTTTTCGGGAGCCTGCCCTTTCAAACCTGCGTTTGCAGCATTCATAACCTGTTTACGTTCAACGCGCTGAGCTGGCTTCGCTGTAAGAACCATTCTAACAGTATCTTCTCTTATGGAAGAAATCATAGCATCGAACATATCAGCACCTTGAATTTTATATTCGTTTATAGGACTACGCTGTGCAAATGCATGAAGGTTGATTCCTGATATGAGATCATCCATTTCGTCAATATGATCAACCCAATGTTTATCAACAGCTCTGAGAAGTATAGCTCGTTGAACTTCTTTGAAAATCTCTGGTGTGAAAAGAATTTCTTGTTCTTCAAATTTTTTATCTGCACGTGAAATAAGTTCTTTTTCAAGTTTTTCTCTAGTCAACGAATTGAGTTCATCATAAGAATAATTGAAATCATCATCTGTTGTAATAACTCCTCTGAAATGTGCTTTTAGCCCTTCGAAGTTCCATTCGTCAGGAATTTCAGAAGATGCAAAATCGTCTAACGCAGAAATAATAGTTTCATGAATCATGTTCACGATTTTTTCCGTCATATCAGAATCATCAAGAACACTTCTTCTTTGACCGTAGATTATTTCACGTTGTTGATTCATAACGTCATCATATTCAAGTACGTGTTTTCTGCGTTCGAAGTTTGTTCCTTCAAGACGTTTCTGAGCTGTTTCTATGCTATTTGAAACAAGCTTTGCATCGATAGCTTGTGATTCAGGAATATTAAGTCTGCTAACAATTCCAGTTAAACGATCTCCGCCAAACAAGCGCATCAAATCATCTTCAAGAGAAATGAAGAATCTACTTTCACCAGGGTCTCCCTGTCTTCCGGCACGTCCTCTGAGCTGATTGTCAATACGTCTGCTTTCATGACGTTCAGTACCTAAAATAAACAATCCACCTGCATCTCTTACTTTTTGTGCTTCTGCGCTTATTTCATTTTGGAAAGCATCGTTATATGATTTGAATTTTTCTCTTGCTTCCAGTATTGATTGATTATCAGTTTCACCGAAGCTCGTCGCTTCGTATATCATAGCTTCATCATAGCCTTCTTCACGAAGCTTTTTCTTTGCCAAAAATTCTGCGTTACCGCCAAGCATAATGTCAGTACCTCTACCTGCCATATTGGTAGAGATTGTAACTGCTCCGAATTTACCTGCTTGAGCTATGATTTCTGCTTCTTTATCATGATACTTTGCGTTAAGAACGTTATGCTTTATTCCATTTTTAGTAAGAATTTTTGATAAAAGCTCTGATTTATCTATTGAAACAGTACCAACAAGAACGGGCTGTCCTTTTTCGTGACACTCCTTTATTTGTTCAACTATTGCAGCATATTTACCTTTTACTGTTGTATATACAACGTCATTCAAGTCTTTTCTTATCATTGGTTTGTTAGTTGGTATTTCTACAACGTCCAAAGCATAAATTTCTCTGAATTCGTTTTCCTCAGTAAGAGCTGTACCTGTCATTCCTGAAAGCTTTGTATAAAGTCTGAAAAAGTTCTGATAGGTAATAGTTGCCTGAGTTTTATTTTCTTTTTCAACTTTAACGCCTTCTTTTGCTTCAATAGCCTGATGGAGTCCGTTGGAATAACGTCTGCCATGCATTATTCTTCCCGTGAAGGAATCAACTATAAGAACTTGATCGTCTTTCACAATGTAATCTACTTCGTTTTTCATTACACCGCGAGCACGTATTGCATTGTTTATATAATGCATTATATCGTTATTTTCAATATCGCCAAGGTTATCAACACCGAAATATTTTTCAGCCTTTTTTACGCCGTTTGTAGTAAGAACAGCAGTTCTTGCTTTTTCATCGACGATATAATCTTCTTCAACTTCTTCCTGAGATTCTTTAGCATCAATTTCTTTAATTCTGAGGACTTTTAACCCCCTTACAAAAGCATCAGCCTTTTCGTACATAGGAGAGCTGTCATCAGAAGGACCTGAAATAATAAGAGGGGTTCTCGCTTCATCTATGAGAACGGAGTCAACCTCGTCAACGATAGCAAAATTATGTCCACGTTGAACCATGTTTTTCTTGTAAACAACCATGTTGTCTCTAAGGTAGTCAAAGCCAAATTCGCTGTTTGTTCCATAAGTTATATCTGCATTATAAGCTTCTCTTTTGTCTGCGGATGACATTTGATGAACAACAAGTCCAACTTTCAATCCAAGGAACTTATAGATATTTCCCATCCATTCACTGTCACGTCTTGCAAGGTATTCGTTAACTGTAACAATATGAACACCTTTACCCGCAAGTGCATTAAGATATGCGGGAAGCGTTGCCATGAGGGTTTTTCCTTCACCCGTTTTCATTTCTGCAATTCGTCCCTGATGAATGATAATACCGCCAATAAGCTGAACATGATAATGGCGTTTTCCTAATATTCTTGTTGAAGCCTCACGAACAACAGCAAATGCGTCTGGAAGAATGTCATCGAGAGTTTCACCTTTTGAAAGTCTTTCTTTCAAAACGTTGGTTTGAGCTTTCAAATCAGCGTCACTCATAGATGAATATTTATCTGCTAAATTTTCTATTTCGTTTGCAATTTTTTCAACCTTTTTTACCTGTCTGTCACTGTACGTACCAAACATTTTACTGAACAATCCCATAATACATAACGAGAAGAAATATAGTCTTCTCAATTTCCTTTCTTTACTGTCATATGATTATCTTTTATTAAAACACGAAACAATAAACCATATTTTAACTCAATATAAAAATCATAGTCGTATTCAAATTGTATTATACTATATTTTTCTTGAAATTTCCATAGTTTTTGAAAAATATTTTTACTTTTTTGAATTTAATTATATAAATAAACCAAGATCAAATTATTTGACCCTGGTCCATTCCTTAAACTTTATGATATTTTAAAAATAATCTTTTTTATAGTGGAAAAATCCGTTTTAATCATATGGATTAAATAATAACTTCCACAATTTTCAAAATAGCAGATAATAAAACTGTTACAGCTAAACCAAATATTAATACTGATAGCCTTTTCATCAATAATTCAATAGTTGTAATATTGTCATTAGATTCTTTGTTTATCAAATTTCGTATTTTGAAATAATAGAAAATTATCATACATAGGAATATAATTCTTAATGTAAAATTGATAATTCTTACAACAAACATATTTTTCTCACTTGTAACACCTGATATATTTATCTATAAGATTGCGTAAAGATGAATACAGCACTCAGGAGCGTCTACCGCCACCGCCGCCTCCTCCCCGGCTTCTACCGCCGCTTGAGGAATTGCTTTGCATTCTGACTCTTGTAACGTTACGATACAAATATATATCCTTTGAATCCGTCAAATTAAAAGAACCTAATTTAAGATAATTATTTGCATAAGTCTGGAATTTAACACTTTTAAGTTTTGATTTCATAATCATAACTACAACAAGTGAAAGAACGAGAGCTAAAATTAAACAAGTAACAATGGCTTTAAATGTTAAATCATTTCTTGTCAGATATACGTTTTCAACCTTTTCAAGATATTTTTCAAATCCGAAAGCAACGTTTGTTGACCCTCTTACGATATAGGTTTCAACGGAATCCAATACTTTATCACAAGCAGAGTCATCGAAAACTTTAGTTAATTCACCAAAGGATACCATTCTCATATAAACATCGTAATCGTTAATATATCTTACAAAAACGACACCATCTACATCGTATGTAAAGCCACATGATTGATAATATCTTTCTGCATAACTCAAAGCCATTTCATCAATATACTCTGAGGAATAAGAAGTTGTATCGGTTGGCTTTGAAAAGCCCAATTTATCCGTAGTAAGAATCATTATTTCAAAGCCTAATTTATTTGAATATTCATCAAGAGATTCTGATAATGTTTTTTCTTCAAACTCTGTAAGAATGTCTGCATCATCTAAGAGCCTTTGATGAGAATATTCCGCTGAAACAGTAAAAGAAAATGATATAAACAGTAATGCACATACAAATGAGATAAGGAATTTATTTTTCATATCCAATCCCCCTTACATATATGCAATTATCTTTGCAATTAAAATAAAAATTGCACTAAAACCGACAAAAAGACCTGCAAACCAACGCCAGAATGCTCCCCAGTCAATAGGCAAATTTCCTACAAATTTTCCCGTTTGACCATTCATAGCGAATATATATCTTTGTCCCTTGTATGTAGTATTTAGTAACCACACGGGAAGCAATGCGTATTTATTTTCTTGGTTAGATAATGAAACGTTATTTCGTTGAGGTACAACTGTTGTGTATCCAAAAACTGTGTCGCGTAGCATTTTCTCAGCGCTGTTTTTTATTCTGTTATTAGCACGAGGTATACTCATTTCAGCATCAACATCGTATCTGTCTGCAAGATATCCTGATAAATATGCAGTGTGAAAGTCAACAGCCTTTGAAAAATCGTAAGGCTCAATCGATTCCATAAGTTCATCGGGCATTTTCTTTGATCCGTCAACTGGAACACGTTCAAATCCCATATTACCTTCTCTTGTTATAGCATAATGACTTGTTTCCGTATACCTGTAATTGCCACTCGTCCAGCTTCTGACACGTGTACCTTTGTAAAATGCGCTAGCATGTACATCCGCATCAAAAAGCCAGAATGGTACATATATGCTTTTTATTTCGTCAATATGATTTTCGTCCTTGAATAATTTCGGAAGAAGAATTTTTCCTTTAAGGTGGTTAAGAAAACCCTTTTTAGCATCAGCCTTGCTTAATTTAAACGGAATAACGTAATCAGGCTTTAAATCTCCTGATACGCCTCTTGCCATAACAACGGGATTATCGCAGAAAGGACAGTTTGTTGCAACAGTTACGTTTTCGGTTACTATTTCACCACCGCAAGAGTTGCAAACGTATACGGATAAATCATTGTCGTCCTCTGCAAACGTTGATTTTTCAGAGGTCTGCCATGTCATTTCATCTTCTTTTGAATCGTTTAAAACGTTATCATAGCTTTTTAGAGTTTCCATTTCAAATTCTGTATCACAATAAGGACACTTCATCTTTTGAATAGAGCTTTGAAATTCAATAGAGCCTCCGCAACATGGACATTTATATTCCATTACTTCTGACATATTTTCACCCCGTTTACTAAATTATATCACATATTTTAGGAAGCTGTACGAAAAAAATCGTACAGCTTTTCCTATAATTGAAACTTTCAGTTTGTCAGATAAATCAAATTTGTCTTTTTCATTCACAAATAAATTTTGAATATATTTAAAAATAATATATTAGTAAATTATACCAGGCTTATGGTCTTTTACTTCCGCATTCAGCACAGAATTTACCCTTGTTTAAAGAACCGCATGAGCATTTCCATTCTGCTTCAGGTTTAGGAGAACCACATTCAGAACAGAACTTACCATTGTTTTTAGTACCGCAAGAGCAAGTCCATCCACATTCGGGTTTCTTTGCACCGCAAGATGTACAGAATTTACCATTGGAAATTTCGCCACAAGAGCAAGTCCAGCCATCACCAGCAGGTGTTTTCTCTTTTGCTTGCTGCCCCATTGTATAAAGGCTTTGAGGATTAACACCAGCCGAATTCATTGCCATTCCCATTCCCATGAAACCTGTCATAGCACCACCTTCATTTGAAGCTGCGGCTTTCATTGCATCCGCCTGAGCACCAACAAGTGTCGCGGCAGCCATTGTGGGATCGCGCATAATAGCATTTTTCTGCGCGTTCTTAATAAGTTCTGCATCTTCCTCAGGAAGAGTTACAGAGCTTAAAGCAACAGTCCAAACAGAAATACCTCTGAATTTCTGCCAGCTATTTTCAAGAGTTGTTTTTAATGCATTAGATAATTCAACATTGTGAGCAGGAAGCTGACTGGGACGAATTCCCATAGCGGAAAGTTCACCCATAGAAGGATGCAAAGCACTTACAAATTCCTGTTTAAGTTGTTGATCAATTTGTTCTCTTCTATATTCAGTTTCTACGTTACCGCAAATATTTGCATAGAAAAGCATAGGGTCTGTTATTTTGTAAGAATAAATTCCACTGCAACGAACAGATACGTCGATATCAAGACCGATGTTTTTATCAACAACTCTGAAAGGAATAGGGTTTTTTGTTCCGAATTTGTTATCAACAATCTCTTTAATGTTGAAATAATAAACCCTTTGATCTCTTCCAGTGTCTCCACCATAAGTAAAGCGTTTTCCAATTGTTTTGAAAGTATCAAGTATTGACTGTCCCAAGCTTCCTGCAAAAATGCTTGGTTCAGAAGATGTATCATAGGTATATTGTCCTGGCTCGGCACAAAGCTCAACAACCTTGCCTTGATCAACAATCATCATACATTGACCATCTGCTACTGAAATTCCAGATCCGTTAGAAATAACGTTATCGTTCCCCTTTGTATTGGATGAACGGCCAGAAATTTGTTTTTTACCTCTTACAGCCAACACTTCATTATCAAGAGCATCACAATAGAAATATTCTTTCCATTGATCAGCAAGTGTACCGCCTAATGAGCCTAATGCTGCTTTAATAAGTCCCATAGTAATCTCCTTGTAAAAAATTATATCATATAGATTATTATTCTAAGTCAAAATTAGAAGGTTCATAAAAATCTATTCAATGGGAGCCTCAGGATCAAATCCTAAACGCTTGAGAGTTTCTACAACATAGGATTCTCTATATTCTTCACCAGGTTTTCTGCCATACATAGATTTGAAGAATTCTTCGCAAGCCTGTTCATAAGGAATGTTTGCAAGAGTAGAAATAATACGAACACTTCTATCTATAAGCTTTTTGTTTGTAGGAAGTACCTGAATCATCCAGTTGGACCAAACGCGACCCATTTTTGCCATTGTAGCTGTGCTGAGAATATTGAAAGAAAGCTTAATCAAGAGATGCGTAAGAAGATCTGTACATGTTCTTGGAAGCTTCGCAGGAATTCTGATTTCATTTTCTGCAATTTTTCCTTCAGGAATATCACCAAAACGAAGGAATACACTACCTTCAAATTTATCTTTGTTAGCGTCAAACCAACCTTTTGCATCTCTGACGCCTGAACCATTGATATCAATACCAACGAGTCTTGCATAAGGAATACCGTAACGTGACTCGTCATCCTCATTTCCGATACAATATTGAAGTACTTCTTCACCAGCTACCTTTGGAGGATTATCAATTATAGCCTGAGCTGCCTTCATTTCAATATAATCCTCTTTTGTCCATTCAAGACCTTTTATAGGACGACGGAAAATATGCTGCCATGCAACTTCGTTAGGATAAAGAGGGTCTTTTGCATATGCCCAGCTAATAATACCTTTTTTATCAAGGAACTTTCTGAAAGGTGGTAAAGTGAACGTTGGCTGACGTTCTGTTGTATCTGTAAGAATATCAAGAAGATATTCATGAGTAAGATATGTTATTCTGCCTTTGTTAGTATACGTTTCAGCTTCAAAGTCAACAGCCTTTGCAAGTCCTTCGAGTGCTTCTCCGTTTCCAAGAATAGCGGTCAATTTTTCAAACCAATCTGCATATTCATCACCGCTCAAAGAAGGCGTTCCAACAACTTTGAACTCATCTTCCGAAAGATTATCTTTGAGCCATGCACCAGCAGCCATTTCGAGAGCCGCTCCTGCAACAAGGAGCTCAACTGTTGTTACCTGCATTCTTGTAGAGCCTGCAACCGCCATATTACCAACAAAAATAGGAATGGGAATAATATTTTCACGTGCAAATACCATACGAACACGCTCTAAATGTTCGCAGAGTATTTCTTTTGGATTACAATAAAGATAATATGTTGTACAACCTCTCTTATCACCTTCGATAACGGAACCGTTTATACTTGCAGAAAGTCCGCATTCTGCAAGACCAATAAGTACGTCGCCCTCGCCTATTCCTGCCTCAACTACCTGTCTTGCACCGAAAGTCATATAATCTTCAAAGTTTTCAACAGAGTGAACTAAAGCACGGTCACCGCCAGTTGTAAAGCTGTCACAGCAATCGGCTATTTCATAGAAACGTTCTGCTTTAGCGGGAATTTTTATAGCAAGAGATGTCCAGAAATCACGCCAAGCACCGTTAAGCTGAATAGCAAGTCTTCCTGAAGCACCTACAGAGGAGAAAAGCATATGCTTCTTTTCATCCATAACTCTACGGATATCCATAACCAAGCTCTTGAAATTATCACTTTCAAATGCTTTTCTTGCAACTGGAGCAATATTCACATCAGCCGCAAGAATCGTTTTAACACCTGCCGCTGTACTTTTTTTAATGTCTGTACTTAAGTTACGTGTGAGAGGGTTGGATTGTTCTGTGGGAATAACACCCAAATGAAACTGTTTCTCGTTTTCAATAAAATCTTTTGCCGCTTCCTTGTAATTCAAAATATATTCCTCTTTTCTTTTGTTTATTTTTTATATTTTATATTTCAATAAGCTCTTTTGGAGATTTGGATAAAACAACAGTTTCAGTGTCAGTAATTAAAACTGTGTCTTCGATACGTACACCATATTTGCCTGGAATATAAATTCCAGGCTCTATTGTAATAACGTTTCCATTGGATAATACGCTTTCACAAAGACGCGATACAGAAGGAGATTCGTGTATATCAATACCCAAGGAATGACCTGTTGAATGAGAAAAGTATTCTCCGAAACCTTTATTTGATATATAGTCTCTTGCAGCGAGATCCACGTCTTTACATACTACCCCGCATTTTGCCGTTTCGATACCTTTATAATTTGCTTTTAGAACAGTATCATAAACAAATTTTTGTTCATCGTCAGCTTTTCCAAGAACAACTGTTCTTGTCAGGTCAGAACAATATCCTTTATATTTAGCTCCAAAATCCATGGTTATGAAAGAATTTTCGCAAAGCTTTACCATTTCGGGAGTTCCGTGAGGCATAGAGCTTTTGACACCTGATACAACAATTGTTTCAAATGCGTTCTCACATCCTCTTTTTCGAAAATAATAATCAATCTCAGCTGAGATATCAGATTCATAAATCCCAGGTTTAATCATACTTAGAATATGATTAAAACATTCGTCTGTAATTTTTACCGCCTCTTTGATTAAGGATATCTCCCTGTCATCTTTTTGTGATATCAATTCAGCATATGGTGATTTCGTATGTATAAGTTTAACTTTATCAAAAATTGATTTTAAACTTTCAAATTCACCCAACGTAATATTGTTTTCATCTATGAGCAAAGAACATATGCCTTTATTTCCTACATATTCACTAGCTGTTTTTGATATCCCATTTACGCATGGATAAATTACAGCATCAGGCTTTTCAGAGTATGCTTTTTCAGTATAACGTCCATCAAGAAAAAGTGCAATTTCTTCAGTCGATATAATTGCAATCCCTGCTGATGAACGAAAACCCGTTGCCCAATATCTTGTACTGTTATCTGTGATAATAACAGCCTCAGCTTCAAATTTTCCTGCAATTTCAAGAATTTTATTTTTTTTATTCATAATTCAAATTTATTCAATTATCGTTCGTACTCTCTCAGGCATAGAATCTCAACTTGTTCTTTTTTAAATTGAGCGAAAGTGCCATTTTCCAGATGAGTTCTTATTTGTTCCATGAGATTATTGTAAAAATACAAATTATGCATTACACAAAGTCTCATTGCAAGAAGCTCTCTCGCTTTGAACAAATGTCTGATATATGATCTTGAATATCGTTTACAAACAGGACAATCACATTTCGGATCAATGGGATTTTCATCGAGAATGTATTTTTTGTTGTTAAGGTTTACAATTCCTGCAGCAGTGAAACAATTTCCGTGACGTGCGTTTCTGCTTGGCATAACACAATCGAAGAAATCCACTCCTCTGTCAACTGCTTCAAGAATATTTACAGGAGTACCAACTCCCATAAGATATCTTGGTTTATCAGCAGGCATATAAGGCTCAACCGCATCAATAGTACTGTACATATCAACAGCAGTTTCTCCAACTGCAAGACCGCCTATAGCAAAGCCAGGAAGATCAAATTCACGTATTCGTTTCATGTGTTCAATACGTAAATCAGGATATATACCTCCTTGGTTGATTCCGAAAAGAAGCTGTTCCTTATTTATTGTTTCATCAAGGGAATTAAGCCTTTTCATTTCATCAACGCATCTTCCAAGCCAACGTGTTGTTCTTTCACATGAATTCTTCATGTACGAATATTCTGAAGTTGAAGTTGCACATTCGTCAAACGCCATTGCTATTGTTGAAGCAAGCTTGGATTGGATTTGCATACTGACTTCAGGGCTCATATATATCTTTGCACCATCCATATGTGATTGGAAGGTTACACCGTCTTCAGTTATATTCCTCAGTTTTGCCAAAGAATATACTTGAAATCCACCGCTGTCAGTGAGTACAGGCTTATTCCAATTGAAGAATTTATGAATCCCCCCCATTTGGTAAACTACATCCTCTCCTGGACGTACGTGCAAATGGTAAGTATTGGAAAGCTCGACCTGACATTTAAGATTTTCAAGATCGAATGTAGAAACTCCGCCTTTAATCGCGGCAGATGTTCCAACGTTCATAAAAACAGGGGTTTGAATATCTCCGTGTACAGTGGAAAAAACGCCCCTTCTCGCTTTTCCTTCGGTTTTCAATATTTTAAATCTGCTCATTTATAATTCCTTGGGATGATTATTTTTGTACTTGCAAAAACGATAAGTTAAACCATTTTCACAAAAAGCATCAGATTTTTCTGAAAGCTCCCAATTTTCTCTTTCATCAAGATTTGGAAAAAAGCTGTCACCTTCAAAATTATCTTCAATCATGGTAACGTATGCTTCATCACAAAAATCAATAAGCTGTTCGTATATACATGAACCTCCAATAAGAAAGGTATCTGCATAATCTGATGAAGCTTTGACAGCATCTGCGGGAGTTCTTACCCAAATAACGTCTCTGTCATCATTACCACGTGATATAACGATATTAACCCTGTTTTTCAAAGGCTTCCCTTCGGGAAAAGAATCAAGTGTTTTTCTTCCCATAATAACCGTTTTATTCCTTGTTGTTTCACGAAAAAAACGCATATCGCCTGGCAAAGAATACAGCAACTTGCCGTCTTTTCCAATCGACCATTTTCTGTTAACAGCTACAATTGCTTTCATTTTTGATAAACTCCTACTTATTCTTAAATTGCAACAGGTATCTTTTTATCCAGCTTTGTGTAATTGTATCCCTCAAGAGAAAAACTGTCAATTGTGAAGCTGTAAAAGTCATTTACACTGTCGTCAATAATAAGTTTTGGTGCATCAAAAATTGGATTATTTATAATTTCTTTAACGATAGGAATATGTCTGTCATAAATATGCGCATCAGCGATAACGTGAACAAGCTCACCAACCTTCAACCCACTTACAACAGCAAACATATGCATAAGAATTGCATATTGGCAAACGTTCCAGTTGTTAGCCGTAAGCATATCCTGAGAACGCTGATTCAATATGCCGTTAAGAACGTTTCCAGAAACGTTAAGAGTGAGGCTGTATGCACAAGGATAAAGTCCCATTTCGTGAAGATCCTGATGAACAAAGATATTCGACATTATCCTACGTGAAGCAGGATTGTTTTTGAGTTCGAAAAGCATTCTGTCAACTTGATCAAACATTCCTTCTTTATATTTATGTTTTACACCGAGCTGATATCCGTATGCTTTTCCTATTGTGCCATTTTCATCAGCCCAAGAATCCCATATATGACTGTTTAATTCAGAAACTTTGTTTGATTTTTTCTGCCAAATCCAGAGCATTTCATCTATGCAGGATTTAAAAGCTGTTCTACGCAACGTCATTATTGGGAATTCCTTGCTTAAATCGTATCTGTTTACGACACCGAATTTTTTTATAGTATGAGCAGGTGCTCCGTCCTCCCAACGAGGACGGACATCAAGCTCACTATCAGAATATCCGTTGTTTATTATGTCAAGGCAATTTTCAATAAAAACCTTATCGGCATAACTCATTACAAATCCTCACTATTTAACAACAATATTGAAAAGCTTATTTTTAACGTAAATCTTCTTAATAACTGTTTTTCCTTCAACTGAGGAGAGAACCTTTTCCTCTTTCATAGCGGCCTCAAGAACAATCTCTTCGCTACTTTCAGCAGGAACTGTTACGACTGCTTTAAGCTTACCACAAACCTGAACGGGTATTTCAATCGTATCATCCTTTATCTTTTCAGGATCGAACGCAGGCCACTCGGCTTCAGAGCAGAATCCCTCACCACCGCAGATATTCCACATTTCTTCTGAAATATGAGGTGCAAAAGGACAAAGTAATTTTGAGAAAATTTTAAGACCTTCTTTATCAATTCCTCCATTAGCACTAATTTCATTTACAAGACTCATCATTGAAGCAATAGCTGTATTATACTTCATTGATTCGATATCTTCAGATACCTTTTTAATTGTCTTATGAAGTGCCTTTTCAACAGCGGGAGAAATATTATTTGTCAAATTTTCATCAAGAGCTGCAAATCTTTCAAGAAAACGTCTTGCACCCTTAACACCTTCATCAGACCAAGGTGCTGCATCTCCATAGTTACCCATAAAGAGAACATAGATTCTGAGAACATCTGCACCAAATGCGTCTACTACGTTGTTAGGATCTACTACGTTCCCTTTGGATTTACTCATTTTCTCACCATCAGATCCAAGAATCAATCCTTGAGCAGAACGTTTAGCATAGGGTTCTGATACGGGAACAAGACCGAGATCATAAAGGAACTTGTACCAGAAACGAGAATAAATAAGGTGACGTGTAACATGTTCCATACCACCGTTGTACCAATCAACAGGAAGCCAATAATTAAGGCTTTCTTTTGATGCAAATTCTTCGTTGTTGAATGGATCGCAATAACGAAGGAAATACCATGAAGAACCTGCCCACTGTGGCATTGTATCAGTTTCACGTTTTGCTTTACCGCCGCATTTTGGACAGGTGCAATTTACAAATTCATCGCACTTTGCAAGTGGACTTTCACCGCCAACTCCAGGTTCATATTTATCCATAACTGGAAGCTTAAGTGGCAATTCTTCAAAAGGAACTGCGACAATTCCGCATTCAGGACAATGAATAAGCGGAATAGGTTCGCCCCAATATCTCTGACGGTTAAATGCCCAGTCTTTCATTTTATATTGAACGCCTTTTTCACCGATTCCTTCAGCTTTAAGATGTTCAAGCATTCTGTTTATGGAATCTTTTTTATTTGTATATCCATTAAGGAAATCGGAGTTTATCATTTCTCCGTCACCAGTATATGCCTCTTTTTCGATATCCCCGCCTTTTATAACCTGACGAATATCAATACCGAATTTTTTAGCAAATTCATAGTCTCTTTGATCGTGTGCAGGAACAGCCATTATAGCACCAGTGCCATACCCCATCATAACGTAATCTGAAATATAAACTGGAATTGCTTCGTTTGTAACGGGGTTAATAGCCTCAATTCCGTCGATCTTAACGCCTGTTTTATCTTTAACAAGCTGAGTACGTTCAAATTCGGTCTTTTTTGCACATTCTGCCCTGTAAGCTTCTATTGCATCCATGTTTCCAACTCTGTCAGATAGCTTGTCAATAATGGGATTTTCAGGAGCTATAACCATGAACGTTACACCAAAAAGTGTATCACATCTTGTTGTATATATTCTGAGTTTTTCGTCTGTATCTTTTATTTTGAAATCAGCAAATGCACCTGTGGATTTGCCAATCCAATTTTCTTGCTGTTGTCTTATGTTGAGAGGATAATCAACTTCGTCAAGTCCCATGAGAAGCTTATCAGCATATTCCGTAATTCTCAAGTACCAAACAGCCTTGGATTTTTGAACTACGTCGCTTTTACAAATATCACATTTTCCACCTTGTGAATCTTCATTTGAAAGAACAACTTTACAATGCGGACAGTAGTTAACTAAGGCAGTATCTCTGAATACGAGTCCTTTTTCAAACATTTTAAGGAATATCCATTGAGTCCATTTATAATAATTTTCATCTGTTGTATCAACAACTCTGGACCAATCAAAAGAAAAACCTACCTTTTTAAGCTGGGATGTAAATTTCTCAATATTTGTATCAGTAACAATTCTTGGATGTGTATTTGTTTTTACTGCATAGTTTTCCGTCGGAAGTCCAAAAGCGTCAAATCCTATAGGGAAAAGAACGTTATATCCCTGCATTCTGCGTTTTCTTGAAACTACTTCAAGGCCACTATAAGCTTTAATATGTCCAACGTGCATTCCTGCACCAGAAGGATAAGGAAATTCAATAAGGGAATAGAATTTTGGCTTTTTACTGTTATTGTCAGCATTAAAAAGTTTTGCTTCCTCCCATTTTTTTTGCCACTTTGGCTCAATCTCACTGAAACGATGTTTCATTATTTATGTTTCTCCTCTCGTGAACTCAATTGATTAAAGTTCGTCATTATCTGCATTTTCATCAGCTCTTACAGGGTTATCCCCTCTCCAAAGTCCGTCGAAAATGACTTCTCCGTCTTTTATAAGCTTGCCTTCGCCGCTTCTTCTGCCGTTTTTCCACATACCGTCGTAAACAGTACCAGTGCTCCATGTATAAACACCGTGTCCGTTTCGTCTTCCTATTTCAAAATTGCCAACGTAAACGTCACCACAAGCATATTCATATCTGCCCATGCCGGATTTTTTGCCTTCTTTAAAGCATCCGTCATACTTTCCGAATGATGTTTCAAGAACGCCTTCTCCGTCCTTCAAGCCTTTAAGAAAACCGCCTTTATAGTTTTCATCAGAGGTAATATAAACACCTTTGCCAGAATATTCATTTTCAAAATATCCGCCTTCATAAGAGATTCCATTACTGTATTTCATGAATCCTTTTCCGTGTTTTTTTCCTTCTTTGAAACCGCCTTTATAAACGTCACCATTTGAAGATACAAATTCGCCTTCACCAGATCTTTTATCGACTTCGTATCCACCAACGTAATAACTTCCGTCTTTCCAGGTTATCTTTCCTTGTCCATGGCGTTTTCCATCAACAAAATCACCCTCATATAAAGAACCCTTGGCGTACTGTATTGTTCCCTTTCCGGTTATTTTGTCATCATTGAATTCGCCCGTATATACGTCGCCGTTCGCAAACATAACAGAGCCGTTTCCATTTCTTCTGTCATCTTCCCAGGAGCCTTCGTACGCATCACCATTGCTATAAGTCATAGCACCAAAGCCTTCACGTTTACCGCCTACAACATCACCTACATATGTCTCTTCGTTAACGTATTTAATTGCACCTTTTCCCGTACATTTTCCCTCTGAAAATTCGCCTTCATATACGTCACCGTTTTCAAAAGTGCAAATTCCTGTACCATGTCGAAGGCCTTCCTTGAATTCGCCTTCATAAATCTCACCGCCAACAAGAATTTCTTTTCCGTTGCCGTTAAGGAAGCCGTTTACGTAATTACCTTCATCTTTTTTGCCGTTTGAATGGAGAACTTTGCCTTTTCCGTTAAGTATTCCTTCCGAAAATTCGCCATCAAGTACATCACCGTCAACAGTAGTCAATATACCATGACCGTCATATTTATTGTTTGCAAAACCGCCCTTGTAAACATCACCCGTTGGTGTGTTCAACGTTCCAGAGAAAATAAAACCATCTCTGAATGTGCCGTCAAAAGTTCCAAGCTCTGAAATGAATACACCTTTGAAAGGAAGACCGTCTTTATATTGGCCTTCAAAAGATGATGTTTCAGAATATTTGCATTTTGCTTTTCCGTGTTTAACGCCAGCTTTAAATTCGCCTTCGTAAATTTCTCCGTTTTCGTAAAGAGTACCTTTACCGTTGTATGAGCCATTACTCCATTCACCTGAGTACTCACTCGAATCTGTTATCATTTTACCAAATCCATTTCTAATGAAATCGACAACATCTCCTTCGTAAACACCGCCTACGGAATATTCAATCTTTCCTTCTCCAGTTACTTTCCCATTATGAACCGCGCCAACGTACTTATCACCTTTGGATGTAACATAAATACCTTCACCATTTATTACATCATTGGAGAAGCTTCCCTCGTATTCATCTCCATTTGTGTAAAGTATTTTACCATGACCATTTTTTTCACCGTTTTTGAAATCACCTTCATAGGTATATTTAGTACATTTAAGCGTCCCTTTGCCTGAATAGGCATCGTTTTCAAAATCTCCTTCATAAACGGATTCTTTTAAAGACAAAGTTCCATGACCGCTTTTGATTCCATCTACAAATTCACCTTCATAGGTTGCATTTTCAGTTTTAAGAATTCCTTTTCCATGATAATGACCATTACGGAACTGTCCTTCGTAAGAACTTCCATCTGAAAGTTTTAATGAGCCTTTACCATGATAAAGGTCGGCTTCATATTCACCTTCATAAACAAATCCTGTAGAAGATCTGAATTTGCCATTACCATGTTTCTTACCCGCATTCCATTCACCTTTATAAAGCGAACCGTCGGCATAAACCATATTTCCTTTGCCAGAATATTCACCAGCAACAAATTCACCGTCATATTCACCTTCTGCGGTTTTCAAAACACCGCTTCCGTGATAATCACCTTCTACAAGAGAACCTTCGTATCTATCACCGTTTGAATAAATGCACACACACCTTCCGTGAGGAACACCGTCTTTCCAAAAGCCCTCACATGTATCACCGTTATTATAACGGAGTATTCCTTCTCCACCAGGAACTCCGTTTTCAAATTCACCCTCATAAACGCTGTCTGAAGATGTTAGTTTTCCTTTACCAGTAAGCTTTCCTTCTGTCCATTCTCCTTCGTAAACTTCCCCTGTATGAAGAGTAAGTTTTCCTGTACCAAACGGACGGTTTTTCAATATAAGTCCTTCGTATTTTCCTTCAGCAAGTTCCAATACACCTTCGTGTGGAAGCTTGTCAACGTCATATTTCCATTCTTTGCCGCAATGTTCGCAATAGACTTTACCAGTTTCGTCATAATCGGTAAGCTCTCTTAAGCATTTTCTGCATTTCATCAAGATCATAAAACGCTACTCCTTGTTTGTATTTATATAATAAAAAGTTTATTCGTAAATAACCTCGGCGTCTTTCCAAAGGCGTTCAAGATTATAGTGTGTTCTTGCCTCTTCAGTAAATACATGAACAACAGCAAACCCATAATCCATAAGAACCCATTCGCTCTTTCCCTGAACGCTTATCGGTGCAATTTGAAAATCGGTTTTTATTTTGTATTCAACTTCGTCCGATAACGCACTAACATGTGTACTTGAAGTACCAGTTGCAATTATAAAGTAATCTGTAAGAACAGTTTTTTTACCAACTTCTAAAATTGTTACATCCATGCCTTTTTTATCTTCAAGTGCTTTCATCATTGATGTTGCTATTTCATATTCTTGTTCTTTAGTTAATTTTTCCATTTTATTCTCCATTTATTTTATAAAAGTTTTCTTTAAATAATAATTTCTTGCTTCAACTGTGTTTTTATCAATTATATGAGATTTTTTCATTAGATTACCAATAGTTCTGTCAAAAGACAGGACTAATGATTTATCAAGTGCAACACGAGGATCAAATTGATTTAAAAAGCTTTTATAGCTTTCCCTGAGAGAAACACACTCATCATCAACTCTATTTTCTTCTATATAGTCCGCAAAGTATAATACCTCTTCAAGAGGAGTCATTGCTATTCTACCTGTTGTATGATATAAAATAGCATCACAAACATCGTCAGGAAGTTTCAGTTCAAATCTACTTATTAAAGAAGCAGTTTTTGAATGAAGAAGCTTTGGTGAAAGAATATCTACATCAGAAAAGGAAACTCCGAATTTTTCTGCAGCAGCAATATGTTGCTCAACGGAATATTCCTTAGTCATGTCATGTAGCAATGCTGAAAAAGCTACTTTTTCTACATCCAAATCAGGATGATGCAAACGTGCTAATTCAAGGGCAGCTTTTTCAGTTCCCAACGTGTGCTTGAAACGTTTGGGCGATAAAACAAGTAAATTCAAAATATCGTCTCTTGTTATATTCATATCATATCTCCCCGTAGAGTTTATTTTCTCTTATATAGGAATTTATACTATCTGACAAGAAGTCACTTGCATCTTCTCCATTTTTTAAAATATAACGAATTTCACTTGATGATATTTCAATGGGATCATATAGAAGTGGAATTATTTCTGCATTATATTTAATTTTAAGACGTTCCATCGCCTCTCCAAGAGAATGCTCCGATTCGTGCTCTCTATATGCAGCAACTATAACGCATTTTTCAAATATGAAACCAGAATTTGCCCAGCATTCCATAGTTTCAAGACAATCAGTTCCAACGCAAAGACAAATTTTTTCATCGGGATTTACTTCGAGAAAATGCTCTATAGTTTTATAAGTATAACTTATATCATCACTTTTTATTTCAAAATCACTAATTTCAACATTCTTAATATGTGAAAATGCTAATTTGCACATTTCAAGCCGATGTTCGTCTGAAACAGAATTCTTTTTTTGAATTTTAAAAGGCGAGGTTTTAGCTGGAATTACAAGAATTTTTGCAGTTATTATTTTAGAAAATTCTTCACATAGCTTTATATGTCCAAGATGTGGCGGATCAAATGAACCACCGAATATACCTAACGTTATTTTGTTTCCCAATTTTTTATCCATTCCTTGCAGTAAGAATTTCCACCTGAAAATGAAGGCGAGCAGTTTTCAAAAGCACCGTACATTATCTCGGAGATACCTTCACCAAATAATACTGTTTTCAGTTGAGTATTTCCTGCAAACGATAATGCACCCAAACTAACTATGTTATCCGAAAATCTAATGTTCGTTAGTGAATTGCATCTTGAAAAAGCTTTAGTTTCAATCTTTTTAACATTGTCAGAAAAACTCAACTCTTTCAAAGAAGTACACCAATAAAAAGCTTCTTTGCCAATATTTTCTGATGTAACATATATCTTCTCAAGAGAAATACATTTGTAAAAAGCTCTTTCTCCAATATTTTTTATTTCATCAGAAAATGAGATATCCTTCAATTTTATACAACCGATAAACGCTTCATCACCAATATTATAAATGTCTTCAAAAGTAATCTTTTCCAAGCTGTCACAATTAAAAAACGCCCATTTTCCAACATTTTTAATTTGAGATGGAACAGTAATTTTAACAAGAGAATCGCAATTATAAAACATTCCAGAAGATATTTCGTTCATATCTTGAGAAAAAACTACAGTGTGAAGATATTTGCACCCGTCGAACAGATTATGTCCCACGGATTCTACGCCCCCTAAATCAATCATCTTCAAATTTGAACAATCTCTAAAAACTTTATTCCCTAATATTTTAGTGCCTTGTGGTAGTGTTACGTTATCCAATCCACAAACTGCAAATGCTTCATCTCCAATAATTTTTGGTGAACCAAGAAAAGTTAGTGAATTGAGTTTATTGCAATTATAAAAAGCTCCCAACCCTATAAATTCGACTTTTTCAGGAATAATCAAGGTTTCTATACTTTGCCATTTTCTAAAGGAATTTGAACCTATTTTCTTTAATCCTGAAGGCAATATTAGTTCTTCAACTTTTCCAAGACCCGAAAAAGCCCCCTCATCAATCTGTAAAACACATTCTGAAATTGAAAGTTTTTCAAGATTTGAAATTCCAGCAAAAGCATTTTTTCCGATTACTGTCATATTTCTTGGTGTGGAAAGTTCAACTACTTCCGTACAACCTGAAAAAGCGTTTTGACCTATAGTAACTAAGGAATCAGGAAATTCAAAATAAGGGATATTGATACATCCAGAAAAAGCATTATCCCCAATATATTCCAACGTCGAAGGCAGAACAACTGACTTTATCGCGGCAATATCTTTAAAAGCGTTGCTCTTTATTCTTTTTACAGGTTTGTTTGCAATGATTGAAGGAATTATTAGATCAACCACACCAACGTCTTCTGGAGAAACAAATGAATCTTTCGAAAGATTGTCCGAAATATCAAAAGAAATGCTCCCAGTTATGTCAATAGAAACATTTAAACCATCAGCTCCTGTTTTAAAAACAAAACCCGTAATTTCAATGTAATCATCGTATTCTGTATAATAAACCCAATCTTTTTCGCCTTTGGAAACAAAAGTTTTTCCATTCTCGTCAATGTTTTTAGAATTATCTGTGCAAGATCCTAAAAACAGAAGCAAAAAAGCTAATGGAAATATAAATGCTATAAAGCCTTTTATTTTCATAATCACCTAAATTAACTATTTTCTTCCGAAAGATTTAATTTCCTCTGAAGTCAAATAACGCCATTCCCCTGAAGATAAATTTCCTATATGAACTTTTCCAATGGAAATTCTTTTCAATTGCATAATTTTAATATCAACTTTTTCACACATACGGCGTATCTGACGATTTTTACCTTCGTTTAATTTAAATTCTAATATTGTATGATTTTCATATAGACGCAGTATTCTAACACCAACTTGAGAAATTTTTACTCCGTCTAAATCTCTCATTTCTGATAAAAGAGAGACTTGTTCCTTTGTTACTTTGCCAAATGCATATATATGGTATATTTTTTCATGAACAAAAGAAGGATGAATAACACTATTTGCAAAATCTCCATCATTTGTCATAATAAGAGCGCCTTCAGATGAAAGGTCAAGTCTGCCTGCAGGATAAATTCTGCAAGGAATATCTTTAACAAGTTCTGTAACAGTTTTTCTACCAAATCCATCTTCCATAGACGTTATGTATCCGGTTGGTTTATTCAATAAAATATAGTATTTTTTATTTTGCTCACATATAGGTTCTTCATTCCATAAAAGAATATCCGAAGAAGGATCTATTTTATCTCCCAATTTGGCAACTGAACCATTAACAGTAATGTTTCCAAGCTCGATTTCTCTTTCCGCCGCACGTCTGGACATTACACCTTTGTCAGAAATATATTTCTGAATTCTAACCAATTTTGTTTCTTGCAAAGTCTACTCCTCCTACATACTAAGGATTATATACCAAAACGCCTTTTAAGTCAATGTTTTTTTTGAATTTTACTACAAATGTTTTGAAATATTTTTTTCATTTCTATTTTATTTACTCATTTTTTCGCAAACCCGAAATAAGATAATACATTATGAAAATTATAGCTATAAAAAAATTTTTAGATATAGATACGTTTAAAACTTATATTTCGAATTTAGTCAAAACCACCGGTTGAACCGGTGGCTTGCACAGCCCCTATAAGGGGCTAATACAGGCTTCGTCCCTAAAAGGGACTACTGAAACTTGACACCGCATTACACTTACAGGCAGCCGCTCACGTGCG
>SVRW01000044.1 GCA_015064625.1 Oscillospiraceae bacterium | reverse complement strand
TGATCAACGGTGTCGGTGGAAATAGCGCCTACGCTACAACAGCACGTGAATATTTTGAATACGGAGATGAAAAGCGCAACGATCTTTTCACGTTTTTCAACCTGGATAAGTCGGGCTTTGACTTTGTCTTTGATCTCAACGTAAAAGGAGTCCTTCTTGCAACTCAGATATTTGCACTCGATATGATTGGAGAAAAAGGGTGCTCGATCATCAATATTTCTTCGGTAAATGCTGAGATTCCAAACACAAAAACTCCGGCATTCAGCTCGGCAAAAGCAGCTGTATCAAACTTTACACAGTGGCTGGCCGTTCATTTTGCAAAAGAAGATATTAGAGTCAATGCGATTGCACCCGGATTTTTTGAAACCAATCAAAATAAAGATGCTTTATGGAATGCAGACGGAACACCTACCGAAAGAACAGAAAAAATTATTGCAGCTACACCTATGGGACGACTTGGAGAACCATCCGAGCTTATAGGTACGCTAAAGTTTCTCGTGGATCCAATCGCGGCATCGTTCGTAACAGGAACTGTAATATCGGTTGACGGCGGTTTTTCCGCATATTCGGGAGTCTGATAAATGGCTTGATTTAGGGGTGAAAATCAGTTTCACGCATTTTTCGTGCAAATTCAGTACCCTAAATTATACAAAATTTTGATTTTGTATAATTATTGATATAGGTAAAGAACCTTACCCTTTTAGCCGTTGTGGCGCGCCATCTCCCATATAACCTTATGCAAATTGTGCTACTTTATAGCAGATTGCAATGTATAGTTATTCTTTTTGTATTTTTGCTTTGTTGCTTCGCCGCCGCGCAAATGTCTTTCCACTTTGTTTTTTTCAAGCACACTCTTCACATCCAAATAAAGTGATCTGTTAGTGTTTTTTAAAGTTTGAGTAACGTCTTTATGTACGGTGCTTTTACTTATTCCAAATCTTGTTGCCGTGGCGCGTACCGTTGCATTATTCTCAACGATATACAATCCTAATACTACACAGCGTTCCTTGGCGGATGATAAATACATCATTACAGCTACCTCTCATACATATTTATGTCTTACAATAATGTATGTTCAAAACGCCATTTTTATACTTTTCAGGAGTTTTATCTATGCCAGATTTTGATATTTTTGAAGGTATGACTTCAATATCTGCGGTTATCAGATCTATTCAAAACGGATCAAGCGACCGACGTATCATTAAGATTCTCTATAATGAAGAACGTCTTTCAAAGAAATTTCGCGAACTTCAGTTTTTAAGGCATACTGCCGATTCCCTTGGATTTGAAATGTTTCCCGTTGCTGCTGGCGAAATCGACGACTTGACCTCCGGTACTACCCATGGTGGCATCATAGCAATATGTACCCACAGAACGTTTTCTGATTTGAATGTTAAAAATTTAACAAATGGCGGTTTTTATGCTTTAATCGAAGGTATAGAGGATCCTTATAACTTTGGATATTCAGTTCGCTCATTGTACGCATCAGGTGTTGACGGAATCATACTTCCACCGAGAAACTGGATGGAAATTTCAGGCACTGTTGCTCGCTCCTCCGCAGGAACGTCTGAGCTTGCTAACATATACGTTTCAGATCCTGTAGATGCTGTAACTACCTTTAAAAACGCAGGCTTCGAAATAGTATGTGCTGAAATACGTGATTCGGTATCTCTCTATGAACACTCATTTTCCAACTCCGTGTTGTTAGTTGTAGGTGGCGAAAAAAGGGGCATTTCAAGAAAAATTCTTGAACTTGCCGACACGAATGTACGGATAGAGTACGGTCGTGAATTCCTCGGTTCTCTTCCCTCTGCATCTGCAATTTCGGTAATATCCTTTGAAATTTTAAGACAAAAACACAATAAACGATAAATCTTTACAAAAAAGTCGTTTTTGATGAATATATGTTTAAAATTTGAATGCTATAATGTGTAAAATCGGTTAAATTTATTGTTTTAGGTAATATTTCCATTTGGTTCACCATAATTTTTATTAAAAAGTTGCGAGGGATCCTATGGAAAAGTTTAAATATAAAAATCACCATGACACATTGAAGAATTGGGCATCTGAGCGTTTTGCTGACATCTCAATTTCATGCCGTTTTGTTATTTTGTATACAGCCGCTTGCTTGTTGGGAATTTGTATTGAAAATAACGCAGATTATTCTCTTAACAACATTATACACGGCTATTTTTCATCCTTTAATTTCAACAACGTTATTGAATTTATAAAAAGCGTATGCTTCTCCTCATCGTTCGAATTTTTCGTGTTGCTGACAGCAGTAGGCTCCGCGCTCACGTTCTTTTGCTCGGCTTTTCTGCATTTTTCTTGCGTCGTATGCGGAATGACATACGGAATTTGTCTGGGCGCGCTCACATCTGATATCGTTCAAAAACAAGGCAGATTCGTTTGGCTCTACATTTTCTCCGTGATCGCGTTTGGTCTTATTTATTCAGTCAGCGCATCATTTATTCTGAATGTGAATAAGCAATTCATTTCAGCAAAAAGAAGCAACGAATTTTCAAAGGTCTTCGTTTCCCCTATATTTAAACGATACTTGATAATATGCTTGAAAATAATAGTATCGTTTATTCTTGTACGCATACTGTATGTAAGCGCACTTTCTATTGCTAACATAATATAACCAATATAAAAGTAAAAAGAAAAGGAAATTAAAATTGAGTACTGCTAAAAAGAAATTCAAGCTGTTCGATATGAACCGAGACGGAAAAGGAGTAAATCCTGGCGAGGACACAACGCCAAATCTTAAATTCTTTTTCAAACAGCTTGCGAGAAAATTTTCTAAAATCATTTCCCTGAATATCTTGATGATATTTCAGGTTATCCCCATATTGATATCCGTATATCTTT
>SVRW01000029.1 GCA_015064625.1 Oscillospiraceae bacterium | reverse complement strand
GTCATTTGTCAATGGGCGTGTTGAACGTTCATTTTACCCTTGACAAATGGCAATTGATCATTTATCATTTCATCGGGTAAAATCTTTTCTTTTCTCTCTACTTTTTCATTTTAACTTTACAAAACCATAAGGATATTCGTGCAACTCAAAAAAGTCAATATATAAATATTTCCTTTTAGTTAAGCGAACAATTCCATCAGTATATTAACTTCACAGAAAACGGAATAAACAAATACAAGAGCCAAAACAGAAAAAACGGTTATTTTGACACGTTTTTCGATGATTTTTTCCTTACTTATGTAATAAAATACAACAAACCCCACCAAAGGAGCAACTAAGGGAATCAAAGCGAGAAAAGTTTCACCTTCCACAAATAGATTCATAACGAATTTCAAAGCAGAATATAAAACCATGGCAAAAAAGCTTATCAAAGCAACTTTTCTATAGATATTTCCTAAAAACTGTTTTAAAAACAAATCAAAAACCACACGCATAAAAAGCGAAACGAGCAACAAATCAACAATAGCAAAGTCAAAATAACGCCAAAAATCATTACCAGTCATTTCATAAAAAACTGTTCCTATCCCGAACGAAAAAAACAGCAAAAACACTATGACTAATATTAAGCTATGGTATTTTCCAAACCCTTTTTTGTTCATTTTCTCCTCCTAAGTCAATATATGTTCTTTTTTCTGTTAATAAAGACCCTTTTATTTCGAACGCGCTCTTGTTTTTAATCAAAAAATTCAAACATGGTCTTAATTATGATTAAAAGCTTCTTCAATATTGAAAGACAAAAAGCTTTTGATTCAAATTTTAATTATCTTCGAGAACAACGCAGTTTACCCTTCCACTAAAGGCGGTGCATCCGTCGAGGGCTATTATACCTTCGCTGTAAAAAGGAGAAAATATTGCATCACGCCCGAATTCGCTTCCGCGTTTATCAATTTTATAATGACCGTAAGACGTATGATAGTGTCCGCATACAATTTTTTTATCCTGCAAAACCACTTTTCTTTCACAAGCGATTTCCATTCCGTTGTGCCATCTCGCCCTGCCCCATTCCTCATCGGTTGCTCCTCGCCAATCATAAGCTTCCAATGGAAGTCTGTACGGTATGTACCCGTGAACAAAAATGTATTTTTCCGTTTCATAATAATTCATTGCAAAGGGAAGCAGTTTTTTCCAGAATGATGTGTTTTTTATTCTCGCGAGAAGCCTTTTGGTATTGACAAAAGCATCAAAATGATTCATAGCCGATAGCTGTAGCATTGTATCCCATGTCCCATTGTGGACATGATGAGAGGGAATGTCGCGAATGATTTCTCCAGCGTCCATTTCAAGAAAAGATACAAGGTCGCAAAACAAATCTTCATGATTTCCTCTGATAAAAATCAGTTTATTCTCTTTCAGAAGCTCCGTTGCAAAATCCTGCATTTTCTTTGCTTCAAGGCCTCTGTCAAGTAAATCTCCGCAAACGATAAGCTTACACGGTTCTTTTTCTTGGAAAAATCCTGATTTTTCCAAAGATGAAATCAATGGGGTATAAAAGCCGTGAACGTCAGAAACAACGTAATACCTCATTTTATCCCCCTTTCTTTTCAAGTCGATTTATTCTGTTTAGCTTCTTTTTTTCTTATCCTTGCTATACGCCCACATACTTATTGAAGCAGAAGCAATCAAAAGCAGCACAATAACCACAACCAATGGATTCATTTTTTTCTTTCCCCAAAGAGCCACAAACGTTATATCTGCTGCGGGCATTGTTTCGGGAACTTGCTCGTCCCAAGACATGAAGTTATACCCTTTTCTCTTAACCTTCGGAGCGGTTATAGGCTGACCGAATTTATATTCCTCAAATAAAATATCTTCATAAGTATGCCAACCAAGCTTATACGTATTTCTGGTATAATACATTTTAAGAATAACACCTTCATCGGCGACAGCGGAAAGCACCGTCCCTTCCGCATCCTTGTCAAATGTGAATCCCGTTACCGCTTTTGCAGTGGCAAATACTTTTTTACCACGCACAACGTCGTACTTCAAATTTTCTACGCCTTCATCGGAAAAAGCTCCATCAAGTCCTTCAAAGAAACTGCTTACGGTTATTTCGACGTATTCAAGCTGAGAAATTGTGTTTGCGAAGCTTTCCGCCAACAACTCGTGGCCTTCAGCCGTAGGATGAAAATCCAGATTCATGGTCTTTTCATCAGCGTTATAATAATCTCCCATGCCCTCGGAATCGTCAAAAAGCTTCTTTGAATCGGATACGATATATCCGCCCTCAAAGCTGTTATCGTTTATTATTTTATTAAGTCTGGAAACGCCTTCTTCAAAGCCTTTATAAACGATGTCTAATTTCGTGCCTTTAAATTCAGCATACGGATTATATTGAGTTGAAACGATTACAGCAACAGAAGGATTAACTGAATTTATGTACTCGGTTATCTCCTTAAGATTTTTTGCATATTCAGAAAGCGCATCTTCAAAGGTTTTGCTGTTTATAACGTAGGATTCACTTTCGGGATTAAAAAGATTCACAACAGTGAGAAGCATCCCAAAATCCATTTCTGCCAGCTTTTCAAGAACCTGCGTTCCATCTATTTTATCATCTTGATGGTTTTTGTTCCATTCATCTGCAATACTGCTGTACAAAACCGCCATCATATCGTTTCCGCCACAAGTTATAGTCACAATATCAGCTTCTTTAATATGTTCTACAGTAATTTTCTTTTCGTGGTTTTTATCCTTTATCTGACTCAATATTCCACTTGCAGTGTTTCCGTTTATTGCCATATTTGTTACTTTTCCGCCTTCACCCAATAAACCGTATACAAAGCATTGTGTTTCAGGGTCGTCAAGTCCGTAACCCGTGGATATACTGTCCCCAATAGCAAGTATGGTCCTGTTCTCCTCCAACGCTACCGCAGAAGGAGAAAATAAACTCGCCAAAAGCACAAAGCATAGCGTCACAGGAAAAATGCATCCAAATAACTTCAAAAACTTATTTTTTCTCATGTTTTATCCTTTATATTTTTGTATTTCGAATCTTTTTCGCGCTAAAAATTTCAATTTCTCAAAACTTACGTTATATTATATACTTTTTCCAAAGTTTTGTCAATATACCCTTATATCATAATTCTGAAACTGTCACAAAAAACTTACATAAATAATTTGAATCCTTCAAAGTTAAAATATTGTCTTGACATTTGAGCTTATGCATGGTAGAATATTAACATATGATAGTGTGGTTATATTTTTTAAAAACGCTGGAGGGGAAAATGACAAGTACCGTTAATTCTCAGATGAAACATCATACACATATTTCGTCTAAGCATAAAATGCTTTCGCTAAACCTTAGCGAAGTTTGGAAATATAAGGATTTAATAGTTTTATTTACAAAGCGGACTTTTGTTCTTACATATAAGCAGACAGTTTTAGGCCCCGCGTGGATATTTTTAAATCCTCTAATAAGCAGTATTATTTATGCTTTCGTATTTGGCGGAATTGCAGGTATTGGAACAGAGGGCGTCCCTCAGCTTTTGTTTTATCTTTGTAGCAATGCGATTTGGACGTTCTTTTCCACTTGCGTAACTAAGAACGCATCAACCTTTACTGCCAATGCAGCAGTTTTCGGCAAAGTATATTTTCCGAGACTTACGACACCTATATCCAACGTTTTATCATCGTTGATACAGTTCGGTGTACAGATGATTTTGGTTGTCGTTTTTCTTGTTTACTACTTAATTAAAGGGGCAGTATCTCCTAATTGGCTTGCTTGGCTTGCTATTCCCATAGAGCTGATTCACTTGGGTTTATTTGGCTTAGGTGTTGGCATTATCATTTCCAGCATGACAACCAAATACCGTGACCTTTCCATCTTAGTTGGCTTTGGTGTGAGCCTTTGGATGTATATAACCCCAATTGTTTACCCCATATCTCAGCTTGGCGATGGTTTTATGAAAACTATTCTTATGATAAACCCTGTTACCGCTCCTGTTGAAGTCATCAGATATGCAATTTTAGGTCAGGGAACTATAATGCCAATTTATCTTGCGATTTCTTGGGCATTGACAGTTATAGTTATGGTATTCGGAATTATGATATTCAATAAGGTTGAAAAGACCTTTATGGATACAGTTTGATGGAGGTAACGTAAAATGAATGAAACGAACAACAGAGAAATAGCCATCAAACTTTCAGGCGTTAAGAAAATGTATAAATTGGGGCAGATTGGCGGTGGAACGTTAACTGCTGATATCCAGAGTTGGTGGGCACGCAGACGTGGAAAAGACGACCCCAATACAAAAATTGGAACAAACCAACGCCTTATCGGTAAAACCTTTATGGCTCTTAACGGTATCGATCTTACTGTATACAAGGGAGAAGCTCTTGGTATTATCGGTGGCAATGGTGCGGGTAAGAGTACAATGCTAAAGCTCCTCAGCCGTGTTACTGCGCCCACAGAAGGAGAAATAGATATTTACGGAAGAATCACTTCAATGCTCGAAGTAGGTACAGGCTTCAACGGCGAAATGACAGGTAGGGAAAACGTTTACCTTAACGGTGCAATTTTGGGTATGACAAAGGCTGAAATTGATGCCAAAATGGAAGAAATTATAGAATTTTCCGAGGTTCGTGAGTTTATCGATACCCCTGTTAAACGTTACTCTTCGGGTATGTACGTGAAGCTTGCATTCTCCGTCGCTGCTCATTTGGATTCCGAAATTATGATTATGGACGAAGTCCTCGCCGTCGGTGATATGGCTTTCCAAAAGAAATGCCTTGATAAAATGCGCGACGCCGCAAAGAAGGAAGGCAGAACCGTCCTTTACGTCTCTCATAATATGAATACTATCCGCCAGCTCTGCGACCGTTGCGTCGTCCTCGATAAAGGCAAGGTTGTCTATGAAGGCGATGTTGAGGAAGGGATAGGACACTATTTGGGACTATATAATTCATCTGAGCAAATTATAGATTTGAGAAATTTGCCTCGAGAAAAATGGTTTAAAAACGGTCCCGCTAAATTTGAATCATTGGAAATGGAAAAGGAAAAAGCTATCTATGATTTAAACGCCAAAATGAGAATGAAAATTTCTATTTTGAGCAATCAAGATATAAAAAACGCACTTTTAGGTGTCTTTATTTTGAATCAGGGAATAGCAGTAACTTCGATGAAGACTCCATCTATTGTTTCGTTGGAGAAAAATAAAATTTGTGTTTTGGAATTAGAGGTTGATTTAGAACGAATAGCACCAGGCAAATATACTACTAAATTAGTTTTATCGAAGCAAAACGAAATGGGACACGTTGAATATTACGATGTCTTAATGAACACGTATTCTTTTGAAATTGTCCAACCACATAATTGGATGCACAATCGTCCTTGGTCTATACATAATAACGGTTTTCTTGTTTCACAAGATTTAAAACTATTAAAGCAGTTTAATACTTCAGAGGATTACAAATAATGGAAATAAAGCTAACATTTTTAGGCGATGTAATGTGTGATTATAATATGTCACGAACTTTAGAGATGTATCGCCATGATGGGAAATATAATTTTGACGATGTTTTTATTCATGTGAAAAGTTTATTGAATAAATCAGATTATGTTATGGCGAATTTAGAAACACCAATTTCTAAAGATGATTCAAAGCTTACAAATGCAATGTGGGAATTTTGTTCTCCCTTCGAATTTGCAGAATCAATAAAAAATTCGGGCGTTGATTTTGTATCAACGTGTAATAATCATTGTCTTGACCGTGGCGTAGAAGGAGCGTTTGAAACAATTGATTGCCTGGATTCTATTAATATTGATCACACAGGCTTATTTCGCAACCAAGATGAAAGAACCCCATTAATTGTTAAAGTGAAAAATAGAAAAATAGGGATTATGGCATATACTTATGGAACAAATGCTGTCAGCAATAAAAAATATACAGGTTTTAAAAGAAGAAAAATTGTAAATCTTCTTCAGGAACAAGAGGGGGCCATAGATTTATATGATCCGATAGGAAGATATGCAAATAGGCACCCCAATAGTATAATATTCAAGATAAGGAGAAAAGTTTTTTCTCTTATATGGCCGGATAATGTTGGAAAAGAGTGGGTTGAACATAGAACAATCGGGGTGTATAGGCGATTTTTAATAAGAAAGGACATAAAATATCTTAAAAAAAAGAATGTTGATTTGACTATTGTGTATGTACATGTGGGCGGTCAATATAATGTTGCTCCTAACAATTATACTAAATATATTACAAAATGGTTTGAAAAGCGAGGAGTGAATTTTATAATTGGTAATCATGAGCATGTAATTCACGGACATGAATTTTCTAAAAATCATAAACAACTTACAACGTTTGCTTTAGGTAATTTTATAGGGAGTGCAGGCGTAATTAGAAATCCTATGGGTAGAAGATCAGAATATTCTATAGCTGTTCATGCTTATATTGGTTCAAATTGTAAAATCAACAAAGTAACTTTTTCTGTTTTGAAAACTATTCTCTCTGAAAACGGAAAATTTGAAGTTTGGCCAGTTGTTGATTTATTAAACGCTTTACATGGAAGCGAAAGAGAATCTTTGTATCGAGAAGCGAGGCTAGCGATCAAAGATTTTTTGGGGAAGAGCCATGAAATGATGACAGATGAAATCGTGCTTTTTGAGAGCTGATATTAACGATATGTTCGTGAGGTTAATATATTATGGGAAAAATTATTTTATCTGATATTATAAAAAAAAATAATACTATAGAGTATGATTTTTTTGCAACGGAGGATATTTCATGCTTTTTTTCTATTGAAAAAAATTTTATTATAGAATACCCTGAAAACATAGAATCTGTACCAAATTCTATTGCAGCTATTCCATTTGTTTGCAATGTCCTTCCGATTGTTTGGCTCACTAACTCCGTTTTGCACCTTGAAGAATTGGATATGTCTTTTCATAACTGCATTCCCAATGTTCGTGGTGGCTTTGAAAAAATGTTTCCTGAGAGTTGTTTTGCAGGTAAAATTGTGGCAGATAGACTTGTAAAATGTGATATTCCTGCTACTGGTGGAAGTTTGGCATTTTTTTCTGGTGGATTGGATGCCGTTCATACACTTTTAAGTCACCTCCATGAAAAGCCTTCGTTAATTTCTATTTGGGGGGCAGATATCAGTTGCGAAAATAAAGAGGGATGGAAAATTGTTCACGACGGAATTGGAAAGTATGCTGAAAAATACAGTTTGGAAGATGTTGTTATCAGAAGTTCATTTCGAACATTTGATAACGAAGCTCTTTTGGATAAAACATTTAGCGAACAGCTGAAAGACGGGTGGTGGCATGGTATTAAGCATGGAATTGGTCTTTTGGGACATGCTGCTCCTTATGCATACCTTCATGGAATATCAAATGTTTATATTGCATCCTCAAATTGTCCGGCTGATGGTCCTGTTCGTTGCTCATCTAACCCACTAACAGATAATCATGTACGGTATGCAAACGCAAAAGTGGTTCATGATGGGTTTGAATGTAGTCGTCAGGATAAAGTGCGAAATGTAGTTAATTATGTTGAACACACGGGAGATCAAGTGTCTCTCCATGTATGTTGGGAGTCTCAGACTGGAAGTAATTGCTGCAAATGCGAAAAATGCTATAGAACTATGATGGGTTTAATCGCTGAAGGCGCAGATCCTGTTGATTATGGTTTTGTGTATACGAGAAGCACGATTCAAAATTTGCAAAGATATTTGGTTGACCATTGTAGATCCACAGTTGTATTGCAGAAACAGTGGACGCATATACAAAAAAGTGCTATTCGGAATAAATTAGCATTGAAAAAACATCCTGATTGGAAACACGTAAAATGGATTCTAAAAGTAGATTTTTGGCATCCGGAAACACTTAAAAGACCTATGAGTATACGGGAAAAACTTTCGTACTATAAATTTTATCAATTATTACACAAGATGAAGGTGAAGTTACATGGCTAAAGATTTTTTGATGCCATTACGTCACTTGCATGGGCATATTTATGAATCTATATTGTTAATAAAAGAAAAGCGCAAGCTACGAGAAAAATACATCAATCCCTTTTTGCAAAAGAACCGAAATAATTCCAAATGTGTTTTCTTGGTTTTAACTCCTGAACATACAAATTTGGGTGATCATGCTATTGCCTTAGCTGAAATTGAACTTTTTAAAAAAAACAATATCGATTATGTTGAAGTGACAGGCAAACAACTTCAGGAATTAAAAGAAAAAAAAGCACTTGGAATATTCAACAAATTTCCCATCATTATAAATGGTGGCGGAAATCTTGGAACGCTTTGGTTTGATGTTGAGCAAATCATGCGCGCATTAATTCTTAAAAATCCTAAATCTCCAATATTCATTTTCCCAAATTCTATATACTATGAAGGAAACGAATGGGGAAAAGAAGAATTTTTGAATTCTCAAAAAATATATAATGCCCACAAAAATCTTCATATATACGCAAGAGAAAAAATATCGTTTAATAAAATGTACGGCTTATATCGTGATGTGAAACTTGTTCCCGATATGGTTTTATCTTTTGATAAGTGTGGAGAAGATTTTGAGCGTAGTGGATGTTTGGTGTGTCTCAGAAGCGACAAAGAGAAAACAATAACAGAAGAAAATGAAAAACTTCTTCACAAAACTCTGAGAGAGATTTTTGGCGACAATGTTAAGAATACGGATACTCATAGTTTAGAAAACGTCTTCCCCAAAGACAGAGAAACATATCTATCCCAAAAATATTGTGAATTCAAGAAATTCAAATTAGTGATTACAGATAGATTGCACGGTATGATATTCTGTGCAATTACTGGTACCCCGTGTATCGTTTTAAATAGTAAAAGTCCAAAGGTTCGAGGATGTTATGAATGGATTAAGCACTTGGATTATATTCGTTTTGCAGATAGTACAGAAGATATTGTTAATCAATATCAACAAATTCCATCAAGGGAACATCACTATGACAATTCCCATTTGACTCATTATTATGAAAGTCTTGCGGAGGATATTAAAAGCATTTGGAGGTAATGCATGTCGAAAATTAGCGTTATAGTTCCCGTATATAATGTCGAAAATTTTCTTGACAGGTGCATAGAAAGCATACTTGCTCAAACTTATACAGATTTTGAACTCATATTAGTTGACGACGGATCACCCGATAACTGTCCTCAATTGTGCGACGAATGGGCTAAAAAAGATACTCGCATAGTTGTGATCCACCAAAAAAATGGCGGGTTATCCGCTGCGAGAAACACAGGGATTGATTGGACATTTCAAAATAGCAACAGCGAATGGATAACTTTTATTGATAGTGATGATTGGATTCATCCGAAATATTTAGAACGCCTTTTATATAACGCCATAGAAAGTAACGTTGACGTTAGTATATGCGGTTATATAGAGACTGAAGGGGAAACCTCAACGGAATACAAAATACTTTCAGAGGCGCAAATTTGGATCCCAGAGGATTTCTATGTGCAGAACGATGTAAATGCAATAATTGCTTGCGCAAAATTATACCGCAAGGAATGCTTTGAAAAAGTTCGTTTCCCTTTAGGAAGGCTTCATGAGGACGAGTTTACTACTTATAAGATATTATTCGCTTGTTCTAAAATATCTTTTATTCCCGAACCGCTTTATTTCTATTACGTAAATCCTCATGGTATAACAAAATCCGCATGGACTCCAAAGGCACTCGATTCCGTTGAAGCAATAAATGAGCAAATCAAATTTATGAAGCATGGCGGTTTTGAAAAAGGATACAAAAAAGCAGTCAAAAGATATGCTTTAATAATTTGCATAATCATTAATAGAATGCAGCAATCAAAATTTGAAGAAAAAAAGAAATATTTTTCTTTATTAAAAAAGTTGCTAAGAAAACATTTGCTTAAATATCGAAAAATGATTTTATTTCAAGAAAACAAGTGGATATATGAAATAGCATATCCAAATGGTATGAAATTGTATTGGATATCAAAGTCATTAATTAGCAAAGTGACCAAAGGGAAGAAATAATAAGTATTAAATCTATATAGTGCATATTCTTTGATAAGCAATATATATGATTTTGTATTTATCAGTTGAAAAATCTTGGTAACAAAAACCGCTCTTGGAGGTTAGTTAACTCTAACACAAGGGCGGTTTGGATTTATATAATAAGCAGAAAACACCTTAGAAAAGCAAAGATTTATCTTTTACGAACAAGAGACTTCATCTTCTCTCGAAGATAGATCCACAAATAATTCTTTCTTTGAAGCATTTTTATATACTTAGGAGATTCATCTTTTTTAGATGCATGTTCCAGGCAGAAAATAAATTCTTCAGATTTTAAAATGGAATTATTATACTTTATTTTTTTGAATAAACTGTCTGTATTTCTCTCATCAAATGTGTTTTTCAAGCAATGAAAAAACAATTTCAAATATATATCGCAAAAATCGGTTAGGTAATCTTTTGTTATTAAAGGAATTCTAAAATTAAATCCCAAAATGTAATGATGAAACAAGTTTTTTCTATATTTACGAACAGCTCCAGTATCCAAAATATAATAGCAATACAAAGGCTTTGAAATCACAACGGAGCCTTTGCATTTTTGATAATACTGCGCAACAAAAACTAAATCTTCAAACAATGTCATAGCGGTGTTAAAACGCAAATCATACGCCAAAAGAATTGACTTTTTAAAGATTTTATTAACGGGAAAACCGGAAAGACCCGTTTTATATAGTAAGAAATAATCTTCCTTATCAAACTTCACAACATCTTTCGCCATTTCTTGAAATAATGCTTTATATTCTTTTTCATGTTCTGTTTTTTGAAAGACATTACATACTATCAAATGGTCTGGATTAGCTATTTGGCATTCATACATAGTTGAAATATAATCGTCAGTTACATAATCATCGCTGTCGACAAACATAATATATTCCCCTACGGCAGAATCGATTCCAGCGTTTCGTGCCGAAGAAACGCCACCATTTTGTTTATGAATCACCTTTACTAAATCACTTTTTCTCGCATATTCGTCGCATATTTGTGGAGAATTATCTGTGGAACCGTCGTTAACAACAATGATTTCATAGTCATCAAATTTTTGATTGATTAAACTTTCTATGCATCTTGCAAGATGCTTTTCCACATTATATACCGGGATAATAACGCTAACCTTTAAATCATTCATTTCAATCAGCTCCAAATACTTTTTCCCGACATTATAATAACATAAAACTATTATTTTGTCAATCATAAGATTAAATCAGCAATAAATCTTATTATTGAAATTTTTTTGTAACCTTATCACAGAAAAAAGGTTATAATCATGATATAATACAAAAAAAGGAGGCATTAAAATGAAATCTGTTTTACTTACCGCCGTAGGAGTTGGCGGGGCGACGGTAATAGGAGCGTTGCTTGGTTTTCTTTTTAAAAAGCCATCTCACAAGATGCAGGATATAATACTTTCTTTTGCCGCTGGTGTAATGCTCTGCGCCGCGGTAGTTGGTCTGATTATTCCGTCACTTGACGGAGGAAATAGTTTTTCCTTGATAATAACCGTATCAGGAATGTTCGTCGGGGCTATTTGTCTTAATCTTATTGACAAGCTCGTTCCGCATCTTCATAAAATAACAGGCATAGATTCAGAAGCCCATCCTGACGGCAATGCCGCTCTCAACAAGATTCTGCTTTTCGTCATTGCTATTGCGATCCACAATCTCCCAGAAGGAATTGCGGCAGGGGTCAGCTTCGGCTCTGAAAACACAGCCCACGCTTTAACCGTTGCAGGTGGAATAGCACTTCAGAATATTCCTGAAGGAATGGTTATTATCGCGCCAATGTTAGCATCAGGAATGAGCAGAGGAAGAACTTTTGTTATCGCTGCTGCAACAGGTATAATCGAAGTGTTCGGAACACTTTTTGGATATTTTGCCGCAAGTATCTCGGCGTCTGTTCTTCCCTTCGCCCTCGCTTTTGCAGGAGGGACTATGCTTTACGTCATAAGTGATGAAATGATTCCGGAAACCCATTCCCATGGAAATGAAAGAGCAGCAACCTATTCTCTTATTGCAGGTTTTTCTTTAATGCTGGCGTTTGATTATTTTCTCGGATAATTTTATTTTTCACGCAGAAACAAAAGCAATAAACCTCCTTTTCTTCATAAAAAATATCGGGCGTAAGAATCTTACGTCCGAATTTCTTTTATCAAAAACAGCTGCAGCCAATAATTATCCTGAATTTTAAAACTTGTTTTTTTAAAATTCATATAAAGCTTAGCTACTATTGATTTCTCATTGCTTCTTTAACTGTTTCAAAACCTGAACAAGGCATCTCACGGATAACCTCCATAGGAAGCTGAAGATAACATTCGCCGTTTTTCGTTATGACAAGAGTATCGTTATAATCCACAAAGTCAAATCCAAAAAATTCAAAGCTTTTAAAATTCACATCTGTTGTCATTCGTTTAAGAAGACGGTAAAACTCCCTCTCCTCGGAGCTTTCGAGAAAAAGCTCTGTTGTATCACGCGAAGCCTTGAAATTCTGAAAAGTGAATATTCCGAAAGGATATATTGGTGTTTCTGCCAATTCTATAGGTTCAGACAGAACGCTCCAACCCTTTATTCTGAACAAAACACAAAGAGATTTACTTTCTTTAGGGAGTTCTCTTATCTCACATCTTTTCACAACAGAAACGCTTTCCACTTCACCCAATATCCTTATTCCTGCACGCTCACCAAATAGATTTCGGGATTGATACATGGATACGTATTTTATCGCTTTGAGTTGTCCCCGTGTATAAAAAGCACCTGGAATCAAATGTTTCAAGGGAATGTAGTAAAAGCAATCAGACAAGCAAACTTCAAATTGATTCAAGCTTTTTACCGTGCCCACAAGCACAAGGTCATCACGTCTATGAAACCGCTTCTTATTTCTTTTATCTGATTCAAAAAAAGCTTTGATTCCCATGACAAAATTTCTCTTTCAAAATTCAAATAATACTTTTAAAGTATTATATCATGACAATATATGCATGTCAATCTTTTTATTTGTTGAACGGATTTTATTTTTAAAATTTTCAAAAGCCTCTTGACATTTAAGCTCTAATGTGTTAGAGTATATACAAGCTCTAATACATTAGAGAAAGGAGAACGTTTATGGAAACACCAAAAGTTTTTGAAAGTGAATACCGTTTTTGCCTTATATTATGGGAACATGAGCCTGTAAAAAGCAATAAGCTGGTACAGCTTTGTAAGGAACAGCTTGGCTGGAAGCCTACAACTACGTATACGGTTATCAAGCGATTGTCTGAACGTGGCGTATTAAAGAATGAAAACACTGTTGTAACTTCCCTTGTCACCAAAGAACAAATCCAAGAATCCGAGCTTAACGAAATGGTAGAAAAAACCTTTGAAGGCTCTCTGCCCGCATTTATTGCCGCATTTACAAAGCACCAAAAAATATCAAATGCGGAAATCGATGAGCTTCAGCAAATGATAGACCGATTCAGGAAAGGAGAATAAACATGAGCGAGTTCTTCTTAACTGTCCTCAATATGAGTATATCAGCAAGCTGGGTAGTCCTTGCCGTGCTTTTGTTAAGAATCGTTCTCAAAAAAGCTCCCAAATGGATAACGGTTCTTTTGTGGGGAGTCGTCGCAGTAAGACTCATCTGTCCATTTTCCATAGAAAGCGTAATGAGTCTCATTCCCAGTGCAGAAACCATAAGCCCCAACATTATGACTGAACAAACGCCTCAAATTCACACGGGAATTCCAAGCTTTAACAGTGCAATAAACCCCATAATAAACGAGTCCTTCTCCCCCTCCACCGAAGCAAGCGCAAATCCTTTGCAAATTTGGATTTCCGTTCTTGCAACGGTATGGATAATTGGTATTATTGCGTTGTTAATATACACCGCTATAAGCTACCTGCGTATCAGCCGAAAAGTAAGAACGGCTGTGCTTCTGAAGGAAAACGTGTATCAGAGCGAAAACGTTGTATCCCCTTTTGTCCTCGGGATTATTAAACCAAAAATTTATATTCCCTTCAACGTAAGTGAAACCGATTGCATACACGTTATTGCCCATGAAAAAGCACATATTCAAAGGAAAGACCATTTCTGGAAGCCTTTCGGTTTTCTCGTGCTTACGCTTCATTGGTTCAACCCTCTTATGTGGCTGGGGTATACGCTCCTTTGCAGAGACATCGAACTTGCCTGCGATGAAAAAGTTGTTAAAGAATTAAACGTTGAACAAAAAGCGGATTATTCAGAGGCTCTGCTCACTTGCTCTGTGAACAGACGAATGATTTCCGCTTGTCCCCTTGCTTTTGGAGAGGTAGGTGTAAAAAACAGAGTGAAAACCATACTTAACTATAAAAAGCCTGCATTCTGGATTATTGTAATTGCCATTATCGCAAGTGTTGTATTTTCAGTTTGCTTTTTGACAAATCCGAAGACAAACGAAGATACAAGCTCTACCCCACCACAAATCAGCATAGATCCCAACGCATCCTCAACAGATTATAACGGTGTATACATCACAATAGAATCCATAAAGACAGATTCAGGCGGACGAAACCTTTTCGACGTGGTGTGGCATAACGAAACGGATAAACAAATCACATACGGGGAGTCATTCGCTCTTGAATACAAATCAGAGGAAGAATGGGTAGAAGTGGATTTCGATGATTCTATGGTTTTCCATTTAATAGGAATTCTCCTGAATCCAAATGAAACAAAGGGAAGAATGTATACAACCAATCGCAATTATCTGACAAAAAAAGGAACGTACAGATTCGTAACCCATTTTACCACCGAAGAAAACGGCGAACAAATGCAATATAAAACGTGGGTTGAATTTGAAGTGAATTCTATTTCAAACGTTGGAGAATCTATAGAGCCAATATACTCATACTTTGTTTCTCCCGAGGAGATTGAAAGGCTCAAGGCAAAATTCCCCATGTATTTTGATTTGACAGCCGATAAAGGCTTAGAGGTTTATATATGGCAAATGGCAGAAGACTCGTATCGTTGCGGTCTGCTTTCAGGAAAAAACTCTATTTATACTCAAGAGGAAATATGGCAACTTCAGGAATCATCAACCTCAATTGATGAAATGAGAGTTATAATAGCTCATTATAGGAAATCAGGGCTTGTAAACAAAAGTGATGTAGTCATAATGCCCGTTTCCATGCCTCATTCAAGCTATATCTACACCATAGACGATGAATACAGAAAAAAAGTAACGGAATTATTCTGGTCTCAAAGCTATATAATTGCAACCTCTGATTTCAGCCCTGTCATAGACATTGCCACATTCGATATAGATGGTGACGGAAAAGACGAGAAGTGCGTTCTCAGCTACGGTCCCACGTCAGGGCTGTCCACCTTTAAGCTCACTGCTTGGGGAACAGAAGAAAAAGAAAAAGGGATAGTCAAATATTTTAATATATTCCTTTATAATGCAGGAAAGTTATCTTTTGTTCAAACGGAAAACGGTATGAAGCTTCGTATTGTTGAGCAAATGTCATTAAAAGCTGTTGATTATTCTTTCAGCATCAAAGATGGAAACGTTGTTTTGACATCAAATAATGAAGATATGTGGTATTGGGGCGAACAAGGCATTAACTCAAATCATGCGCCCGTGGGATCACAGGAAGATAATATTCAAAAAGATGAGTCCGAGGATACTTCATCAGATTCAGAGAAATCCGATGAGCAAACAAATCCCATATTTATAACGCAAAACGCTTCCCGAATTACGTTTTATGCCTATTACGGAACAGGCAAAGGAAGCGACGTTCCGAAAGAGCATTTTGACGAAATATTAAGCTGGCTGAATTCGTTCACCATAGAGAAAAAAGTTTCTGATGATCTACTCCCCCCGGGAACAAATACTGTTTATGTGGAAATTGAATATTCAGACGGGACCGCTTTCAAAGGTGGAATAGATATCGCAACAATTGATGGTGTTGACTACTATATAAAGGGAGATTCACCGCCCGAATGTTACGAAGAAATAATGTCAAAAGTAAGTCTTTTTTGATTCTTTTCTCATATCCCGTCACTGATACCGCATAGCGAAAAAAGTTTTAAAAAATTCGTTATCTATAAAATACACGTCGAAGACAAAAATCCATCGACGTGTTTTGTTTATTCACGTGATAACCAATCAATTGCGTTTTCAACTTTTATGCCATTGTAATTCCCGAGGGTGAATCTGTCAAGAGTAAGAATCGTTTTAGGATAATTATCCCGAAGATTCGCAAAGGGTGCCATTTCTCTCTCAAACGTGGATTCCTCTACCATAGACGCAGTTACCTGATAATACATCACGTCGTCATTCTTCCTTGCAACAAAGTCTATTTCGTTTTTTCCCGCTTTTCCCACATTTACACGGTATCCACGGCGAAGAAGTTCGAAGAAAATTATATTTTCAAGGGAGAATCCCAAATCGTATTTTTCTCTTGAAAGCAAATGACGGCGTAGTCCAAGGTCAACAATGTACATCTTCTGATTTTTTTTGAGAAGCTGTTTGCCAAGCACGTCATAACGTTCCGCAGGATAAAAAATATACGGCTCAACCAACGCGTCCACGTAATCATCAACGGTATTCTGTGAGATTTTTTTACCGCTTGACGTTACGTAATCAGCTATACTTTTAATCGATACGGGACTTCCAACAGAACTTGCTAAAAATCTCGAAACGTTTTTAAGCAACGAAATATCCGTAATTTTCCTTTTTTCAGGATCTTTTTCCTTTCGCCTTTGACGCTCTTCAACGTCTTTAATTATTATGGTGTTATATATCCCTTCTAAATACGTATCAACCATTTCCGCATCGTTTTTCAACACGGATACGTATGGCAAACCACCGTTTTTTATATATTCAGCAAAAAGAGTTTCTTTGTCGCCTTTACCGTTCAATTCGTAAAATTCGGAAAACGAAAGAGGAAGCATATTTATTTCCACGTATCTGCCGGAAAGAAGCGTTGCAAGCTCACCTGAAAGCAGATAAGCGTTAGAACCTGTTATATACACGTCCACGTTGGATTTTACGTAAAGGCTGTCTACCGCCTTTTGAAAATCCTCAACGCGCTGTATTTCATCCAAAAATACGTAAGTAGTTTTTGTTTCGTGAAGTCTTTCCTTGACGTAATTATAAAGGGATTTGTAATTCAGAAGCTCTTCATATTCCAATTCTTCGAAGTTAACGGATATAATCTGCTCGTCCTCAACGCCATGTTCTTTAAGATATTGTTGATACATTGCAAGCAACGTTGATTTACCGCAACGACGAATGCCCGTTATAACCTTTATAACCTGCTCATCTTTCCACTTTTTCAGTTCGTTTAAATATTCATAACGCTGTATCAAAAAATCCCCTCCTTCAACGTTTCTTCAAAATCATTATACAATATTATATCCAATTTGTCAACAGTAAATTCCCAGCTCGGAATCTATAATGCATTTTTATAAAGTTTATTCCCGATTCGGAATTTACTGTGCGTTTTCGCAAGGTTTATTCCGAATTGGGAATTTTATTTTTGTTATATTTTCATTGATTACAGACAATTCATTGTTAAATACTGATTTTATAACTTTCAGCTGAAAACCACAAGGTATATCCCTCTCCCTTTACACGCAAGCCGTGTTCTTCGTAATTCATCAGCCCCATATCGTCAATACTTTCGGCAAGTTCGACCTTTTCTTTCACCAATTCAATTATATCTTCATCCTCTTCAACCTTCAACTTTTTTCGGATTTTCTTCTCCATAGACCTACTTTCAAAATTCCACTTATCAATATTTTCCAAAATCACTTTTCTGTAATCGTCCGTCGTCGGTTCTTCGGAATAGAATTCAAGCAGTTCTTTTGATTCGTCGAGATACTTGTAAGGAACGAAAATTCTGTATTCTCCAAGGCTCAAACCAAATTGTGTTCTCACCCCGTCACCATATGGAAGAGCCACACAGTTTATTCCTTTTTCCTTCAAGGCATCAATAAACATTTCACCGAAAAAGTCATTGCATTGTGTTAGGAAACAAAAATCTTCATCCTTAACTACTCCAAGACCTTTTTTCCCACATTCACCGCATACCCCATCGTCAGAAAGTAAATGACACTTTTCACAATAAAACATATAAAAATTCTCTCCTGTATTTGATAACGGCTTACCGAAAAACGCATCTGATTCCAACTTAATATTTATCAAAATCTTTGAGACTCTGCCCATGCTTGTATAAACGTTTCTCCGCCGTTTTCTACACAATATCGAATGCACTCAATGTACTTTTCTTTTTCTTGCGTTTTTTCGTAAACGTTAGCCAATGTGTAATTAGCAATTACCTTTGATAAATTATTTGGTTTTGGAAAAGTTCGAGACAGCAATTTCTGATTAAAAATTTCAACCATGGAATAATCCCCCATGACAAAAGCACGGTCGTTTTTCAAAATATCATCAGCCAAAGCTTTGCTCATAACGTCAAGCTTGCCTTTTTGGGATTCGATAAAAAGTTTTTCCGCTTCCTCTTTTTCGCCGTAACAAAACAAATACGATGACTTTACAAGTTTGAAATAAGGCTTCTTGTTTTCCTTTTCAATTTCAATTATTTTGTCAACTGTCGAAAGCACCTTTTCCTTGTCATCCAAAACATAATACGCCAAAGCAGCCAACCTCAAAACCTCAACACTTGGCTTCTTAATGACAAAATCATCGGATTTCATCAAGGCTTCGTACTCTTTTATAAATTCAGCAGGCTGTAATTTATCACAAATCAAATCATTACCCAGATTTATAAGCTTTCCCTTACCTTCTGCATACCGCCCAAAGAAAATTGAATATGCAGTAAAGACATAGGAGATGATGCCTAATACAAGTAAAAATTTGTATGACCGCCCCAAAAAAGCCAAAAACATTGCCATCCCAATACAAAAACATCCCTCAACAAATGTAACTATCGCCCAAATAAGAATTTTTCTGAATCCTTTTTTATCTAAAAACATACCGTCACCTTTTCATTTTCCCATTCCTTTGAAATCAAAAAAATTTTATTCAGATTTTACGACAAATCGTAAGTTATATATTTGGTTTCACATATCAATTTCTGTAAAGAATGGAATCGTTCTTTCTTTTCGCCTTTCAATAAATGATATCGGAACAGATTAGTTACGTAGTGCTTTTTAAATACAACTTTTGTTCTTATACCGCTTGTATAAAAAACAAAATAAAACTCGTCAATTTTTCTCTCACCAACGCAAAAGTTGGATGCTCTATTATGTTCTGAATTAAAGTTCGACGAACAAGCCTCAAAATCAATGCTATGGAGTTGCCCATACTTATCACAGTAAACTATGCCACACGATTCATTTTCCTTTTTACCACGGTTAATAGCAACGATATCAGTATCTTCAACAATAATAAAGTCCATGTAATTCGCCACTTCAATAAAATAATTTATTTTTTGTAAAACACAATTCCGAGAACAAATTGCACTATAAATACCACAGCAGAAGATGACATTAAAAAGATGGCTAATATCGGAGAACCAATTTGTTCCGTAATCATAATCGCCCCCAATGTAAAGGCTATAACAACGTATAGAAGTATACCGATAACTATGTACTTGCAAGTTGATTTTGCTTTATCCGTTTTAACAAAACCCAAAGCAAATCTCGTACCAAGCTCTAACCATACAGTTATCAAAAATTCCAAAACGAACTCCACTTCATCACCGCCATTATTGTCATCCACTTGTTCATTTTATTGGTGCAATTCTTCTTCAAATCTTTCTTTCAGGATTTGATGACAAAACATTTTTCGCAGTTTCAAAAACTATATTTCGTTTTTTCTTGTTAAATATAGTGGAAAAAAATCTGTGTACACAGCAAAATGGATACAACAAGACGCACTTTTCAAGCTTTGGATACTTTTGGCACATTTCAACTCTGCTTGGAAAAATTCTTTTGAAGAAATATTTCGTTTTCAGTAATCGTATGTTTTTAAAGCTTTTCTTCAAGTGGTTTTCCATTAGAATTTTTTCATTGCCATGAACACCCGAATACAAAATGTATTCTTCCATATATTTCAGTTCCTTCGGAGTATCTTTGCCGCTAAACCAACAATCAGCCAAAATAGAAATTTTAGATACAAAATCAAAAATCCCTGCTTTATTTAAAATCGAATCAACGAATTTTCTGTCAATTATACTTTCATAAGCCTTGTTCAAAAAGTACACATCAAGTACTCTTCGAATTCCGCAACCTCTACCGTAATAATGCTTTGCGATATGAAGCATATTGTATGCATAAAACACATCAATTTTATTGACATTATCCACGTCAAAAGGAGAAGGTAATATTCCATGATATTCGCAATATTCAGGAAAATAATCCGTGTGTATTTCAACGCATATATTAGGCGAACGAAAACCGTCCACCTCTGACTCATCAACAACTTTGCATTTATATCCCAAGTCTTCAAGAATGCTTTTAGCTTTGTTCAAATTATCGATTTTAATTATAAAGTCAATATCTGACATAGTTCTATATTCTGTACCGGGATACAGCTTTTTAATTTCAGTACCTTGGAGTTCTATAATCTCAATACCGCTTTCGGAAAACAACTCCACAATTTCACTTCTTGCAAAAGATTGATTTATATCTCTTGAAATCGCAATATCTCTTCTGTCTCTCCACTTATCTGAAAGCTCTTCTGTGGGTTGAAAGAGTAATTTCTCAACACTGTAAAATGCAATATTTGCAACTTCATGCTTAATGCCTATTTCATAGACCTTTTCAAAAGACAAATGTTCTGGCATTTCTTCAGGAGAAATATTGCCTATTGCACAAGCTATTAAATGTATTAAGTATTGGCTCTCTGTGGAAAACGTCATAAACTCCTCTTTATCTTTGACATAATTCTTTTCAAAAAAGTGGTGATACTTTTAAATGCATATTTAAAAGGATATTTTATTTTAAGCATTTTACTGTAAACAATATATTTTCTGTTTTTTTCGCAGTCAATATAAATATCATCTCTGTAAAACCCTTTTAAAATCCCTATTATAAGGTTTTGGGGAACAATCTCATTGATGAAGCGATTATCCCCACGAATTACAAAAGCATCTTTTTTCTCTCTTATTATTCTATGTAAAACGTACTTACCACTTTCTCTTTTGTATAAAACTACGTCTCCTTTTTTCAGCTTGCGGCTTACATTTCCAATAAATAATTGTTCGCATCGTTGATGCAACATAGGCTCCATGCTGTCGCCAACAGAAAGCATCATGACGTATCCATCTTTTGCTAATTGTTCTTCAATTTTCATTCTTCAAGCAAGTTGTTTTTTTTGAAAGGATCAAGAAAAGCATTTACCACCTCTGTGGCATTTTCAGCCGAAACATCATACTTTTCCACTAATTTACTCACTATTTCATCCAAATCCACATCACCATTTTTAAGAAGATTGAAAATAAAAAAGCCGCTTGAATTCAGCTTAATCATACCATTGAATTTTTCGTTATCTTTTCCAACAGCCACAGCAACGTGAGTTCCGTCTATTTCTCTGACAACAAATTTATATTTTAAGGACAAGTGCCTGCTTCGTGGTAACATCATTCACGTCAAACTGGCAAGCACTGACTTTCTTTTCTCGGGGATTGAAAAGCACCCCCACGTGGGTATCTCTTTCATTTCCCATAACCTCTGTGTAGATCTCTCCCGTTTCAGTAACACCGATGCCGATCTTCTCGGAAAGAAATATTTTGATCATAGCATTAACCACTCCGGCGGGTACCGATATATCCACACCCGATGTGTTATAACCCGAAATACCTGAAATCGTTGTTTCTGGTCTTAAATCCGTAAGCACCTCGTTGATCAGTTGATGTGCGTACATATCTTGCAATAAAGTTGCCATTTCATCTGCCTCCTAAAAAAATAGAGAGG
>SVRW01000028.1 GCA_015064625.1 Oscillospiraceae bacterium | reverse complement strand
ATATACGATACAATTCGAACTTATTACCATTTGCCTTTTTGCAAAGGTGAGCGTTAAAACACCCACTTAGGAGGGGTTTATTATATCCATTTAACTATGCAGGCAGATGTATTTGATTTGGCTTTTGTGTGTTCTTTTGAGTGGTTAATGCAATCCCCCGTCTTTAAATAGACGGGGGATAAAGGATAAACTAACTAACCGATTACACTATGATGCAGCAAATCAAGGTGACAAACTTGATTGGTCTAATCGGCTGATGATAATTAAAAACTTCCGTTTTTAATTACATAGCATTGAGCTGCTTTGTGAAGCGACTCTTTTTCCTTGCTGCATTGTTCTTGTGAAGAATACCTTTGTTAACAGCCTTGTCAACCTTCTTAACTGCTTCCTTGTATGCAGCCAAAGCGGCATCCTTGTTGCCTTCAGCAACAGCAGCCTTGTACTTACGAATGGAAGACTTAAGGGCAGACTTGATCATTTGATTTCTCAAAGTCTTTGTAGCTGTAACTTTTACTCTTTTCTTCGCAGACTTAATGTTAGGCATTTTACTTCCTCCTGTACAACTTTTTCCGTTTCCTACGAATTATAGCATATATTTTTTTGTTTTGCAATAGGTTTTATCAAAAAAATCCGAAAAAAACGGAAAATTTAGTTAATTTTTTTCTTTTGTATTATTTCGGGAATGTTTACAGATAATAAAAGAGTTCAAGTTTATAAAGAAAAAAGGATTTTTATGAATATTAAATTTAAAAAATGGGGTCTGGGAGAAAGCCCGAGGACTGACCTTGCCATTGAGACTCATGAATTCAACGTAGAGTCGGGGAAGGATGACGGAATTAAGGTTGAAACGTATATGTCTTCTGGTGTGGAAATAACCAAAGCAACGGTATATGCTGGAAAAGGAGAAAAAGAAAGCGGAAAAAGGGCGGGAGTTTATATTACGGCAGACGTGGGAACGCTTTATTTGAAAACGTCCTCTGAATTTGAGTCTATAGCTATTACCGTTTCACGAATTATCAGCGAACTCATTCCGAAAGATGACGGCTGTGTTTTGGTGGCGGGAATCGGGAATGCAGAAATTATATCCGATGCGGTAGGTCCTGAGACCGTATCGAAGGTTATTGCAACCAGACATATAAAGAAAATGAAAGAAGATATATATCATTCCTTGAACCTTAAAGAAACCGTTACTGTCCAAACGGACGTTATGGGAAATACGGGGATAGAAAGTGCAGAAATAGTTTCTGCATTGGTTGAAAAAATAAAGCCAAAATGTGTTATAGCAGTTGATTCGCTTGCTTCAAGAAAACTTTCCCGACTGGCTTCAACGGTTCAGATATCAAATTCAGGCATAATGCCAGGGGCGGGAGTTGCAAACAGAAGATTGGAGCTTAATGAAGAAACTGTAGGAGTTCCCGTTATTGCTATAGGAGTTCCGACTGTGGTTGATGCATTTACTTTGATAAGGGATTTATTAACAGAAAATGCAAACATAGAGCTTTTAAGAGAACAAAATAATTTTTACGTTGCACCGAAGGAAAGCGGAAGAATAATCAAAGACGCATCAAAGCTTCTTGCTGCCTCTATAAATATGGCGTTGCATGGACTAACTTTGTCGGAAGTGACAGAATTACAGCAATAAGTTTATGCTTTTTTAAAAAAAACGATAAATGTGAATTTTTTTTGGATTTGCTATTGACAAATGGAAAAATATAATGTATAATCTGTTTAACAGCGAAAATGACATAGTTTTAAAATTTTTGTAGGGGGTGTGGTTAAATGAGTGAACACAATACAATGAAAAAAGTCTGCTTTTTGCTCGCTTTAGTCTTTGTTGTTGGCGTTTATAGCCACGCCATTTGTTTTGCTGATTCGCAAAATGCTTCCAAAGAGGTTTCCGGAAGAATGATTACGGAACATCTAACGGAAGAAACGACGTCTTGTACAGAAACCGCAAACCCCATTCAGCTTCATACCTTTATGATAGCTTGTCTTGTTATTCTTGGCGGTGCTTTGGGAATGGTTCTTTTGAATATGAAGCTTGACCGTAAGGATGATCTTGAACCGGAAAACGAAAAAGATGCTTTATAATTTGAAACAATTTAATCCGTCCATACGACGTTTTTATGAAAAGATGTCAGGTGGACGGATTTTTTTATGAATTGGATTATGAAGATGAAATGCGGGATAAGGACAAACGAATTTATATTCATGAAAGAATTCAAAAACAAATTGTATTGTGCTTTTTGAATTTAATAAGATGCAAGGAATATATTTTTGGTTTCAGCTTATAAAAAAGGCAAATGTTTTAGATTTTTGTGCTCATATTGGTTGACAAAATGATATGCTCGTGATAAAATATGAACGTATGTCATTGAAACATATTATAAACAATATGAAGTGCAAGAATAATCTTGCATTGGAGGAAAATATATGAAACATAAGCTTTGTGTTATCGGATACGGTGGAATGGGCGGTTGGCACGTGGAACGAGCTCAAAAAAGCGACGTTGTCCAGCTTGTTGGTATCTACGATATTAAGGAAGAACGTTCAAAGCTGGCTGAATCAAGAAATATAAAAGCATACGAATCTCTTGAAGCTGTTCTTGCTGATAAAGAAATCGATTTGGTAACAATAGCTATTCCTAACGACGTTCATGAAGAAGTTGCAGTTGCTTGTATGAAAGCGGGCAAAAACGTTATTTGCGAAAAGCCTGTAACGTTGGACGTTGAGTCATTGAAAAGAATGATTGCCGCATCTGAAAAATATGGTGTGAAGTTTTCCGTCCATCAAAATCGCAGATGGGACGTTGACTATCTTGCGATGAGAGAGATTTTCAAAACCAACGCTTTGGGAGAAGTATTCAATATTGAATCAAGAATTCACGGTTCGAGAGGCATTCCAAGCGATTGGAGAGGTATCAAAAAATATGGCGGTGGGATGCTTTACGATTGGGGTATTCATCTTATCGACCAGATATTGATGCTTTATTGCGATACGAATCTTAAATACGTATATTGTGAATTTACAAATATAACAAATGATGAGGTTGATGACGGCTTCAAGCTTACATTGCATTTTGAAAACGGAGCGAGAGCATACATAGAGGTGGGAACTTACAACTTTATCGCCATGCCAAGATTTTATATTCAGGGCAAAAAAGGAACGGGTATAATTACAGATTGGCGTGAAAAATGCAAAATAGTTGAATGTACCGCATGGCATGAAAGCGACGTCATTCCTGTTGAAACTGCCGCGGGACTCACAAAGACAATGGCACCCAGAGACGAAATAACCACGAAGACATATGAACTGGACAAGCCTGTTTCTGACGTTCATGAATATTACAGAAATTTCTGCGATGCTATTGAAGGAAAAACAGAACAGCTTGTAACTCATCCTCAGATGCTCAGAACTCTCAGCGTTATTGAGGCGGCATTTACATCCGTGGAGAAAAATTCCACAGTTGAGTTTTGCGATGAATTTGTAAAATAATTTGTCAATATTGTGTAAAGGAGTTTCGATATGGGATTATTTACCGATAAAACTTTAATGATAACAGGCGGAACAGGGTCTTTTGGCAACGCTGTTCTTAATAGATTTCTCAAAACGGATATCGGAAAAATCCGAATCTTTTCAAGAGACGAAAAAAAGCAGGATGATATGCGTCATGAATTTCAGGCAAAAATGCCTGACGTTGCTGACAAAATTGAATTTTTTATCGGTGACGTAAGGGACTTGGGGTCTGTAAAGAATGCTATGTACGGTGTGGATTATATTTTTCATGCCGCCGCATTAAAGCAAGTTCCTTCTTGCGAATTTTTTCCCATAGAAGCGGTAAAAACAAACGTTTTGGGCACCGATAACGTGCTTACAGCGGCAATAGATGAAGGCGTAAAAGCGGTTATTTGTTTGTCAACGGATAAGGCTGCATACCCCGTTAACGCTATGGGAACAAGCAAAGCTATGATGGAAAAGGTTGTTGTTTCCAAGTCCCGCTGTGTTGATCCTGTAAAAACAAAAATATGTTGCACACGTTACGGAAACGTTATGTGCTCCCGCGGTTCTGTTATTCCTCTTTGGATTGAACAAATTAGAAACGGACTTCCCATAACAATAACCGACCCAGAAATGACACGCTTCATTATGTCTCTTGATGAAGCGGTGGATTTGGTTCTTTTTGCCTTTGAACATGGTGTAAGCGGCGATATCCTTGTTCAGAAAGCCCCTGCATGTACTATTAAAACTCAGGCAGAGGCGGTTTGCGAGCTTTTTGGCGGAGATAAAAGTAAAATAAAAATAATCGGTATTCGTCACGGTGAGAAAAAATATGAAACCTTGCTCACCAATGAGGAATGTGCTGATGCTATCGACTTGGGAGATTTTTATCGAGTCCCCAGCGATAAACGTGGACTTAACTACGATAAGTATTTCAGCGATGGAAACGTAAATCGTAATCCTTTGGTAGAATTCCATTCTCATAACACAAAACTTTTGAACGTTGAAGAAGTAAAAGCAAAGCTTCTGGAGCTTGAATATATCAGAAACGAGCTTGAAAAGAATAAATCGTTTTAATTGGGTGAGACAATGAAAATACTTATAACGGGAGCCGCAGGCTTCGCGGGAAAAAATCTTGTTTGTGCTCTCAACAATATAAAAGAAGGAAAAGACAGGACGAGACCAAATTTGAATATTGAGGAGCTTTATCTATACGATATTGATTCTGAAGTTTCAATTCTTGAAGAAGGCTGTGAAAAAGCGGATTTCGTTTTCAATTTTGCCGGCGTTAATCGTCCGAAAGATCCTGCGGAGTTTATGCAGGGAAATTTTGGCTTTGCTTCCACGCTTCTTAATACCTTGAAGGCAAAAAAAAATAAATGTCCCGTCGTGCTTTCAAGCTCTATACAGGCAACACTTGTTGGAAGATATGCGGACGGAGAATACGGAAAAAGTAAAAAAGCGGGCGAGGATTTGTTTTTTGAATACGGCTCTGACACTGGAGCAAAGGTTCTTGTGTACCGTTTCCCTAATCTTTTCGGGAAATGGTGCAGACCGAATTATAACAGTGCTGTTGCTACTTTTTGTAATAATATAGCAAACGACCTTCCTATACAGGTGAATGATGCAAGTGTTCTTCTTGAGCTTTTGTATATTGACGATTTGGTTTGTGAAATGCTTGATGCATTGGAAGGGAAGGAACATCGTTGTGAATTTGATGGCGCCTACACCGTTCTTTGCGAAAACGGAAAATTCTGTGCTGCCCCTGTAACTCATAAGGTTACTTTGGGAGAAATTGTAGAATTATTGCAATCCTTTAAAGACCAACCACAGACCTTGACAATGCCTGAGATTCCTGACGGAAGCTTTGCGAAAAAACTTTATTCCACGTATCTTTCTTATTTGCCGAAAGAAAAGGCTTCTTTCCCTTTGAAAATGAACGTTGATGCGAGGGGAAGCTTTACAGAGCTTTTGAAAACCGAAAAATGCGGTCAGTTCAGCGTTAATATTTCAAAGCCTGGGATTACAAAGGGTCAACATTGGCATAACAGCAAATGGGAATTTTTTATAGTGGTTTCGGGAAAAGCGTTGATTCAGCAAAGAAAAATAGGTACGGATGAGGTTTTGAATTTCAACGTTTCGGGAGAAAAAATTGAAGCGGTTCACATGCTTCCGGGATACACGCATAACATTATAAACCTTTCCGATACGGAGGACCTTGTAACGCTTATGTGGGCAAACGAACGGTTTGACCCGAATAAACCCGATACATTTTTTGAAATAGTAGAGTGAGGAAATTATGAGCGATATTAAGCTTGATTACTCTGATATAAACTTTAAAAATAACGGAAAACTTAAACTTCTGATAATAGTCGGAACACGTCCCGAAATAATCAGACTTGCCGCAGTAATAACAAAATGCCGTAAATATTTTGACGTTATTCTTGCTCATACGGGTCAGAATTACGATTATAACCTTAACGGAATATTTTTCAGGGATTTGAAGCTTGAAGACCCTGAAGTTTATATGAATGCCGTAGGTGACGACTTGGGTGCGACTGTGGGCAATATAATAAATTGCTCATACAAGCTTATGGCTCAGACTAAACCCGATGCTTTGTTGATTTTGGGCGACACAAATTCCTGCCTTTCTGCAATAAGTGCAAAAAGACTTCATATTCCTATTTTCCATATGGAAGCGGGAAACCGTTGCAAAGACGAATGCTTGCCCGAAGAAACTAACAGACGTATTGTAGATATAATTTCCGACGTTAATCTGGCGTATTCTGAGCATGCAAGAAGATATCTGGCGGATTGCGGACTCCCTAAAGAACGTACTTACGTTACAGGTTCTCCTATGGCAGAGGTACTTCATCAGAACCTTGGTGAAATTCAAAAATCAGATGTTTTAGAACGATTGGGACTTGAAACAGGGAAATATATCCTTCTTTCTGCTCACAGAGAAGAAAATATAGATACGGAAAAGAACTTTTTGTCTCTTTTCACGGCTATAAATAAACTTGCAGAAAAATACGATATGCCAATTCTTTATTCTTGTCACCCAAGAAGCAAAAAAAGGCTTGATGAAAGCGGATTCAAGCTTGATCCTCGTGTAAGAAGAAATGAACCTTTGGGATTCCATGATTACAACAAATTGCAGATGAATGCATTTGCAGTAGTTTCCGATAGCGGAACGTTACCCGAAGAAAGTTCTTTCTTCACTTCCGTTGGAAAACCTATTGCCGCAGTTTGTATAAGAACAAGTACGGAACGTCCCGAAGCGTTGGACAAGGCTTGCTTTGTTCTTGCGGGTATTGATGAAAAATCCTTGCTTCAAGCTGTAGAAACTGCTGTTACGGCACGTGAAATGGGCGATTTCGGTATTCCTGTTCCCGATTACGTTGAGGAAAACGTTTCAACCAAGGTTGTGAAGCTTATTCAATCCTATACGGGGGTAGTGAACAAAATGGTCTGGCGAAAAAATTAGGCGATGCAAAAAACGCCGTGAATTTAAGCTCTTTAAAAAAATACCCGAACCCAAAAACTTTAATAATTATCGCCCTTGTGTGATGTTTTTTTCACGTAAGGGCGATTTTTTACAAATTGGTAGTATATCATATTTTGAAGCCGCTATGATTCAGTACTCCACCATCTTTGAGGAATGCTTTCTCCAACGTTTTGAGCTTCATTGCGAAGTGACTTCATATCATCTTCTGAAAAATAAACTTCTCTGTATTGTTCCTTTCCGTTTTTGAGTGTGAATTTAACAGTCAATTTGGAATCAAACTCTGAATTTGATATGCTTTTTTCGGATTTGCCCTTTAAAGCGTTTAAAAATGTCGTTTTTGCTGTTTCGGAATTTAAGCATAAATCTATTACGAAGACCGAATTATCTCTATCGCAATATCTTAATTCTTCTACTGTGATATAATTTATCTCGTCTGTTGTGGGAGAGGTAGCTCTGAAGCCTTCCGCTATGCCGTAGGATGATGCAAACAGTCCGATTGATATGAGCAAAGGAATTAAAAACGCTACCATTCCTACCACGGCTTTCTTTGCACTTTTGGAGAGAATAAGCTCGAAAAGAAAATGGAGAAGCAGAGACAGCCCTAAAAGAACACTTGATATGATCTCGTCAGATTTTGTTATAAAATAAATCATTGAGGTCCATATCAAAGGTAATGTAATAGCAGTTCTGAAAATCAATTGAACTTTTTTTATCCCTATATTTTTACCCGCAAATTCGCTTTTCAGATTTTTGTATAACAATGCACCAATTCCATAGAAAAGTATGCATTCTGCAATCAAGGTGATTATGAGCCATACGTTTTCAAAACTACCGCAGTTATTTTCGTTGCCAAATTCTTTTAATGTGAAATATAATGAATTTTCCAATGAAAAAATTCTGAGCCAGGTTTCGTTTATAACAATAGAAGGGTTGAGTTCTCTTATGTGGTTTATAAAAATTCCAGCGAGTAGTCTTGGAACTGTGAGAAAAGATATTGTGTAGAAAAACAGAGAAATTCCTGTTCCCGATAACATTCTGCAAATGGTAACAATGCTTGCTACTGTAAAAGCGGATAATGTGTATCCGAAAAATGCAAGAGATGCAAAGATGACAGGAACGTGAAATGTGGGGCTGAGACTAAACAGAATACTGTTCAATACAATTGTTAAACAATTTATTCCTGCTATCCACGTTAGCACGGAAGCAATATAACTTGTATATATACAAATGCGTTTTTGAGGAATGAAATTATAAAAATCAGAATCCTGTCTCTTGTTTAAGAATGAAAATATGGAAGCGACCATTCCAAAAGCAAATACCGCCGTTAAAAACGTAAAGGGTGCAATGCCTCCGCATGCTATCCAGTGGTTGCAATAACAGTCGTAGTTAGCCAATTTGAAATGTGCGTAAAATAAATTCAACGCAATAACTGTAATGGTAGCTACTATTCCTATTACCCTTATTCTTTTTAATCCTTGAAGATAAAACTTTTTTGAAAAAAGCATATCTCAAAATCTCCTTTTTTGATTATATCTATTTCCTTTTATCGTTCTTTGAGAATATTGTTTACCTCTCTAAGAATCAGTTCCATTTCATCATTTGAAAAATAAACAATTCTCGAAATTTCTTTTCCGTCTTTGAGAGAAAATTTAACGATTGCAGAGTTATCAGGATACGAATAAGACAAAGCTGTACCGTCGGTTCCTTTGGAAGTGGCTTCCAAGGCTTTGGTCACGGTTTCTTTTGCCGTTTCTGAGCTGAATTGGAAATCAAAGCAAGTGACATATTCTTTTTCCATAAATATGTATATGTCTCCCTCGTGATATCCATTGCGGTTTTCTATGGTAATATAACTTATTTCATCAACTTCCGGATTTGTCTCTCTGAAGAATTCTGCCACACCTAAAGTATACCCTACAAGTCCTGCCGAAACTATCAAAGGGATTATAAACGTCACCATGCCTGTAAAAGCCTTTTTTGCATTTTTGGACATAATAAGCTCGAAAAGAAAATGAAAAAGCAGGGACAGCCCCAACATAACCCATATATACGTTTCTGCGGGGTTGATGAAAATGCCAACGGACGCAACGTATAACATGGGCAAAACAACGAGGGTACGGAAAAACGCGTGAACTTTTTTCGATCCCTTGCTCTGTCCCGCCAGCTCGCTTCTTCTCTTTTGGTATAACCGCGCACCGATGGCGAAGAAAATTGCCGATTCAAGAAAAAGCGAAAAAAGGAGTAAAGGATTGGCAAAATTTCCGGGTTTACCGCTCCCGAATTCGCTGAACGTGAAGTATAAGGAGTACTCGTTGGAGAAAATACCAAGGGATGCATCATTCAAAATGATAGAGTGGTTGAATTCGTTCAAAACGCTGTTGAAAATCAAAATAAGGATTCTGGGAACGATGAAAAAAGAAGCTGTGTAGAAAAAATATGCTACCCCTGTTCCCGCAAGCATTCTGCAAACGGTGGCAACGCTTGCCGCAACTAATGCGGAAACGGTATATCCTATAAAAGCGAGAACTGAATTTAGTATTGGAACGTGATACCCCGGGCAAGCTTCGATAAAAAAGCTGTTTATTATTATGGTTAAAAGATTTATTCCCGCTATCCAGGTTATCACCGCAACAATAAAGCTAAAATATACACAGAGCCTTTTTTGAGGTATGGAATGATAAAAATCCGAATCCCTTCTTTTGTTGAGGAACGAAAACATAGAAGAAACCAATCCTATTGAAAACAATGCAGTTAAAAATGCAAAAGGCGCAATTCTTCCGCAATCCACTTCGTAATAGTAATGGCTACGCCCTTCATAGCGTGTATATGCGTAAAAGATGTTGAGAAGAATAACCGTTGCCGCAGACCCGATTCCAACGGTTCGTATTTTCTTTAGTCCTTGAATATAAAGGTCTTTTGAAAAAAACATATTTCAAAATCTCCTTTCTGAATTTTTGGCTATTTCTTTTTTTCGACGATTTCGTCTAAAAGTTTAAATGTCTCAGGGAATGATTCTCTCGAAATACCAAATCTGAAGGATTTTTCTCCCACGTCGATTCTCAGATAATCAGGCTTGGTGGTAACCTCGGTTTTTGCCTGTTCGTAGGATGAAAGAGCGTTGTATTCCTTCTTGAAGCTTTCGTATATATCTTCCGTAACGTCTATGTCCATGGCTTTGGGGTAGAAGTATATGATGCCGTCCGTAATATTTTTCCAATCGGGAAGGTTAATTATTTGTTCGTCTGTTTCTTCTTTCATAGCGGCGATTAGCGTTGATAATTCATCTTCAGAAAAATACACGCGTCTTGATATTTCTTCGCCGTTTTTCAGCTTGAATACTATTCTGAATCTGTATTCGCCGCTTTTTTTAACGTTAACGGTGTCGTTTAACGCTTGGGTAACAACGGAGATGGCTTCTTGGCTTTTCACGGGGAGCTTATTGTACGCATCCAAACCCGAACTGCTGTAATCACTATGATCAAAAATGCCGATACTGTTTTTTTCTTCCTCGTATGAAGGAATATCAATCTGTACAGAAACGATTTCCTCGGCTTTCGGGTTGTTTGCAACAAACACGTTGCTTATTATGGGAGCTGAGAAAAATAAGACAACAGCTATGGCGAAGGTGAGGAAAAACCAAGGTATGTTCTTTGCCGCTTTTTTTGCGTTTTTTAATATAATAAGGTCAAAAAGGAAGTGGGCAAGTAATGAAAGGAAAAATAAAATTGCGGCTAATTCGAATTCTTCCAAAGTAATGAAATCCAAATACAAAATCGGAAGTATTGCAAGGCTTCTGAAAACGAATAACATTTTTTTAGAGCCTGTCACTTGTCCTGCCAATTCACTTTTCCTTCTCTGGTATAACCATAAACCTAAAGCGAAGAACAATATAGCTTGTATAAAAAGCCCCGATATCAGCCATACGTTATTGAAGAAAGTCATTTCGTTCTCAAAGGAAGTGAAAAAGGGGAACCAAAGGGAACATTCGAAAGACGATAATTTAAAAGGTGTTTGTTCGATTATAATTGTTCTGTTTGTAACACGTAAATGTTCTGTGAAAATACACATAATAAATCTGGGTGCGAGTAAAGCACCGATTGAATAAAGGAAGAAATAATCGGGTGTTCCTGTAATAACTCTGCATACGGTACATATTGATGCTACGGCAAAGGCTGATGCCAAAAAGCCTGCAAGTATGGCGGGTAAAGCAAGGAACTGAACGTTATATCCACAGCATATCCAGATAATAACGTTTAATAAAACAGATGCAACGAGAGTGCCGACTATCCAGGTTGAAATGGAAGCGAGCGTGCTGAAATAAATGCAGGAACGTTTTTGGGGAAGCGAATGGTAGAAATCCGAATCACATCTTTTATTAAGGTAGGAGAAGGCGAAAGAAACAAGCAAAAATGTCACAGGAATAATAAGCACGCCTAAAGGGAGAATCATTCCGCCTGTTATCAATCTATCACCATTTTCCATGTATTTTTCTCTGCTTTGTGCAAATGCAAGAAGGGCGTTTATAACCGCAAAGGTAACGGCACAGCCGATTCCGACGGTTTTTAATTTTTTTAACCCTTGTGTGTATAGGGATTTTGAAAAGAAGTTTTCCATATTGCCTCCTTACATAAGTATGTCCTTGAAGGCATACCCTAAAGCTTCCATTTCGTAAACAAACACTTCTTCCAGATTAAGATTTAAAATGTCAAGAAGCAAAGGATTCATGGATTTGAGTTTCTTGTTAACTTCCTCCTTGTTTCCTCTTACTATAAATGTGGCAACAGAACTTTGCTGAGAATATTCAAGAATATCTATGCCTTCAAATTTTTCTTTTGTAAATTGTTCTGAAAAGCCTATCTGGATTTTGAAAAGTGACGTTTTCAGATTCTGGATATCGCTTTCGAAAACTATACCTCCTTTATGAAGAAGTGCGAGCTGGTCGCAGGTGTCTTCAAGTTCACGCAGAGAATGGGAGGTTATAATAACCGTTGTGTTCCTTTCAGCTACGTCTGAATATATTACCTGCTTAACAAGATTTCTCATAACGGGGTCGAGTCCGTCAAAGGTTTCATCAAAAAACAGATAATCGGGCATAGTGGATAGGGCAAGTATGGTGGAAGCTTGGCGTTTCATTCCTTTTGAAAACGTGTTTATTGATTTATCAGAAGGAAGATCAAACGTTGACATCAGTTTGTAGAACCGCTCGCTGTTGAAATCTTTATAAGCAGCGGCATATAGATTTGCCATGGCGTTCATATTTGAACCTGGAAGAAAATAAAGTTCGTCGGGAACGAAGGCTACTTTGCTTTTTATTTTAGGATTATCGAAAACTTTTTCTCCGTCTATGGTTATTTCTCCCGACTTGGGACGGTAAATACCGCTTATCAATCTTAAAAAAGTGGATTTTCCGGCTCCGTTGCTTCCTACTAATCCATATATACAGCCCTTTGAAATAGTGCAGTTTAAATTATTAAGAGCAGTAAAATCATCAAAAACCATTGTAACGTCTTTTGCAATAATCATATCAGTTCTCCTTTAAAAATAATCAATGCGTGTTTAAATATATGAATTAACAATCTTTTTCCGAATACGCTTCTTTAATAGCGGATATTATTTCGTCTTCTGAAACTCCAAAGGTCGCAAGCTCTGAAGCGATTGTCTTTATGTCGGAGATTTTGGATTTCAGTCGAATTCGCAAAAGCTCTGGGGCGTCATCGGCAACAAAACAACCTCTGCCTGGGGATGAGATTATAATCCCCCTTCTATCAAGCTCTATAAAGGCTTTTTGCACAGTATTAGGATTGGCGGAAAGAGTTACTGCCAGCTCTCTTATGGAAGGAAGCTGCTGGGAAGGCTTCAAAAGCCCTAAAAGGATTTCTCGCTGTATTCCTTCAACTATTTGTTCGTATATTGGTGTTCTGGATATTTTATCGATAACAAGCATATTTTCACCTCTATTTAACCGTACTATTGCCCTTGGTACAGTTGTACTATAACATAAAATTTTTTATTTGTCAACCCCTGTTTTGTGTGAAATGTGAAAACTGGGTTATTACGTATGCCGTTTTTGAATTTATATAGTAATAAACAAAAAATCGCATTTGTGAAATAAGTAAATCACGTGATGCGATAACAAGTATAATTTTGGTATATAAAAAAGATTACAAAAAATAGTAAAAGACAGCCAAAGCTGTCTTTTACTAAAAAGGAGAAATGTATGTCCACAACTACAGGTATGTCGGAATCGTTTTTCGGATTTCAAAAATTATGATTCGGAGCGAACTTCGAATTTATATCCGATACCCCAAACTGTTTTAAGCATCCATTTGTCAGAAGCACCTTCGAGTTTTTCACGAAGTCTCTTGATGTGAACGTCAACAGTTCTGGAGTCGCCAAGGTAATCAAAGCCCCAAACTTTATCAAGGAGCTGATCACGGGTAAATACTCTGTTATAATTGGAAGCAAGGAAGTAAATAAGCTCCAATTCCTTAGGAGGAAGGTCAACGGGCTCGTTGTTGATTTTGAGCTCGTATTTCTGAAGGCTTATTTCGATGTTTTCAAATTTAACAAGCTCGCCTTCAATTGTGTCATGATTTGCATATCTGCGGAGAACAGCTTTGATCCTTGCAAATACTTCTTTCATATCGAGGGGTTTAACAATGAAGTCGTCAGCACCAAGCTCAAGTCCTAAAACTTTATCAAGAGTTTCGCCCTTGGCAGTAATCATAATAATAGGCTTGGAGGAATGCATACGGATTTCACGGCAAACAGCCCAACCGTCCTTTTTGGGCATCATAACGTCCAAAAGAACCAAATCGGGTTCGTACATTCTGAAAACTGCAATGCCTTCAGAACCATCGGAAGCTGTTCTTACTTCATAGCCTTCCTTTTCAAGATACATTCTCAATAACTCACAGATGTTGGAATCATCATCAATTACAAGAATCTTTGTCATAGTTTTGACCTCCTGTTTTAATCTTTTTTAAAAATTGTAATAAGCTGAAAAAGTATACAAAAATTTATAATTGGACGCATTATTAACAAATGCACTTTATCCCAATCTTTATTTACTCTGATATTATAACACCTGTACAATGCTTTGTCAACTGTTTTTTCGCAATTTTTTAATATTTTTTTTGATAAAAAATAAATCTTATTAATAATTATTTTTTTAAACTAAATTATACATTCCAAAGATAATTCGGGTGAAAATAAATATGTGTTTTCCTCTTGAAAAATATGTATAATACGTATTGCATTATTGAAAAAAATGGAGTATAATAATATAATCCGAAATATGAAACAAAAGAAATGATGAGGTGGTTTCAATGGAGAAGAAAATAACGTTAAGAGGCGTAAGAGTTCATAATCTGAAAAATATATCTCTTTCCATTCCCCGTGATAAATTTGTAGTGTTTACAGGACTTTCAGGGTCGGGAAAATCTTCTCTTGCCTTTGACACTATATACGCGGAAGGACACAGACGTTTCGTTGAATCATTATCTTCTTATGCCAGACAGTTTTTGGGTCAGATGGACAAGCCTGAGCTTGATCATATAGAAGGACTTTCGCCTGCTATTGCTATAGACCAAAAAACTACCTCCCGAAACCCCCGTTCCACCGTTGGAACGGTAACTGAAATATACGATTATATAAGACTTCTTTATGCAAGAACTGGCGTCCCTCATTGTCCTGAATGCGGAGCGGTTATAGAACAGCAATCTGTTGATGAAATACTTGAAGATATATTGAAGCTTGAAAATGGGACACGTTTTATGGTACTTGCCCCCGTCGTTTCAGGCAAGAAGGGTATGCATGATAAAGTTCTTGCATCTGCTGTCAGAAGCGGCTTTGTTCGTGTTCGCATCGATGGGAATATGTATGATCTTTCTGAAGATATAGAGCTTGACAAAAACGTGAAGCATGATATAGATATCGTAGTTGATAGACTTGTTATAAAAGATGGAATCCGTTCCCGACTTGCAGATAGCGTTGAGCTTGCTCTTAAGCTGGCTGACGGACTTGTTAAAATTGCTTTTACGGATAACACTCCGGATTTGGAATACAGCCAGAATTACGCTTGTAAAATTCATGGAACAAGTATAGGAGAATTAACTCCGAGAATGTTCTCTTTCAATAATCCGTACGGAGCTTGTGAAATTTGCAGTGGCTTGGGCGAAAGCTTTATCTTTTCAAAGGAGAAAATTATTCCCGATGATTCGCTTTCTCTCTATAACGGTGCTGTTATAGTAAATGGATTCAAATCTGTTGAAGCGGGAACGTGGACGGGAAATATTATAAATTCTGTAGGTCAATATTACGGATTTGATATTCACACGCCTATAAGGGAATATTCTGACGAGGCATTGAACGTGCTTTTATACGGAAATATGGGACGCGGAAAGCGGAAATCTGTTACAGAACCCAAATTCAACGGAATTATTCCCATAATTCAGAAAAGGTTCGAGCTTTCAAAGGAGCAGGATCAAAAGGATTACTACGAGGAATTTATGGAATATATTCCATGTCCCGTATGTAAAGGCAACAGACTGAAAAAAGAAGCTCTTTCAGTCACTGTTGGAGATAAAAACATTTCAGAGCTTTGCTCTATGTCCGTTACTAAAATACTTGAATTTTTCGATGGTCTTGAGCTTACGGAAAGACAGAAAAAGATTGCCGCTGAAATATTGAAGGAAATAAGAGCAAGACTTGGATTTTTGAATAGCGTGGGACTTGAATATCTGACGCTTTCCAGAAAAGCGGGAAGTCTTTCGGGCGGTGAGGCGCAGAGAATCAGACTCGCAACCCAGATAGGTTCTGCATTGGTCGGGGTTCTATATATTCTTGACGAACCGAGTATAGGGCTTCACCAAAGAGATAATCAGAAGCTTATTGACACGTTGAAGCGACTTCGTGATATAGGAAACACCCTCATTGTAGTTGAACACGATGAAGAAACTATGCTTTCTGCGGATTGGATCGTGGATGTCGGTCCTGGTGCAGGTATACATGGTGGAGAAATAGTATTCGAAGGAACTCCAAAGCAAATTCTGAAGGATGAAAAATCTCTGACGGGTATGTATTTATCAGGAAGAAAGAAAATCCCCGTTCCCGAAAACAGAAGAAAGGGAAACGGAAATTATCTTAAAATAATTGGCGCATCAGAAAACAATCTTAAAAATATAGACGTGGATTTCCCTCTTGGAACGTTTACTTGCGTAACGGGGGTTTCGGGATCGGGGAAATCCTCCCTCGTCAATTCAATACTGTATAAAGCCGCGGGGAAAATGACAGGCAAACGAACTCTTATCCCAGGCAAGCATGAACGAATTGATGGAATAGAGCATATAGATAAGGTTATAGCTATTGACCAAAGCCCTATAGGAAGAAATCCAAGGTCAAATCCTGCAACTTATACAGGGATGTTCTCGGATATCAGAAAGGTGTTTGCCGCTGTTCCAGAGGCAAGGGAGAGGGGATATAAAGAGGGTCGTTTCTCCTTTAACGTTCACGGTGGACGATGCGAAACCTGTCACGGCGATGGAACTATAACTATAGAAATGCATTTTCTTCCCGACGTTTACGTTACTTGCGACGTATGTAAAGGTAAGCGTTATAACAAAGAAACTCTTGAAATAAAATACAAGGGAAAAACCATAAGCGACGTTCTCGATATGACCGTTGACGAAGGATGCGAATTTTTCGAAAATTATCGCTCTATCAGAGATAAGCTGAGAACTTTAAAAGAGGTAGGTCTGGGATATATAAAAATAGGGCAAAGCTCTCTTACCTTGTCGGGCGGTGAAGCACAAAGGGTGAAATTGGCAACTGAGCTTGCGAAGCGTTCAACGGGAAGTACTCTTTATATCCTCGACGAGCCTACCACGGGACTCCACGCTGACGACGTTGATAAGCTGATAAAGGTTTTGCAAAGACTTGTTGATGCGGGAAATACTGTTGTTGTAATTGAACATAACCTTGATCTTATCAAAACCGCAGACTATATTATAGATATGGGACCCGAAGGGGGAGATAAAGGTGGAACGGTTATCGCCAAAGGTACTCCCGAGCTGGTTTCCGAAACAAAAGGCTCTTATACGGGCGAATTCTTAAAAAAAGCACTTGCTTGGTAAAATGTAAAGCCATATTATGAGACTCCGCAAAAGTCTACAGCGAAATAACGCAAATTTCTTCATATGTATTGACAAAGCGAGAGTAGCAAAAACGTTAACCCCGACAGGAAAATCTGTCGGGGTTAAAATCATGTTTTGGCGTTGTAAACGCAACTGTTTTCAATGCTTTCAAAATCGATGTACGATACGTTATCATAATCAAACAGACAGAATTGATGTGAGGAGCAGGTGTCCAGATAAGAGAATATTTTCTCCATGATTTCTGATTCGTTTTTAGCGTTACTGAAAAATTTGATAACGAAAACGCTTGCGAAAAAATCCTTGGTTACTGTTTTGCGAACCAAATAAATCTTTTCGATTTCCCCTTTTTCTATGGTGGAAATGAAATTCATTATTTCTTCAAACAATCCGTCGGGCAGCGTTTCAGACGTTAAATTATCATTCTTTTCCAATTTTTCCAGCTTTTGATATTTATCCATCATTTCCTGAGCTAAAATAACCGCTTTTTCTCTGTATTCGTCAAGTTCTTTCTGTTTTCCTGTCATACAGCAAAAACGTCCTATCATTTCAAGCCCTTCGTCGATGTAGTTGTGATTTTCCATCGCTTTGTAGATAAGTTCAAGACCCGAATCATCATATTGGTGCAAAAGGAAATTTCCCTTCATGTAATATGCATAATTTAAAGCGGGATTTGGGAGAGTTTCTATTGCTCTGTCGCAAACTTCAATGGATTCCACGTTTTTTCCTACGGTTCTCAATGCATCTACAACAGAATAGTATTCCTCCATCACAACGGGTTTTCCTGCTTCTTCCCATTCTGAAACCGTGTCTAAAGACTTTAAATAATTCTCTCTGTGGAATTTATAAAAATCCTCATTGTATTGTGAGAATACAGAATCCGAATGTTTTAATGCTTTTTCCGCTTCTTCTGTATATTGATTGGATGAGGGGAATTCTACTGTTTTTATTTCTTTTACACCCAATGATTCAAGACGCATTTTAGTTGTGGGGTGGTATGCGTTCCTTGATAAAATTTCCGAACTTATAAGTACGTTCCATTTTGACGAATTATCATTTATGTATGACTTGAATTTTTTTACGTAATTTGAATGAAAATCATTTGGAATTTCCTCTGAAACGAAGGGACTTTCCTCGTCGTACGTTCCTTCTTCCCAACAATAAAAATCGTGATATGTGATTTTTATGAGAGCAGAAGCGGCAGTTTCTTTATTGCCGTATTCGCTCATAGCCCTGTCTGCATATTCTTCCACTGAAAGAGAAGAGGCATATCTGAACATTTCAAAGTTCCACAAAAAAATTGTATCGGGAAAAGTAAAAAGTCTATATGCTTGCCATGACCTGCTGTTATTCGCTTCATAACTCGAAAGCCATAAATAATGGCGGGATTCCTTTGCGGAAAATTTGTTTTCCCAGATAATATGGGAAAATTCATGGAGCATTATACAAAAAAGTTCTTCTTCGGTCAAAGTGTTGAGCAAAATCGAGCCTATTTGAACCGAATATATTTTGCCCATGTGAGCAATTCCTGCGTTGGAATCGGGTAAAATAGCAATTCTGATTTCTTCCTTTTCTGAAAGGCATCCTACTGTGCTTGCCGCTCTCTTTGCGATGGAATATAAGTGTGGAAATTCTTTTTCTGAAACGTATGAGAAATCTTCGTCAAAAAGTTCTTTTATGTATGGAAGTTTTATTCGTGACAAGACCGAAAAGAACAAGAAAGCGGATAAGTATGTGCATAAGAAATAGTAAGATGATAAAGTGTTTGAAAGAAGCGAGATGAAAGATGCAAGAATAACGATAAAAACAGAATAAATATTTGTGCAGATTCGTATCTTTTTTAAGACGGAAATTTGTTTCCTCGCTGTTTCTTCAGCGTTTTCTCGGTGAGATAGGAAATAATTCTGAATTTCTGCTGCATTCATTTGATTTATTTTATCGGTGTATCTTTTTTTCAGAGCAAAATTTACTACAAATAGCAAAATTGCTGAAATAATTGAAACAATACAAATAATGAAAGGAATATCTCCATAATTTTTTAAGACTTCGTGATTTAAAACGATTCCTAAAATAGTTAGTGAAAACGCAATAAATAATGATATTATCAAAGTAAGATAGAGCCGTCTTTGGTTTTTCTTCTCTGATTTTGTGGTGGATTTGTGGTCTTTCGCGTTGCTCATAGGAATATCTCCTTGTATATTTCAGTTTGTATTATAATATCACAGATAAACTTTTAAGTCAATATCAACCCGAATGTTTGAGTTAAAATGCAAATAACTGTTGCATTTTGCGAAAAGATATGGTATAATTTTGAGAAAGTGTATATAACTCGAAAGGAATATATAGATTATGAAAGTTTCAGCATTGTTGGGCGAGAGATTCAAGGAAGCTCCTTCGGATTGTATAATTGAAAGCCAGGCTCTTATGGTTCGTGGCGGGTACATCAAATCCGTTGGAACGGGCGTATTTTCTCTTTATACCCCTGCGAAAAGAATCACAAAGAAAATTGAAAATATAATGAGAGAAGAAATGGACGCCATAGACGGTCAGGAGGTTATGTTCCCCGTTGTTATGCCTGCTTCTCTTTGGAGTGAATCGGGAAGATACGAAAGCGTTGGTTCTGCACTTTTGCGTTTCAAGGACAGAAACGGAATCGACATGGTTCTTGGTATGACTCATGAAGAAGCTGCTGTTCATATGGCAAGAGATGCGGCATCCAGTTACACCAAATATCCTTTTATGATATATCAGATTCAGACAAAATTCCGTGACGAACCCCGTTCCCGTGGCGGTCTTATCAGAACGCGTGAATTTACAATGAAGGATGCATATTCTTTCCATACGTCCATGGAAGACCTTGAAAGATATTACGATATCGCATACAAGGCTTACGAAAGAATTTTTGCCCGTTGCGGTGTTCCCGAAGTTGTTGCTGTTAAGTCTGACTCGGGTATGATGGGCGGAGCGATTTCTCACGAATTTATGCTTCTTACGGAAATTGGTGAAGATACCATAGTTATCTGTCCCGAATGTGGATACAGATCCAATATGGAAGCTGCCGATTGTGTTGTTGAAAACGAAGTATGCAACGTTGAAGCCTTGGAAGAAGTTTACACCCCCGACCAGAAAACCATAGAAGAAGTTTGCTCGTTCCTCGGTGCTCCTGCGGTTAACTCATGCAAAGCCGTTCTTTATCAGAGAAACGTTGACGATTCTCTCGTTATCGTGTTCGTAAGAGGTGACCTTGAGGTTAACGAAACGAAATTGAGAAACTATATCGGCGCAGAAGTTCATCCTGCCGTTGTTGATGAAACAATGGGAGTTTGCCCTGGATTTATCGGACCTTTGGGACTTCCCGAAAACGTTACGGTTGTTTACGATGAATCTCTTAAAACGCTTAATTCCTTTGTTGCAGGTGCAAACAAGGAGAATTATCACTTCAAGGGCATGAATATGGCTCGCGACGTAGGTGATGTTGAATACGTGAGCGTTGCAAAAGCAACGGAAGGCGGAATTTGCCCCGTTTGCGGTAAACATTCAATAACTATCAGCCGTGGTATCGAGGTTGGTAACATATTCCAGCTTGGTACAAAGTACACAGAATCCATGGGAATGCAGTATCTTGATAAAGATGGTGAGCTTAAATACCCCATTATGGGTTGTTACGGCATAGGCGTTGGAAGACTTGTTGCTTCCGTTTGTCAGGTAAGCAGAGATAAGTTCGGACCAATCTGGCCTATGACAATAGCTCCTTGGCAAGTTCATCTTTGTGCTTTGCGTGTTGATAATCCCGAAGTTAAGGAAACTGCTGACAAACTTTATGAAGAACTCAAAAAACTTGGCGTTGAAGTTATCTATGACGACAGAAACGTCAGTGCAGGCATTATGTTCTCCGATGCTGACCTTATTGGTGTTCCTCTCCGTATGATAGTAAGCCCTCGTTCTCTTGAACGTGGTGCTGTAGAACTTGTAACCCGTGATAAATCCATGTCAAAGGACGTTGCTCCTGCTGACGCTGCAAAAGCCGCTCTTGATACGGTTCGAGATATGATAGATGCTATAAATGCAAAAGCATAAATAAAAGTTTTTCCCGCCTTTGAATCAAGGCGGGAAAATTTTATCAAAAAAACAGGTGTGCGAAAACCGCATACCTGATTTTTTGTAAGCTCTGTCTCATACGACGTTTTTTAGCATTTTTCAAAGTATTTGGACTTTGAAATTGAATTTTAGAAAATTTGACATTGGACGGAGCAGAAAAACTGCTTAAAACCTCACTTTTTCAGTGGGGTCATTCCGCCCCCTGTCAGATTTAGCAGTCCCTTACTGTCAGACTCCCTCGTCAAACCAAGCTTTAAAATTGTCTATCATATATGTCTCGAAATATTTCCAATTTACATTGTATGAATTTAAATCTTCATTATCCACTCGCTTAACATTTCCTACATTTCCCAGAAATGTCAGTTGATTTTTAGGTATTGCTCTTGATGATGTGTTAAGTAGTGTTAATAAATATTGCTTTTTCATACCGGGATTATTTTTATATGCTATTGGCTTATAAAATTGAGGTATAAAGTCAATATTGCTTAGCGAATTTATATCAGACAAAACATTGTCAACTTTTCTGTAAAAATACACAACAGGTACTACGTGACCCGGATACCATGTATTTTCAGCTACTTTCACAAAATAAACATATTTCTGATAAAAATCATTATCTTTAGCATATTCACTATTGAATTGATAGGCGAAAACATCCCCGATTTTCCAGTTACACTTATACAGACGATACTGTGAAATTTTCTTTTCAGGAGGTTGAGGGGAATTTAGCTTTTGTCGCAATTCCCTCAATACCTTTTCTCTTGTGACCGCAAGTTCAGGATTTTCTTCTTGCCAAACCGTTAAATCTCCACCTTTGTCAAGCCATACAAGAGCCTGTTCTTTTACCTCTGGTAATAACCTTCCTAAATTCCATTGAGTGTCTGCCAAAGCAAACCAGAAAACTGGTGCGCAATAGACATCATCCAACCCGCAAGTGTACTCATCAATCAATTCATTTGTGATTTGCTGGACAGTTTTCCCTTTTCGCAAATCATCGAATCGGTCTTTAATATCAAGTGCTGTATCATTTTCATATAATCTTGCTCCCCAAGTTCCCATATTTTCATCTCCTTAATTTCCAGTCCAGTAAAGAATTTCATTAGATACTTTATTCCACGTATACTCTAACATACCAACAGCGGCTTCCTTATAAATGTAGCGGGGGAGACATAGCGGGGGAGACAGGGGACGGTTCGGACATAGCGGGGGAGACAGGGGACGGTTCTGTGTCTGAAACTGAATTGTCCGAAAGTGTATTTATAAACGGCTTAAACTCGCGTTTATAGCAATTTAGAACATATTTTCAAACAACAGTTCGTCCCCTGAATTTGCTATTCTTTTGT
>SVRW01000043.1 GCA_015064625.1 Oscillospiraceae bacterium | reverse complement strand
TGCCGATAATACAGCTTTCAACTGTAATACCTGCCTTGGGCATAATTACTGCATTAGCCAAAATGACCCCTCCTAAATATTTTAATATATTAATGTTTAATAATTATCCACATTTCATTATACTACATCATAAATTTGTCGTCAATCGGTTTCGTTCATTTTTTACCGGTTTTAGATTGACGGAACAATAAATTTCCAATATAATAAAACAAAAGGTGATATTATGATCAGTAAATTACAATTTTATATAAGTAGCTCCACAAATCCATATCATAATTTAGCTACGGAAAAATTTCTGTTTGATAACGTAGCGGATGACTGCCTAATCCTCTATCTGTGGCAAAATCAGAACACCGTTGTTATCGGCAAAAACCAAAATGCACTCACCGAATGCAAATGCTCCCTTCTTGAAAAAGAAGGCGGCTTTCTTGCCAGAAGGCTTTCCGGCGGCGGAAGTGTTTTCCACGATTTGGGAAACCTTAATTTCACATTCCTTTGCAAAACGGAAAACTATGACCTTACTAAACAATTGCAGGTTATTAAAGAAGCCTGCGCACTTGGTGGAATTTCCGCAGAAATTTCAGGCAGAAATGACATTCTGACGGATGGAAGAAAATTTTCGGGAAATGCTTTCTATAATTCAAAAGGCAAATCCTATCACCACGGAACTATACTTATAAATGCCGACAAAGAAAAGCTTCAACGGTATCTTACCCCACCCAAAGCAAAGCTTCAGGCAAAAGGGGTTAAATCGGTAAAATCCCGTGTAATTAACCTTTCGGAAATCAATCCTGCCCTCACGGTTGAGGATATGAAGGAATATATGCTTTCCGCGTTTGAAAAGGTGTACGCTCTACCCATTGAGGAATTCAAAATTTCTGATACGGAAGAAATAATAACTCTTACGAAAAAGTATTCAGCATGGGAGTATCTGTACGCACCATCTCTCCCTTTTACATTTTCCTGCGATGGAAATTTTCCCTGGGGAAATATCGAAATTCAGCTTGATGTAAAAAACGGAATTATACAGTCGGCACAAATTTTTACCGATGCGATGGAGCACACCCTTTCCGATATGTTGAAAGAAGTATTTTCAGGGTGCATATTCCGTATAGAAGAAATGGAAAAATCCATTCTTTCAAAGATTTCTGCGCCCATCTCCACAGATATTTTAAAGCTGTTAAAAGACCAGGAGCTTTGACATATTTTTTTACCATTCGTCATTATATCAACTTTCATTTTGTTTGTCAATATATTTAAATACGTAAGTAAATCGAAAGTTAGTTTTTTAAAAAAGAAAAGCGTTTACCTCTTTTTTTGAGATAAGCGCTTTTTTAATTTTTAAAGTACCAAAGACGGAGCAGTATATACTCTTGCACCAAGTTCGGAATTAAGCATATAGAGGCTCTTGGGATCTGAACCAAAAAGCTCCATTTTTGTAATAAGGTCGTTTGCGTTTTCTTCTTCCTCGCCCTGCTCTTTTACAAACCAGTCAAGGAACTGCATTGTACGAAAATCCTTTACATCGTAAGCCGCTGCATAGATGTCGTTGATAAGGGATGTAACATATTCCTCATGCTCCAAGCCTGCCTTGAGAACTGTCATATCGCTGTCAAGAACCTTGTCGGGCTTTGCAATAGCTTCCAAAGTTACCTTTTCGTTGTTGTTAAGCAGGTAGCGGTAGAAAAGCATTGCGTGATCTCTTTCCTCCTGCGCCTGGATATAGTACCAGTTTGCAAACCCGTCAAGTCCTCTCTCCTCAAAATAATTTGAGAAATCAAGGTAAAGATAAGCCGAATATAATTCCTTGTTGATCTGCTGATTGAGAAGCGCTCTTACTTTTTCATTCATCATAATAAATTCCTCCTTTTTGTTTAATTCTATCATAGTTTTTATCAAAATGCAAGATTGACAATAAATAAAAAGCTGATATAATTATGGACGAGGTGATTCTATGTTATGGGAAAATCTTCGTGAAGAAGAGTTTGATAATGCAATAAAAGAATCAAAAGGACTGTGCATTCTCCCCGTGGGTTGTCTTGAAAAACACGGGCAGCATCTTCCTGTGGGAACGGATGTAATTCATATAACGGAAATTGCAAAAAAGGCGGCTGAAATTGAGACCGCAATGGTCTTCCCTACTATGTATTTCGGCGAGAAAACAGGTGCTGGCGAATTTAAAGGAACGGTTATCTTTTCACCTGAATTAAGGCTTCAGATATTAAAGGAAACCTGTAGTGAAATATACCGCAACGGTTTTGACAAAATACTTATTTACAACGGACACGGCGGAAACCAGACGATGATTTCCTATTTTTCAAGAGGGGTTTTATATGAAAAAACGCCCTATAGCGTGTTCGATTATTCCCTGGGTTCAGACTTTGCAACGCCCAAGAAAATTCTCAACGAAGGCTACAAATATCTTACAACAGCGGACAGAAAGATTCTTCAGTCCTATAATGATGAGAAGAAGCGTTTCGGTCACGCTGATTTCATCGAAACGGGTTGGGTGTACGGCACACGCCCCGAAACGGTACGCCTTGATAAGGTGTATGATGAAAGCTACGAATCAACTCACCGTTTTGATGAATTCAATAAGCTTCGCATCAATACTCCTTTTGCGTGGATGGCAAACTTCCCCAATTCCTACGAGGGCGATATGCACGACGGAATGAATGAGAGAATCGCCCGTGCAATGGTGGAATATTCCGTAGGGAAGTTGTGTGAGATTATAAAGTTCCTTAAAACCGAAACTGTTTCCGACGAATATAAAAAAGAATGGATAGCAAAACAGCACTGACAAATGTCAGTGCTGTTTTCTGTTACTTATTAACGTTTTCGCCATTTTCTCTACAGAGCTTTAAAAGTGGCTCTACGGGGGTGAATGCGATATCAACCTCGCCGCCCTTCACGGTTGTCATGGAGATTATATACTCACCGTCGGGAGTGAAGCAAGGATGGGGGTCAAGGTGATAAACTTCAC
>SVRW01000003.1 GCA_015064625.1 Oscillospiraceae bacterium | reverse complement strand
CCTGCAAACGTATATGTGTATGTTTTGTCAGCAGCCTTTGTGGGGTTAGCAGGAGCTGTTACAGTGTCGCCATAGTGATATGTTTTTGTGCTTATAACTGTTCCATCTTCATTTACGAATTTAACAGTGTAGTTAATATACTCGGAAGTATATTTTGCGGTATACGTTGCGTTACCAGTTACTTTACCAACTGTCTTATCCCAGCCTGCAAACGTATATGTGTATGTTTTGTCAGCAGCCTTTGTAGGGTTAGCAGGAGCTGTTACAGTGTCGCCATAGTGATATGTTTTTGTACTTATAACCGTTCCGTCAGAATTAACAAATTTAACTGTATAATTGATATAGTTAGAAGTATATTTTGCGGTATACGTTGCATTGCCTGTTACCTTGGTAACTACTCTATCCCAACCTGCGAAGGTATATGTGTATGTATTATCAGCAGCCTTTGTAGGGTTAGCAGGAACCGTTACAGTGTCACCATAATGGTACGTTTTTGTGCTTATAACCGTTCCGTCTTCGTTTACGAATTTTACTGTGTAGTCGATATAGTTAGAAGTATATTTTGCGGTATAAGTTGCGTTACCTGTTACTTTACCAACTGCTTTATCCCAACCTGCGAATGTGTACGTGTATGTGTTGTCAGCAGCCTTTGTGGGATTAGCTGGAGCTGTTACAGTGTCACCATAATGGTACGTTTTTGTGCTTATAACCGTTCCGTCTTCATTTACAAATTTAACTGTGTAATTGATATAGCTCGATGTATATGTTGCGGTATAAGTTGCGTTACCTGTTACCTTTGTAACTGTCTTATCCCAGCCTGCGAATGTGTACGTATATGTGTTGTCAGCGGCCTTTGTGGGGTTAGCAGGAACTGTTACCGTATCACCGTAGTTATATGTTTTGGTGCTTATAACAGATCCGTCAGAATTTACGAATTTAACCGTGTAAGTTTTGGAGCTTGCAGTATAAGTAGCTGTGTACGTTGCATTACCTGTTACTTTGGTAACTGCCTTATCCCAACCTGCAAACGTATATGAATACGTGTCATCTGCAGCCTTTGTGGGGTTGGCGGGAACTGTTACTGTGTCACCATAGTGGTATGTTTTGTTGCTTATAACTGTTCCATCTTCATTTACAAATTTAACTGTATAGTTTATATAGTTCGAAGTATAGGTTGCGGTATACGTTGCATTGCCTGTTACATTAGTAACTGTCTTATCCCAGCCTGCGAACGTGTACGTGTATGTGTTGTCAGCAGCCTTTGTGGGGTTAGCGGGAACTGTTACTTTATCACCATAGTGATATGTTTTGGTGCTTATAACTGTTCCATCGGAATTTACAAACTTAACAGTATAAGTTTTATAATTGGAAGTATATGTTGCGGTATAAGTTGCGTTTCCTGTTACCTTTGTAACTGTCTTATCCCAGCCTGCAAATGTGTACGTGTATGTATTGTCAGCAGCCTTTGTAGGGTTAGCGGGAACTGTTACAGTGTCGCCATAATGATACGTTTTTGTGCTTATAACTGTTCCATCTTCATTTACAAATTTAACTGTGTAATTGATATAGTTGGAAGTATATGTTGCAGTATAAATTGCATCGCCTGTTACATTAGTAACTGTCTTATCCCAGCCTGCGAACGTGTACGTGTATGTATTGTCAGCAGCCTTTGTGGGGTTAGCGGGAACTGTTACTTTATCACCATAGTGATATGTTTTGGTGCTTATAACTGTTCCATCAGAATTTACAAACTTAACAGTATAAGTTTTATAATTGGAAGTATATGTTGCGGTATAAGTTGCGTTTCCTGTTACCTTTGTAACTGTCTTATCCCAGCCTGCGAACGTGTACGTGTATGTGTTATCAGCAGCCTTTGTGGGATTAGCAGGAACTGTTACTGTGTCACCATAGTGGTATGTTTTGGTGCTTATAACTGTTCCATCTTCATTTACAAATTTAACTGTGTAATTGATATAGTTGGAAGTATATGTTGCAGTGTAAGTTACGTTGGCATTTGCAGCTGTAACTGTCTTATCCCAACCTGCAAAAGTATACGTATACGTGTTGTCGGAAGCTTTTGTAGGAGCTGTGGGAGGAACTACAGTATCTCCTTCGTTATAAATCGCAGAGCTCAAAACTGTTCCGTCTTCATCGGCAAATATAATTTCATAAGTTTTAACAGGTTCAACAACTGTTGTAGTTGCAGTATCAGCAGTACCTACTACACCGAGAATACCTACTCTCGTAGTACCTGATGTTTCTTCAGATATCATAGAAAACGTAAAGCTTTCTCCGACAGCAACAGAATCCTTAACAACAAAAGGAATAGTTACAACTAAATCTCCGTCATTGATAAGCCCATGATACGTTTCATCCTCTTTAGCACTTGGATATGTAAGGAGGTCAATGAATTTACATTCATATACACCATTAGCAGCATCATATTTGGAGATCTGTTCATAACGTCTTGCAGCAATCTCTACTCCGCTTACTGATAGTGTGTACATAGGAACGACGGTCATAAATTCGTCCATTGAACTACCTGATTCAGTAATAACTGCTGAAAGCTTGGTTTCATCAAAATCCAAACAAAAAGCTACAGCATCAAGTTCTTTCGTAACATTCTTTAATGTGATGACTACGTTTATAGTCTCACCCGCCAATGCGGTTTCCGGAGCAGAAATATCGAGGTGAAATGCGTTTTCGGGCGCACCAACAATATTTTCCGAAACGATTTCTTCTGAAATCGTAGGATTTGTGCCTTCTGTCTCAGCCACAGCTTCCATAGAACCAAATGATATCATGGAAAAGCATATGGACAAAACAAGAATCAAAGATAATGCTTTTTTTAAAGTTCTCATAGTCTGTTCCTTTCAGGATATATTTTTATTATCTTATCAATAAACCAAGCAAATAAATAATAAGATAGCAACCAGCAAAATAGGCAATAATTTTCGGGAATATCATCCACTTTTTTCGACTTTGCTCTGCCTGCTGCTTCGCTACATTTTCAAGAACCTTCTGATATTCCTCAATTCGCTTCATTCGCTCTTCAGGATCTTCCTCAAGTTCGGTTAGTTCGTATTTAGCACGTTTCATTCTTGTAAACGAAACTTCAGCCTCTTGCTTCAGATTGTTGGTTACCCTTTCAAGAGCCACCTCGCTGAGATTATCAAGCTGCCATTTTTTGTTTCTCAAACATTTTGAACAATATTCCGTGGAATTAAGATTCTTATGTCCGCAACAGCAAAGCCACATCACCTCACCCTGTTCGGGAATAACGGTTGTTGGATGTTCTTCCTCCTGCTTCATGTATATATTTACGTTGTTAAACGCAAATATTGTATCTTCATCGTAGTTCTTGAAGCTTTTTGGTCTGTTTCTGCCGTACAGAAAATTATAATCTACACGTTCACCGTCGGAAAATACAGCGTAAGAAAATTCCACCTTAAGCTTTGTAAAATAAGCGTTCGGTAAAGGAATCAAAACGTACGACCCGAATATTTCACCGTATTTTATATATGAATCAGGTTCTTTTTTGGGCAAAATTTCCTTTGTGTTGTCGTCTATATATTCCTGTAAGCCAAATCCTATGTCGCCGTTAGGATAACTGAAATCAATTCTTTTGTAGCTAACTACAGAATGACTGTACAAATAAAGCTTTATACCAAGACCGCTTATTTCCTTCTCAGAAGTGCTTTGAAATTTGAACACAGCAAAATATTCGAGGGTTTCCAAATCATTAAGCACATATCCCTCTATAACCTCAGCAGGAAGAAAACCTGCCATCTGAGAAAAGTCCAGATATTCAATTACTCTGTAGCATCTCATTATTTCGGTACGAAGAGCCTCTTTGTACCTTCTTTTCTCTTTTTGAATCATATAATTACTACTTCAAAATTATATTATCTCAACTATACTGTCAGGCATAGCTGCACAAAGTCGGGCATCTGCTTTCCCAAAAGTATCACAAACGCAAATTCCGTTTGCCCCCAAAGCTCCTCTGCTCTCCGCAAGTGCTATATGGGGTTTATTATTATTCTGACTTAAGTGAGCAAGAACAAAATTTCTCGTCCCGTTTTTATACAATTCAGGAAGAAATGCGGCACATTCCCCGTTGGATAAATGCCCTCTGTCCCCAAGGATACGCTGTTTTGTTGCATAAGGATATGTACCGTTTTTAAGCATATATGGGTCATAATTTGATTCTATAACAACTGACTCGCAACCTGTCAACGATTTTTTTACATCCGAAGTCAAATGTCCTATATCCGTAGCATATCCTAAAGTTGTATCTTCAGCTTCAATACGAAAGCAAACACTTCCTAAGGAATCATGAGGTGTATCGAAAGCGGTTATCTTCAATCCATCAAATTCCCTGACAGCTCCACCGCTGTTTTCCACAAGAAGCTCCTCCGTCCACTGCATTGACGTTGCAACGAAATCAAGACTTTTTGCAGGAATATATATAGGAATTCTGTAATGTCGGCATATAACGTTCAAAGCTTTTATATGGTCAATGTGCTCATGGGTTATAAAAATTGAAGTTATGTTTGACAGATTAGTTCCAAGCTTTATGAGAGCATCAGAAATCTTTTTTGCTGAAAGACCCACATCTATAAGTATTTCTTCTTTTCCGTTTTTGATATATGTACAATTTCCGTTTGAGGAGGAAAAAAGCACGTATGCTTTCATAATTTATAAAGTAAGCTCCTGTTTTAATTCGAAAAACGGCGCAGATGCACCGTTTTTCCCAATCACAATATTTTGTCAGTTAGAAAAAGCCTTCAGTGCGGGGATCATATTCGTTACGTCTGCTCCACCTTTAACAAGGTCATTATAACTGAAGATTCCAAGTCCTTTACATTTAGGCATGTTATTATCACAATACTGAATCTGTCTTTTGATAATATCATCGTAATTATACCATTCCTGTCCATCGTAGCTCGTACTGAGAGAAGGATCTACTGCCTTATAAAGAGGAACGCCTATGTAAAACCGTACAGTTGGAGACGTTACAATACTTGACCATTTCTGAGCCATTGAATCGAAAGGAGCGGAAGGATGTTCAAATCCGTAGTAAAGCTGAGGCATGATATAGTCAATATAATTGGAGCTTGAACACCAAAGTGCAACGTCTGCACAATGAGAATTGATTACCTTTGTCGGATTACCCGCAGGAGAAGCACCGAATATCAGGTCAATATCAATTGCCTTTGCAGCAGAATAGAGACCAGAAACCAAAAGGTTCATATTATATCTTCTGAAATTATAAATGTTCTGATATCCGCTGGAATTAAATGCTTCCTGATCGAAATAAGCTTCCGTTGTAGGATAGAAATAATCATCGATATGCAAACCATCAACACTATAGTTTGCCATAATTTCCTTCGCACCGTCAATTATATACTGACGAACTTCTTTATACGCAGGGTTAAGCCAATACGTTCCGTTAACGTCAACAACGTAAGTTCCACGCTTGGAATTGTACCATTGCTTTAATTTATAGTTATCTGAAACGTTCACTATTTCGTCAGCTCCCATAAGACGGAGAGGGTTAATCCAAGCATGAACGGAAAGGTTAAGCTTATGTCCTTCATCAATGGTTACAGCAAGTGGGTCATAGTTTTTTGTAGCAGTTGCAGAATAACCTTCCCCATAGGTAAAAACGTATTTAGACCAAGGATAAAGATTTGATCTGTAAGTAGCGTCACCATTTGGACGACATTGAACGAAAACTGTATTAAAGCCGTTGTTTGAACAGTTTTGAAGAACTTTCTTTATGTTTGCTCTGAAAGCAGATTCGGAATTTGATGCCCACATTTCAGAAAGGTCAAACTGTGTAAGCCATATAGCTTTCATATTATTGAGATAATTTTTTCTTGTTGTATGCTCTTTCCCCTTACTTACGATAACCGTAACAGTAGAACCGGGGATTTGTTTACTTGAAGCAGGTTCCTGAGAAACAACGTATCCTGCAAGAATGGTATCACTGAAAACGAAAGATTCAGCATAAACAAAGCCTTTTCTTTCAAGCTCAATTTTAGCATTGGCTGCAGTATATCCCACAACGTTGGGAACGGTTACCTTTGGAACGTATTCGGGAGAAACTTTGTTAACAGTATAAGTTCCTGCAACTTGTCTCTTTATCATTATGTAGTCTGTAGAAGTAAGAGCACCGCTTCCGTCAGCATCAGCAGCATGAACAAAAGGGTCTGCGAGAGTTACGGTCTTTTTGAATACAGCTTTAAGAGTTGCTGTATCAGTTGCATTTACCTTTCCATCGCCATTCACGTCACCGCCTACGATAACTGTGAGAGTATCAAGAACGGTAGTTCCGCTCATAAGAGTAAGTACGCTTCCCGTTGGAATATAAGCAGAATTCATAAGTCTGTTTCCAGAAGGATCAGTTACAGCAATGTTCTGACCTTTGAACACTGTTTTAAAAGTTGAAACGGTTGTAGACCCCTTTACACCAAAAAGATAGTCTTTCGCACGATATACGGTATAGCCGCTCGTAGACGACGGTTCAAGCGTTGCGGCATTACCAGTAAAGGTAAAAGATACGCAAAGAGAAGCAAGCATCGCCAATGTCAATAAAACGGAAAGAAGTCTCTTTTTCATAAATATAAGCCTCATTTTATCTTAAAATAATTTTCCATGAGATAATACTACTCACAGTATATACTATTATACATATTTTTGGAAGATTTGTATAAACATTTTTCTGATTTTATGTCACAACTTTGTAAATTTTATACGGATTCTATTCAAATTTCAGACAAAGGAAGATATACTTTGAATTCCGTTCCTCTCCCAAGCTCACTTTTTACTGATATTTCTCCTCCGCAAAGCTCCACGATTCTTTTCACAAGAGAAAGTCCAAGTCCGCTCCCTCTGTCGTTTCTTGAGCGGTCCACCTGATAAAATTTTTCAAAAATATGGGATATATCCTTTTCTTTTATCCCCTCGCCTGAATTAAAAACCGTAACAACGGCATAACGCTTTTCTTTTTTCAGTTCTATATTGATATTTCCACCATTTGGGGTAAACTTAATGGCATTGTCAAAAATATTGGTCCATATATGGCTCAAAAGATTTGAATCACCAAAATAATCAAATTCTTCAAGCTCAAAGGAAGGTTCTATTTCCTTTTCGCTCCAACGGGTTTCAAAAAGCAAAAAGCATTGTCTCAGTTGTTCGTCCAGGCTGAATTTTGACTTATTCAAAACAATCTGCTGATTTTCAAATCTGGCAAGAGAAAGCATTTTTTCAGACATAGCGTTTAATTTATCAACCCCGCTTACTATCTGATTTATACAGTTTTCTTTTTCCTCTAAAGAAAGGTCTCCCTCGCGCAAAAGCTCTGCATAACCCTTTATTTTGCCAAGTGGAGTTTTGAATTCATGGGAAACGCTTGCAGCAAATTCGCTTCTGAACCCCTCAAGCTTTTCAAGCTCGGTCATCATAAGATTAAAATTCTTACTCGCAGATGCTATTTCCTCAATAAGATTGTTTTCATTAAGCTTTTTCGAGAAATCACCTTTTGAAATTCGTTTTGCCGCATCGGAAAAATCCCTGACGGGATAAAGCATAGCACGTGACACAAACATGGAAAGCACTGTCGCAACAGCGATACTCGTTACAGAAAACGGTGCAAAAGCTGATATTCCGAACCTTGGAGAAAGTAATCCTCGTTCAAAAGCCACAAGAAGGCAAAAAGAAGTTACCATAACGGAAACGCTCATAACCGAAAAAGTCAGAAAAGTGAAAATAATCCAAAGTTTTCTGCTTTTTATTATCTGTCTTTTTTTCATTTTCGACCTCCGTTACTTCATTTTTACCGCCTTGTATCCCAGCCCCCTTACAGTAACAATCTGAAAATCCTTATTATTTCCAAACTTTTCTCTGAGTCTGTTTATATGAACGTCAACAGTTCTTGCATCCGTTTCGCTATCCATTCCCCAAAATTCATCCATAAGATGCTGGCGTGTGAAAATATGTCCCGGTTCGGAGAGAAGCTTATATAGTATATTGAATTCCTTTTGCGGTAGAGCTATTTCCTTTTCTCCGTCATTCACCGTAAGATAATCATATTGAAGTACCGTTTCACCTACAGTAAGCTTACGTTCATTTACTATTTTCGCACGTCTTAATAGCGCACTTACGCGGAGAAGCATTTCACCTGTATCTATGGGCTTAACCATATAATCGTCCGCACCGGATGCAAATCCCTGACTTTTATCAGCAAAAGAGCCTTTTGCGGTTATCATAAGAACAGGCAAATTGTATTTACTATCTCTGAGCATTTGTGTAAGCTCAAAGCCATCAACGTTAGGCATCATAACGTCGCATATAAGAAGATCTATGTATTCTCTGTCAAGAATCATAAGAGCATCTTCACCGTCAACAGCAGGAAAAGTTCTGTATCCATTTTTTTCAAGAACCGTACAAAAAAGCTTTCTCAATTCATTATCATCTTCCGCAACAAGAATATTAAACATACTTCCTCCTTATATTCAAAGGCGTAAAAAAGTCATGTATTGCTTCTTTTTCCCTTGTAATTAGATTTGGGCTGTAAAAAAACGAGTTTTTTACAGCCCCATTTACATAGCCTTACATTCTGAAACCCATCAGAATATTAAAGTCATAATTATATCAGCCTGCTTTATCAAGCTTGAATTTTATTTTCATAGTTTCGCCTGTGTTACCGTTTCTTGAAGGTCTGTAGATTTCCATCGTGACCTCTTTACCTGCACTGTGTTTTGAAAGCTCGTTTTTCAAGGCTTCAAGGCTTTTTATTTCCACATCTTCGAATTTTGTTATAACGTCGTATATACTGAGCCCTGCCGCATATACAGCCGAATTTCTCTCAACTGAAAGAACGAAAACACCGTCGGGAACATCATTTCCAAGTTTATATTGCTCTCTTACGTTTGAAACGTTTGCACCTGAAATTCCAAGGTATGCCGCCGTTGTGGCATAATCACTGTCGGGAACGTCTTCACCCTTTATGAGAGCGTTGATTATTTCCATAGCTCCGTTTATAGGAATTGAAAATCCTATTCCTTCATAGGTTGATATAAGCTTCATGTTGTTTATGCCTATAACCTGACCCTTCATATTGAAAAGAGGGCCTCCAGAGTTACCAGGGTTGAGCGTTGCATCCGTCTGAATAAGATACATTGTTTTCAAAACCTTGCCGCTTTCGTTTGTAACTTCAAGCTTTCTGTTAAGTCCTGAAATAACACCGTATGTGAGAGTTCCAGCAAAATCAATACTTGAAGGAGTTCCGATAGCGATTACTTCCTCGCCTACTCTGACCTTGGAAGAATCTCCTATCTTAACAGGGGTCAATGCCCTATCAGTCTTAACCTTCAATACAGCAATATCGCAGGTTTCATCAGAACCAACAAGCTCAGCGTCAGCCTCTTCGCCATCATTGAAAACAACTTTTATTTCTTTTGCATCCTCTATAACGTGATGATTCGTTACTATATGTCCGCCCTCGATTACAAATCCGCTTCCTAAAGAAGTTCCTTCTTCAGTTGTAGTCCCCCATATTCCTGGAGTTTCAACAACAACCTTGCAAACGATGCTGACACAGCTATCTATACAATAATCATACAAATCCGCAATGGGAGAGTCCCCCTTGCTTTCTTCAAAATCCTCTTTGCTCACTTCATTAAGAACGTCTTCCGCTGATTCATCGGATTCATCTGTTGAAGCTTCGCTTGAATCAGACTCTGCATCGTCCAAAGATGATTCCTCAAAGCTTTCTTCAATTTCAGAAGCCTCAGAGCTATTGAGAAGTCCTGAAAGCATTCCCATGCTTTGACATGATGTCAAAGCAAGCATTGCAAAAATCAAAAGAGCTATAATACATAATGTTTTTCTGTTTTTCATTTTTTATCCCTCTACTGCGTCGAGAGCGAAGGTATAGGTATGATATTTTCCATCCTTTCCGCTACGCTCAACTCTATAAACCTTAACCGTCACCTTATCCCCTGGAGAACATTCCTGTATCTCTCCAATGAGCTGTTCAATAGTTGTTATTTCCTCCCCATTGAATTCACAAATAACATCATATGTGCTAAGTCCCGCTTTATATGCAGAAGCTTCTTTATCAATGGTTACCACAAGAACTCCTTTTGGAGAATCATCTGCAAATCCGTATTCCTTTTCAACCGAATCGCTCATTGTAACGCCTGTAATACCAAGCTGTGACCCCATTTTAACGTAATTGGAATCAGAATAATTTGATTCACCCGTTGAAATAAGAGAGTTAATTACGTTAACCGCGCCAGATGATGGAATAGCAAAGCCAACTCCCTCAAACGTTTCGGTTAGCTTCATGGTATTTATGCCTATAACCTGCCCATTCATATTGAAAAGAGGACCGCCTGAGTTACCTGGATTCAAAGTTGCATCAGTCTGCAAAAGAAGCATTGTTTTAACGGTTTGTCCTGCGGTGTTTTTTATGGATATCTTTCTTTCCTTACCCGAAATAACACCAAAAGTCATAGTTCCAAACAAATCATCGTTTGAAGGCGTACCGATAGCCATGGCAAATTCACCGATACGAACTGAAGACGAATCTCCGAAGCTTACGGGAACAAGATCATCGCTTCTATGAATTTTAACAACGGCAAGATCACAGATCGAGTCCTTTCCGATGAGTAACGCTTCCTTTTCTGTTCCATCATAGAAACGAATTTTTATACTGTTTGCTCCTTCGACAACGTGGGCGTTTGTAACTATATACCCATCCTTCGAAACAACAAATCCGCTGCCAAGTGAAGAATATTCCGACGTTTGCCCGTAATAGCCTCCCTTCATGCCGCAAATAACGGTAACACAGCTTTCTTGAGCCTTTTCATAAAGCTTTGTTCTATCCGTATACGCTTCATTTTTAGGATTTTCAATTTTTACGTGTTCGATGACCGTCTGAGTATATTCGTGAGATGGAAGTCCTTCCTCTGTAGACCCGTTTCCAACGCCAAAATATCTTGTAAGAACTGCAGTGGCAAACATACTCAAAACCATCATCACCACTAAAGCTATCCAGAAAACCGCCTTGCCTTTTTTTGGCGGTGAAACAACTTTGTTAAACGAGTCTTCGGTGTATTGAGGTTGCGGTATGTTGTTATACATAGGATAATCCCTGTATATAGAGCCATTTCCACCCAAATCGAAAGAACTGCTTAAATCGGAATCAGATTTCTTTGCAGTTTCTTCATCAGAAATTCCATTTTGCTCCGAAGGCGGCATTTCATCAGTGCTAACATCATTGTCTAAAGAAAGATTTTCTTCGGAAATTTCGCCTTTTTCAGAAGAGACTTCTTTCATAACCGATTCCTGATTTAAAACACTTTTTTCATCGGAAGCATCTATTTGATTTGATAATGGAGCTTCTGACGCATTTTTCAGATTGTTGTCTGAATTCAAAACAGAATTGTTCTCATCAGACGTATCATTTCCCGAGTTATAATCTTTGTCGTAGAACATAATTTTTACTCCGCGCCAAGATAATGATTTAATATGCTTTAATTTATATGCTTATATAAATTATTTACTTGATTTTGTTTTTTATGCTTAATACTGTCCTTGGAATACGTAAACTACGCCCAAATTGTTGAAATTTGATTTAAGCCATACGGAATTGAAATATTCGCAGGTATAATTGGTAACCTCAACCTTACTTGAGTTTACGTTAGGGTCGTTTACAACATAGTATTCAACACCGTCAATAACCGTATAACCGGTAACAAGAACAACGTGTCCTGCTTGAGTAAGCATTGTGGAGCAACCGATGGTATAGCCCTTTGAAAGAGCATATTTCATCATGTCTTCATTATAGAAATCGCAGAAGGTATAATATCCCTTTGATCCCGCTTCAGCAACAGAGAAGAGCCAGTTGCCATATCCGTCGTATTCAACGTCATAAGTACCCATAGCGGTATCATAAGTAGACTGCTTGAAGCCGAGATGTTCAAGAGCCATTGCAACTGTAGTTGCAGAACACATAACGTTTCCTCTTGAACCGTTTTCGGGAGCATGCTGTGAACGCATAGGAACGTCAATTATAGCTTCTTCAGGGTATTTACCCGGTGTCGCAGATTTCATTTCTGGAGTTGCTATTGTAATATTTTCAAGCACGGGGCGATATTTTCCGTTTCTGAGCAAGTTAATTTTAAATTTAATATTGCCAGTTGTCTGTTTCTTTGGAGAAAACGTGTCAACATTCATTTTTGCATAATCATCAGACTTGCTTTTGCTCGTGGAAACGTTCTTTTTGTCAGACCATACTCCAAAGGTGAAATAATCGCTCCAAGTTCCGTCTTCTGCTTCATAGGAAACGTAAACCTGAACTTTGCCATCTCCTGCATTGGCATTCCATGAGATAAGCATTGAGCTGAATTCGCCAACGTTCATAACGTCACTTTCAAATAAAGCAAAATAAAGATCATCTCCGTCATCCATAACGAGTCTGCCGTTTTCATCAATATGCGCATCCTTGAATGTGCCTTTGAAATCCAATGCCTTTATGGTTTTAGAATTGAAATTGAGATTTTCGGTCTGTTCACCTTTCAAGTATCCTGATTTATCTTCTTTGTATGCCATAAATTCTTCCTCTTCTGATACTTCTTCTGATTTCTCCTCGGAAGCTGCTTCAGATTTATCTTCCGATGCTTCTGCGGAATTAACTGAGGAAATTTCCTCAGAAGCGGATTTCGTTCCTGCTTCAGAGCTATTTTCATCCTTTCCACAAGATGCCATAAAAGACATCATAAGCAGAGCAAGCATCAATGATAAAATTCTTTTCTTCATGAAAATTATTTTCCTTTCGCCGCAGGCTTGGAATCTTTAAGCTCTACTATACGGTTGAATCTTCCCTCGTATTTCGTATCCTTGCAGAAATATCCCGTTCTCACAAACTGGAATCTTTCACCCGTTTCCGCGTTTTCAAGACATTTCTCAGCTTTACAGCCTTTTTTCACCTTCACAGAATCAGCGTTGAGATAATCGTCGTACGTCTGTCCTTCGGCAATAGCTCCTGTGTTTTCAATGGTAAACAGCTTATCAAATTCAGCAACCTCGCAATCAATGCAGTTTTCAGCGCTGAGCCAATGAATAGTTCCCTTTACTTTTCTGCCGTCTACGGGATTTCCGTTTCTCGTTTCAAGGTCTGCTTCACAAATTATTTCCGTAACGTTTCCGTTTTCATCTGTTTTTGCTTCCACAAACTTAATTATATAAGCACACATAAGACGAACCTCTCCACCTGGTTTAAGACGGAAATACTTTGGAGGAGGATCCATTGAAAAATCGCTTCTGTCTATATAAAGCTCTCTTGTGAACAAAAGTTCTCTCTTTGAAGCTTCTGGATCGTTTGGATTATTTGAAGTTTCAAAATATTCTTTTTTGTCAGCAGGATAGTTTGAAATAGTTACTTTTACAGGATCGGTTATAACTATTCTTCTTTCCGCTTTTGCGTTAAGCTCATCACGGATACAGCTTTCCAGAAGCGCTATATCAACGATGGAGAAGTTTTTTGCAACTCCCGCTTTCTTTACAAATTCAAAAATTGATTCCGGAGTATACCCTCTCCTTCTCAGTCCGCAGAGGGTTGGCATACGGGGATCGTCCCAACCGTCAACAACGCCCGTTTCAACAAGTCTTCTCAGATAACGCTTGCTCATAACCGTATTCGTAACGTTAAGGCGGGCAAATTCATACTGATGGGGTTTTTTCTCAAATCCTATGCTATCAACAACCCAATCATAAAGAGGTCTATGGTTTTCAAATTCAATGGAGCACATGGAATGGGTTATTCCCTCAAGAGCATCCTGAATAGGATGAGCAAAATCGTAAAGAGGATATACACACCATTTATCGCCCTGTCTGTGATGATTCATATGAAGGATTCTGTATATAGCAGGGTCACGAAGGTTCATATTTGGAGAAGCCATATCTATTTTTGCACGCAAGGTACAAGCTCCGTCCTCAAATTCTCCGTTTTTCATTTTCTCGAAAAGCTCAAGATTTTCTTCAACACTACGGTTTCTGTAGGGGCTTTCCTTTCCCGGCTCTGTAAGCGTTCCTCTATATTCACGCATTTCATCAGCAGAAAGGTCGCAAACGTATGCAAGTCCCTTTTCAATGAGCAAAACTGCATATTCGTAGCATTTATCAAAATAATCACTTCCGTAGAAAATACCGCCATCTGGATTTGCTCCCAACCACGTCAAATCACGGTATATGCTCTGCACGTACTCATCATCCTCTTTGGTAGGGTTAGTATCGTCATATCTGAGGTTAAAGCTTCCGCCGTATTTTTTAGCAGCGGTATAGTTAATATAAATCGCCTTTGCACTTCCGATATGAAGATATCCGTTTGGTTCGGGCGGGAAACGGGTATGAATTTTTTCCACCCTTCCCTCTTTCAAATCGTCTTCAATTATATCATACAGAAAATTGCTTGTTTCTTCCATTGTCTTATACTCCAATTATAATTAGTTTTTTATACTGAATATTAACTCAGAGGTTTATATAATCTCTTATTCGTTTTTCAACGCGTTCCTTGCCGAGAAGCTGCATTACAGCGTAAAGATCAGGGCTGTTTGTTCTTCCCGTTACCGCAACACGTATGAACGTGCTGACGTCGCCAACGTGTCCCTTATATCCTTCGGGAGAAGCCTTGTAAGCCTTAACGTCGGGACAGAATCCCTTTTCTGCACCAAGCTCCTTTATCTTTCCGAACCAAGTATTCTGGTCGTCGGACAAATCGAAAGAAGCAAGGAATGCTTCGAGAACCCCATTAACCGTCTCTTTGTCAAAGCTTTCAGGAACGTTTTCTTCGCGGACAAAAAGCTCATCATAGAAGAAGCTTATAAAGGGTTTAACCTCACTCCACGTTCCGAAATCCTTTCTTGATTTGTTTCCGCCTCTGCCAATGGAAAGAATTCCCTTTGCAAGAGCTTCATCATTCACAAGAAGGTTATAAAATTCTCCGTCGTATTCCTTTGCCCATACGGTCAATCTGTCATAAACCTCATCTGCCGTAAGCTTTGAAACAACGTTTTTGCTCACATCGTTAAGCTTTGCCAGATCAAAAAGCGTTCCTGATGCGCTCATTTTCTTTATAGAGAAAGGAAATTCCGTATAATGTGCGTCCTTATTGGCTCTTCTCCAATCCTCATAATTGGAATTAAGGCAGGTAAGAACGTATTCCATAACGCTCTCTGGCGTATATCCCTTTTCGATATAATAACTGAGCCCTGCACCCATATCACGTTTGGAAAGCTTTTTCTTTACAGTCTTTACGTTTCCTTCTTCATCCTCCACCTCAACAGCCTTCATAAGCTGCGAAATATGGAGATACTTGGGAGCTTTGAAGCCTAACGCACCGAATATCTGCAAATGATATGGCAAGCTTGGAAGCCATTCTTCTCCTCGTACAACATGGGTTGTTCCCATAAGATGATCGTCCACACCGTGAGCCAAATGATAAGTTGGCATTCCGTCACGCTTGAGCAAAATATGGTCTATATGGTTTTCAGTTATTTCGATAGCACCTTTTATCAGGTCGGTAAACTTTATTTTATTTTCAGGATTTCCGTTTGATTTTATACGAAGAACCCATTCCTTACCTGCTTTGATATTTTCTTCAACCTGTTCAAGAGTAAGGTCACGGCATTTTACGTATTCGCCCCAATAACCCGTTACAACCTTTCTTTCCTCTTGAAGCTTTCTCGTTTCGTCAAGCTCCTCAGCAGAACAGAAGCAAGGATAAGCTTTTCCCTCTGCTACAAGTTTTTTGGCATAAGCAGAATATACATCCTTACGCTCGCTTTGTCTGTAAGGAGCGTACTCGCCCCCTGCCATAATACTTTCATCAAAGCTTACTCCGAAATATTTATAAACGTTTATAAGGTCTTCTTCTGCTCCTTCAACGTAACGTTTATCGTCTGTGTCCTCTATTCTGAGATAGAATACGCCGCCGCTTTGATGAGCAAGTCTTTCAGAAACGACAACGGGAAGCATACTTCCAAAATGAACGAATCCCGTTGGGCTTGGAGCAAATCTCGTTACTTTCGCACCTTCGGGCAAGTTACGTGCCTTATATTTCTCCTCATAGTATTCAGTTGTGTTTTCCACGTTAGGAAACAGCAATTCTGCCAATGCTTTGTAATCCATGTTTATACCTCTTTATTTTTATCCGTTTTGTAAAGCAAATTCATTATATTCCACAATAAGCTTATCTATAAGCTTTGATATCTTTACAAGCTGAGTTCTGTTTCTGCCGTCTGTCAGCTCTTTTCTTCCCGTCATAACCGCAACAACATATGTCTGTTCACCATCAAAGAAAATTCCAGCATCGTTATAGCCGTTTGCGCTCCATCCAGATTTATGAAGGTTTTCTTTCCCTTGTATTCCCTTTTCAAGCTCGTTATATAAGGCTCTGTCAAGCTCCTTATACAGCTTTTTTGATTCGGGAGAACCGCTTTTTGTGTAATGATAAATTTCTCTCCAAACGAGAGCCATTTCGTATGAAGTAAGCTTTCCCCAGTTTCCCCAATCGATTATATCCTTACATCCCAAAGCATTCATGGAATCATTAAACGGTGTTGCTCCGCCAAATCTGTCTTTAAGCATAAGATAAGCTATATTGTCGCTTATGTAAAGCATAAGCTCGAAAAGGCGTTTTACGGAAAACTTTGTTCCATATTCATATTCATCCTGAATAACGCCCGACCCAGTAAAATAATCGTATTTTTCTTCATAAACCAATCTCTCGTCCCAAGAAACAAGCCCTTGCTCTACGCATTTTGCGGCAAAAAGTCCAAAAGGGGCTTTTATTGCACTGGCACAAGCGATTCTTTTGTTTGGATTATACGAAAAAACAAATTCGGAATTTATTTCTCTTACCGTTACGGACTGTGGGTTATCAAATGAAGAAAAAAGAGTCAGAAACTCAGCTTCCAATTCGGGAGACATTCTGAATTCCGTATTGTATAAATATATACCGCTTTTTTCATAAGTGACTTTATCCTTAGTTTTTGGAGAATAAACCGTCGTATAAGTACATTTTCCTGTTTCTTCAAAATAAGTAATACCTTGATTTGTCCAATCCTCAGAGCTTTCTTCTGATGTTTCTTCGGAAATTGTTTCAGATATATCTACAGAAGATTCTTCAATGGATTCTTCAGAAAGTTCTGCTGAAATGAAATCAGAGCTTTCCTCAATGGATTCTTCCAAGCTCACTTCAGAGCTTTCCTCAAAGCTTTCCTCTGAACTTTCTTCAGATAAAATTCCATGAGATTCTTCTGAAATTATTTCAGATGGTTCTTCGTATATTTCCCTTGTACTTTCTTCTGACGTTTCAACGTTTGATTCAGTTTCGAAAGCACAAGCATAAAAGGGCAAACACGTAGAAAGCACAAGCAAAAAAGCAATTATTCTGAATACTCTGCAATTTTTTTCAGACATAAAAACTCCTCAAACTCTGAATCTAATCAACCAAAAAGTTGAATAAATATCTGACGTTTATCAGAAACGACTTGGTTAAAACTATTCTCTGTTTTTGATTACCTTCTCCACGTATTCAAAAACTTCATTTGCAAGAATTCGTCTGTGAGGACGCTCTTCCGAAACTATTCCATCATAAACGGGAGGAATACTATTCATTTCAGCCAAACGGTTAATTATACTCATGTTAGCAATCAATGAATTATGACAAACAGTTCTGTTGCGATCAAGCTCCATCACTGTATCTCTGTATATTTCACCGTTTTTTACATTTCTGCCGTGGATTTTTTTATACATTTCAAGCTTGTAAACAGCTTCATGATACTTTTCAAAAGAAGCAATACAATCATCAAGAAGCGATATAAGATCTGCATCGGTTCCTATCGATTCAATCAATGAAATGATAGAGCTTTCGTTAATCATAAAAAATCCCCTCACATTTTAATTTTACACATTGTATATTCTACCATATAATATGTTATTTTTCAAGTAGTAAATTCAGAAAACCGCATATTTTTTTGCGAAATAATCGCTTTTTATCCGTATATACAAAAAATCACCCGTTAAAAAACAGGTGATTTTCAATACTACGTATTTTTAAAAATTTCGAATTATTCAGCAACGTTTTCGTCAACAATAATTTTTGAAACAAAATTCAAACCGTAAAAGACTTTTTTATTATTCAATTCAACGAACCTTATTCAATTAAAAGAACCCGAACAGATACGAAATCAAGGCAGTTTCTTCCCGCATTTGTTGCAAAACTCAAAATCGTCTTCAACGGAATTTCCGCAATATGGGCAAAACTTATTCTCATCATCATGTTTATCGCCAAATCGATGGTTAAGTGGGTCTGGTTCTTCATTTTCATCCGTAATATCGTATGCAGAATAACGGTTTTTGCCAGTGGCATTTTTGAAATTATATATTGCTTGTATAACCGCAACTGCTATAAAAACTATACCGAACAAAGCGAATACTCCTCCGCCTGCGCTTGCAGATACTACCGTCCATACAACTCCGAACAAACCTACAAATATGCACATTATACCGCTCATAAAAGACGGTCCTCTGCCGGGTTTGATACTTTTCATCACACGTTCTCCTTTCAATAACAAAAAGAGTTCAACGCCGAAGCCTTGAACCCAATTGATGCTGGAGCTAATGGGGGGATTTGAACCCCCGACCTGCTGATTACGAATCAGCTGCACTACCCCTGTGCTACATTAGCATTTTTGTCAGCTCATGTATTATATATTATTTTTTTCCGTTTGTCAATATCTTTTTTTTGAAAAAATGAAAGGAAGATCACGTCGAGGCATTAGGGAAGGAAATTTTCCTCGCTACGTTTCGAAAAATAATTATTATAATAATTTTTAATGATTTTTTTCCTTAGTTATATGCTATCAAGAAGTCAAACTAATTCAAATCCATAATAACTTTCTTCACCATGTAAAGCAATAGCGTTTAAAGTTTTTGGGGTTTGGGGGCTTTTTTCAAAAAGCCCCCGATATAATATCAATCTTCTTCCGTTTCCTTCTTTCTTACCATTCCAATAACCTTTATTTGGTCAGCGGTAAAGGTTTTTGCAGGCTGTGCACGGTCAGCGTTCATAAGCTTGACCTTAATTTTTCCTGTAAGGAAGTTACTTTCGCAGATTACACCCTGACCTTGAGGCGTTTCCACAAGGGAATCAACCTTGGGGAACGTTGCGTATTCCATTTCATAAACCTTCTGCTCATAACTGAGACAGCACATAAGTCTTCCGCAGTTTCCAGAAATTTTAGAGGATGTGAGAGAAAGATTTTGTTCCTTTGCCATTTTTATGGAAACCTGAGCGAACTCCTTTAAAAATTCCTTGCAACAGAAAGGTCTGCCACAGATGCCAAGGCCTCCCAAAAGCTTCGCTTCGTCACGAACACCAATTTGTCTCAACTCTATCCTCGTGTGGAAAAGTCCAGCCAAATCCTTTACAAGCTCTCTGAAATCCACTCTGCCGTCGGCAGTATAGAAGAAAATGAGTTTGGAATTATCGAAGGTATATTCAACATCCACAAGTTGCATAACAAGACCAAAAGCAGCAACACGGGATGCCCAGAGCTTTTTTGCTTTTTCTTCAAGTTGTTTGTTTTTGGCGTACTTTTCCTTATCTTCATCCGTTGCTTTTCTGATGACGCATTTAAGGTCTGCCACAAGCTCGGACATTCTCACAACCTTGTTGGGAACAGAAATGAAACCAAATTCCATCCCTCGACTTGTATCGACAATAACAGCTTCGTCAATGGAAAGCTCCAAATCAACTGGGTCGAAATAATAGGTTTTTCCCCCGTCTTTATATCTGACGCCAACTACGGTTACAGTTTTCGTAGGGTCGTATGCTTCGGGAACCTCTTCCGTCACCTCGATATCCTCGGACTTAACCTCCTCGTTATGAACCACCTCGTAAAGCTCAGCCACAGTTTTTTTCTTTGACTTGTTAGACTCTTCGGGTTTTGATTCCTTGATTTCTTCATTATCAGGAGTCTTTATTTCTTCTCCTGCAGGCTTTTTGGATTTATTCTTATTTTTCTTCCAATAAGGATTGTATTTTTTCTTTTTCTTATCTTCCATAATCCATATCCATTCTTTTTATGCTTTATTTATATCCACGCAAAGCTTTGCTATGCATGACGTAAAATTTCCATTTGATTCAAGAGATGAAACAGCTTCAATAATGCTGTCTGAAATATTTATGAGTCTTGAAGTTGAATTTGAAGAATAACTTTCTGCTTCCCCAACTGTAAGCAAGCATAAATCCGTTTTTCCTTTTTTATAAAGCAACGTATCTCTCACGCCAAACAAAACAAGGAACAAAAGTCTGACAGATGCATCTCGCTTTGATTTATAGGCGTTAAGTATTTTTGCAACTTCGTAGCTGCTTTTTTTCCCAAGCAAACATTCTGTAAGCAAAAGAGCTGTTTGGCGTTCTATAACGGCATTTTTTTCAAGTAATCTGACAGCTCTTCCATAAAAGCCTTCGGAAAGCCTTACGGCATCGTTTAGCTTTTCTTCCGACTCCTTGGGATATCGGTTTTTCAGAATTGAAAAAAGCTCGTTTTTATCCAAAGGGGAAACGCTCAAAAGAGTTGCGCGGGACAAAACCGTTGGAAGAAGCGCTTCCTTTTTTTCGGTCAATATAAAGAACACAACGTATTCAGGAGGTTCTTCAAAAGCTTTAAGCAAAGCATTCTGAGCCTGAACAGTCATATTTTCACAGTGGTCTAAAATATAAACCTTTTTCTTCGCTTCATTCGGGGGGATGTTTATGCTTTCGGTAACACGTCTGACCTGCTCTATCTTAAAGGAAGACGATTCGCCTTTGTTTATTACGATAATATCGGGATGCATTTCACTTTCCGCTTTGCGACAGCTTTCGCATTTTCCGCAAGGTTCTCCACCGCAAAACAGAGCTTTTGCGCAATAGAGAGCAAAATCAAGCTTTCCTGCCCCCTCACCGCCTATTACGATATATGAATGAGAAACCGTCCCATTTTTTATCAAAGATAAAAATCTTTCTTTAAGCTCCGTATTAAGCCCGAATTTCTGCATCACAAATCCCTCCAAATCATATAATACCATATTTTTTCCCGTTTGAAAAGAGTTTTTTTGAAATTCGCAAAAAAATATTTACAGGGTAACGTTTTTATGTATTGTAATTCCGAAGAAAAAGTGTTACAATGTATAAAATTCGATGAAATATTATTTAGCGGAGGCATTTATGATTCAAAAAAGCGTTAAAGTTTTTCATATGGCAGACGTGCATCTGGATTCGCCCTTTTCCATAGGCTCTCCCTCTGAATCAGAACAGAGGCGCATTCAATTAAGGGGAGCTTTTTCCTCTGCAGTGTTTTTTGCCAAATGTGAAAAAATTGATATATTTTTAATTTCGGGTGACCTGTTCGATGCAAGATTTGTAACCAAAGACACGGTTGAAGCTGTCATGCGTGATTTTGCATCACTCCCTACGTGCAAATTCTTCATTTCGCCAGGTAACCACGACCCATACAACGAAACCTCCGTTTATAAAAATTACACCTTCCCAGATAACGTTCACGTTTTCTCGGGTTCAAGAGAATGTGTCAGATTAGAGGAGCTTGGCGTTTGCGTTTACGGGGTTGGATTCACTGCAAACGAATACATAAGCTCACCTGTTGCAGGGTATGGAAAGCTTGACAGAGATATGATTAACATTCTCGTTTGTCACGGTGATATGACACCTTCTTCAAAATACGGACCTGTTACGGTTAACGATATTGCGTCATCAAGCTTTGATTACGTAGCTTTAGGGCATATACATCAGAAAACGGAGCTTCTGAAGGCAGGAGATACCTATTATGCATATCCTGGATGTCTCCAGGGCAGAGGCTTTGACGAAACGGGTCACAAGGGTGCATATTACGGCATCGTTTCAAAAGAAAAAACTGAAATGTACTGGAAACAATTTTCCATAAAGCGTTATGAATGGATAGAATGTGACGTATCAGGCGTTTCAAACAAAGCGGAAGCAATCGACCTAATCCGTCCAAGGCTTTCTGAATTTTCTGCTGATACAGCTTTGAGAATCACCCTTACGGGCACTGTGAAAGGTGCTTTCATTCTCTCCGCATCAGATTTTGGCGAAAGCAACGCATTGCCTTACAGAATAGAAATCATTGACAAAACCGTTCCAGAGCCTGACGTTTCCGCCTTGGAAAAAGAAAACACGTTAAAAGGACTTTTTTACAGAATTGCAAGTGAAAGACTTGCTAATGCTTCAGAAGAAGAAAAGAAAACAATAAACTCAGCTATAAAATATGGTCTTGCCGCATTAGAAGGCAGAGATATCCCTATGGATACAAACAGTTAAAGGAGGAAAATAAGTGAAAATAATAATAAAAAAACTTGAAATAACCTCTTTCGGCTGTCTGAAAAACAAAACGTTAACGCCAAACGAGGGAATTAACCGCATCACCGCTCCAAACGAAAGCGGAAAAAGCACCCTTGCCGCATTTATAAAATTCATTTTCTACGGATTCGGAAGTGCAAAAAAAGACATAATGGACAGCGCAAGGAAGATGTATCTTCCTTGGGACTCCCCTTTTGCCGCTGGTGCGGCAGAAATTTCCGCAGATGGAGAGCTTTACAGAATAGAACGTAAATACGCTCCCTCTCAAAAAGAAGTTTTGAGTATAACAGAGCTTTCCACAGGGAAAACAGTACACAAAGGACTTTGCCCAGGCGAAGTTTTCTTTGGTGTTGATATGGAAACCGCTGAAAAAACCTTCATTTTTGACCAATACTGCGCACTCACTGCCCGTGACAGCGAGCTTTTTGATAGTATCAGAAATATTATTTTTTCGGGTGATGAAAGCGGCAAAAATGAAGCCGCACTCAAACGTTTGAAAGAGGCTAAAAAGGAGCTGAAAAACTCCCGCGGGGGCGGAACTATCGAAGCCCTTGAAAAAGAGTTCACCAGCTATAAAACAGCTTACGACAAATCCATGGAGAAAATTTCCACATTGAAGGACATAAGTTCTCAAATAGCCTTACTTGAGAAAAACATCGAACGAAACAGCGCAAACGAGAAAAAGCTCCTTGCTGAAAAAGAAAACCTTTCCAAATACGAAGCATATTTAAAGCTCTGCGAGCTTGAAGAACTGGAAAAAGAGGCTGTAAATGCGGAAAATGCGTACAGAATTGCTGTTTCAACACTGGAGGATGCAGGCATTCCCGATAATGAGCTTATAGAAAATTTAGTTAACGTAAATGCGGAAAAGCTTTCAAAGCAATCAATCTCCGCAGAACTTGTAGCTGGAATATCCAAGGTAGAAAGCGAGCTTTCAGCTCTGAATTCAAAAACAATCGAAAGTGCAGAAAACACTGAAGAAATAAAAGAAAATGTATCAAAGAAATCAAAAAGCACAATGCTTTGCTTTGGAGCTTCAGGAGTTCTTGGAATTTCAGGAATAACTCTCGCATTGCTTAAAGTTACGGGAAAGGTTTCTTTATTCCCTTATTTTTCCGTAATTTTGCTCGTATCAGCCGCAATATTTTCTGTTATGGCTGTTTCCAAAATTTTTTCAAAGGGCAAATACATAAAAAGCTTCGGTGTGAACACGGAAGCAGAGCTTCTGGCTTTACTTAACGTAAGAGAAGAGACAGCTTTACAGATATCGCAGAAAAAAGATGAAAAATCCGAGCTTGAAAAGCGTCTTGAAGCAATAAAGCACGAGCTTTTGCAATGCGAAGAAACCTTATCTTCAGTTTTGGGACGTTATTTCAAAAACTCCACAGAGGATTCCGCAGAGCTGATAAGAAAGCTCCGAGCTGTTACAGAAAAAGTAGCTGAAGCAAAAAAAGCTAAAGAAAGCCAAAGGGAATCCTTAAGAAAGACCGCAGAGCTTCTTGACAAAGAGGCGTTACTTGAAAAAGCAAAAGGAGCTATCAAACCCGAGCGTCCTTCGGAAGAAATCGAAAAACAACTCAAATTCGTTCAGAACGGAAAGCGTCTAATGGAAGAAAAGATAATAGAGGCAAAGAAAGAAAAAGCCGTTATCGAATCGTCCATTGTTCCACCAGCAGTTATGTTTGAAAAAGCGGAGGCTGTTTATAAAAAGCTTAATTCTTCAAAGGAACGACTTGAAGCTATAGAGCTCGCCATCGAGATTATAGAAAAAGCAAGCGACGAAATGAAAGCAACTCTTGCACCAAAGATAACTTCATATGCATCAGAGCTTTTTGAAATAGCAACAGACGGCAAATACAAGGCTCTCAACGTAACGACGGAGCTTTCCCTTACCACTGACAACGGTGAAACTGTCAAAAGTGCTGAATATCTGAGCGCAGGTGCAAGAGCGACGGCATATATCTGCTTACGTCTTGCTTTGCTGAAAGCAATTTATAACGATACGTTTCCGCCCGTTATATTTGACGATGCTTTCGTTCGCCTTGATGCAAAACGTCTTGAACAGATAAATAAAGCTATTATGTCATCCCCTGCGAAGGATACACAAATATTTATCTTTTCAGCAACCGAATAAAAAACAGAGATGTAAAAAGCCAAAGTTTTTTACATCTCTTATCATTTGTAAGATTAAAAACAACTACTTTTGGAATGCAATTATGGGTTTATCAACAAATCTCAAAACGGTAGCTTTATCTCCTGGTTTTACATTGTCATACTCTTTTGTATATCTGAAGGTCTTATGTCTTGTCTTTCCGTTTTTATCTTCAACTTGCATATCAGCAACTAAAATTCTGTACGTATCATATTTAGAGCCAACCTGATGTGTATGTATTTTTTTATATTGTTCTGTATCAACGTTAAAATACGTTACTTCACCCTCATATTCTTTAGCTCGAAGAAACTCCGTTATTTTAACCTTGTATGCAACGTATAGTAAAACGAACACTGATAAATACAATGCAATAGTAAACTCCCTCTTACCGACAAAAAACAAACCAACACAAATAGCAGCGAGAATTAAAAAGCTTATAGATAGTATTACAAGACTTTTCTTCTGAGCTTTATTTTGCAGTATGCGTGCTTCTTCAATAGTGATCATAGCGCACCTCCTTCTGAGTAAACAGGTGTCCATGTGTTTGTTATCTCCCTTTTTACCGTGCCTGTTGCACTTGAAACCTTTTCTTTAATACAGTTACCGTATTTATCGTACTTGTATTCGGTCATTTCGGTTTCTTCACCATCGACAAAAGTCTTAATACTTATCAGTAAGTTGTTTTCATACGTGTTTTTGAATTCAGTTATAACACCTTTGTTATTTGTAGACTTGATAATGTTATTATAATCATCATATTCAAGAATTGTATTTGACGTTACAACACCACTTGAATTCTCAAAAGAATATTCAATCATATTTTCATTTTTGTCATATACCTCTTTTTGAAGTCCATCTGGCGTATAATTTATCTTAGTATATCCCTCATTATTCTCTAAGTAGTTGTACTCTGTACGTAATATAATCTCACCATCTTTATTTGATTTCTGTGAAGAAGACAATCTTCCTTTCGAATCATATTCATAGGAAATAGTATACAAATCTCCGTTTTCGTCAAGTTCACAACTTTTCAAAACACCATCTTCATCGTGAGAATACGTGTTTTTGGTGTAATAAAAAACGTTTCCGGAATTGTCATATGCATAATGTGCTTCGACTATCAAAATTCCATTGTCGTTATATTCATATGTGTATTTGGTACTAAGTTTTCCCTTTGCATAAGAAACATTTTCAATAATCAAACCATCTTCGTTGTACTTCATTTCTGTTTTGTTAGTACCCGACGAAACCTTTGTTTCAATTTTTGAAAGCAAAAAATATGATGGTAGTGTTGACGGGTCTTCTGAAATCTCTTCAGATTTTTCTTCAATAGTTGATGAAGCGTCTTCCACTGAAGACTCTTTGTCTTGCTTTAAAACAACATCGGAAGAAGAATCTTCAGAAGTTTTAGAAGATTTATCTTCACCACATGAAGATAAACAAAAAATCAAAATTATCAAAAGAAAAAATGCAACTTTTTTCATAATAAGTGTTCTCCAAAATCGCTTATTGTCATTTTTCAGAAATGTATTTAAAACCAATTAGCTAATAAGTTATCTATATGTCCAATAATAACATACAGCAAAGCTATTGTCAACACTTTATTAAAAAAAAGTTCAAATTTCATTATTTATCACAAAGAAATCACCGCTCCCATTGTTCCGCGGAGTCCGCCTGTTTTTCTATGAGAATGGAAAAGATCAGGGTTGCATGCGGTACAATGTGAGCTTGAATCAATATTTATAACGCCTGAATTTTTAAGGATTTCCTCATTCATCGAAACAAGGTCAGCATAAAATCCGTTTTCCGACTTTTTTATATGTCGCAAAGCAAAATTTGCGCCTCTTTCCTTTGAAACTGATTCCACAAAATCCTCTTTTACTTCAAAGCAACAAGAGTGAATACAATGTCCTATTGCGACAGTTATTTCTTGGGGATTTACGCCATACTCTGAAAAAAGCTTCACAGCTTCTTCGCATATTCCCAAAACAGTACCTCTCCAGCCTGCATGGACAGCACAAACCACGTTTCCACCGTAAAACAATACGGGTACACAGTCTGCCATTCTGATAAGAAGGGATATACCCTTCTTATTTGTGATGAATCCGTCACATTCATCTACAGGTGATGTAAAATCTTCATTTTCTATTTTTCTTATTATCCTTGAATGTATTTGCGGTGCATAAACGATTTTTGAATTATTTATGCCAGACAGCTCTTCAAGGATTTTTATATTTTTAAGAACTACGTCGTCCTCGTCTCCCCTTCCAAACCCTACGTTCATAGAAGAAGTGTAGGGCAAACGACTCACTCCGCCACGCCTTGTAGAAAAACCGTGTTTTATATTTTTCTCCATTAAAAGAGAAGATTTGAAAATTCCGTTTTCGTAAATAAACATTTTTACCTCTCCAAGTCTTATTATCTTATATTATACATATTTTTTTGAAAAAATTATCGAAAATATATTGCATACTTGAAAATAAAGTGGTATAATGGGGATAATTGGTTGTTTAAAATAACAATTCTTATATTCGAGGAGGTCATAAAACATGACAAAGCAAAACATTGATTGGGCAAACTTAGGGTTTGGCTATATCAAGACAAGATCACGTTTCGTTGCAAACTATAAAAACGGTGCATGGGACAAAGGTGGTCTTACAGAAGATTCAAACATCACAATAAGCGAATGTGCAGGCGTTCTTCAATATGCACAGACATGCTTTGAAGGTCTCAAGGCATATACAACGGAAGACGGACATATCGTAACATTCCGTCCCGACCTTAACGCTGAAAGAATCCACGATTCCGCAGTAAAACTTCGTATTCCAGTACTTCCCGAAGGAATGTTCGTTGATGCAGTAAAACAGGTTGTTGAAGCAAATGAGGATTTCGTTCCCCCCTACGGTTCGGGAGCAACTCTTTACATCAGACCTTATATGTTCGGTAGCAGCCCTGTTATCGGTGTTAAACCGGCAGAAGAATATCAGTTCAGAATGTTCGTAACTCCCGTTGGGCCTTATTTCAAAGGCGGTGTTCGCCCTCTCAACATCAGACTTTCTGATCTCGACAGAGCCGCTCCCAAAGGAACAGGTAACATCAAAGCAGGTCTTAACTATGCAATGAGCCTTTATAACATTGTTGAAGCCCACGATTTAGGATTTGATGAAAACCTTTATCTTGATGCCGCAACCAAAACCAAGATCGAAGAAACAGGTGGAGCAAACATTATCTTCATAACAAAAGACGGAACGGTTGTTACACCTAAATCCGACACAATTCTTCCCTCCATCACAAGACGTTCACTTCTTTACGTTGCTGAAAAATATCTTGGTCTCAAAACAGAAGAACGTGAAATTCACAAGGACGAGCTTTCTGATTTTGCAGAATGCGGACTTTGCGGAACAGCCGCAGTTATCTCCCCAGTTGGCATAATCAATGACCACGGAAAAGAAATCGTATTTCCCGATAGCAATAAAGAAATGGGCCCCATCACCAAAAAGCTTTACGATACACTTACGGGAATCCAGATGGGCAGAATTGAAGCCCCTGAAGGCTGGATAATGAGAATAAAATAAGAGAGGTATAAAAATGGGAATTGCATCTTACATTGACCACACACTCCTTAAACCTACCGCAACCGCAGAAGAACTTAAAAAGCTTTGCATGGAAGCAGCTGAATATTCCTTCGCTTCCGTTTGCGTAAATCCTTGCAACGTAGCCGCTGCAAAGGATTATCTCAAAGATACAAGTGTTAAAATTTGTACCGTTATCGGCTTCCCCTTGGGAGCAGGAAAAACAGAAACAAAAGTTTTTGAAGCAAAAGAAGCTCTCAAAGATGGATGTGACGAATTCGATATGGTTATAAATATCGGCAAGCTCAAGGACAAGGATTATGATTTTGTTCGTGCTGATATTGCCGCTGTTAAAGAAGCTATTGGAGAGAAAACTCTCAAGGTTATTATTGAAACAGGTCTTCTTGAAGATGAAGAAAAAGTTGCCGTTTCAAAGCTTTGTTTAGAAGCAAAGGCTGACTTCGTAAAGACCTGCACAGGCTTTGCAAAAGGCAGCGCAACCGTTGAAGACATTGCTCTCATCAAAGCTACAGTTGGAGACAACAGCTTTATCAAAGCATCAGGCGGTGTAAGAGATTATGCATCTGCTATGGCTCTTATCAATGCAGGCGCAAACAGAATCGGTGCATCTGCAGGAATTGCTATTGTTGCTGACGAAAACAAATAATTGTTTTAAAAAGCTATAGCTATTTTACAAAAAGCTTGTTAGCCAAATAACAAATACACAAAAAACGGGATGTAAAAGCAAAAGTTTTTACATCCCAATTTTTATTTATAAAGGTTTCTTTTTAGGCTTTCTTTTTGTCTCGTTCTCAAAAGTTACAGGCATTTCTGCATAATCCCCAACGTCTTCTGATTCTTCCGAAGATTCAGGTTCTTCGGATTTTTCAGGAGCGTTTGGATCAGGCTCTATTTCGGGAATTTTACCGCCTTTATATTGAGGATATGTTCTATCGTTTATTTCCTTCATCCAAAAGTCAATATCGTTATAACAATTGTCCAGCCATTCAAGACGAAGCTCTGTCCAAGCTATAAAGTATCTGTAATGTTCAAGATATGACCTCAGATTTATTATCTGAGTAGGCTCACAGTTGACACGTTTTCCGAAAATATTCCAACGGACAAAATTGTTTTCCAGTTCTTCCCAGTTGATTTCTGCGTAATCCTTCAATTCATCAAGGGTATCTTCAACGTAGCCGTAAAAAACGGTGTTCCATCTTTCCAGCGCAAGCTCTCTGAACCATTCCATTCGGCAAAGATAGATAAACCACCAATTCTGCTGTGTAAAACCGCTATATCTGCCGACATAAATATTTTCATAGCTTCCTTTATCAAGACGGTAATCGTTACCCATGGCAATATCAAAATCCCAGGCAGGTCCGAATCTTAATTTATCGCCTTCATCCCGCTTATACATATAAAAGCTTGACCAGCCAACGTCAGTATTTTTCGTATATTCCTGCAAAAGATACATATCGATACATGAATCAATATCAATAAGAGCGCAAATTTGGTCTTTATCCTTTGTAGCAATGGCAGAATTTATATCAATTATGCATTGCTTTATTGTTTTCATATGTTCAGAATCGATATAATCAGACTTAAGGCTATAATACTCGGCGCCAACCTTCAAGTAATCCACATTTTCCTTGCCAGAATAATAATCGTCAAGCTCGATTATAAAACCGCCTTTTTCCTTCGTTGCGTCAACGCCTAAGCGAGATTCTTCAACCTTACCCGTCAGCATATAAACACCGTTATATTTTCCGTTAAGATAAACCTCAACCAACGTGGCTTTATAACCAATTCCCGCTTTATGAGCTATATTATATGCAAGATAGTTTCTGAAAAGAGACTGGTCTCCATGGTTTGCCAGCAATACCCAATCTTTTTTTGCGTTCGAACCTATTCCCAAAAGATTAACTTTTTCATCAAATTTAATCTTATAAGGTTTTTTGGCATGATTCCACGTGGAATTTCCTCTGCCTTGTATCTGACCGGTGGCACTTTCAAATTCATAAATACCGCTTGCATTTTTAACGGTGAAGCTTGCACTTATGGGGTATCGCTTATTTATCCATTTTTTATATTCAATGTGTATTTCGGGAAGTCCTGAATACTCAAAAACAGCCGTTAATACGGTATCTTCGGAAAAGCTCTCTCCGCTTCTCGTAGCTTCCGTAACACCGTCGCTCCATTCCTTGAAGCGATAGCAAAGGTTTGGAATTGCCGTAACGGTTTTTGAAAGCTCTCCTTGCTCAAGGACTTGCTTTAAGCTTCCCGAAACGTATCCACCCTCGTTAGCAACGAAAGAGAGGTCTATAAATCCATTATCCGCCAAAGACTGATCAGGGGCTTCAAAAGAGATTTCTTCTTCTGAAGCTTCCGACTCTACGGATTCTTCGGAAACATATTCACTTTCAAAGCTTCCTTCGTTTCCGTTACACGAGGCAAGCAGAAGAATCAAAGCAAGCAGAAGAAATAATGTCCGCTTATTTTTATTTAAAAATGTCATAAAAATCCTCAATTTTATAACTCTGTCACAAAATCCTCAATGGAGTTTCTCAAAAAATGACGTTCCGCAGGCTGACATAAATCGCTTTTATATCCAACGGGCAAAAGAGCAACAGGAGTTATTCCTTCGGGAAGCTCAAATGCTTCCTTGAATTTGTAGGGGTCAAAATAACATACGAAACAGCTTCCAAGCCCCACACTCTCAGCCGCAAGCATCATATGAGTTGCAACTATAGCACCGTCAATATTTCCTGAAAATTCACCCGAAAAAGGCTGACGCCACTGTTTAGCCTCATCAATGCAAATTGCAAAAACTACGGGAGCGTTGAAAGCGCATCTTGTGTTTTCCCTCACCTTTTTCAAAGCTTCTTCGCTTTTCAGCACGTAAACAACCTGTGGTTGATTATTTTTAGCCGTTGGAGCAATCCTTGCGGCTTCTTTTATTATATCAAGCTTTTCTTTTTCTATCGGTCTATCGGAAAAGTCTCTTACAGAAAATCTTTCCGAAGCAAGTTTCATAAAATCCATTTTTATCCCCTTTAATTTATCATAAATATTTCAATTCAATTTAAACTAAATAAGCCCGAAATGAGAAAAACAATCAAAGAGAGCTCCGTCTCTTGCATGGCATGTCTGATAAACGCATATATCCTTCACAGCCGTCACAGCGTTTTCAACGCATACAGGAATTCCCGATGCTTTCAGCATTTCAACGTCGTTTATACTATCACCTATTGCTATACAATCCTTTTTATCCATGCCGAAATACGAAAGAACCTCCTCCATTCCCGTAGCTTTTGTACAGCCCTTTGTTGTGAATTCAAAATACCAAGGATGTATATAAAGCTGATAAGCCTCGCTGATTCGTCTCACTTGTCCTTCAGAGGGTTTTCCCTCTACGTAAAGCTTTGCAAACTCGATTCCACGCATTTCCGTAAGCAATGGAGCGTTTTCATCCGTATTTTTAACGGATCTCAAAATACTGTCCTTTGTCGCTTCCATGTTAAAGGTTCTGTTTTCATGCAGAAATTCCTCTGTGAATTTCCTCACCTCTGACGAAGGTATTATATCCTTTTTCAAGGTTTTATCTCCAATGTAGACCTCTGCACCGATGGATGCTACTATACCATCAAAAAGTCCATTCATAAGATCTTCCTGTATAATCCCAGAAGAACGCCCTGTGTTTATAAAGACAAGATGACCGTTATTTCTCGCCTTTTCGATGGCTTCAACGTTTCTTTTATTCATTTTAAAATCAAAATATATAGTATCATCTATATCGGTGAAAACAATCTTTCGCATAATACTCTCCCATATAAACCTCTAAAGTTTTATATTACCATAAATATCAAAAAAATCAACCGTTTTTTCTAAAATATTCCATCGCAATTTAAATTTTTATAACACTTTTTAAGAACAAAAATACAACTTACGAAAAGAATATATTTTCTTATCATTTACTGACTTTTTTATTATAAAATATTTTTACATCTCCTATTTACATTACGTGAAAAATGTGGTATAATAATATACGTAAATCTTTTATATAGAGGAGCAGATAAATATGACGTATGTAATGGGCGACCTCCACGGAATGTTGGATCAATTTTGCGATATGCTTACTAAAATTAAATTCAAAGATTCTGACACCCTTTATATTTTAGGTGACATAGTTGACAAAGGTGCGGATTCCATAAAGCTTCTTCAGAATCTGAGCTACCGTCCAAATATTTATCCCGTTATGGGTAATCATGATAAAATGGCTCTTGACCTTCTTTCCAAGCTTCCTGAAGAAGCAGGGCAAATAAACCCTGCCGATTTTGACAAAGAGACTCTTGCGAAAATTCTTGAATGGTCAAAATCTGGTGGAATGGCAACAATTTCAGAATTCATGAAGCTAACTCCAGAAGAAAAAGAAGGTGTTCTTGAATATCTCGGGGATATTCCCCCTTATGAGATTTCAGAAGTTAACGGAAACGTTTTCATTCTTGCTCATGCAGGAATTGCTGATTTCGACCCTTCCCTTGATCTTGAAGAATACGAGCCTGAAGCTTTCTACACGGAAGCGGCTGATTACTCTAAAACTTATTATGAAAAATTCTTTTTGGTAACGGCACACACACCAACTGAACAGATAGACCCTGCATTTCAGGATAAGATATACAAAGGAAACAACCATATTGCAATTGAAACAGGTGTTTCCGAAGGCGGACCTCTCAGCTGTATTTGTCTTGATAACGGCAGGGAATACTACGTGTACTGATATTTCGTATTAAACGGTGCTTTCTGCGCCGTTTAATTTATATACAGTTAAGAATACCCGCCTATAATGAAAAAAACAAAAAAGGAGAATTTTATGTATTATTTATCGTATTATAGTAGTTATATTCCGTTTATTATCCCACTTCTTATATGTATGGGACTTTCTTTATATGCAAGCATGAAGGTTAAAAGCACTTATCAGAAATATGGAAAAATTTTCAACCGTTCAGGACTTACGGGGTACGATACTGCATACAGACTTATGAGAAGCGGTGGCGTTTTCGACGTACAGATTGGGAAAGTAAGCGGTGAGCTTACAGACCATTATCACCCTACCAAAGCTGTTGTCAACCTTTCTGATAGCACCTATTCGTCATCATCCGTTGCCGCAGTTGCCGTCGCCGCTCACGAAATAGGACACGTTATGCAAAACAAGGACGGATATGCATTTTATAAGTTAAGAACAGCTATTGTCCCTGTTGCGAATATAGGTTCATTTTTAGCTATGCCCCTTGTTATGCTTGGACTTATTCTTGACTTGTTCGTTTCATCCACAGCAAACAGTGATTTAGGATTCTACGTTGCGATGCTCGGTGTAATTCTCTACGGTATGTCTTTTCTTTTCACACTTGTCACATACCCTGTTGAGCTGAACGCAAGCCGCAGAGCGAAGCAGATGCTTGTATCGCAAGGTATACTCGCCTCCGATGAGATGGAAGGTGCTGAAAAGGTTCTTTCTGCCGCCGCATTGACTTACCTCGCTTCCCTCCTCACGTCATTGGTTTATTTCCTCAGATTCTTATTTTACGTGTTAAGTATTTTTGGGAAAAGAAGAGACTAATAGTAAAAGACAGTCGAACACATAACGTTTTTGCTAAAGAAAGAGAATTCACAATGAAGCCCAACGCTAAAACACTTTGCGTTTTTTCTATTTTATCTTTCGCATTTTCTATTTTATCATTTATATTTACTGCGCCAGACGCAATAGCCTTTGCTTTTGCGTTTTTTGGTGCAGTTTTGCTTTTATACGCGTGGGCTAAATTAAATTTACTTCAAAGCCGCCTTTTTATTTTAATTACTGCTTTTATATTCATTACGATTTGCTCAAAGTCATCTCCTCTATATCCATTCAACGATTGGGTTGATGCAAACTGTTTCTTCACCGTAGGAAAATCCATAGCTAACGGAAAAACTCTTTATCTTGATATTTTTGAGCAAAAAGGTCCTTTGCTTTATTTTCTCTATGCTGTTGCCTACAAAATATCCCCCACAACGTTTTTCGGAGTTTATCTTTTAGAAATTGCTTCTTCTTTTGCATTTTTGCTTATTTGCTACAAAACAATGCTTTTATTCTGCTCAAAGAAGGTTATTTTTGCACTTCCTGTATTATCTACGATTATTTACTGCGCCCCCGCTTTTTCCCACGGTGGCTCAGCTGAAGAATTTTCACTACCAATTATTGCATTGGTTTTATACATAGGACTAAAATCGTTGATTTCTAATAAAAGAATTTCCTTCATTCAATGGATGATTATTGGTGTTTCCGCTTCTGTGGTTTTATGGACAAAATATACGTTTCTTGGCTTTTTCATAGGATTTTTGCTGTTTTTCTTCTGCAACGCCATAAAGAAAAAAGAATTAAAACATTTCTTCATTTCAATGGTTTTATTCATCTGCGGAATGGTTATTTTATCAATTCCCGTATTATTGTATTTTATCTTTACAGGGGCAGCCTCCGACCTTTTCTCCGTTTATTTCTACGGAAACATGTTCCTCTACCCAAAAGATACAAGCATTGGAACAAATCTGGGTATCGGGCTTGTCAGCGTATTAAAGAATTTTCCCGCCATTTTCGCCCTTATAATATGTGGCTCTATATATCTTTTCAAGAAAGAAAGACGCATTTTCTATTTTTTCTTATTGACGGCTGTATCAACTTTTTTATTCGTATATGCAGGCGGAAGAAAATTTGCTTACTATTCCTTTATACTGTCGGTATTTATCCCTTTAGGCGCGGTTTTCGCATACAAAAAACTAAAAAGACTTACTAATCGTTTGAAACAGCGAAAGTGTTCAAAAACTATATTAACATTTTCCCTTTTTGCTGTTTGCATTACCCTTTCTTTTTTAACAAGCCTCAACACGCCTCTGTTGAAATACTCAAAAGAGGAAATGCCCCAATTTATTTTCAATGAAACAATATCCCAAACGGAAAATCCAACGCTTTTGAATTACGGTTTTTTAGACGGTGGTTTTTACACGGTAAGTAACATAGTACCAAACTGTAAATATTTCTGCGGACTTAATATTCCTTACGATGAAATTGAAAAAACGCAAAATCACTACGTTGAAAACGGTCTTGTAGATTTTGTAGTTACACGAGACGAAAAGCTTCCCGAAGAAATTTCTTCAAGGTATAAAATCGTATCCACTGCGGATTTCAAATTTGAGAAAAAACATTTCACTTATTATTTGTATAAGAAAGTCGATTAAAAGAAATTTTCATTTGAATAAAAATCAGATTAAGTTAAAATTCCTCTCTTGCAGAAAAACAAGAGAGGAATATTTTTTAAATTACTGGTCATTCTTTGTGAGAGCGTCTTTACGAGAAAGGTTATATCTGCCCTTATCGTCGATTTCAAGGAACATAACCTTGATTGTATCGCCAACGTTGCAAACGTCCTCAACCTTTTCAACGCGTTTTCTGTCAAGCTTGGAGATATGAACCAAGCCTTCCTTACCAGGAGCAAATTCAACAAATGCACCAAAAGTCATAATTTTTGTTACAACACCTTCAAAAATCTGACCTGGTTCTGGAACGAGAACAATAGCGTTAATAATGTTAAGAGCCTTGTACGCCGCATCCTTATCAACAGCGGAGATGAAGATTGAACCATCGTCCTGAATGTCAATTTTTGCGCCTGTATCAGCACAAATCTTCTGGATAACCTTACCGCCCTTACCGATAACTTCGCTTATCTTTTCAACGTCGATCTTTGTGGAAATCATCTTGGGAGCGTATTTGGATACGTCTTCACGAGGTGCGTTAATGCAAGGAAGGATAACGTTATCAATAATGTGGAATCTGCCCTTCTTTGTTGTTTCGAATGCACTCTTGATGATTTCGGGAGTAAGACCGTCAATCTTAAGGTCCATCTGAATGGATGTGATACCGTTTTTAGTACCTGCAACCTTAAAGTCCATATCACCAAAGAAATCTTCGAGTCCCTGAATGTCAATCATTGTCATCCAGTTTTCACCTTCTGTGATAAGACCGCAGGAGATACCTGCAACAGGAGCTTTGATGGGAACACCTGCATCCATAAGAGCCAATGTGGAAGCACAAACAGAACCCTGTGAGGTTGAACCGTTTGATGAAACGATTTCAGAAACTACACGGATTGCATATGGGAATTCTTCAACGGAAGGAAGAACGGGAACGAGAGAACGTTCTGCCAATGCACCGTGACCGATTTCACGTCTGCCTGGGGTTCTTGCGGCTTTTGCTTCGCCTACGGAATAACCAGGCATGTTGTAATGATGCATATATCTCTTTTCGGTTTCATCACCGATACCGTCAAGAATCTGAACTTCGCTCATAGGAGCAAGAGTTGCAATAGAGAGAACCTGAGTCTGACCTCTGGTGAAAAGTCCTGAACCATGTGTTCTGGGAAGGAGAGAAACTTCGGAAGCAAGGGGACGGATCTGATCCATAGATCTTCCGTCAACTCTCTTTTTCTCTGTAAGAAGCCAACGACGAACAATCTTCTTCTGAAGCTTGTACATACATTCGTTGATCATTACCTGAGAATCAGGATATTCCTCTGCAAGAGCTTCGTTAACTCTTTCATATATTGGCTGAAGTTTAGCATCACGAACAGTTTTATCGTCTGTATAGAGAGCTTCCATAACGTCTGCTTCTGCCATAGCCGCAATTTTTTCGAACATATCGTGGTCAACTTCGCAAGAAGGATATTCGAATTTAGGTTTGCCGATTTCTGCAACGATTTCGTTTATAAAGTTGATTACAGGTTTGATTTCTTCGTGAGCCTTCATAATGGCTTCGAACATCAAATCATCGGGAACTTCGTTTGCACCTGCTTCAATCATAACAACTTTCTTTTCACTTGCAGCAACAGTAAGCTGAAGGTCACTCTTTGCTCTCTGTTCAGCTGTGGGGTTAACAACGATTTCGCCGTCAACAAGACCCATAAAAGCACCGCCGATAGGTCCATTCCAAGGAATGTCGGAAATAGAAAGGGCTATAGATGCACCGATCATACCCGTAATTTCGGGAGAGCAATCGGGATCAACAGACATAACTGTTATGCTGAGAACAACGTCATTTCTCAAATCCTTGGGGAACAAGGGTCTGATAGGACGGTCGATAACGCGGGAAGTAAGAATAGCACTCTCAGGAGGTCTGCCTTCACGTCTGTTCCAGCTGCCTGGGATTCTACCTACGGAGTAAAGCTTTTCTTCATAGTCAACGGAAAGGGGCAAGAAGTCAATTCCGTCTCTGGGAGCGGCAGATGCGGTTGCAGTTGCAAGAACAGCAGTTTCACCGTATCTTACCAAGCATGAGCCATTTGCAAGCTGAGCAATTTTGCCCGTTTCAACAACTAAAGGTCTGCCTGCATAAGTGGTTTTGAACACTTTGAAATTTTCGAACATTTTGTCTTCCTTTTCCCTGCTTACTCCAACGGCAAGCAGTCATTTTATTTATAGATTTTGGGGTACAAATCAAATTGTGAAGCCTTTTTCAAGGTTAAGAAACGAGGGCGGAGCAGCAAAAGGAAATATTTGCCACGCCGCCCACCGCAAAGCATACTTACTCTTTTTACCGCTTACTTTCTGATGCCCAATCGAGCAATGATAGAACGGTAGCGGTTGATATCCTTAGAAACGAGGTAGTTGAGGAATTTCTTTCTCTTACCTACCATCTGAAGAAGACCGCGACGAGAATGGTTATCCTTAGGATTAGCCTTAAGATGCTCGTTGAGGCTGTTAATTCTGAAAGTAAGAATTGCGATTTGAACTTCAGGAGAACCTGTGTCGCCTTCGCAAATAGCATACTCGTTGATTAATGCCTGCTTTTCTTCCTTTGTGATCATTTTGCTTCACCTCCATATTATTTTCGGCGATAGCACAGCATTGGGTCGGTGAAACATAAAAGTTACTCCCAAAACCGAGCTTACCCGAATCCAAAACGTATTGTAACACACTTTTTTCCATTTGTAAAGAGTTTTTGCAACTTTATTTTGAAATTATTTTTGAATTTTTTGAATATAAATAAAAATTTATTTCTTATTACGACACGTGGCACGGGACAGACATTTCTAATCGTCTCTAATCAGTTTTTATCATATTATAAAACTGGAGTATATTTTGAGAATTACACATTTTTTTCATTTTTCTGTATTTTATAATAGATTGGACAATCGAAAAAGGCGGGAAATCCATTGAATCGCCAAATGCACAAATTCTTTGGAATTTTAAAACTTTCTTTTCATTGATTCCTTTACATTTTTTTATCGTAATACCACAATTATAGGTTTTAAATATAAAATATAAATATCCCAATACCTCATCCAACTGAAAAATGTCATTTTTGATAATTACCGATGCATTTTTTGAAACTACTTTCAATAAAGTTTCAACTTCTGTAATCAAAACGGATGATTTTGCAATACTTTCAATCATTTTATCTACAGCAGACTTTCCATCATCAAAAACATTTATCGGTTGGATTTTCACAATACAATTTTGATAAACGCTTATATTCATTTTGCTATCTGATGGAATTATAAAATAAGTATTATCAACACACAGTTTAATAGAAAACAAACATTCATTTTTTATTTCCAACAAACACTTTTCATTCATAGCTTCACCTAATCTTCAAAGCATACACAAAGATGTTACAGTCCATTCTTCAACTGTTATTTTCAAAATCTCCCAACAGATATTTATTAACGTAATCATTCTCGAAAAACATATAAAATTCTTTTGAAAAATTTCCGAGAACTGTTATCAATCAGGAAATGTCAAAATTCTTCAATATAATTCAAAGCTCTTTTTCTCACATATGGATGTTCATCCATAGAAAGATTTATTAAATATTTTCTAAATTCTATCGGCTTTCGCATAGTAAGCAATTCAACCATCTGCCATCTTGCGTTAAATTGAGAATGAACCGCTCCAATTCCAAAACAAATCCAGCCAATGACACATTTTTAATCCTCACATATTTTAAAGATCTTTTCAATCATTTTCATTTTAACATGATTTATTTATCATGTCAATAATTTTGCTGCGAAAGTGAATTATCAAACTGATTTTTTGCATTTTTGATGATAATGTTTCCACAATTATGCAACTTTTCAACTTGACTTTTTAACAATTATCTGATAAAATTTCTTGTGTAAGGTGGTGATTTAATGATTCTCGCATTGGATATCGGAAATACTAACATTGACATTGGCGGATTCAAAGAGGACAAGCTTTCTTTCGTATCAACCTTTTCCACAGACTTTTCAAAAACCGAAGATGAATATGCCATTTGCATATCCCAGCATCTCGCCTTACATGGTGCAGAGAAGAGTCAGATTAAAGGCGTTATAGTTTCTTCCGTTGTCCCCCCTCTTAATTCGGTTATAAAAAAAGCGATAAAGTTTCTTTTCGATACAGAACCGATATTTGTAGGTCCAGGAATCAAAAGCGGAATCGGAATACAATGTGACACGCCATCATCCGTCGGGGCTGACCTTATTGCCGCATCTGTTGCCGCTCATTATATATACGGAAGTCCTGCTTTGGTTATAGATTTAGGAACGGCAACCAAAATGACGGTTGTAAACAACAAAGGAGCGTTTATTGGCACTTCTATTATTCCAGGTGTAATGATGGGAATGAACGCTCTGGCTGAAAAAACAGCACAGCTTCCGAAGATAAGCCTTGATGTTCCCCAATCCGTTATTGCAAAAAACACGTCTGACTGTATGCGTTCAGGAGTCATCTTTGGAAACGCAAGTGTGATAGACGGAATGATTGAAAGAATAAACGAGGAATACGGAGAAAAGCTTTCAGTTTACGCCACAGGTGGATTCGCTTCCGTTATAGTTCCTCATTGTAAGCACGAAATAAAAACGGACGACTATCTCGTCCTTAAAGGACTCAATATCCTTTATCAAAAAAACAGAATACTTCATTGATATTTGTGTATTACTGCATAGCAGATAATATAAATTTTATGCGTTGCACCGCAAAGTCGGGCGACAGCAAGGAGGCATTTATGCAAAACACAAGCAGACGAAGAAATGAAAACAAAGCCGTTATTTTAAAAATGGTTTTAATGGCTTGTCTTATTTCCATCGTCATCATTTTCCAAATCATGGGCACTTTTATTAAAATCAGCCCTACTACAAGCGTGAGCCTTGTTCTTATACCGATAGTTATAGGCTCTATTCTATTAGGTCCTATTTCAGGAGCGGTTCTCGGAGCAGTTTTCGGAATCGTTGTTCTTGCATCGGGAATCAACGGTACAGAGGTGTTCACCGCAACCTTATGGCAGAATCAGCCTGTTGAAACAGCAATTCTCTGCATTGGCAAAGGTGCGCTGGCAGGACTTTGTTCGGGATTGGTTTACAAGCTGCTTTCCAAATTCAACGACCTTGTAGCCGTATTTGCGGCATCTGCCGTTGCTCCAATAGTCAACACGGGTGTTTTTATCCTCGGCGGTCTTTTCATGGTAAACGAAACCTTGAACTCCAATTTCGTTAACGGAACAACGCTTATCTATTACCTCGTTATAGTATGCGCAGGCTTCAACTTCATAGCAGAATTTATTTTAAACATAGTAGTTTCCCCCGCTATAAAAACTATAATCAATATTGGCAAAAAAACTCTTTTTTCCAAAGCTGATAACAAATAAAAAACGTAGGAACGCAAAAAGGCGCACTAAAAAAGGTGCGTCTTTTGTTTTTTAAAAATTGTTTCCTATAAAATATTATTTCCGAATCTCTTTATTTTTTTCGTGGTTGTTTTTTCAAAGGCTTCTTCAACAATTTCAAGAACTGTTATTTTTTTATATGACGGGAGCTTATCGTTAATTTTTTCAACAAGCTCTGAAATTGTTTTTTTGATTTCCTCTTTTGAGGGTTCTTTTCCATATTCTTCCTTTAATTTGTCCATAAATGGATAGATTTTAGCCTTTACCGCAACTCCGCCCTTTTCATTATCAACACCAAGGACAAGAGCCTCAGCAATAAAACGTTCAGAGCAAAGTCTTTCTTCAAGTTCCTCAGGGTAAATATTTTTCCCGTTTTGTGTAACGATAACGCTTTTGCATCGTCCCGTAAGATACAAGAATCCGTCTTCGTCGATTCTCCCCATATCACCCGTGTGAAAATATCCTCCTCGCATTACTTTTGCAGTTTCTTCAGGGTCATTGAAATAGCCAAGCATAATGTTATCGCCTTTAGCAATAACCTCACCTACACCCTCATCATTAGGATTTTCAATCTTTATCTCTACTCCATGTATGGGAAGACCAACCGCAGCAGGATTAACAAAGAAATCGTTATTTCCCGCAAGTAGAGGTGAGCATTCCGTAAGCCCGTATCCTTGGTAGGTTGCAATTCCCAAGGCTTGAAAAGCCTCTATCGTTTCAGGCTTTATGGGAGCAGCTCCTACTATGAGAAGTCTGAGTCTTCCTCCAAGGCTCTTCTTTACTTTCTTTTTTACTATGAAGCGAATTGGGAACGGCAAATGAGCGATAATTTCAGAAACGGAAGCTCCTTCGGGAAGTAAAAGCTTTATCGGCAGGGATTCTCTTATGGAAGTTTCAATTCTACGCAGAATAAATTCAAGAAGCAACGGTACGACAATAAGTACGCTCGGTCTGTATTCCGAAATATTTTTCGCAACGTAACGAAGTCCGTCTGAATAAGATATGCAAGCCCCACCTGATAAAAGAAGCATATGACCTAAAGTTGTTTCATAGGTATGATGCAACGGTAACACAGAAAGGGAATGTAAATCATCAATTTTAACCATTTTTGCAGTTTGGTTAATATTGGCACAGATATTCTTTTGAGAAAGGCAAACGCCTTTTGAATTGCCTGTGGTTCCCGACGTAAAAATAAGAATGCTCATTTTTTCTGCATCTATTTTCATGCTGTCTATTTCACGAAAGCCGTCGGTATAAAGCTTTTCGCCCTTTTTTATCAATTTTGGAAGAACGTCAAAGCCTTGTTTATTTTCACAAAACGCAATTTTTCGAGCATCGGTTTCAAGGCCCTTTAAAATGCTCGAATCTCCAACAACCAAAGAACACTCTGCCTCATTCATAAAATTGAGAATATCCTCGGAAGACAATTCCTTATCTATGGGAACGGAAACACCAACCGTTGATGCAGCTAAATAAGCGAGAATCCAGCCGTAACTGTTTGCGCCAACAACAGCAATTCTCTTATTCTTCAAGCCACAAGACAAAAAATACGTTGTTAAATATTTATATTCAAGGCAAAATTCAAAATAGGAAACGTTTCTGTCACGGAGAACAAAGGCATTCTTGTTTCCAAAACGTTTTGCACTGCTGTAAACAAGGTGCCTGAAGTCGTGAACCTGCGGAACTTTATGCCCCATCTGTAAAAACTGTTCGTATATAGTCATAATCTTTCCTTTCAAAAGAAAAGTTTTTCAGCACTCTGTGTGCTGAATATAATTATATGCTTTTTTAGCTGAAAAATCAACATTTTTACAGATTTTCATTTTTAAATTTTTTTAAGGTAAAATGTTAGCACATTGTGTGCTGACGCGAATAATAACTTATATCAATGTTTTTCCACGGCACAGGGGACGATTCTAAATCCTGCTGTGCAGGACAGAGAAGCAGGTCTTCGACCCCGTCCCCGTGTCCCGCCTCCTGCCTAATGCCAAAGGGCTGTTGAACCAAATTTGTTAGTGCAACAGCCCTTTCAGCTTTAATTATTCTTTTTCAAATCGTTATTTCTTATTTCTACACGTCTTACCTTACCGCTTATGGTTTTGGGAAGCTCGGAAACGAACTCAACAATTCTTGGGTATTTATAAGGTGCTGTATGGGTCTTTACGTATTCCTGAATTTCCTTTTTCAAGGCGTCTGTGCCTTCTGTTCCCTTAGTGAGAACAATCGTTGCCTTTACTATCTGACCGCGAACTTCGTCAGGAACGGCAGTTATAGCACATTCAAGAACGTAAGGAAGCTCCATGATAACGCTTTCGATTTCGAAAGGTCCTATACGGTAGCCAGAGGATTTGATTACGTCGTCAATACGTCCAACGTACCAGAGATAACCATCTTCGTCCATAGTAGCCTGGTCGCCTGTATGATAGAAGCCATCGTGCCAAACGTCTTTTGTCTTTTCTTCATCAAGATAATATCCAATGAAAAGACCGCAAGGAGCACCGTCCTTTGTGCGAATACAGATTTCGCCCGTATCACCCGTTTTACATTCGTTTCCATCGGGATCAAGAACAACAACGTCGTAAAGAGGACTTGGTTTACCCATTGAACCGATTTTAGGCGTTGAGCCTACAAAGTTCGCAATGGAAAGCGTTGTTTCGGTCTGTCCGAAGCCTTCCATAATTTTAAGTCCCGTTGCCTTATAGAACTGATTATATACCTCGGGGTTAAGAGCTTCACCTGCTGTAGTCGCATACTTTATAGAAGAAAGGTCGTATTTTGACAAATCCTCTTTAATAAAGAATCTATACATTGTAGGAGGAGCACAGAACGTAGTTATACCGTATTTCTTGAAAAGCGGAAGAATATCATCGGGATGGAATCTGTCGAAGTCATAGGTGAAAACACCCGCTTCGCAGAGCCATTGACCATAAAGCTTGCCCCAAAGAGCCTTACCCCAACCCGTATCGGAAATTGTGAAATGGAGTCCGTTGGGGTCAACGTTATGCCAATGCTTCGCAGTTGGATAATGACCTAATGCGTATTTATAAGAATGGGTTGCAATACGAGGATAGCCTGTTGTTCCAGATGTAAAGAGCATGAGCATAGGGTCGTTACCGCAAGGAGAATTTTCATTTCTGTAGAAATGCGTGCTGAAACGTTCCATTTCCACGTTGAAATCATGCCAGCCGTCCTTCTTACCGCCAACAAGGATTTTAAGCATTTCGGGGAATTCTGCCGCCGCCTTTTCTGCTTCAACGGAAACGTCTCCGTCAGCAGTACAAACAATAGCTTTAACTCCTGCAGCCTTATATCTATATACGAAATCATGCTCAACAAGCTGGTTAGTTGCAGGAATCGCTATAGCTCCAATCTTATGGAGAGCGAGCATACAGAACCAGAACTGATAATGACGTTTAAGAACGAGCATAACCGTATCGCCGCGTTTAATTCCAAGGGATTCAAAGTAGTTTGCCGTTTTTGCAGAATACTTTTTCATATCGCTGAAAGTAAATCTGCGTTCAGTTTTGTCGTTGGCAACCCACATCATAGCAAGCTTATCGGGATTCTTTTTTGCAATTTCATCAACGCAATCAAAAGCAAAATTGAATTTATCCTCGTTTTTGAAGGTAATACCATTGAAAACACCGTTTTCATCATAAGAAGATTCCACAAACGCATCAGCAACAGTACCTTCTCCCTCATCGTGCACTTTCGATGTTTTTGAAGCGATAAAAGGTGCTTCGGGGTACTCCTCGCTTACGTTACCTTCCTGTGGGTTGAGAACAACAGCGTGAAATTCACAGCCGCCTTCACTTGCAGCTATCATACCGTGTGGAATGATACTGTTATAGAAAATCGAATCGCCCTCGTTGAGAATATCAACGTGAGAACCTATCTGAACCTTGAGAGAGCCTTTCACGATAACGTCAAATTCCTGACCGTTATGAGAATTGAGCTTCATGGGAGCGTTCTGTTCTTCAGGAATATAAGGGAACTTAACCAAAAAAGGTTCTGCAAGCTTATCCTTGAATTTAGGTGCAAGGTTATTATAAACAACACCCTGCTTCTTAACGATTTTAAGTCCCTCTCCCTTTCTCGTAATCGCGAAGGAAGAAAGTGTTGTACTTGTTCCTTCAAGAAGGTCTACAACCTCAACTCCGCAAGCTTTTGCACATTTATAAATAAACGTGAAGCTGAAATCTGTTTCGCCTTCTTCAAGGATTTTATAATCCTCCACAGATACGCCCGTAAGCTTTGCAAGCTCCTCAGGGGAAAATCCTTTTGCTTCTCGCAGACCTTTGATTCTGCCTGCGACTTCTTTCAAACTGTAATCCATTTTTGACTCCTTTCATTTCTGCCATTTAATCATAAAGATATTTTGCAGCTTTGAATAAGACAAAAAAACTCGTCTCAAATTTCTTTGAGACGAGTTGTTCAACCCGCGGTACCACTCAAATTGCGAAAAAATCGCCACTTTACGAACTCAAACAAGTTCTTTGCTTTAACGCAGCATTACGGAAGGAGTCTACTTGCCAAAAGCTTTCGGTCCTTCAACTCAGAAGTGATGGGTCATATAGAAAGTTTCATCATTGGCTCGCAGCATCCGCCAACTCTCTGGAGATTCAACGTTCCGACCGTCTTCGTCACAGTTGTTTTTGTGATATTCAAATCTTGATGGTATTATACTACCACAAATTTGATTTGTCAATAGGTTTTCCAAAAAAATTTTCGTCACTTCAAAAAAATATGCAAAAGCTTCTCATACATTTTTCCCTCATATGGAGAATACCTCATTGGTAAATCTATCCACGTTTTTTTGTCAACAACGGATTTATAATGGGAAAAAGCATCGAAGCCCGCTTTTCCATGATAGCTTCCCATGCCGCTTTCACCAACGCCTCCAAATCCCATTTCAGTTGTGGCAAGATGAATTATTACGTCGTTAATGCATCCGCCCCCATACGAAATCTCACGGACAACTCGTTTTTTATGGTTTTTATCGTTTGTGAAAAGATATAAAGCCAAAGGCTTTTCCTTTAATTTAAGCTCATCTACAACAGAATCAAAGTTATCAAAGGTGAGAACAGGCATCAAAGGCCCGAAAATTTCCTCTCTCATTACTGCATCATTTTCAGTTACGTTATCCATAACCGTAGGGGCAATTTGAAGAGATTTCTCATTTATATCACCGCCAAAAACCACCTTGCTTTTATCAATCAATGAACAAATTCTCGAAAAATGCTTTTCGCTTATTATCTTACCGTAATTTTTATTTTCAAGAGGTTTTTCTCCGTATTGGAGTTTTATTTGCTTTACAACCTGAGATACAAATTCATCCTTTACGGATTTATCGCAAAGAATGTAATCAGGGGCAACGCAAGTCTGTCCGCAGTTCAGATATTTCCCAAACACAATGCGCTTTGCAGCCAGACTTATATCTGCAGTTTTATCCACAATACAAGGACTTTTACCACCCAACTCAAGAACCGTTGGTGTTAAATGCTCTGCTGTATTCCTCAAAACCTCTTTTCCCACAGATTTGCTTCCTGTAAAGAACACAAAATCAAACTTCTGCTCTAGCAAAGCGGAATTTTCGTTTCTTCCCCCTGTTACAACTGCAACGTATTCAGGCGGAAAACACTCCGTTATTATCTTTTGAACCACACCACTTGTTGCGGGGGAATATGCACTCGGCTTCACCACGGCAGTATTTCCTGCCGCAATTGCATCAGCAAGAGGCTCTACTGTCAGAAGGAAAGGATAATTCCACGGGCTCATAATAAGAGTATTTCCATAAGGAATTGGCTGTATAAAGCTACGGGAAGCAAACTGAGCCAAAGGGGTATGAACCCTTTTTCTCTTTGCAAATTTCTTTATATTTTTAAGCAAAAAAGATATTTCTGATAAAACAAGCCCCACTTCGCACATAAAACCTTCGAAAGAGCTTTTTCCCAAATCTTTATATAACCCTTCGTTTATTTCACTTTCGTATTTTTTAACTGCGTTATACAATTTCTTCAACTGCTCTACACGAAAGGAAACAGGAATAGTCGCTCCGCTTCTGTAATATTCCCTCTGTTTTTCAACAAGCTTTTCTATTTCCGTACTTGTCATATTACACCCCGTTTAATATTGTAAATCAAAATATATATGTATATTATATATCATAATATCAATTTAAAGTCAACGCTTGAAATAAAATGCTTGAAACAAAACTCATATTTCATCTTGACATTTCCAAAAAGACGTAGTATAATGACTTTGCCAAACAAACTAAATATATACAGTTAATGAGTTTTTGTTCATAGACGTTTCTTTGTTTTAATATTCTCTCCATGAACAAATTTCTCCTTTACAAAGCACACACCGTATATTTTACATGTTAGATGTCTACACTATTAACAAATGGATTTGATAAAATGCAAATTCCGCAGTGTTGATAGTGTCCTAAAAAGGCTTTTGTCTAAAGGATGACTCTGACTGTATATAGTTTGTTTGGCGACAACTGGAATTTGCGTTTTTATGCGCTGATTTCGGTCGGCGCATTTTTTTTTGCAATTTTTTAGCAAAGGAGACTTACATGATAATTACGTTTTGTGGACATTCTCATTACAAGGGCAATGCGGAAGACATGAAAAAAATCCTTGATTTTCTCGAAGAAAAGGTCGGGGACAGTAAAGCGGAGATGTATTTGGGAGAGTATGGCGGTTTTGACGAATTTGCATACGAATGTTGTAAAAAGTATAAGGAAAATCATCCTGCTGTTTCCCTCATTTTTGTAACCCCTTATATAACGCCCGAATACCAAAATAATCATCTTTCATATCAAAAAGACAGATTTGACTCAATTCTCTATCCCGAAATTGAAGACAAGCCTTTAAGGTTTGCCATAAGCTACAGAAATAAATATATGGTGGAGCAGGCAGACTACGTTATAGCCTGCATCGACCACAAAACAGGCGGAGCATATCAAGCTTACGTTCACGCCAAAAGAAGAAAAAAACACATTTTTAGCATAGGAAAAATTTTATAATGAAAATCTTACGAATTTATTGACAAGAACGTTCTATTGTGTTAGACTGTAAATGAAGAGAGTACCATTTCATTGAAAAATCTCATTTTTTTGACACAGGGGGAATAAAATGAAGATATACAAATTTATTTTAGCAACAACGTTAATTTTATTGATGCTTGTTTCACTCACCAGCTGTATCATAATACCTCGTTACAAGCGTTACGACGATATTAACTCGGAAAACGTATCTTCCATTATGATTTACGATCTACGCGAATGCGAAACTACAGACAGTACTTTTCTGAAAAATGAAGAACCTGTTTACACCTTGCCTGATGAAAAGCTTAAAGATTTTTTGGACGATCTTGCAGATATTCAATTTTCCGATCATATACTCATAATCCTTGCGGCAGTTGACCCAAGCTTCAATTATGGCGATTGGGTTGCAAGAATAAATAACACAGATGGAACGTATCTGCTTATTTCTTCTCACGGATACGGTGAAGCTTACAATTCCAGCGGACAGGTGACCGATACAAACCATTATGGATGTGACAATGAAGAATGGGCTGAATTTATCAGCCGTTATTTGCCGTCAGAACTTTTGAAAGAACCAAATCAAAGCAAATGATTTTAGAATAACAAATATTAAGCGTTTTTTCGTTAAAAACGCCTTGAAAATAATGGATGTATTGTAAAAAACTATTGACATTTGTAGAAAAATGTTGTATTATATGTTCAACATATTAAAGAAGGAGGAGCACACAATGGATAACAACAAGTTGGTTCGTTTTCTTTTAACTTTTTTCTTGGGATGGATTGGTAGTATCATAATTAACCATACATCTCTTAAACCCGAGGGATTCACATCAAGAACAGGCTGTTATTTATTCCTTACAATGATAACGTTTGGAATTTACGGTCTTGTTGCTTCTATCTGCAACTTAACCTTTGACCCTGCAAAAGAAAAAAACATTGGATATAAAAAAGACTAAGATACATATCTTGTGACTTTTTCCATTGAGATCAAAGCGGGCAGTATTGAACGTTAATCGTTTAATACTGCCCTATCTCTTTATTATTTGAAAGCTTGCGGGAACAAAAGCTGATGTTAAGACTTATAAAAATTCAATATATGATAATTTTATCTTCCAAAGGAACCTGTCACAGGGTCTCTGAATATTTCAAGGGGTGGCTGAACAAAGGTAAAGATTAAAAACGCCAAGGCGATAATACAGATAAATGAAAACGCCATAGTTTGAGAAAAACAACAAGGTTTTCCTTTCTGGAAAAGGCGTTGTTCATAAAAATATGCTGAAAATGCAGACACGTAGAAAATAACGATATTCACCCAAGCAGGAGAAGTTCCAATCACTCCGTTATAAGTGTAAAATAAAAAGGGGATCATAAAAAGTCCAAGAAATATTCCTTTAAGCTTTACACACCAATAATTTTCGGGTGGGTCACACAAAAGATGCTTTTCCACCAAGGCAAAAAAGAACATCGGGACGAAAAGGATTTTCATATGTTCCCACGTTGATTCGTTAATTCCAGAAAAAACAGCGGCAACAACGTTTTCTCCGCTCCAATCATAAACAAAATGAAGCAACGTTCCAAGTATACAGGTGAATAAAAAACCAGATAATTGCCAGAGAAACAACTTTTTTTTCATTGCATATACCTCTTTTATCATTTAAAAAAAGTATATGCAGATTTTTTTTATTTATTACCGGTCGACACGTCTATTATAACGTATTCAGCAGGAGCAGAGGTTTTGACGGGATAAGCCCAACCTGCAACGCCTGACGTAACAATAGCATTTGTATCTTCATCAATTTTTACTAAACCATAATTTGCATCGTTTATTTTAAAAGCCTTATCTATCAGATTAACAGGCCAGATTTGTCCGCCATGTGTATGTCCCGAAAGAAGTAAATCTGTTCCTGCTTCCCCATTTTCTTTATATTCCGTCGGGCGATGGTCAAGAGTGAGAACAAAGCCATTTTCGTCCGTATTTTCGATTAAACTCTTTATACTTTTTCTTGGATGTGCGTCAAAACCAACGTCGTCTCTGCCCACTATGAATAATTCGTTATTTATGGAATAAACCTCATCCTTCAAAATTTTAATTCCGTTTGAATTTATGGCTTGAACCAATTCGTCCTCCGTATAATCGGAAGAAACCATGGAAAAGGGTCTGTCATGATTTCCGTAAACGTAAAAGATTCCATATTTGCTTTTTATCTTTCCGAGAATTTCAAAAACAGTTTTCATCTCTGAAGCCGAGGTATCGTCATCAACGATATCACCGCAAAGAATAACCACGTCAGGATTATCTCCGCTTACTCTTTCGCAAACTTCAAAAAGCTCCTTTTCATCAAGAGAAACTCCGAAATGAACGTCTGCCAGAAGGGCGATTCTGTATCCCTCATCTCTTATATTCTTATCCGTTTTAATTTCATATTCCGTTTTTACAACGTTATGCATATTTACGTATCCCACAGTAAGTATTCCTACTGTGAGAACAACCGCCAAAGCTCCGCTTCCATGAATTTTCTTCCATGCATTGAAGCCTTTTTCGTATTTTTCTCCGAATACCTTCTTTATCAAAAAATTACACAGCATGAAAAATGCTGAAATAAACACAAGATGAAGAATAAAAACAACGTAAATTCCCGAAACAGAATAACAAAAAACAGCAAGAAAGGATGAAATGGCAGAAATTATTATTTTGTTTTTTCTCGAAAACGCTTTTTTTGAAAAGGTTTTATAAATTCTCTTTATAAAAAAATACAGATAAAAGCCGATACATACAAATAAAGGCGTCAGCATAAGTCCGAACATTTAAAATCTCCTTGTTATACATAAAGGTTACAAAATTATATTTTAGGTATTGTAGTAAAAATCTTTTCAATGAAACATCGGAATCCGAAAAAACACGGATTCCGACTTTTATATCATATTCTCAAAGTAGAATTCAAAAACGCTTTCAGACGTTCCGTCTTCGGATTTTCGAAAATTTCCTTGGGAGTTCCTTCTTCTACTATTGTTCCTTCATTCATAAATATAACTCTGTCTGCAACCTCTTTTGCAAAGCCCATTTCATGAGTTACAACAATCATTGTAGCGTGACTTTTTGCAAGGTCACGCATTACGGAAAGGACCTCACCCGTTATTTCAGGGTCGAGAGCAGATGTGGGTTCGTCAAAAAGCATTATCTCAGGCTCCATTGCGAGTCCCCTCGCTATTGCAACACGCTGTTTCTGACCGCCTGAAAGCTGACCCGGGTATGATTTTTCCTTATCGGAAAGACCCACTGCAGAAAGAAGCTCGCGAGCTTTTTCTTTAGCAACTGTTTTAGGAACTTTTCCAACATGGACAGGCGCGTAACAAATATTCTTAAGGCAAGTCATATGTGGAAAAAGGTTGAAATGCTGAAATATCATACCTGTTTTCTGACATATTTTTTTGCATTGTCTTTCGGGAACATAAACAACTTTACAGTTTTCGTTAGTGGAGCAAAGCACCTCACCGCCAATAACGATTTCGCCCTTTTGAATCCGTTCAAGTCGGTTTATGCAACGAAGCAACGTGCTTTTTCCCGATCCCGATGGCCCGATAATAGCAACCGTTTCCCCTTTATATACTTCAAGGTTAACTCCGTTTACTGCCTGAAAATTATTATAAGATTTATGTATATCTTTCATTCTGAGAATAGGGGTATTTGTTTTAGTTACATTATCCACGTTTACGCCCTCCCTGTTCTTCAGATTTTGAAAACCTTTTTTCAAGATGCTTGAAAAGCAAAGTAAGCAAGAAAGTCAGAAGCAAATAAATTCCCGCTGCAACAGCGTACGCCAAAAGCTTCTGATCACGGTTAACTGCGCCCTTAGCAGCTTTCATAAGCTCACCTACGCCAATAACGTATACCAAAGAAGTATCCTTTACCAAAGTAATAGTTTCGTTTGCAACTGAAGGTAAAACTCTTTTAACTGTCTGTGGAATGATTATGCCGAACATAGTTCTTATTTTAGAAATTCCAAGAGACTGAGCCGCTTCGTGCTGACCCTTATCTATGCTTTCGATGCCGCCTCTGTATATTTCCGCAAAGTATGCCGCATAATTAAGAACAAAAGTTATTATAGCAGTTGGCAAAGCATCAAGGATATACTTAAATACAAACTCTTTCATTTCAGGTGAAAGCTGATTAAGCGTATCGCGGAAAATTCTCGGAAGAAAGAAATAGAAAAAGAAAAGCTGAAGCATCAGAGGCGTTCCTCTGAATATAAGTATATACGTTTTACAGATCCACCTTATAGGCGGTATTTTACTTATGCTTCCCAACGCCAGAGGCAATCCAAGGGGAATTGCAAAAATTATCGTCAAGAAAAAGACCTTCAGAGATACTTTAAGGCCATCATGAAGGGCAGGCAGTATTTTTAAAAAATATTCCCAAGTTTCAGCCATAACATCCTCCCGCTTTTAATAAAGTTGTTTGCACAAAAGAACGTTAAAAAAATTTTCAAAGCTCTTTTCTGCATACAATTATGCGATTGGCGGAGCGGGAATTTCCCCCGCTCCGTCAATGTTTTACGGTTTATAAACGCTTATTATTTATCGTAGCCCTGGTTGATAACGATATCTTTACCAAACCATTTATTGCTGATTTCAGCCGCTTTGCCATTTTCAATCAATGTAGCAATAGCTTCGTTAATTTTAGCTGCAACGTCTGTATCTTCTTTTCTGCAACCGATTGCATAGAAATCGTCGCCGAAGTCGTATTCGCAAAGAACAAGCTTTGTCTCTCTCTTGGAGTTTTTGTATTCACCAAGAACTTCGTCAACTACGATACAGTCAATTCTGCCTGTTTCCATATCAAGGATAGCTTCATCGTAAGTAGGATAAGTTGTGATGTTATCTTTGTAAGAAGCGTATGCTTCGTTTGCTTCGATAACTTCAAGAGCTGCAGAATCAGTCTGTGTACCAATTTTATAATTTGCAAGGTCAGCAGCGGAAGCAACTTTAACGTCACCATTGAGAGTCATAATAACGATTCTGTTGTTAAGGTATTTGTTTGTGAGAGCCATGCTTTCCTGTCTTGCAGGAGTAGCGGACATACCGTTCCAGATACAGTCGATTTTTTTCTCAGAAAGCTCCATTTCTTTTGCGTTCCAATCGATAGGTTTGAATTCAACGGAAACGCCGAGAACTTCGCCAACTGCGTTTGCAAGGTCGATATCAAAGCCAACAAGGTTGTTTGCTTCGTCTCTGAAGCCCATAGGAGCAAAGGTATCATCAAGACCAACAACTATTTTGCCGTTGTTTTCGATGTAAGTCCAACCTGCATCTGCGATATCCGCTTTGGATTCTGCAGAAGCATCGGTAGATGTGGAGTCTGCTTTGGATTCTGTGGATGCTGTGCTTGATTCGTCATCTCCGCCACAAGCGGTAAATGCAACGAGACACATCATAAGCGCGAGAAGTAATGCCAATGTCTTTTTCATTTCTTTTTTCCTTTCGATTTTCGATTTAATAATTTAGTTCGCTAAAGCGCTTAACTATAGTAGCATATATTTACTCATTTGTCAAGTCTTAAAAGTAAATTTATTATCAAATATAAAAAACAAGCGCAAGTCTTTTCACGACATTACGCTTGTTTTTTATATTTCAAAGCTTTGTCCGCAATTTATATACTGTATACGGTCTTTCAGAATTTGTTTCAACGCACCGTACTGCTCTATTCCTGTGCAATGGCAAGTATAATATTCAGTATTGTACCGAGAAAGCTTTTCTGCTATATAGTTCAGTTTTTTGGAATCGTATCCAAGGGAAGAAAGATGTAAACCGCCAACAAAAACGTCAGGGTTAAAATGCTCCATTATGTTAAGTATTCCTCTATGGGAACACCCGCTTATAAGAATTTTCTTTCCCTTTTCGTTTATCAGAAGATATTGTTCATGAAGAAAATCGTCCGTTATCATTCCAAAGTCGATTTCTTTTTTAAGACCCTTCGAGAAATTTTCTTCCTTCATTTCAAAGGCGTTTCCCTGAACAAGAAAAACGTTTTTGAAAATCTCCGTTTCTTTATTCAGAAGGACAATCCTTTTTTCAAGACTCAATTTTTTATCAAGTCCGATATACCCATTCTTTGAGAAAAAATTCCCGAAAGCGTTTTCACTTACGTACAACGGAGCTTTTTCGTTTTTCTCAAGAAATGTAAATGCTCCTCCCCCATGGTCATAATGCCCATGGGAAAGAACGGCAAAATCCACGTTCCCCACGTCTACGCCTAATTTTTCTGCATTTTTCAGAAAAACGTCACTTTGTCCCATATCAAAAAGGATTTTTTGATTTTCCGTTTCTACATAAAGAGAAAGACCGTGTTCTGCCAAAATCCCTTTACTTTTCGCATAATTTTCAGTTAAAACAGTTATTTTCAAAACAAAACACCTCTCAGGAAGGGCAATAACCGAAAACGCTATGAATTATCTCCAACATATCCGTATTTCTGACGTCAACGTTAGGCGCACCAAGAATCACAATATAAAGCTTTTTCCCGTTTTTCTCTGCGGTTATGGCAAGACATTTGCCTGCTTCATCCGTTGAACCTGTTTTAAGACCCGTTACCAAGGGACAATAATACTGACCGTGCTCCTTCATAAGAGGATTGGAATTGAGCCATCCCATAGAATCCCCTTCCACGGATTTACAATAATACTTATACGTTCCGCAAGCGGTGACAATTTCTTCAAAGGACGTTGCATAGAGGCTTATCAACATCATATCGTAAGCGGTTGTATAATGGTCATCGTGATGATATCCGTCGGGACCTGAAAAGTTAGTATTATATGCACCGATTTCCGCAAGCTTTTCATGACAAAGCTCCATAAATTTTGCAACGGCTTCTTCGTTTGTCATCCCATCGCCATAAAGATATCGGGACGTTCCGACGGCTATTGTATGTGCAGCGTCGTTACCAGAGGGCAACAGCAAGGCATAAAGCAAATCCTTCAAAGTAAAGCTTTGTCCTTCGCTTATATATGCCATACTTGAATTATATCCCACCATATTTATTTCAGAGCCAACCTTGAAAACAGTTTCAATTGGTACGTATTCAAGAGCAACAGCGGCGGTAAGAAGTTTCGTTACGCTGGCGGGGTAACAACTGTCATATGCGTTCTTTTCGTAAAGAATTACGTTATCGGTAGCGTTATAAACAAAACAATGAGGAGAGTTAACGTAAACTCCTTCAAGAGATCCTTTCGTCGCTCCTGCCATAAAGCTTTCATCGCTTTTCGATTCCTCGGACGCTTCTTCAGATGATTCTTCTTCGGAAGGTTCTTCTGAAACAATCTCCTCGGCAGAAGATTCCTCCACGCTTTTTTCCTCATCTCCCATGGCATCAACAACTTCGTTGAAAAGATATTCGTTATCTGTGGTAACATCATATACGCAAGCAATAACGAACAACACAAAGGTTGTGAACACAACGCCAACGAACAATATTTTTTTCGCCGTCTCTGTTTTAAAATTCATTTTATATATCCCCTGAATATTCTTGTATTGAATGGACTTTTAATTCGAGCGATAAAAAGGTGATTCAGACCAAAAAGGGTTTTCTCGGCATGGCTTGTTCGACTCTCTTTTGATATCGCTTTGAAAAATTATACAATATTGTTTTCTCGCTGTCAAGGTGATTTCAGTTAAATTACATTTATTTACAAAATAAACAGTCGAAAAAAATCGGGCGCAGAAAACTGCGCCCGAAATACACGTTATTAAACTATTTTATTATGCAAGTTCTGCAAAATATTTGATAGTTCTTACCATCTGGCTTGTGTAGGAGTTTTCGTTGTCGTACCAAGAAACAACCTGTACCTGATAGGTATCATCGTCGATTTTAGCTACCATTGTCTGTGTAGCATCGAAGATAGAACCGTAGGTGCTACCGATGATGTCGGAGGAAACGATTTCGTCTTCGTTGTAATCGAAGGATGCGCTCTTAGCTGCTTTCATAGCTGCGTTGATGCCTTCTTTTGTAACGTCCTTGCCCTTAACTACAGCAACAAGAATTGTTGTGGAGCCTGTGGGTGTAGGAACTCTCTGTGCAGAACCGATAAGTTTGCCATTGAGTTCAGGGATAACGAGACCGATAGCTTTTGCAGCGCCTGTGGAGTTAGGAACGATGTTAGCAGCGCCTGCTCTTGCTCTTCTGAGGTCGCCTTTTCTGTGAGGACCGTCGAGGATCATCTGGTCGCCTGTGTAAGCATGAATTGTGGACATGATACCGCTCTGGATAGGAGCATAATCATTGAGAGCCTTTGCCATAGGAGCGAGGCAGTTTGTTGTGCAGGATGCAGCAGAGATAATGTTGTCTTCTGCTTTGAGTGTGTTTTCGTTAACGCCGAAAACGATAGTAGGAAGATCGTTACCTGCGGGAGCAGAAATAACTACTTTCTTTGCGCCTGCTTCGATATGAGCAGCTGCTTTTGCTTTGCTTGTGTAGAAGCCTGTGCATTCGAGAACTACGTCTACGCCGATAGCTCCCCAAGGAAGGTTAGCAGCTTTTGCTTCTGCATAAATTTTAATTTCTTTGCCTGCAACAGTGATAGAACCGCCACAAACTTTGCCGTCTGCGTCAAGGTTTTCTGTGTAGGATACTGTGTCTGCGAGAGCATATTTGCCCTGAGCTGTATCATACTTGAGAAGGTGAGCGAGCATTTTGGGAGAAGTGAGGTCGTTGATAGCAACTACTTCATAACCCTCTGCACCGAACATCTGTCTGAATGCGAGACGACCGATACGGCCAAAACCGTTAATTGCAACTTTTACTGACATTTTAAATTCCTCCGAATTTATATTATTGTTATTTTTTTGCCGTAAGATATTCTATACCATTTAAAGGAAAAATACAAGTCTTTTTCATAAAAAATAACATTTTTTTAAAATAAATAAAACAAATTCAAAAAAAACATCTTTTCAATTCGGAAAGCGGAATTAAAAAAATAAAATTCCAAGTTTAAACTTCAAAATATTGCATTTTACAATCCCACGTCTGAACAATATAACAATTTATTTTTCGACCAGCGTGAGAAAAATTTCATTTACTTTTTGCGGAGCAAAATACTTCACTCGCTGAAAGCGAACTTCACTTGTCGAAGACAAACTTCACACGGAAACTTTGTTTCCGTACTCCACCGCAAAACGCAGTTTTGCAATTACAAATCGTCTGCATCCTGCACTGGCACTTCCCCGTCAATTTCAGGTCTGCCGGTATACATTCCATTGGGGTCATATTCCCTCTCCAAAGAATTTTCATAAAGCTCCTCGGGGTCTTCTTTCCTGTTTTGCTCACGGTCGAAAACAAGTCCATTGCCATCAAAGCAACCCGATGATATTTTTCCCGGAAAATAATATTTTCCCGTCCTTGTAATACCATAGATTTTTCCGAGTTCATCAGAATTCTGGTTTTTTTTATTTTTCGAATCATTTTTTTTAGTGTTTAAATAATCCATAAAAAATCTCCCCCTCAAAGACAAAATATATATTAAAATCATACGCCTTTCGGCTCATTTATATTATTGCCACAGGGGGAGAAAATATTCGATTATATTTATTTGTTTATTATGTTTACATCCAGCTTATTTGCGGGAATACTTACGCCTTTTTCAATAAATTTTTCCTTTATTGTTTCGTTTATGTAATAGTTTACATCCCAATAATCTGAAGATTTAACCCAGCAACGAGCAGTTATTTCAACACCGTTATCCTTGCAGGCACTTACAACCGCAGAAGGTTCAGGTATGGCAAGTATCTTATTGCAAGAATCAATAACCGAAAGCATAATAGCCTTTACCTCATCCACGTCGGATGTGTGAGCTACTGTGAAAGCAAAGCTGAGTCTTCGTGTTTCGTAAGCGGATGTATTGGAAATAACACTTCCCGAAACAACGCTATTTGGAATAACGACCTTAACGTTATCGGGTGTGCTGAGTGTTGTATAAAAAATTCCTATGCTTTTTACAGTACCCGATGCATCAGGAGTTGTTATATAATCATCTACGTCGAAGGGCTTGAATATAAGAAGCATAAGACCGCCTGCAAAGTTTGAAAGGCTTCCCTGAAGCGCAAGACCTATAGCAACGCCGCAAGAACCAATAAGAGCAATTATACTTGCAGTAGGTACTCCCAAAATTGCAACTGCAGAAAAAATCACAACTGCATTTAATGCAAACTTAATAGTCGTTGTAATAAATCCCCTTGCAGTTACGTCTATTTTCTGCATACCACGGCTTTTTGACAAAAGCTTAACGAAAAATTTAGAAAGCTTTATTCCTACTACAAGAACGATGCCCGCAAGTACAAGCTTCAGTATAAGGTCAACTGCGAAGCTTGAAAAAGAGTTAAGTAAATTCTTTAAAAAATCCATTTTATTTCCTTTCTGTTTTCACAAGGTTGCAGTCGGATCTGTTCATTTTCCATAACCGACGGCATACGCCTTTATTTTTTCTTCACTACCAATATTCCCATGCGGGCTATATAACGGTTTGTAAGCCTTATTTCTCTACCGTCTTCCTTTGCTTTAAGAATATGGTCATAACCGAAGGTATCAACGTATTCCGCCTCTAACCGCTTTCCGTCAGGCCATATTATTGTGGCTTCTTCGCCAATATCCATTATTGCTTTACCTATAAGTCTTCTCATATCAATACTTTATCTTCTTGTTTTTAATACCCTTGAACGAAGGCAAGAAGTTTTTCATCTCCTTTTGAACGTTTTCGTTGGAGGTCATTTCTGCCGTTGATACGTTATACAACGTTTTTACGGAAAATATACATATACCATCAAATTTATCCGTTGTTTTTGCATGGAGCAGATATCTTTTAAAAACGCTCTTACTGGTCAAAAATTCATCGTGTGGGGCAGCAATGTTGCTTGCGGTCAAGCCAACGATAAATTTAATACTTGGCTCTTTAACAAGATTCTGCCAGTTCTCCAAGCACTGCTTGTACGGTTGTGTTGCATGCTTAAAGCCCCAATAAATCTGAGGCATAATGTAGTCAACGTATCCTTTATTTGAAAGAATCGTATCAATATCAAGGCAGCAGGAATTTCTCACGTTACTGATATTTCCTGCAGGAGAGATACCAAAAAGAACGTTTTCGTTTTCCTTCTTGACTGCAGAATAAAGCCCTTTTACAAGCTTATTGATATTATCCTTTCTAAACAAATTTCTGTTTTGAAATCCCGATTTTTTAAACATTGCATTGTCAAATTCATCAGGAATTCCAGATGGATAAAAATAGTCATCCATATGAACCCCGTCAACGTCATAATAGCGGACTATCTCTGCCGCCCCATCTATGATAAGCTGACGAACTTCTTTATAAGATACATTAAGGTAAAAAAAGTCCTTATGCCTATAAACATAATTTGGATATTTCGCAGGGTTATCGTACCATTGGCGGAGCTTATAGTTAACGTTGATTATTTCAAAGGTCTTTTCGTTGGAATAAGCTCTCATTGGATTTATCCAAGCCTGAAAACTCAAGTCAGCCTTGTGCGCTTCCTCTATCATAACCTTCAGAGGATCGTATGAGCCGTAAAGACCGTATCCTCCCAACGCAACATCAGACCATGGGTAGTATGCTGATGGATAAAAGCTGTCACCATATGGACGAACCTGAACTATAACCGTATTAAATCCGTCCTCTGCAAGCCTTGTACAAAGATTTCCGAAAATTTCGCGCAAGGATTCTTCCTGACGCTGCAAGCCGTCAGCCAGAACGCCTGCAAGGTCATACTGAGATATCCATACAGCTTTCATTATTTCGTAATTAAGAGGCTTGTAGTCACTGTTTGCGCCTTCTTCAAGGTTGCCTCTTGATTCAACAAGAGGATCTGTATAAGGCTTGTCAGGGTCAATAAAAATCCCATCTTTACGAATGGTAAGGAATATCTGAGTTCCCTTTTCAACCTTATCCCCAGGCTTATAGTCTGTTTTCATAACACAGCCGACTTCAAAAGATTCCGTCTTGTCATATTCCACAGTGAATTTACACTTAAGTCCAAGCTTTTCAATGACAGACTGAGCCTGTCCGAGAGACATATTTTTAAAATCAGGAACAGTTATAGTTCCATCTTCGTTAATATAATCATTTATATCAATGGATATTTCACCATTATCTCCGTTAGAACTTTGCGAACCTTCAGAACATCCAACAGCGGAAATAAGCATCAAAGCCATAAGTAAAAAAGAAATTATTCGCTTTTTCATATTTTGTTCCTTTACGTTTTTATCCTTAGCTTATAACTGACAGACACCGCCGCTTCTGCATTCACAGTGACGCGGCGATGCCTCAGACACGAACTAATTATTACTTATCCGCAACAGCATACTATGATGATTGCAATAAGAATGATTATCCAGCAGTTTTGATTGCCAAAAAAGGAATCGAAGCAAGCCATAGTCAATCCTCCTTCCACAAAACATAGGAAGTACCGTTTTCCGATACCTTAATGCTATATTATGCAGAAAGCTTTGGAGTTGTGAAATATTTACGTTCAGTATGAAATTTTCTTATTTGGTATAATTTTAAGAGCGGGAAGAAAATTCTTCATCTCCTCTTCAATGCCTTCGTTGGTGGATGGGTTCGCTGTAACCGTTCCGTAAAGAGTGCCTATGGAGAAAACACAGATTCCATCAAATTTATCCGTTGATTGAGCATGAAGCAGATATCTCTTGAAAACATCCTTATTGTCAATAAATTCGCCTGTGGGACTTTCAATATTACTTGCGGTGATACCTACCATAAATTTGATACTTGGTTCTTTAACAAGATTCTGCCAATTCTGTAAGCATTTCTTATATGGCTGTGAATCATGTTCGAATCCCCAATATATTTGAGGCATGATATAATCAACGTAACCTTTTTTCGAAAGGATAAGATCGATATCAAGGCAGCATGAAGTTCTTACGTTATTGATATTTCCAGCAGGAGATATACCGAATAGAACGTTTTTATTTTCCTTTTTAATTGCAGAATAAAGTCCTTTTACAAGCTTACTTATATTTTCTTTACGGAACTGCACTCTTGTGAAGCATCCCGATTCCTTAAAAAGAACATCATCAAAATCATTGGGAATTCCCGAAGGATAGAAATAGTCATCCATATGAACACCGTCGACGTCATAGTATCGGACTATCTCTGTAGCACCGTCTATAATAAGCTGACGAACTTCTTCGTAAGCAACGTTAAGATAATAATTGGTTTTATGCTTGTATATGTAGTTAGGATATTTTTCAGGATTATCATACCACTGGCGTGTCTTATAAGAAACGTTTATAAGCTCAAAGGTTTTATCTTTACTGTAAGCTCTCATGGGGTTTATCCATGCCTGAAAGCTAAGGTCAACCTTGTGTGCTTCTTCAATCATAACTTTGAGAGGATCGTAAGATGCATAAAGACCGTATGACCCCATAACGTATTCAGACCAAGGATAGTATGCAGAAGGATAGAAGCTGTCGCCATATGGACGAACCTGCACTATCACTGTGTTATATCCGTCTGTTACAAGTCTTTCACAAAGAGAAGCGAATATTTTTCTGAAGGATTCTTCCGAACGAAGAGATCCATCTCTGAAAACGTTCGTAAGGTCGAACTGAGAAATCCACATCGCCTTCATCGTTTCATAGTTGAGGGGCTTATAGTCACTATTCGCGCCTTGCTTAAGCTCTTCTCTTGCGGCAACAAGCGGATCTGTATAAGGCTCGTCAGGATCAATAGGTGTTCCTTCCTTACGGATGGTAAGAAATATCTGAGTTCCCTTTTTAACCTTTTCACCTGCTTTATAGTCTGTTTTCATAACGCAACCAACCTCGAATTTGTCGGTTTTGTCATATTCCTCTGTGAACTTACTTTTGAGTCCGAGCTGTTTAAGAATTGCTCTTGCCTGTTCAAGAGGCATATTTATAAGGTCGGGAACAGTTATTGTTCCGTCTTCATTGATGTATTGATTCGTATCAATAGATACCCCTGATTCGTTTGATGCAGTGGCATCGTTTCCCGACTCGTTTCCATCTACACATCCAGTGAATGAAAGGAGCATGAGAACCATAAGCAAAAACGAAATAATACGTTTTGTCATAACTTTAACCTCTCTGTTTATATTCTGCCTTTATTAAAGGTCTTCCATATTTATTTCTTTAAATCCTTCGCCAAAAACAGCATTTGCACTTGTAACTATCAGAAATGCATCGGGAGCGTTTTCTTCAACGATTTGTCTGAGCATCGGAAGCTGTTGTTTCTTTACAGCACAAAGGGTTATTTTCTTTTTATCGCCCGTATATGCACCCGTACCGTCAATAATGGTTGCTCCTATTTCCATTTTATTCATAAAGAGGGAAACCATCTTTTCATGGTCATAATTTATTATATAAACCAAAGCCGCTTCGTCAGGTCCATATAAAACGTAGTTCATAACGAGAGTCTGAACAAAAATGGTTATTGTAGCGTAAAGAGCTACCTTATAATCCTTGAACACAGCCGCTGTCACAAGAATAACAACCGCATCTGTTACCCACATTATAGTTCCCGTTTTGATATGACGAAACTTTTTACGGAGAAGCTTTACTATAATATCCGTGCCTCCCGTTGTTGCGTTTCCCTTAAAAACAAAAGCAAGCCCAAACGCCATAAAGAATCCACCAAATACGGCGCAAAGAAGCTTATCCTCCAAATCAGGAGCAAACGGAGCGAGAATATCGATAAAAGCGGAAGAAACTGCAGTTGCCACCAAAGTTGAAATTAAAAAATCCTTACCTATAAATATAAAAGCTGATATAAGCAAAGGGATATTCATAGCAAAGACCGTAATACCAACGGTTAATTCGGGGATGAAATGACTGATAATAATAGCGATACCCGAAAGCCCGCCCGGAGTTAAATTATTCGGTTCAAGAAACAAGCTGACCCCTGCGGCATAGCAAGCACAGCCTATTATAATATACATATAATTTTTCACATACCGAGCTATTTTGGTCTTCACTTTGCACTTCCTTTTTATCTTACTAAAGCAATTTTATGATATCACACTTTTATATGTTTGTCAATGGATTTTATTATGACGCATTTATATTTTTGCATATGAGAGAAGAAACACCCGTAAAAACTACGGACACATTAAAACCGCTCGCAAGCGAAAGCAATAAAACGAACGAAGGAGCAAAAATTCTGCCGTAGAGCCTCATTTTAGCATCAAAGTGTTTTTCCTCATTTCCTCTTATTATGCATCTGATGGAGCGAAGAATATTTCCACCGTCAAGGCTTTCGAAGGGTAATAGATTCAAAACAGCAAGGGAAATATTTGCATAAAAAAGCTCCGTATAGCCATGGGAAAATGCAAAAATTCCAAAAACCAAATTAAAAAGAGGTCCTGCGGATGAAATGAAAATGTCTGTTTTATAGGAGGTTTTGTATTTGTTGTATTTTATATTGAGATTAAAAAAACCTACGGTAAAATCACTTACCTTACTTCTGGAAAGCTTCATAGCAAAAAGATGCCCAAGCTCGTGAACTAAAGCGGAAACTGTTATAAAAGCAAAGGTTCTTCCACCGTTGAGAAGATAAAGTATTAAAAGTGAAATAATCCCCGCAGGGTTTATTTTTATTTTCAAGCGAGAATTACTCCCCTTTTTTGACACTTTTCCCTCCAAATGATGTATTTTTCAAAAGGTCTGAAAAAGATACGTTCTGCGTTTTATATTCTCCCCCGAAATTTCCTGCAGAAACAGATGCATTTTTCCGTTCACAATGAATTTTCAAGGAAAGAACGAGCATAAAAACCAAAATCAAATAAAAAAAGGCGTTTTTCCCTTTTTGTCCTTTTTCTGTTCTTTTATTCAACATAACCGCCCCTTTATCTTTCAAAGATTATTATTTATATATTCCCCTCTTTGACAAAAAATTCTTAACGCATGGAGTAAAATACAAACGATGCAAACAAGTAAGAAAGGAGGAATATTCATTGACATACACCATATACGCAGACGTTTTGTTCGTTCTGAATTTCGCTATTGATTTTATATGTATGTGTGCATCACTTTATATATGCAGATTAAAAAGGCGTGTTTTTCCAATAATCCTATCATCTGTGGCAGGAGGGGTATATTCCGTTTTTGCTCTGTATCTTGTTAACACACCTTTTTTGATACAGACAATCGTTCACATTTTTGCTCTTTTTATTATGTGCCTTATATCCACGCCCTCGTCAGATATAAAGACAATTTTAAAAGCTGAACTGTTATTTTTGGGGGTAAGCGCGTTTGCAGGAGGAATTGTATCTGTTATTTTTTCCTATTTGGGAAAATACGTATTTGAAAGCGGAAGCATTTATGCAGACGTTTCTCCCCTTTCTCTTTTATCCTTCGTTTTATTTACAGCCGCATTTTCAATTCCATTTTTTGTAAAAACGGGAAAGCGTATAGCTTACAAAACCGCATCCGTGTCACTTGATTACAAAAGCACGAAAAAGCGGGTTGATGCGTTTATTGACACAGGAAATTTGCTTTCTGATCCTATAAGCGGTGACGGAATTATACTGATAAAGCACACAGAGCTTTCAGACGTATTCAAAGAGGAGCAGATGGAAGCCTTAAAGGCTCTTGACGTTTTATCCGAAAGCTTTCCCACCGGCATAAGACTCGTTCCTTGGGAAAAAGGGCTTTTACCCGTTTTCCGCCCAGACAATACGGTTATAAAGCTTTTCGGAACGTCCGAAAAAAAGACCGTTTCCGCCCTTATTGGTATAGATTTTTCCTCAGGAAGCTTTGGTGGCTCTTTTGGGCTTTTGCCCTCATGTTACATAAATTAAATTCAAAGAAAGGAACAGATAATGAAAAATCTTTATTCTACAATTCTTCCGTCCGCTTACGAAGATTTAAGAAAAGTATTCGCAAAAATCGTTTGCAAACTGACTATGACATTATTCAAGAATGAAAATCAATGCTTTTACATAAACGGACCAGATACTCTCCCACCCCCTCTTACAAAAGAAGAAGAAGCAGAGCTTATTTCAAGGATGAATACTGACGCATCTGCAAAAAACGCCCTTATTGAACGAAATCTCAGACTTGTTATCTACATTGCCAAAAAGTTTGAAAACACAGGTGTCGGTATCGAAGATCTGATTTCCATTGGTACAATAGGGCTTATGAAAGCTGTAAATTCCTTCAAGTCTGAAAAAGAAATCAAGCTTGCAACTTATGCTTCAAGATGTATAGAAAACGAAATACTGATGTTCATACGCAAAAACGCAGGGCTGAAAAACGAAGTTTCCATCGATGAGCCTTTAAACGTTGATTGGGACGGAAACGAGCTTCTGCTCTCCGACCTTTTAGGCACAGACAGCGACTACGTCAACAAAGACATTGAAAAAGCAGAGGACGTAAGACTCATACGAGCTGCCCTTTCAAGATTGGAAGACCGTGAAAGAGTTATCATAGAGCTACGATTCGGAATTACCACAAACGGAAAAGAGAAAACGCAAAAAGAAGTTGCAGATATGTTAGGCATTTCTCAATCATACATATCAAGACTTGAAAAAAAGATAATGGTCAAATTAAAAGACGAGCTTAAAAAAATGAATTTTCACAGAACGTAGTAAGAATAAGGAATAAATATATAGTTTTAGATTTCTATAAAATGCAACAAACGACAGCATATCGTAAGAGTTATGCTGCCGTTTGTTTTATAAATAAAAAAGTTCAATTCAAGGTGAAAACCCAAAATCGAACTTTTAATATTATCCTCAATAAGCGTAAAGTTATATTTCTAATTTTTATTTTTTCTCGTCCTGATTGCACATTCTATGAGAAAGAACGCAATGCATCCAGCAAGGTAGCACAAAATGTCCTCAAAGGCGAATCCCATACCCATAACAACTCTGAAAAACTGAATATGTCCAAGCCCCATCAAATCAACGTAGTGGAAATACTGACCTATTTCGACACAAACAGAAAATATGAAAACAAAAACGGGTAAAAGATAAACAGATTTTCTTTTCACGGAATAATTTTCAGATACAGGTAAAAAAATTCTGATGAAACAGCAAATAAGAGCCGTTACAAGAACGTCACCAAAATATGGGCGAATAAAATTATCAGAAACAAACAATGCAATATAAACCTCTGATAAAAATATAACAAGTGCTATAATTCCGTAAACAAGTCTTTTTCGGGTTATACCATTTTTCATACACTCCTCCGACTCACCGTATTAAAATAAAACAAATTTTTTCGACCATCGGGAGCGTGGCACAAGGGATGGTTCTCAATCCTGCTGCGCAGGACAGAGAATCAGGTCTTCACCCCAATCTCCGTGTTCCGTCCTTCCCTCACGCCAATTGCCTGATTCCTATTGCCTTGGCGTTAGTCTATTATTTCAATATCATCCCAAAATCTCTTTTTGCAATATTCCTTCTTTTTTTATTGAAGGCTATCGCAAAGACTCTGTGGATATAACAAAATGGTAAAAGGAATGGGTATTTTCTCAATATCTCATAGCTTAACTGCATAATAGGAAGTGACGGAAAAGCAAGCTTCAATATAAATCTGAATTTTCCCGATTTTTCAACCCCAAGCTTCATATTATTTTCCAAAGTTCCATGGACTCCGTTTTCAAGAAAGGGCTTCAGCTTTTCCAAATCGGGTTTTTCTTTCAAGAAAAGAGCTTCCACACATTCATCTGCATATTTTTCAAAATCCAGCATTTTTTCCTGCTTTAAAACGTTTTCAACATAAACTCTGTCAAAACCACAAGAAGACGTCAATTTTTGTTTCAGAACGTAATGGTCTGCAAGGTAGCGGATTCCTGCCCCGTTTCTCTCTTTAAAATGGGCAAAGAAATGGGCAACGTGAAACAAATACAAATCCTCGTCGCTCATTCGCCCCTCCACGCTTTCTTCGGAATCGAAAATTATTCTGTCCCATATACTGTCAAAATAAGGATGACTCTCAAAGCCGAAAAGCTTTTTATGTAATTCAAAATTGAACATGGGAGCTTTTTTACAATTTATAACGCTATCGAATTGATGGACTTCTTTTTCTTTCACATCCATTTTATCAACGTCATACCCCAAAGAGCACATTAAAATCTTTGCTTCATCCGCTCTGCTTTCATCAACGAGAACGTCATAGTCACAAAACTGTCTTATCCCTTTACCCGAATAAAAGTTTTTTATAACAATGCCTTTCATTGGAACAAAACGTATTTTTGCATTTTCAAATTCTTTTCTGACCTTTGAAAGCTCATTATCAAAAAGAATCTCTTTGCTGAGGGCAAGATAAGCCTTATCCGTCCATTTCTTCAAAATATGGGGCGGACAATTACTGCATTTTACCGCAGGATAAATCCCGCCTATAACCGCTTGACTTTCTGCAAGAGCAAGAAGCTTTTCAAAATCCGTATTTTCGGGTAATTGAGAAGGCTGTTTTCCCATAACGCAATCTCTGTAAGAGACCGCAAGAGCAAAAAGCAACTTTTTGTATTCATTTGTGGCTTCTTTTGAATAGTCTTTTTGCAACATATACAGCTTTACCCTTCAAAATACGCTTCCATCTTCCGCGAACTTGTTTTTTTGAATATTTTACGTATTCTTCATCATCAACGGAAACGTAATTCCCGTTTATATTAAAACCAACAGCAACACCTATAACACTGCCAAAGGGAACTACTTCCTTGCTTATACAATTATCACCGCATATTATATAGCGGTCTTTTTTTATTTTTATCACTCTATGTAAAATGTAATTTTCCTTCATTCTGAAAAGGACCACATCGTATTTTTCAGCCATTTCACATAGAGGAACGACTACCACCGTATCTCTTTCCTGTCTGAGCAACGGAAGCATACTCGTTCCCTTAACGGGGAAAACGCATTTTCCTTGTTCAGACAAAGCTTCTTCGATTTTCATCATATTCATTCCAAAAGAAGTCCTGCACCGATATATGCATCTGCAATTTTCTTAACGTCATTATAGGCTTTTTCATATTCGACATTGTATTTTTCACAGACAAGCTTTGCTACTTCCTCAAAACTTGAAGGTGTTTTGAAGCATTCGGTTATAAATGCTCCCGTTTCGTTGAGCTTTATCATTCCATGGAAATATTCGCTCGCTTCCTCTGCGGCAACAGCTACAAATCCACCATCAAGGGAGGTTACTATAATTTCTTTTCTTAAAACCATTTTTGCCACCTTTTTTCAGGTTATTTTTATACAGTCGGTTCATTTACTCAAGTAAGAAGTAATATATATTTGATAAGAACCTCAAGGAGCAACCATACTTTATGAAATGGAAAACCTTTTTATTTTCGTTTATTCTTATCCTTTGTATTATTATCTACGCTATTTTTTCAAGGCTTGACAAAACGCTTTCGGATTTTGCACAGACGTTTGGAGAGAACCGAATTTTTGAGCTTGTCAATCAATGCATACTTGAAACCACACAAAAAGAATCTGCGGAATACAACAGCATATGCAAGATACACTACGATTCCGCAGGAAAAATTACGGCTATTACCGTTGACCCTGAAAGAGTCAACAAAATTAAAGGCGAAACCGTTTCGTCAATCATCCGTACACTTAAAGATAACAGCAAAGAGGAATTCTCCGTCCCTCTCGGAACGCTTCTGGGAAGCCGTTTATTCTCAGCTAAAGGTCCAAAGGTAAATATTGAAGTAATCCCTCTTGGTGCTGTTGCATCTGAGCTGATACAAAAATTCACCTCTGTGGGCATCAACCAAACACTTCACAGCCTTTACCTCGACGTACGCATAAGCGTTAAGTTGGCTTCCCCATTTTCCGAATCCAACATAAACGTTCAAACAAACGTTTGTATTGCGGAAACGGTTATAATCGGGGATATACCATTTGCGTATCTTGATTGATTTACTCAGCTGACGCGAACATATTGTTCAATCTGGTAAGATACTGCTGATTTGATGCACTGTATGCATATGAAAGGAACACCGCTTCATCAACAGTTTTTTCCGCAAGATATTCAGACATTTTTCCGTCAAAAGCTTCTGCATTAACGAAATATATATTTCTGTAATTTGCCACAAGATATGGCACGAATGCAAATGCTGACGAATCCCCTATTACAAGCAAGGATTTTTCCGATGCGGAATTTTCGGAGGTTATGGTGAAGCTTCCTCCCCTGTCACCAAGAAAAGCGTAATTAGCATAGGACGTGGGGTTTGAAAGCTGGGTATATATCAAAGCTCTATCCTTGTATGCCAACTTACCTATATACATAGTTACAGAACATGGATACACGTCGTCTATTTTATAATAGTTCACAACGTCGGCATTTTCCTTTAATTTAGCAGAATTGGTTGCATTATAGAAATTACCCAAATAACCCGTATAACTTCCCATTTCATAAGCCTCTTTAGAAACGGCAATATTGCCCGTTTGCTCACAAAATGCAACGTATGCAAGATAAGCCGCATCCGCTGTCCAGTTTTTATCAGTCTTGAAATAAAGCTTCTGATCTTTAACGTTTTCAGCGATAGATTTATAAGCATCAATACTTGTTGCTGTAGTTCCTGCTTGAACGTATGAAATAAAGTTTTTCTGTGAGGAATTATAGAAATCATCCGACTGCTTTATATCAAAAGGAATATCAACAAATTCGACAGCTGTGGGAGCTATAATTGAATACACAGGGAAGCTTACAGAGGAAATGAAGGTATTCATAGCATCAGCGTATTTCGTTGCCGTTGCTTTCGTTCCATTGAACTGATTAAAGCCTGCACCGTAATACAGATAAGTGTAGCCCATAGGATTTATTACCCAACCATGGTCAGGTTCTTCGGATATTTCTTCCGAAGATTCTTCCGAAACCACCTCAGAAGAATCAAGAGATTCTTCAGAAGGGATTGAAGGTTCTTCCGTTATATCCATACTTTCATCCAAAGATTCTTCGGAAACGTCCGCAGAAATCAAAGCGGAATTCTCAATACTCTGTTTTGATTCTTCGCTTTGTTCCTTGTCACCGTCATTCTTTGAATAAAGCATATAGAATAACATTCCCACAACGAGAAGCACAACCACCACGGCAAGCGCAACTATAATTTTTATATAGATTTTGTTTTTCTGTTTTTCATCCAGAGTATCGTTATCGAAATCTTGTTCTTCGTACATATTTTTTCTCCGTTCTTTTATAGAAAAATGGTACTTATCAAAGAATTAAACGTTGTTTACTCCCCGTCTTTTTCGGATTTTTCAGTTTCTTCCTCATCCTCAATATCGGGGTATATTGCAAGCTTTTTTTCTTCCGTTTTTTCAGAATCCTCGGATTCGTCAGAAGCTTTCGCTTTTTCTTCTTTGTTTTCAGCCGCTTTTTTCTCGTTTTCTTCACGGCTCTTTGCTTCTTTTCTTGCCTTTATCTCATCAAGAGCTTCAAAGGTAGCATCATCGTCGAAAGCACGGAGGAACTGTTCCCCATCCATAATTTCATTTTTAACGAGATATTCAGAGATGAAATGAAGCTTATCCATATGCTCTTTCAAGATATTTATAGCAAGGTTGTATGCTTCAGTTACGATATCATGGATTTCCTTATCAATTTTCGCAGCAATATCCTCGCTGTAATTTCTTGAATTGGAGAAATCTTTTCCGAGGAAAACCTCATCGTGTCCCGTACCGAAAACAATAGGACCAAGCTCTTCGCTCATACCGAGTTGGGTTACCATTTTTCTTGCAATATCCGTTGCTCTTTCGATATCGTTGGAAGCACCGCCGGAGATATCGTGAAGGACGAGAGACTCTGCGGCTCTGCCGCCAAGAAGCATTGCAATTTTTTCTTTCAATTCACCCTTGTATACGCTGTATCTATCCTCTGTAGGAGGATTGAGAGTATATCCCAAGGCTCTTCCGCTTGGAATAATGGATATCTGCTGAACAGGGTTCTGGGTTTTGCAAAATTTTGAAACTATGGCGTGACCCGCTTCATGATAAGCAGTAGCACGTTTTTCTTCTTCCTTCATAGCACGGGATTTCTTTTGAGGTCCTACCATAACCTTTATAATAGCTTCCTCAATATCCGTCATACCAATTAAAGATTTTCCCTTTCTTACGGCAAGGAGAGCCGCTTCGTTAAGAACGTTTGCAAGGTCCGCTCCCGTAAAGCCTGCAGTTGCTCTTGCAACCTCTGTGAAGTTAACGCCTTCTTCGAACTTTTTATTTCTTGCGTGAACCTTCAATATCTCTTCTCTTCCCTTTATGTCGGGGACGTTAACTGCTATCTGTCTGTCAAATCTTCCAGGTCTGAGAAGTGCAGGGTCTAATATATCAGGTCTGTTTGTAGCGGCAATAACGATAACACCGCCCTGTCCTCCGAAGCCATCCATTTCAACGAGGAGCTGGTTCAAGGTCTGTTCTCTTTCATCATGTCCGCCGCCCCAGCCTGCGCCTCTATGTCTGCCGACAGCGTCAATTTCATCGATAAAGATGATACAAGGAGCGGATTTTTTTGCCGTTTCGAAAAGATCACGAACACGGGAAGCACCAACGCCTACGTACATTTCAACGAAGTCCGAACCCGAAATTGAGAAGAAAGGAACTCCTGCTTCACCTGCAACCGCTTTTGCAAGCAAGGTTTTACCAGTACCCGGAGAGCCCATAAGAAGAACGCCCTTTGGAATTTTTGCACCAAGTGAAGAAAACTTTTCTGGAGCTTTGAGGAAGTCAACGATTTCTTCAAGCTCTTCTTTTTCTTCGTCTGCGCCTGCAACGTCCTTGAAGGTGACTTTTTCCTTTTCGCTTGTTCCCATTTTGGTTCTTGCTTTGGTAAAGCTGTTCATTCTGCCGCCAAGACCGCCGCTTCCTGGCCCGCCTGCAGTATTGGACGTGCCCTTGGAAACCTTATTTATAAAGAAAGTCCAAGCAGCAACAAGAACCAATATAATTATAACATAAGGCAAGAACTGAACCCACCAGGGTTGCTGTTCTTTTACCTTAAGGTCGTATTTAACGTTTTCGAGATGACCTTCTATATGCTCCATGAACATTCTCGTGTCTCTCAGCTGATATTCAATGGTTTTCCCATCCTTCAGCTTCATTTCAAGGATATTGGTGTGGTCAACGGTAAACTCCGTTACCTCTCCTTTTTCAAAATATGTGATTATATCGCTGTATACGGGTTGGTTTTCGGGCTTTGTACCCATAAAAAACACAGACACAGCAAAAATTGCAACTATAACCACAACGTAGAAAATTAAAGTTTTAAGGCTGCCCTTCATCAGATTTTTTCCTTTCGTTTTTTACCGCTTATCAATTAAAAATGTATTCAGTTCATCTCCACCGTCAGCAACAATGGAAAAATCACCTTTTCTTTAGCAAACACCCAGTCACACGCCCCAACGTACGGCACGAAAACCACGCCCTCGTCGTCACATATTATGGGAATTGCGTCTCTAATATGCTTCGGTATTTTCAGATTCATAAGCTCCTTGCTTACGCTTCGTCTTACGCCTCGGCATTGTATTTTATCGCCTTGTTCCCTTTTCCTTGCATATAGGTTTCCTTTTATTTTGTCACCGTCCAACACTATCTGCAACGGAAAATCGGAAAATTTATCAATTTTTACGTATTCTTTGGAAAGCTTCAGCAAAACTCCGTTTTCCAGAACCGTCTCTCCTAAAGAAATTGGAAATTTTTCGCCTGCATCCCATTTTTCAAATCTTTCGGATTTTGAAAAAGTCACTCTGCCGTCTTTAACGTATGCCTTTATTCCGAAGGGCAAATCGCATTTCTTTTCTTCCTTGGACGATAAGCATAAAATTATCTGCTTAACGTGTACTGAAGAAAGCCCCTCACCTGCTGATATTTCGCTATATCGCTTACATATCGCTCTTGATGATACGGACGGGTGTAAAACGGACAGGTCGGTTTCTTCATCTATTTTAGCCAACTCACAAGCAAAATAGTCTTCATCCTGTTTTGCGCTTTCAGAAAGTCTCAATATAGCACTTAAAAAATCGGGATTGACCCTTGAAAAGTCACCAAACAAGGTATGTCTTATATAGTTTCTCGTATAAGCTTCATCCTTATTTGTACTGTCTTCAACGTAGCTTTCACCTTTTTCGGAGAGAAACGTAAGTATTTCCTCCCGCGTACATTCTATAAGCGGTCTTAGGTAAAAGCCTCTCACAGCAGGGATTCCAGCAAGACCCGTTACTCCGCATCCACGAAGAATGTTAAAAACAACGGTTTCAGCCGTATCATTCGCATGGTGAGCGGTTAAGAAGAAATCTATATTTTCGGATTCCTTCAGCTTTTCAAAAACGCCGTATCTTAACTTTCTCGCCGTTTCCTCCAGACCTTCACCGCTTTTTCTGGATTCTTCAACGGCATAAACGTTTTCAATATAGAGCTTCACTTTTTTGTTTTCACAAATAGATACGCAAAAAAGTTCATCTCTATCCGCCTCACCGTCTCTTATATGATGGTTGACATGAACAGCAGAAAGGAAAAATTCTTCCCTTTTCTGAAGCTGACACAAAGCACATAAAAGTGCAACGGAATCTGCTCCGCCAGACAAGCAAACACAGATATTTCTATTTTTTAAATTGATTTGGTATTTCTCAAAGAAACCGTTTATTTTTTTTAGTATCAATGGTTATTCTCCACGATTTTCCACAGACACGAATCTGTAATTCTTTGCAAGCCATGCAAGTTTAACCGTTCCCGTAGAACCGTGACGGTTTTTAGCAACGATGCATTTTGCAATTTCAATTTCGTTTTCACCCATAACGGCAGTAGTCGCTACCTCTTGCGCTCCGTCTTCACCGCCTTCAGGCTTATCTCCGTATTGTCCGTAGCTGTCTCTGTGCAGGAAAAGAACAACGTCAGCATCCTGCTCGATTGAACCTGAATCACGAAGATCGTGAAGCTGTGGCAAGGATTTTCCCGATCTTCCCCCTGCAGCACTTTGTTCACGGCGAAGCTGTGAGCAAAGAACAAGGGGAACCCCTAAATCCTTCGCCATAAGCTTAAGACCTCTCGTTATTTCACCGATTTCAAGGACTCTGTTATCGGAATGTTTTTCCGTATGCATAAGCTGTAAGTAGTCGATTATAACAAGCTTTAAATTTTTCAGCTTTCTCAACTTGGACCTCATATTCATAACGGTAATATTTGAAGTTTCATCTATAAGAATATTGGTTTTTGCAAGAACGGAAGCGGCTTGAGCCAACTTTTTCCATTCATCGTCGGTCATATCACCTGTTCTCAACTTATGATGGTCAACGAGAGCTTCTCCAGCGAGCATTCGGGATGCAAGCTGTTGAGGAGGCATTTCCAAAGAAAACACAGCAACGTCAGGTGGTTCTGTTCCCTCTTTATAGGATTTCGCCACGTTAACTGCCAAATTCATACAAAAGGTGGTTTTACCCATACCAGGACGTGCACCAACTATTATAAGGTCACCGGGGTTCATGCCAACGATATAATTATCCAGATCGGAATATCCCGTTTTTGTTCCCGAAAATGCATCGGGATTGTTCCTTAAAACGCCCCATATATCGTAATTTTCACGAATCGCCTGCTTTATATGAACGAAATTTGTGTTATATTTCTCGTTGGAAATATCGTGAAGTCGCTGTTCAGCTCTGTCAAGGATAGCATCAACATCATCAGCTCCCGAATACGCCTCGTCAGAAGTTGCACGGGATGCATCAATAAGCCTTCTCAACACAGCTTTATCACGGATTATATCGGAATATTCCGTAACGTTTCCCGCATATGCAGAGGAATCTATGAGCATTTTCAGATACTTGACAGCGTCCGGACCTTCATAATGCTTACTCTTTTCAAGTGCTTCAAGGATGAGGACAGGGTCAATAGGTCTTGACGTTGAAGCAAGGTCAAACATTGCCTCAAAAATAACCTTGTGCTGATCGAGATAAAAATCGTCTGCCCTCAACTGTGGGACTTGCTCTATCAGTTCGGGATTGGTAAGTATTGCACCTAAAACCGCTTGCTCTGCTTCGAGGGAATAGGGCATTTGTTTCAATGAACCTATGGTCGAATTGATTTGGGAATCCATATTTCCACCTTACGCTTCAACTATTATTTTGATCTCTGCGCTTATTTCGGGATAAAGCTTGAGTTTTACCGTATATTCTCCCGTTCTCTTGATGTTATCGCTTAAAGCAATTTTCTTTTTATCAACAGTTATTCCAAGCTGTTCCTTGATTTTATCAGAAACGTCCTTTGTTGTAACGGCACCATAAAGTCTGCCATCAGAACCACCCGTAGTTTTAAAGGTTATGGAAGAACCATTTATTTTTTCTGCAAGCTCCAACGCTGCTTTGCGCTCTGTTTCCTTTTTGTATGCGGCAGAATCGTTCTTCGCTTTAACCTCGCTTAACACCTGCGCAGTTGCTTCCTTCGCAAGATTTCTAGGGAAAAGGAAGTTCTTTGCATATCCGTCGGAAACGGTTATAACTTCTCCTTTTTTGCCTTGTGCTTTAACATCCTGAAGTAATAATACCTTCATATCGCACTCTCCTTATATCTCAATTATTTTTCGTATTTTTCTATGGCATCCTTAAGCTCTAAAACCGCATTTTCCATGCTCACGTTCTCAAGTCTTGCTCCTGCCATATTAAAATGTCCGCCGCCGCCTATGGATTCAAGAAGCAAGGCAACGTTTACAGAACCGTCGGAACGGGCTGAAATATGAACCCCGCCATCAACGGCTGTAAGAACAAACGTGGCTTTAATGCCCTCAATACCCAAAAGGTTATCCGCCGCTTTAGCGGCAATAACACGGTTATTTTCGCTATATTCATCGTTTTCATAAACGGTTATGGCGTATACGGATTTATATACGGTAACGCCTGACTGAATGGATGCAAGCTTTTTATACTCAGAAGCATCTGCTTTCAACATATCTCTGCCACGCTCCATATTACCGCCTATGTTATTCAGGAATATTGCCGCACCAAAAGTACGAACACCTGTATTTCTGCTGAAATTCTGTGTATCAAGAAGAATACCCGTATACAGCAAATCCGCTTCCTCCTTCAAGGTTGACTCAGGAGGCATAACGTGTTCCAATATTTCACAAACAAGCTCGGAAGCGGAAGATGCCGTCGGCTCAATATATGATATATCCGGCTTTTTCTCAAATTCCTTCGTTTGTCTGTGGTGGTCTATAATAACGAATGCTTTCGCATTATCAACAATTTCCGAACATTCAAATATCAAAGGATTGCTCACGTCGGAAACGATAACAAGAGTTTCGGGCTTTATGAGATCCTGACCCGTTATGGAATCAACGAATATTTCCGAATAAGCATCGCCCAAATGCTCCATAGCCGCCTTTGCATCTTTATCCTTGAAGTTTACAACAATATTGGCTTTAACTCCGCAATGCATACAAAGTCTGGCAAGTCCAACGCAAGAACCGATACTGTCAAAGTCTGCGTTTTTATGTCCCATTATAATAACGTTTGAAGAGTTACAAACGAGAGACACAAGCTTACTTGCTACAACACGTGAACGTATTTTCGTCTGCTTTTGAACAGATCTCACACGTCCACCGAAGGAATACGTTCCTTCCTTGGTTTTAACAGCCGTCTGCGCACCGCCGCGTTGAAGTGCCAATTCAAGAGCAGACTGTGCCGCTTCCTCTTTTTCAGCCAACGTTCCTTCAACGTATGCAACGCCAAGGGAAAGAGTAAGATTTATCTCAAAAGCATCTGCAGGAGATGTGTTTATATTATCCATAAAGGAAAATCTGTCCTTTATGAGCGTTTCAAGCTGTCCGGCTTCAAAAAATATTATATATTTATCTCTGTCGTATTCTCTTATGATTCCGTTTACAGACTGAACCCATGAACTCAATGCAGAAGAAATTCGCAGAGAATCTGCACGTCCTTTTTCGCTTACGTAAACCATAGCTTCCGAAGCGTTGTCAATCATGGCATATGCCACAGCCAAATCTCTTGATTTGAGCAATGATTTAGCTTCTTCAAGCTCTGTTATATCGGAAAGGCAAATGAATATATATTTCTTTTCGTTTATAACTTCCGCTTGGGATACGATGCTGAAACAGATATCATCCAGATTTAAAATCATCGGCTCGCTGCCGTTTGCCTTAACGTAATCAATAAGTCTCAAAGCGGAAAGCTCACCGCTGGTTATTTGCGCAAGCGTTGGCTTAAGAGGCATATTTATATTGAAATACGAATCGGCAGACCCGCTTTTCCATACTATTCTGTCATCCTCGTCAACAACCAGAAAAACATCATGGCTTCGTTTGGCAAATTTTTCACTGAAGCTTCTTGTATATTCAAGAACGCCTTTTTTGTTTCCCCATAAAAGAACGAAGCAGGAAATTGCAACGGATATAAAAGTGGAAACAAAGCAAATAATTCCAAGAACAAAATCAAACGTAGTTGCTATGGATGATATTACCAGAAGCATTACAAGCAAGCCGATAATATTGAATTTTTCGGGAGACAATTTATTTTTCAGATTCAATCCCATAAATTTTCCTCGAATTTAAACTTTTTTATTTTTCTTCAGTAGGACTCACCGCATCTTTTTCTTCATAGGTAAGAGTTACATATATTCCCACAATAAGCATAAAGAGTAAAACGTAATGTCCGAAAACCGATATAGCTATGAGGAACGTTATCAATGCACTCGTTCTCTTTGATGCACGGATTTTCCCAAGAATTTTTGATGCTCCCATATACAGAACTGCTGGTGAAAGACCGAAGCATATTGCATTTATAGCAAATGCAAGATAAAGTCCTTCGGTTTCAGATGAGTAAAGGTTTCCTGCAATATATGCAAAAATGAACACCAACGCACCGACTTTTGAAAAAACCAGTTTCCAATCTCCGCATTCTTTTGGGAAAGCTCCTTCTTTTTTGCATAACGCCTTTGCAATAGCTGTTGAAACGAATCCCAAAACTCCAAAAGCAGCCAATGCGTATCCAAACCACATAACTCTCGTTTCTTCGATTACGTGTTCAATAAGCTCCTCTGTGAAAAGCTTGTCTATTTCCAGTCCATTTGCTATATAGAACTCTCTCAACTGTGAGTAGAATATTCTGAACACATCAAGATTCAATTCAACGAATTTTGAAATGGTTTCAGGGGTAAGACTGCCGAAAAGTACGTAAACGTATACCGCCTGAACAGCCCCGTAAAACAAAAGCATAACACCTAAAACTCTGATTACTGTCTGCATTCTGGAAAGCTTTTTCGCCATTCCATAATATACCAAAAGACCTACTGGCAAAAATGACAAGGACAAAGCCGTACAGTCAAGACTTCGAGTCATAAGGTAGACAATTCCAGGCGTTGCTATAACGGGTATAAGAGAAGCCCATATTTTCCGCTTCGTCATACATAAAGCGGCAAAGAGACCGCCGCCTGCTGCAGCAGAAAGCATTGTCTGGGAAATATCTCCCGTAGATGCGGTTATTACGCCTATTGCAACGACGAGTATCATATATATTATATAATTACTGCTTTTAGTTTTTGCGTCAGTCAAAATTATTTCCTTTCATTGCTAAAACAGCGTTTGCTGTTTTGCTTCCAGTTCCTCGAAAGCAGCTCCCGCAGAGGGAAGCTTTGACTTTCTGTATTTGGATTCTTTCGTAAGTTTATTCTTTTCAGGGTCGTAAGGAGTTACCTTTTCAACCTTTTGATTTCCTTTAAGTGTCATAACGGAAGCACCCATGGAAGATCTGGTGGATTTTTCCACAATTTGTGTTTCCTTGACAAGAAGCGCTTTTCCTGCATCTGACAGCATAAGGTATTCCTTTGCCGTTTCGCTCTGATAAATTGCAACTGCAGGAGAACCGTCGTAGAAAGCGGAAGAAAGCTTTTTACGGTTCAATTTAGTTTCATAGGATTTTGCAGGGATTCTTACAGCCTTTCCGTTTTCGAAGAAAAGTGTATACCCGCCTTCATAATTATCAATGCAGAAGCCTGCAACAACCCTTTCGCCATCCTCAAAATTCAAGGCGGTAGGAATATAGTCTCCAAGAGCAGAAGCCTTTACTTCTGTAAAATCATTCATGCGGGATTTATAAACCTGCCCCTTTGTTGTAAAGAATATAAGGGAAGCTTTATTGGTTGTTTCGCGGGAGAAAAGAAGCTCATCTCCCTCTTTATAGCTTTGTACGTCATTTCCTCTGAGAGAAGCAGGTGTGCATTTCTTGAAGTATCCCTCTTTTGAAAGGAACATAACAACGGGATAATCGGGAATATCCTCCGCCGTTTCCACGTATTCCTCAACTTCCGTAAGGAAAAAGGTCTTACGGGGAATAGCATATTTTTCCTTTATTTTAGAGAGCTGTTTTATTATATATTTCTTTATCTTTTTAGGCGAATCAAGAAGCTCATTAAGCTCGTTTATACGCTTTTCAAGATCTTCTATCTCGTCAAGACGCTTTAAGATGTACTGTTTATTCAAGTTTCTCAACTTTATTTCAGCAACGTATTCAGCCTGAACTTGATCTATTCCGAAGCCAGCCATCAAGTTTGGAACGACTTCCGCATCGTTTTCCGTATTTCTGACAATTCTTATAGCTTTATCAATATCAAGCAGAATTTCCTTCAAGCCGAAAAGAAGATGAAGTTTTTCTCTCTTTTTGTTAAGCTCAAACAAAAATTCACGTCTCAGACATTCCTCACGGAATGCACACCATTCTTCGAGAATATCCGTAATTCCCATAAGACGAGGAACACCGCCCACAAGCACGTTGAAATTGCAAGGGAATGAATCCTCAAGAGGCGTTGATTTGAAAAGCTTTGCCATTATCTTTTCAGGATTTGCGCCCTTTTTCAAGTCAATAGTAAGCTTCAGACCGTTTATGTCAATTTCGTCACGAACGTCAGTTATATCACGAACCGAGCCTTTTTTGACGAGAGCAACAATGGAATCCCTTATTTTTTCAACTGTGGTAGTATAGGGAATTTCCGTTACTTCAATACAGTTATAAGAAGGGTCAAAGGAATATTTTGCTCTTACCTTAAAGCTTCCTTTACCCGTTTGATATATTTCCTTCAGCTTTTCTCTGTCATAGATGAGAAGTCCTCCCGTTGAGAAATCGGGAGCTTTCAATATGTCCAGAACCTCGTCGATAGTTATTTTCTCATTTTTCAGATAAGCCGTGGTTACGTCACATATTTCCCCAAGGTTGAAGGAACAGATATTACTTGCAAGGCTTACGGCAATACCCGAGTTTGGAGACACAAGTATATTAGGAAAGCTTACAGGCAATATTGTAGGTTCGGTTTCCGTGTTATCAAAGTTAGGTACAAAATCCACGGAATCACGGTCAATACCTCCGAAAATCTCCTCGCAGAATTTCATCAGCCTTACTTCGGTATAACGTGAAGCGGCACAAGGCGTATCGGAGTAATGTTTACCGAAAGTTCCTTTAGAATCAACAAAAGGATGGAGAAGAGATTCTCTGCCTTTGGTGAGTCTCACCATTGTTTCATAGTTAGCGGCATCACCGTGAGGGTTATAAACCATTGCCGCGCCCGAAACTATAGCTGATTTGGCAAACGCTCCGCCGAGCAAGCCTTTTTTATACATTGTATAAAGAATCTTTCTTTGGGAAGGCTTGAAGCCGTCTATTTCGGGAATAGCTCTGGAAATGATAACGCTCATGGCGTATGGCATAAAATTCTTTTCCAGAACGTTTGTTACCTCTATATTTTCAACCGCCGCCTCAACAAATTTAGGCATCGGCTTTTTTCTTTTTGCCATATCCTTTTCCTTTACATTAAATTTAATTGCCTTCAGCAAGGCAGGCCGCTACGCTCAGGCAGGAGGCAAGAGGCAGAAGGCAGAAGGCAGGAGGGAAGGAAATTTTTCTCACTTCGTTTCGAAAAATATTTTATATAAATGCTTTTCGAGAGAAGCGAGGAAAGCTACCATAACTTTTGACGAAGTCAAAAACTTCACGTTGGCAAAGCCAACATTTCATCCGCGAAAGCGGATTTCACCCGAAACGCAGTTTCGGATTTCATTGCAAAAACGAAGTTTTTGCTACACGTCCGCCATATCCACGTACTTTGCTCCATGCTTTGATATATATTCTTTTCTTGAATCGATATCGCTTCCAAGGAGAGCATTGAACAAAAAGTCCGTATGTTCCTCGTTATCGGAAGGTATGATTCTCACAAGTCTTCTCGTTTCTGGTGCCATAGTGGTGAGGGACATCATATCCGCATTGTTTTCACCCAAGCCTTTTGAACGGTGAATTGTATATTTTGCGTTACCAAGCTCTTCGAGGATCTGAACCTTTTCCGCTTCGTTATATGCGAAATAGGACTTTTCTTTTGAAACTATCTCGAAAAGAGGCGTTTCTGCAATATATATTCTTCCTTCTTTGATAAGAGTTGGAAGCAAGGTATAAAACAAAGTCAGAATAAGGGTTCTGATATGGTATCCGTCTTCGTCTGCATCGGTACAGATAATAATCTTATTCCAACGCAAAAGCTTCATATCGAAAGCGGCAAACTTACTCGCTCCCTTCCCTTTTATCTCAACACCGCAACCGATAACCTTCAGCAAATCAGTTATAATATCGCTTTGAAGAATCTTTTCAAGAGAATTAGCCTTCAGACAGTTGAAGGTTTTACCTCTTACGGGCATTATTGCCTGAAATTCGGAGTTTCTTGCAGTTTTACAGCTTGACATAGCGGAATCACCCTCAACTATATAAAGCTCGCAAATTTCAGGGTCCTTGCTTCTGCATGGAACGAACTTTTCTACCGTATTGTTTATATCAAGAGTGGTCGTAAGCTTTTTCTTAACGTCACGTCTTAAATGCTCCGCAGATTCTCTGCTTCTTTTATTTATAAGTATGCGGTTACAGATTTTTTCCGTTTCCGAGGGATGCTCTGCAAAGAAAGCCTCCAACGTTTTGGAAAAGAAATCCGTCATTGCTTTTGTTATAAAGGTATTCGTTATTGCCTTTTTCGTTTGGTTTTCGTAGGATGTCTGAGTTGAGAAGGAATTTACAACAAGAACCAATGATTCTTCAATATCGCTGAACGTTATTTTGCTTTCGTTCTTGTTACTTTTGGGCATATTCTTGATACATTTATCAAAAGAACTGACGAAAGCGGAACGGGTTGCTTTATCGGGAGAACCGCCATGTTCAAGGAACGATGAGTTGTGATAATACTCGATTTTAGCGGCTTCCGTTGAAAAAGCAAAGGAGAAATTTATTTTCAGCTTATAATCCTTTTTGTCGTCTCTGTCTCTGCCCATACGCTCGGCAGTATAGAGAACTGGCTCATTAAGAGCTGTATCACCTACTATTTCCTTTATATAGTCTGTGATTCCCTGCTCGTAAAAATATTCTTCCTTAAAGGTTTCACCGTTTTTCATCTCATATTTCAGAGTGAACTTCAATCCGTTATTTACAACAGCTTGTTTTTTCAAGGTGTTTCTGAAAAATTCAAGAGGGATATCCGTATCGGTGAAAACCTCTCTGTCAGGTTTCCATTTTATAAAAGTTCCCGTTTTGTTTCTTGCACAAGGCTCTTTTTCAAGCTCCGTTACGGGAGCACCTTTTCTGAACTTAACGGAGGATTTCACACCCTTTGAGCAGGAAACGACCTCCATAAATTCGGAAGCATACTGTGTTGCACAAGCACCGAGACCGTTAAGACCCAAGGAATACTCGTAAGCCCCACCGTCTTCATTATTATATTTTCCGCCCGCATATATTTCGCAGAAGATAAGGAACCAGTTATACTGCTGTTCGTTTTCGTTCCAATCCATAGGAACGCCTCTGCCGAAGTCTTCAACGCTCATAACTCCGTCTTTATCAACGGTTACGTTTATAGTGCTTCCATAGCCTTCTCTCGCCTCGTCAACGGAGTTTGAAAGGATTTCAAAGAAGGAATGCTCGCATCCCTCAATACCGTCCGAGCCAAAAATAACCGCAGGGCGTTTACGGACACGGTCCGCGCCTTTAAGGGCGACTATAGTCTGATCGTTATAATCCGCTTTTTTATTTGACACAGTTTTTCCTCCGAATAGTGTAATCAATCAAGGTAAACTCAATATTAAGGATGATAGAAACCAACTTTTCTGTATACCTTGCTAAGCGTTTTTCTGGCATTGGAATATGCAATTTCTGCATTTTTCTCCATAAGTCCGTCGAGAAAATCCTTATCATCCATATACATTTTGAATTTTTCCTGTATTTCTTTAAGAGAATCAGCAACTGTTTCGCCTACAGCTTCTTTGAAAACGCCGTAGCCAACGCCTGCAAATTCCTTTTCGGCTTCTTCAGGTGTTTTTCCGCTGAAAGCCGTATATATATTGAGAAGATTGTTTATTCCATCTTTTCCCTCTCCGTAGCAAACCTCTGAACCCGAATCGGTAACGGCTCTCTTTATCTTTCTTATTATATCATCTCTTGAATCAAGAATACCAACGCTTCCGCCGCCGAAATCTGATTTGCTCATTTTCTTCGTTGGGTCGGAAAGGGACATAATTTTTGCCGTTGTTTTCGGAATATACGGTTGAGGTTCAACGAACGTAGGACTATAAACCGCATTAAAACGGTTTGCAATATCGCGTGCAAGCTCTATATGTTGTTTCTGATCCTGTCCCGTGGGAACGAGGTCTGTCTGATAAAGAAGAATATCAGCCGCCATAAGAACGGGATACGTGAAAAGACCTGCGTTGATATTATCGCTATGGAGACGGCTTTTATCCTTGAACTGTGTCATTCTGGAAAGCTCACCGAACATAGTATAGCAATTAAGCACCCAAGCCAATTCTGCATGGGCTGGAACATGACTCTGTACAAACATAACGTTCTTTTCGGGGTCAATTCCTGCGGCAAGATAAATTGCAAGAACCTCTTTAGTTCTCTTTCTTAAATCTGCGGGAACTTGTCTTACGGTTATAGCGTGAAGATCAACAACGCAGAAATAGCAATAATATTCATTCTGCAAATCGATCCAGTTTCTTACAGCACCGATATAATTACCAATAGTAAGATTTCCCGAGGGCTGTATGCCCGAAAATATAACTTTCTTTTTCTCTGTGGAATTTATATTCTTATCCATTTTTATTCGTACCTTTCAAGAAGCTTTCCAAGTCTTTCTACACCCAAAATTATCTGCTCGTCAGAGGGAGTGGAATAATTCATTCTGAAAGATGAGCTCTTATCACCCTGCTTTGGAGTAAATGCAGTACCCGAAACTACGGCAACTTTTGAAGCAACGCCCTCTTTTGCGAACAAATCCGCATCGTATTTTTCTGGCATAGTTACCCAGATGAAAAGTCCACCTTCGGGACGGGTATATTTGATATGCTTGGGGAAATGCTTATCCATTTCAGAAAGCATAAGTGAACATTTATCAAAATAAAGCTTTCTGATACCTTTTATGTGGTCGTCCAAGCTATATTTGGAAATAAAATCAGAAGCAAGAAGCTGGAAGAAAATATTCGTATGAACGTCGTTTACCTGCTTTGCAACAACAACCTTCTGAATTATATCGCTTCTTCCGCAAAGGAAACCTACTCTCATACCTGCGGAAAGAATCTTTGAGAACGAAGAACAATAAACCACAACTCCGTTTTTATCAAGGGATTTCATAGTTGGAACGTCTTCGCCTGAGAATCTCAATTCTCCGTATGGGTTATCCTCAAGAATTATTACACCGTATTTTTCCGCCAAGGCTATAACCGCTTTTCTTTTTTCAACGGAAGCTGTAATTCCGCCCGGGTTATGGAAGGTAGGAATAGTATAAATCATTTTAACGTTTTTGTTTTCAGAAAGAATCTTTTCAAGCTGACAAAGGTTCATTCCATCGTCTTCAAGGTCAACCCCTCTTATATCAACGTTATATGCTCTGAAAGCGTTAAGCGCACCGATAAAGGAAGGATTTTCCGTAATGATAATATCTCCTTCGTTACAGAGAGCCTTTGCCGTAAGGTCAATACCCTGCTGTCCGCCCGTTGTAATAATTGTAGTCATACCGTCCATATTGATTCCGAATTTACTTTTGAGACGGTCTTCAACTTGTGTTCTCAATTTTGGATATCCTTCGGTTATGCTATACTGCAAAGCCTCAACAGGTCTGTTTGTAAAGATATCGCCTGCAATTTCCTTAATTTGCTCTGTAGGGAAAGAAAGAGGCGAAGGGTTACCCGCGGCAAAGGATATCATTTCAGGGTCTGAAAGAGATTTGAATATTTCACGTATAGCGGAAGGTTTAAGTCCGCTCACTTTATTTGAAAAATCAATTTCTGCATTAAGTAAGTTATTTGCGTTTTCAAAATTTATAAAACTGCTCATTACAAAAAACACCTTTCCTTAAAATGTCGCATATTTAAACATAGTAATTATAACCCATTTTTTTCTAAATGTCAAGGGCAATTTGTCAATGCGTAATTCGGAATTCGGAATGCGGAATTATGGAAATTTTTCTCACTTCGGTCGAAAAAATATTATAAAACGGTATAATTAAATTATAGTCATATAATCAGAAATCGCTCGATTCAAGGTATAACCCCGAACCGAGCGATTTATTATTCTGAAATATGAATTTATACCGCCTAATGCGTTTAACGTTAGCCCATTATTCCGAATTCCGAATTCCGCATTCCGAATTAAATTCCTACGCCCACCACATTTCAGCAGGTTTTTCAGTTATCATAACCTCTTTCATAAAGGCTATAGCTTTTTCAAGACCCTGCTTTATTGACATAAGTCCATCTTCATGTTCAATGCTTACTGCACCGTCATATCCGATAAGGCGGAGCGTTGACATAATATCCTTCCAAGCATTCATATCTGTACCGTAACCAACGGTTCTGAACACCCAGCTTCTGTCGGAAAGGTCACCGTATTTACCTGTATCAAGAACACCGTTTTTCGCCTTATTATAAGGATCAACCTTTGTATCTTTAGCGTGGAAATGATAAACTGCGCCTTTAAGCTCTTTAAGAGCGGCGACAGGATCCATACCCTGCCATATAAGATGTGAAGGGTCAAAGTTTGCGCCAAGGATAGGTCCTACAGCTTCTCTGAGTCTGAGCATTGTTGCAGGGTTATAAACGCAAAAGCCTGGATGCATTTCGAAAGCGATTTTTTCAACTCCGTTTTCATTTGCTATTTCTGCAGCAGATTTCCAATAAGGAATAAGAACGTCGTTCCACTGATAATCCAAAGTCTCGCCATATTCGGGAGGCCATGAAATAGTTACCCAGTTGGGACGGATCGAGTTTTCGCTGTCGCCGGGACAACCTGAGAAAGTAACTACAGTTTTAACTCCAAGCTTCTTTGCAAGCTTGCAGGTTTTAACGTAAACGTCATGATATTCCTTTGCAACAGCTTTATCGGGATGAACGGGGTTTCCATGACAAGAAAGCGCGCTTATTTCCAAGCCGTATTTGTCAAGAGATGCTTTGAGGGCATCGATTTTGCTTTCATCGTTCAAAAGAATATCGGGGTTACAATGGTTATGATTTGTATAACCGCCTGTTCCCAATTCAACGGCTTCCACACCGAGAGAACTTAAGTATTTGAAAGCCTCGTCAGCGGAAACGCCCTGAAGGGGAACTGTCAAAACAGATAATTTCATAATTTTCTCCTCTATCAGTCAGTAAGCTTTTCTATATTGGGGCAAACAAGCTCATTCACCCTGTAAACGGGAGCAGCCCATCTTACTGCGTTTTTGATTATCGTCTGAATTTCGGGGATTTTATAAGTCGGGAACGTTTCGTGACCAGGTTGGAAATAGAAAATGTTTCCGTTTCCTCTATGGTAACAGCATCCGCTTCTGAAAACCTCTCCCCCATCGTACCAGCCGATAAACACAAGCTTTTCGGGTTCGGGAATATCGAAAGGCTCTGCATAGGTTTCCTCATGTGGAATATTCACATATCTGTCAATACCTTTTGCAATAGGATGAGAAGGGTCTACAACCCACAAACGTTCTCTGTCGCCATGCTCTCTCCATGAAAGATTGCAGGTCGTTCCCATAAGAAGTCGGAAAGGCTTTGAATGATGCCCCGAATGAAGAAATACCATTCCCATTCCTTTCAGAACAGCATCCCTTACCTTTGCGGCAATATGGTCCGGAACTTCATGATGTGCCATATGACCCCACCAGATAAGAACGTCCGTATTCTCAAGCAATTCATCCGTTATTCCGCAGTGATCATCATCAAGAACAGCAGTTCTCACCAAAAAGCCGTCACTTTCAAGAAAATCTGCAATAACCTTATGAATTCCATCGGGATAAACCGACTTTACGGAATCTTCCATTTTTTCATGTCTGAACTCATTCCAGACAGTTACTCTTATTTTTTCCATAATACCCGTAATTATTTGTTAATGGTGTTAAGATACTTGATGCTTTCTTCTGCACATTCAAGAGAAGAAAGACCCATGCTTGTCTGATCCTGTTCAACAACGATCCATTCTGTGTTACATTTCTTAACGGACTCGAGAATTTCAGGGAATTTCTGATAGCCTTTTCCAACAGGTCTGAACTCGAAAGGAGAATCAGTTTTTTCGGAAGTATCAGCATCATCGTCAACACCGATAAGAGCGTACATTTTGCCATTTGCCTTACCAGCGAAATCCTTGAAATGAACAATAGGTGCTCTGTCGGAATATTTGAGGATATAAGTTGAGGGGTTTTCACCGCCAACGTTTACCCAACAAAGGTCAAGCTCTGTTTTGAGTTCGTCGGGAGTAAGATCTGTATAAAGCTTATCAAGAGCGTATACTCCGTCAACAACCTCAAATTCGAAATCGTGGTTATGATAAGCAAGTTCAATACCGTATTTTTTACATTCTGCGGAAATTACCTTAATGTTTTTGAGAAGTTCGTCGTAGTTCTTTTTGCAAGGACGGTCATCTTCTGCAAGATAAGGAATAGCGATATATTTAACGCCAATCTCTGCATAATACTTAACAACAGCGGGAACGTTGGACATCAATTCTGCATATGCAACGTGTGCAGAAATGGGAACAATTCCGATGCTCTTGCAGTATTCAGCGAGAGCTTTTGCATCTCTGCCATACGTTCCTGCAAATTCAACGCCGTCATAGCCCATGTCTTTTACTTTTTTGATAGTTCCTTCAAAATCTTGTTCGCAGAAATCACGAACGGAATAAAGCTGTAACGCAACAGGGTATTTTTTCATAATGCACCTCTATAATTTTTTCTCGGACGCTCCAACGTCCATAATCTAACGGACACATTTTACCACTTCCATCCAAAAAAGTCAACCCAATTTTTCAACTTACATATTGAATTGAAACAAAAAATAGATTATAATACAAAAAATAAGATTTTTCTTGAAAAAGGACGAATACTTAAATGACAAATGACAGAATAAACGCTGAATATATAGAAAAGCTTTTGAAGGTCAAAGCAACCCTCACCATTCACGGAACAACCGATTCAACGAATCTCGACCTTAAAGAGCTGGCAAAAGCGGGAGCTGAAACGGGAACGGTGGTAATCGCAGAAAACCAAAAAGCAGGAAGAGGACGGCTGGGAAGACAATTTTATTCCCCCTCACACAGCGGAATATACATGAGCTTACTTATCCGTCCCGATGAAAAAACAGACACAGGACTTCTCACAGCTTATACCGCAGTTGCGGTTTGTAATGCTTTAGAAGAAGTATCGGGAGAAAAATTCGGCATAAAATGGGTCAACGACATACTGAAAGACGGAAAAAAGGTTTGCGGAATTTTGGCTGAAGCGGGAGTAGAAAACGGAAAAACTGAATATATCATTGTAGGCATCGGTATAAACGTTTATCCTCCCAATGAAGGTTTCCCCGAGGAGATAAAGAATATAGCTGGAAGCGTTTTCGACTCACCTGCAGATAACGCAAGAAACGAAATAATTGCAAAGATTATAAATAATTTCTTTTCTTACTCCAAAGGCTTCATAGAAGAATATAAAAGAAAGAGCGTTGTTTTAGGGAAAGAAATCTCTGTTCATAAAAGAGATTCCGTGAAAAAAGCTCTCGCTTTGGATATAGACGAAAATTGTAACCTCCTCGTTAAATACGAAAATGGCGAAACGGAAAATTTGTCCTTCGGGGAGATAAGCGTGAGAGTTTAATCAGGAAAAAGCCAAAAATTTGAATAAATTTAAATTTTCAAAAAGCGGGCTGCTGAAATAGCAAAATTTTTCGTTGCTACTTCAACAGCCCGCCTTATCTTTTAATTCATTCCCCCAACTATGTTCAGGGCATCATATAAATACCCTGCGGAATAGTATGCTTTACCAGCGTTTATCCCACACTCAAGCACATTCGTCAGCACACCCGACTCGTCACACGAGTATATCACGCTGACGTTTTTAATGCAATCATCAAAGCGTTTTAAAGTTGACCTTCTGCCTTACCATAGTGAGCGAGAAAACCTCGCCCACCACAGCGTTTTTTGGCATTTTTCAAAGTTTTTGGACTTTGAAATTGAATTTTAGGAATTTGACGTCGGACGGAGCAGAAAATCCGCTTAAAACCTCACTTTTTCAGCGGTTTCGAACCGTCCTCTGTCAGATTATTATTCAATCCTCATTTTCTGACAGAGAACCGTCCCCTGTCAGAATTGCTTTTGTGAATTTTATGAGTTGAAATCTGACAGAGAACCGTCCCCTGTCAGAGAGATCCCCTGTCACGTACCTGCCACAAAGCAAACCCCTGGACTTTGTGACGCCAATTCAAGCATTCCCGCTGTGGTAAAACTTGTTATAGCCAATCCGGCATTATATGCATCAGTATTGCCCTGGAATATTGTGTCTAAAAGGAAGCTTTCTCCAGTAACTGCTGAATATGCTATATCTCCGGCATACATTGATGCAGCCATTCCAGTTGCAGTAACAGCAACCGTTGCAGCTGTACTAGCGACTGCATAGCTCGCTCCCATAGATAGTCCTACTTGTGTTAATGTACATATAGCTGCTGGTGCAGCAGCCCCTAGCGTAGCTGCAGTGATTGCAGCCGCCGCAACAGCTACAGCAGCACCCAATACCCAATGCAACCAAGCTTCTCCGGTAGGATCAATTCTATTAACAGGATTATTTCCACAATATGCAAAAAGATTTAATCCTATTAAATCTCCTTCGATTGTAAGCTGCCCATCAGCACTAATAAACCTACAAGTTACGGGATCATAGTAACGGCTGTTGAGGTAATAGAATTCTGTTTCCGAATCGTAATAATAACCTCTGTAGAGAAGGCAGTTATACGTTGCTTTAGTTCCCGAAACGTGAACGGTTTGCGTGAAGTTACCGAATGCATCGTAGGTATATGAAACTTGCTTAACGCCACTCGTATTATATACAGCAAGGATATCGCCAAACATATTCTTTTCAAAGAAGTATGTTTCATATACACCTGCTGACATGGTAGAGTTACGGTATACCATACCTACGGGAGAACCTAATTCGTCATACAAATATATAACAATTTGGTTACCCCAAGTTTCTGCAACGATTTGCGAACCGTTGAGTATTTACTGTGTGACAGGGGACGGTTCTGTGTCTGAAACTGAATTGTCCGAAAGTGTATTTATAAACGGCTTAAACTCACGTTTATAGCAATTTAGAACATATTTTCAAACAACAGTTCGTCCCCTGAATTTGCTATTCTTTTGTGAATTTTATGAGTTGAAATCTGACAGAGAACCGTCCCCTGTCAGACCAAATCACTGTCAGACCAAACCCAGCCTGAAATTTTTTTGATTATTTTCTTTGCTTGCTTGTCCGTTACGGCTTTTCGCTGTTCTGTTTCTATTTCAAGACAAACGTCATCGTTGGGAGCGTTCACATATTCAAAAAATTCTTCTTTTGGCAGTATGCTAAAAACATATTCTGTATTTATCATTTTTGCCTTTTGCTTAAACTCTGCATAACTGCTATATGGGTAATCCTCAACGATAGGACATATCCCAGCTTTTACAGGGTTTTGATGTATATATCGTAACACAACCATAAAATATGAATCCGTGTCAATAGGTTCACTTTTAAATCTATCTTGGAACAAATGACCTACTCTTTCATATTTTGTGTTGTAATAATATACGTACTTCCCACCAATTCGCTTGAATATTGTTTCTATGTTTTCTTCGCCCTCTTTTATCATCAAGTGGACGTGATTACCCATTAAGCAGTATGCGAATAATTCAAATTTGCTTTTTTGCTGAACGTCTTCAAGTATCTTGATAAAAGTGTTATAGTCTTCTTCGTCTTCGAAGATTTGCTGTCGGTTTATACCTCTTATCATCGCATGGTATGTTTTACTATTTGCTTTTTTTCGTGCTTTTCTTGGCATTTTTTATCACCCTTTACCATTTTAGCATTATTATTATACCATGTCAATATTAAAAACGTTCACCCCTCATTTTCTGACAGAGAACCGTCCCCTGTCAGAGAGAACCGTCCCCTATCAGATTCAGATTGTTTCAGTGGTTTCCAACCGTCCCCCGTCTCCCTCTGTCTCCCACTGTCACGAGACCCGCAACAACAGAAAGCTATTAGACTTGTTAACAAAATTCGCACTCTTAAAATAGAACACATATAAAAATTTGTAGTAAAAGAATAATCTACATAAAAATAGTTATCGCACACCTTATTAACAATATCGCATTTTTTATCTATAAGAAAAATCACGACTCCAAATAAAGCTATTAAAATAAGTGATATGTTTTTTTCTCTTTGAGTTAGTATATTTTTTAAAAAAATTTTTTCATTAAGCTTTATCACAATTAAAGGATAGGAAAAAAACAAGACAGAAAAAGGGATCACCCAAAAATTTGAAAGAATTATTCCGTAAAACAAGTCTTTTTGTTCCATTTGTTGAACATACAATAGCACGTAATGAATCAAAAATTCACTTGCGGTAAAAATCAAAAACAACAAATTATATAAAATTATTTTCTTCATACAATTCTTCATAAACAACTTCCTCTCGCTTAAAAACTCAACGGAAAAAGACATTGTGCATAATAAATAATTGCGTACTTTAAAATATCATCGTCTTTTTCATCTAGATCAACATTTTTTGCGCTATTTTTATGGGCTTCATTTCCGAAATCATAAGCGAAATTATGCGCAACCCATTCATATATATATGAATTTTTACTTCTCTTAAATATAGAAGAGTCATACATTTCATGAGACATTATATAATCAATAATAGCTTCCATTTCATATTCATCTCGGATACGATGTGACTCCATTATTATTATATTAGGGTTTTCTTCATTATATCCAGTTGTTTTAACTATAACGTTTACCTTTCCTTCGACAACTTTATCGTGAGAATCTACGATATTTATCGTTTCTTCATTATACTTTTCTCTAGCTGCATTTTCAAATTCTTCTGACAAATCCGAAGATGCGGGGATCATTAGTACAGTTAACAATACACCCACTAAAAAAGCGCCTGCAAGAAATCCGATGTCTCCATTTGGATCAACATACATCACAGGATTATTGTTACAATACGCGAACATATTGTATCCCAGCAAGCCTTGTCCTGTAGAAACGTAGCCATCCGCACTAATAAACCTACAAGTGTTAGGATCGTAGTAACGGCTATTGAGGTAATAGAATTCTGTTTCCGAATCGTAATAATAACCTCTGTAGAGAAGGCAGTTATACGTTGCTTTAGTTCCCGAAACGTGAACGGTTTGTGTGAAGTTACCGAAGGCATCGTAGTTATATGAAACTTGCTTAACGCCACTTGTATTATATACAGAAAGTATATCGCCAAACATATTTTTCTCAAAGAAGTATGTTTCATATACACCTGCTGACATGGAAGAGTTGCGATACACCATACCAACAGGGGAGCCAATTTCATCGTACAAATATATAACTATATGGTTGCTCCAAGTTTCAGCAACTATTTGTGAGCCGTTGAGGATATATTTGTGTTCAACACCGTTTACGGTTTTACTTGTACGGATTCCGTTTTCGTCATAGTCGTAAGAAACATTTAACGAACCGTTGCTTACAGTAGCAAGTCTTCTGCCTTGCTTCCAGGTGAAAACGTTGCCGTTATAATACTGCAACGGGTTTCCTATTGTGTCATAGGTTATTGTGTTTCCGTTGAACGCAGTTAATAAATCACCCCATTGGCTGTCGCCATAGGTATAATCATACTCAACAATCGTGCCATCCAAAAGTAAGCGGTCTTCATAACGGTAGGTTATATTTCCCGCTTTGTCGTAGTAATAACCATAAATAATACTATTATCGTTAAATATGGTTATTTGCCCCTGATCGTCATATTCATAGTCATATATCATCGACGTTCCGTTGTAAACGCTGGTTATATACCCCGCATCATCGTAATTATAGGTATACGTTTTTGTTGTGTTACCAACGGTGCTTTGATATGTTTTAACTCTTGTGGACGTAGAGGTTGTGCCGTTGTCTTCAAAGGTGTAGTTAACAGTATTGTTAAAATACGTTGTTGTTTTTGTTTTATCTTTAAATACAATACTTCTCGAAGATACTCGGTTGAGGTTATCATACGTCGAAGAAAAGGTTCCATGTAAAGTAGGCGTGAAAACGTTAACTTTTTCTAACTTTCCTTCAACGTCGTATGAATATTCTGATCTGATTGTATATTCGTTTTCGCCGCTGGGCGAAACATAGGCTATTTGGGAATTTTCCTTATCTAATCTGTCATACTTATCGTAATAGTATTCAACTGAATAGTATGTATCAGATTCATCTTGACTACATTCAACAGTATGTGTTAATCTACCTGCGCCATCATAAGAATAAATTATGCTGACGTTCTCGATATTGTTGTCAAAGCGTTTTAAATATCCCTCATTGGTGTAGAAATATTCATAAAGAGTTTCGGGCGAACCACCGTTTTCAGTATAGCAGATTTCTTTTACTCTGTCAAGGGAATCGTATGTATATTCTACTTTGGTTCCGTTACCGTAGGTTAAGGATTCAAGGTTTCCGTTGTTTGAGTTATAATCATAATTTGCAAGAACGTTACCGCCTGCTTTTATTGTGTCGGAGTTTCCGAAATAATCATAGGTAAAGGTATACGTTGTACTGTTTGTCGAGATCTGACTCAAATACCCTTTTGAATCGTACGTATAGTTAACCTTTTCTTCCGTTGTTACGTTTGTTGCGGTGTTAGTCGAAGCATTATACGTAACAGGAACTGTTAATACAAGTCTATTTCTTGCATCATATTCATAACCAAGTCCCGTGCCGTCAGAATAAACTTCTGAAAGGAGTAAACCTTTATTGCTATCATAGAAATACTTTGTCGTGTTTCCGAGAGAATCCGTTGTTTGCTTCAATGCTCCGAATATGTTTGATCCTGATGTTGTAACGTATTCAGTGTAATTACAAAGGGGCAAAGCACTAAAGTTTCCGAATTGTTCACCGTCTTCTGACGTGTAATATTCCATTGCTTTTGTAGACTCGCACAAACCATAAGAGTTATATTCATACTCTGTGCAGGATTTGAAAGTTAAGGTTAAATTTTCTTCAACGTCTGCAAAAGTTTCATCATTATCATGATCGGGAATTCTGAAACCGCTTGTGAAAGTAAAATACACTTGCTTTAAAAGGTTTACGCCGTTTTCATCATAGATATAATTATACAGTTTACAGTCGTTTCCCTTGGAAATAACGTGCTTAATTACGTTATCGTGTCCGTCATATTCGTAATAATTAAGTACGTTTCCGACAGACGAAGTTTTTACTTTTTCATAACCGTTTTTGTCTTTATCTGTGTAGTATGAGATTTTTTCTTTCTCACTTGCGGGAACGATGGAGAGGCTGATATTATCGAAGTAAGCATTGCCGGGATGACGATCATACACACATGAAACAGTGATTTTTTCTATAGCATTAAGTTCAAAATCACAATCAACTATGCCGCTTACAAATTGCCATTCGCCCTCAAGGTTGGGGTTGAAATCAAGATAGCATTCAGATATTAAATTCCCCTGATGTTCAGTGGTTACGCAAAGGGCAAATTTACTATCTGTTCCTATTACCTGATTTGTTCCATAGCCATATCCTGAAAGCTTCAGCTTGAAGGAAGTTAAATAAATCGGTTCTCCGCTTGATGTTTGTGTATTAAACGTATATACAACTTGGCTGACACGGGATTCTTCTGTGATATTGCCGTTTATTTCTAAAGAACGTCCAAAAAGATTTATGCCATTCGAATATATCGAATCGAAATTTATTGATTCTCCGCTCCATAATCTATTTGACATATCTGTCAAAACGCCTGAGCTATTGTAATATGTGTTTTCGAAATTTCCGTTTTGAACCAAAGAATATTCCGCGGAGGTGGAATTGGCGTTGAGCATTACATCATCAACGTATATATTTTCTATCTCGGTTAAGTCCGAGGGTCTTTCCGCTTCGATTCTTACTGTTATTTTCGCTTGTGAGCTGATTTCAAAACTTACACTTTCTGTTGCCCAAATACTCGAAACAGAAACTACTTCTTCTTTTCTCAGAACGGAATTATAATATATTTTAACTCTTACAACAGAAGCTAAATCATAGTTTTGAGCTTCTTTATACGTTTGGAAAGAAACTGTATAATTGCCCTTGTTAAGTAAAACACTCTGCTCTATATATCCAATTGTTCCTGAAGTTACGCTAATACAAGCTACATTATTTGATATATCATCAGGAGACGTTGTCCCATCCATTTCGTCTTTTGTTTTTTTAACTATACTTGCGTATGAGTATGCCCACGTTCCCTGCAAAGATGATGACAAATTAAAAACATTTTCAAAGTCACCATTCAAAAGATAGTTGGTATCGTTTCCGCCTGCAACAGATGAACTTTTAAGGTTATTTTTTACTCTGTCGAGCTCAGCGTAATCGCCACCTTCGTTTTCGTATACGTAGCCTGCACCGCCGTATACTTCTGTTATGTCGGCTTTGTACGAATACGTGCTTTTTTGTCTGCCTGAACGGTCAAAATTATATACGGAGATTATGTCATCGGAATTATTTATTGTATTATCTACGCCTGCGGTTCTGACTTTGGAAAAGTTATTTCCGTACGAGTATCTTATTTGTCTGGCAACTTGTAAAAAATCTTCTTCATCTTCCGGTGCTGTTGCTCTTTCGCATACAGAAGCTACTTTTTTGCTTGAGTAAGAAAAATCAAGTGCGGTCTTTGCATTATCGTTCTGCGCACGAATTAGCAAACCGCTGCTATAGGTGTACTGAACGGTTGAATCAACGGTAATATATTGGTTGCTTCCGTTGGTCATAAAGTCAGACCAATTTGACGTATCTGTACTACCCGTTTGATGAGCATATACTATTTTTCTTAAATACCCACCCGAAGAAGTGGTAGGCGTTCCACCGCTTTGCGATGATGAATAATAGAATATAGCGGCTTGTTGAGTGTCAGCGTTTAGTATTCTGCTAACCATTCCGCTGTTATTATGAATTAAAGATAACTGTGTTGCCGTGGAAGAACCATTGGGGACAATTTTAATTGTGCTTACTCTGCCGTAGGTATTGAGAGTGAACGTTACTTTGTTTCCGTTGGGATCTATTATTGATGAAAGAACAGCGCCCTCTTTCATGGTTGAAGAAGCGGCATACATTTTAAATGTTTTTATCGTTTTATCGGGATATTTTATTTCATACTGTGAAGTTCCGACAGTCAATTCTAACCCTAAACCGTCTTCATCAACTATTTTATTTGTTTTGGTATCAAGACTAAACGCATGTTCAGTTCCATCGGAATCTGAATATATGTAATATGTACCCATGCCGTCAACATTTGTACTATATGTCTTTTTGACAATGCTTTCACTCATGCTCCATTTAAAACCGTATCCCGCTGTACCGCCCACGTAGGGAACGTTTGCATTGGAATGAGTATTAAGTTTTGATGCCATGCCTGAATTGTATGTAAGAACAGGCATATACGGCATAATATAGTCTGTTGTAGATATTGTACCAACGTTAAATACCAGACTGCCGTTTGCAAGATTAACCGCACCCGTGCCTGCATCAGCGGCAGAATGAGACGTATATGTCCAATAGTCTTCTAATCCTGCTACTTGGATATATTTCACCGTCAAAATCGGGCCTATGGAATTATTAGCGCTAAATTCAAATTTTATGAGCGTTGTCGCGTCGCTTCTTAAAAGAAGTCCGTAATTATTTCCACCCGAAAACCAGGATTTTGCAAGCTCTGTTATATCGAGGGCGTGGCATGGTGCATCTGTTACGGCAGATGTATCTAACTTAAAATATGCTATGACGTTTGTGTTAATTACGTTGTACTGAACGGTATCCTGATCCCAGTCACTTGCCGGCTGATACGCATATATATATTGAGAGCCGGGAATCGTTCCGTCATGATTGTAATTCAACGTTAAAGTTACATCATTTATATACGCATTAGCAGGAACTGTGGGTAAATTTGTAGCTTTCCAATATGATTCATATTTTGTTGTATTGTTTTGGCCAACTTTTATATATGAATTCTTTGTTCTTTGTCCATCACTTGAAAGGGCAACGCTTATCATATCGGTTTGCCTATACGATATAGTCGGGTCAACGGTAACGGGGAAAACTATTTCGTCAGAGTTGATCCATTCGCTATCGGCGGTGACGGTGAGGGTATAGTTACCGTTAGGCTTTGAGGTGAGGGTATATGTTACGTTTTCGGAGTAATTGCCTGCAGCGTCGAACATATATCCTTTTGGGATAGTGAATTCGATTTTATCGGTATTATTGCCGATAAGGGATATGCTTCCGTCCTCGTTAAGTACGGCATAAAGTCCTGTTAAGTTAAGGTTGAAGCTGTAAACGTAGGAAGAAGCCTTTTCGTTTACTATAATATTTTCTTTGAGTTTACTTCCTGAAAGGACGTATTCAAGGTCTGCACCGTTGAACAAGTTTGTATATTTAACAGAGGAAGTGTGGTTGTAAAGTTTTGATGCTTCTTCTATTGTGGGTTTGCTCGAAAGGGTAGGTTTTGCTGTTGTATTATTTACAACGACTTTAGAAGAAGTGTTAAGGGACAAGGGGATTATTGAAACGGAATATTCGCCCTTGCTTATGCTTGTAAGTTTGCTTTGGCTTGCGCTGTTTGCCAAAGTTATTGAAACGTCGCTTTTGTTTGCTTTATATCCGTTTATGGCGGTTATGTTTTCTGTGGTAAGGTTTCCGCTTTGAAGATTACCTATTAAACCGCTTGACGTATTTTGAGAAAGTGACAACGTGTTGTCATATTCTACATATGTACCGTCTGAATCAAGATAATGAACGGGTTCAGCGTACTGAACAGCAACGTATGAACCGTCGCTCATTCTGAAATGTTTTGCGCTTTCTTCACGCTTTGACAAGTCTTCGCCTAAAACGTATGGTTCTTCATCGAGTGACGTTTCGGTTTCTTCCACCGTGCTTACCGATTCGTCAGTTGACAATGCAGTTACGATATCCTGCATGCAGTTTACGGGAATAACGTAAAATACCATTAACGTCATGAGAAAGAATGCTAACGCTCTTAATTTTTTACTGAACATTTTTTGTCCTCCTGTAATTTTTTGTTTTTTTTGAAAACGCATCCGATTTAAGCATGTGCGTTTTCATTACGTGAAATTTGGTATGCGTTTGTTAACTGAACATTGGACTCACCCCTTTGAAAAAACTCGGCTTTTCTTAAAAATAATATGTGGTTCTATATAGTTAGTGGAATAAAAAGGTGAAATGTGACAACTTTTCCGAAAATAATCCACCTCTTCATAATTTGCCCCTCTATATATATAATGTCGGGAGCGTACCAAAAGGTTACATATTTTGGCAAAGTTTTTTTGAAAATGAGCTTTTTTGTATGATTGTACAAAAAACGAGCCTGTAATTTGTGCGATTTAACGTCGAGTTTATCACTTTTTCTTTACACATGTAACGACAATGGCAAAAAGTTACATTTATTTTTTAAATTCCATTTTCTTATAATTAAACAAAAACTTGGTTCAAGTTTTTAGTGCCTCGAACCAAGTTTTTCGTTATTATCATTTCTTAGGAGAGAGATACAGAGAACCGTCCGAAACCACTGAAAAAGTCCCCTGTCTCCATGGTCATATACTGCCACCACTTCATAATTTTGACATACCATGAACGTAGACTCTTACATGGTCTGACATAATATGATTCCTTTCTTGAGTTTTTATCGTATTTTTATTTCAGAACTAAAAGTTCGACCTATTATACACCAAAAGTTCATGCTTGTCAACCCTGAAAGTTTATTTAAAAATAAAACTTTTAGGGGTATACTGAATATGGTAAAAACAAAAATGAAAAGGAAAGCATTGTTATGGAATGGGCAGAAATCGGAAGACGAATCCGTACGCAAAGAGAATTTTTAGGATACACCCGTGAAGCGTTGGCTGAAAAACTTGACATAACGCCAAAATTCTGTTCTGATATAGAATTGGGTGTAAAAGGTATGTCAGTCCCTACGTTATGCCGTATTTCAGACGTGCTGATGATTTCTGTAGATTACATTTTATTCGGAGACGTCTATACGGATGAAATAGATTCTCCTATCATATCAATGATACAGAAATGTCCGCCCGAAAAGCTCCACATCCTTGAAGATTTAGTTAAATTGTTTATACAAGCCATTGAAAACGAAAAACACTAACAAAAATGCTTTTCCGCGAAATTTGGAAAAGCATTTTATTTTTCGCAAAGTAAACAGGATAAGTATCATCCTCTTTTTGCGGTCTTTTTGTAATTCATTACAGTATATATGAAAACAAGACAAGCTATGGTAATTCCAAGAATCGCATACATTGAAGAGATTGAAACTTTTTCATCAAAGAAATACAAATTGCAATCCACTACGTTCATCAGCTCGTTCATAGCCTCAGAAGGAACGCCTTGTTTTTCAATTTCGCTGAGTGCTCCCTGCATTGCGTGATTTCTTACAAGAGAAGTTCCATAAGTTCCAGGTAAAAAGGAAATAACCTTTTGCAAGAAGGGCGAAAACTGTGAAATTGGCATATAAGCACCGCAGATGAAGCCGTATCCCGAGCTGACTATTGTTCCGACAGCTGATATTTGCCCTTGCGACGAAAGAAAATATCCTACTATGGAAGAAAGAGCCGTTCCGAACATAACAAGAAGAAAAACGTCAAGTGCTAAAAGTAAAATCTGCGAAATAGTCATATACCAGCCTGTAGCTCCTATATATACAAGGCATATTCCCATACCTGCAAAGCAGATAATAAGGCTTGAAATAAAAGTTGAAAGGTAATATCCCAAAGCAAGAACAGAACCCTTTACAGGCGTTATTGAAAGGTCCTTTACAGTTCCGTTTGCCTTATCCTGAACAGCTATCATATTTGAGCAAAATGGAACTGTAACGCATGAAACCGCAAGAATCGATGATATGAGCTGACCGCCCACAAGACCGTTTATAAGCTTTTCTGAAAGCTTAACGCTTTCTGTCAGAGCAGAAGCGAAGCTGTCTTTATAGACGTTAGCCAAAAAAGTTGCATACAAAACGAGGAGAATAACGGGTGTTATGAGAGACGTAAAGAAAACACCCTTATCCTTGAAGAAAAGTTTTACATTTCTTTTTATAACGTATTTAAGCGTCATTCTTCGTCACCTCCCAAAAGTTTACCCGTTGAAGCTAAAAACACGTCGTCCATTTTTCCCTTTGTTATTTCAAAATCTCTGAAAATTTCGGGATGCTTCAATATGAGAGCCGTCGCCTCTGACGTATCGCGGACAGAAATTCTATAACCGTCTTTAAGCTTTTCGGCGTTTGTACCGAGAAGCTTTACTTCATCCTCGGAAACACCGTAAAGCGTTATAAAGTCTCCTGCATACTTATTTTTCAGTTCAAGGGGCGTACCGCTTGAAACTATCTTACCCTTATCAAGAATAACTATATGGTCCGCATCTGATGCCTCCTCCATATAATGAGTTGTGAGGAAAACGGTCATTTCTTCCTCTTTTCTCAAATTATGAATCACTTCCCAAAGTCTTTTTCTCGTTTGTGGATCAAGCCCCGTAGTAGGTTCATCCAATATAAGAATTTTCGGTTTATGGATAAGAGCGCGAGCAACGTCAATTCTTCTTCGCTGACCGCCGGAAAGCTTACCTACAGGTCTTTTTAGAATATCCTCAAATTCAAGCAAGGAAGCAAGCTCGTTTATTCGTTTTTTCAAGGCATCTCCGCGAATTCCGTACAATGCGCCTCTGCTTTCCAGATTATCATATACGGAAAGCGGCTTATCAAGAACGGAGCTTTGGAAAACAACACCCAGCTTTCTTCCTATATCATCTGAATTTTTATCCGTATCAACACCGTCTATTTCCACTTTTCCGCCATCTTTTTTCAGCTGACCGCACATAACGTTGATAGTAGTGGATTTTCCTGCACCGTTTACGCCAAGGAATGCAAAAAGCTCACCCTTTTCAACAGTGAAGCTCAAATTGTCAACAGCGCTAATCTCTCCGTAACGCTTTATAAGATTCTCAATTTTTATAATATGGCTCATACCTGACCTCCTTCATACTCAATCAACGACATAAACATTTCGGAAATCATTCTTTCCGCATCTTCCATGGTAAAAATTCCTGCTTTTTTTGCAAACAGTATAGAAAGTCCGTAAGTATACACAGACATATGGTTATATATTCGCTCTGCTTTTTCCTTTTCAACGTTCCACGATTTTTCAAGAGCTTCAAGAATGTTAGAATAATTCACGTCGTTTTTTGACAAAAACTGTGTTACTACTTTTTCTCCATGATCTATCATAAACAGAAATTCAAAAAGTTTGGGTTCTTCATCAGCGAATCTTAAATACTGCATTCCTGCACCCTTAAATGGTGCATTTTGATTCAAGCCTTCCGATATATATTTTTTATACACTCCCCTTGCGGCTTCAAGAACCGCCTTTTTCAAGTCCTCCATATTTTCAAAATATGAAAATATGGGCTGTGGAGAACATCCGAGTTCATTGGAAACAGACCTTGCACTCAATTCCTCTCCGCCGTATTTTCTCACAAGTTCAAGACCTGCTTGTATTATTTGTTCTTTTGTAAATTTTATTTTAGGCGGCATAACGTCTCCTTTATATTTGATATGTTATATTACGATTGTAATATAACATATCAAATATATCTTGTCAATACCTTTTTTCAAAAAAATATTGACTATTTTTCACAGAATGATATAATAGTATAAACTAAATTTTTTAGAAATTTAATTTCATCTGATATTCGGGGAGTGCGTTCAGATTATGAAAATTGTAATTATAGGTCTTGGAACAATAGGAAAAACCATACTTAAAAACCTTTCGGGAGAAGGCCACACAATAACAATTATCGACGAAGAAAAATCCAAGGTTGAGAAGCTCATTGAAAAACATGACGTTTTCGGAATCGTCGGTAACGGTGCTTGCTTTGACATACAAAAGGAAGCAAACATGAAGGACGCTGACCTTGCCATCGTTTTGACAGAAAGCGATGAATTGAATATTTTTGCTTGTCTCGTTGCCAAAAAGCTTGGCGTTAAAAACACAATAGCGAGAGTCCGCAATCCCGATTACAGAAATCAGATATTGGAAATGAAGGACTATCTGGGAATTGCAATGATAGTCAACCCAGAGAGAGAAATGGCAAACGAGATATTCAACATAATAAACCTTCCTTCCGTAGTACAGATAGAGCATTTTGCAAGAGGCAGAGTATCTCTTGTTGAAATACTTGCGGAAAAAGGCTGTTCACTCATTGGCGAAACCCTTATTTCCCTCGGCAAAAAGCTACACACGAAGATACTTATCTGTGCAGTACAGAGAGGTGACGAGGTTATTATTCCAACTGGTGATTTCATCATTCAGGAAGGAGACAGGATTCATTTCACATCCGAGGCAAGAGCGTTGGGAGACTTCCTTTCCGAAGCTGATCTTGTTAAATCTCCTTTGAAAAACGTAATGATTGTAGGCGGGAACCGCATAGGATATTATCTTGCTGAATCCCTCTCTCGAAAGAAATATAAGGTAAAGCTTATTGAAAACGACCCTGAAAGAGCCGAAGAGCTTGCCGAACTTCTCCCTGACGTTACCGTTATTTGCGGTAACGGAACACAGCATGATATTCTCATTGAAGAAGGAATAGAGGCAATAGACGCATTCGTCGCATTGACGGACATTGACGAAGAAAACATGATAGTTTCAATGTTTGCCAATAAGAAAAAAGTAAAAAAAGCTATCACTCAAATTAAAAACGACGACCTTTACGGAATGTTGGACGAGCTTGGAATCAACAATAACGTTTCCCCTAAGCATATTGTTGCGGGCAGGATAATAAGTTATATCCGCGCTCTTGCAAATTCAGTCGGAAGTAACGTGCTCACTATGTATCAGCTCGTAAACGATCAGGTGGAAGCTCTTGAATTTTCTGCAAAACGTGAAGAATATTTTTATAACAAGCCACTGAGAGAGTTAAACATCAAAAAGAATTGTCTCATAGCCTGCATCATCCGCAAAAACGAAATAATAATTCCAAACGGCAATTCCGAAATCAGACTTGGTGATAACGTTGTTGTTGTTACAACTCACAAAAACTTTGACGATCTCAACGACGTTTTCGAATAAGGTGGCTTATGAACTACAAAAAATTAGGTAATATTTTAGGAAAAATCATGCTTCTCGAAGCAGTATTGATGCTTGCGCCTCTGGCGGTAAGCTTCATTTACAAGGAATCCGTAATTCATAACCTTGCATTTATAATTCCTATTGCAATATTATCCGCATTTGGCTTTGCATTACAAATTCCCAAGGCAAGAAGAAACACCCTTTACCAAAAAGAAGGTTTTGCGTTAACAGCGCTCGTATGGATAATAATGACGTTATTCGGTGCAATACCTTTCGTTATAAACGGTGATATTCCCAATTACGTAAATGCCTGCTTTGAAATAATGTCAGGCTTTACAACCACGGGGGCAAGCATAATAACGGATATAACCGCAATGTCCCGTTCAACCCTTTTCTGGCGTAGCTTTTCCCATTGGATTGGCGGAATGGGGATTCTTGTTTTCGTTCTTATATTTATCCCTGAAAGTGATGACGGTTCTTCCATGCATCTTCTTCGCGCGGAAAGCCCTGGACCGCAGGTTGGAAAAATCGTTTCAAAGATGAAGGTTACAACAAGAATATTATACCTTATTTACCTCGGAATGACCCTTCTTGAAATTGTAATTTTAATGCTTGACAAACCAATACCCGGATATGAAAACGAAAAGCTTTTCTTTAGCCTGCTTGCAACCTTCGGTTGCGCGGGTACAGGCGGATTCGGTTTTATTCCCGGAAGCATGGAAGCCTTCAACCCATTTTCACAATACGTTATGGCTGTTTTTCTCATCTTTTTCGGGTGCAATTTCAGCTTATACTATTTATTGCTTATCGGGAAAGCAAAGGCAGTTTTCAAAAGCGAGGAAGTACGCAGTTATTTTTTGATAGTCGCCTCTGCCGTAGGATTTGTGTTTCTCGGACTTATGGGGAAATTCGGTGCGTTTCCGCAGGAATATACTACGGAAGAAGCATTCCGCCACTCTTTGTTTCAGGTATCATCACTCATGACAACCGCAGGATTTACAACAACTGATTATAACCTTTGGCCAATGCTGTCAAAAACGGCTCTCATTGTCGTTATGTTCACAGGTGCTATGGCAGGCTCAACGTCAGGCGGAATTAAGCTTTCAAGAATCGTTATAGCGGTAAAAGGTGCTTATATCAATATCAGAAAGCTCATAAACCCAAGATACGTTCCAAAGTCAAAGTTCGAAGGTAAAACCTTGGAGATGCAGACTATAAACGACGTTTTTTCGTTTATAACCCTTTATTCTTTCATTTTTGTTATTTCTCTTTTCCTTTTATCCTTCGATTCCGTAAACGGTCAGACTATAACCGTAACATCCGATGCGGGAGCTTACGAAGTAACCCACGGATTTTTCAGCAATTTTTCCTCAGTTCTTGCTTGCCTTTCCAACGTTGGTCCTGCGTTCGAAGCCGTAGGCCCGTACGCAAGCTATGTACATTACAATGTATTCTCAAAAATCATTCTGATTCTTACAATGCTTTTAGGAAGACTTGAAATTCTCCCTGTGCTTATACTGTTCAGCAAGAGAACATGGAAAAAGCTTTAAAATCCCCGAAAATCCACATAATTTTTCAGGAGAGTATAAATGAAAATATACGAATCAGCCGAGGAGCTTATTGGAAAAACGCCCCTTTTAAGACTTAAAAATATTGAAAAGCAATTTGAATGTAAAGGCAAAATTTACGCAAAGCTTGAATATTTCAACCCAACTGGGTCAGCCAAGGACAGAGCCGCAAAATATATGTTAGACCAAGGCATAAAAGATGGTCATATTGATAAGGAAACAGTTATTATTGAGCCTACTTCGGGAAACACGGGGATAGGGCTTGCTTCTGTTGCCGCATCAAGAGGATATAAGGCAGTCATAGTTATGCCCGAAACAATGTCTGAAGAAAGAAAATCCCTCATGCGTCTTTACGGAGCAGAACTTGTACTCACAAAGGGAGCGGAAGGGATGGCGGGAGCTATTAAAAAAGCAGAAGAATTAAAAAGCTCCTTCCCAAAAGCTTTTATTCCAAATCAGTTTGAGAACAAAGCAAACGCCAAGGCTCATTTTGAAACAACGGGACCTGAAATCTGGGAAGACACAGAAGGAAACGTTGACGTTTTTGTGGCAGGCGTTGGCACAGGTGGAACTATTACGGGAGTTGGTGAATTCCTTAAAAGTAAAAATCCAAAAATCAAAATCGTTGCTGTAGAGCCTTCGGACTCCCCCGTTCTGTCCCAAGGGAAATCGGGTTCTCACAAGCTTCAAGGTATTGGTGCAGGATTTGTTCCCAAGGTGCTGAATACGAAAATATACGACGAAATTATAACGTCGACAACGGAAGAAGCGTACCAGACTCTTAAAGACTTAGGTAAAGCGGAAGGAATCCTTGTTGGTATATCATCAGGCGCTGCCCTTTCTGCCGCTTTGAAAATCGCAAAAAAAGACGAATATAAGGACAAAAACATCGTTGTTGTTTTACCCGATACGGGAGACAGGTATTTGTCAGTCCTTGCGGACTGATGCAAAAGCAGAGCTTTTGCAGTGATGTGCGCTTCCAGCGCGTGATGGAGTGATGTGTTGGCTTCGCCAACGTGAAGTTTTTGGCTATGCCAAAAGTTAAGGTAGCTTTCCTCGTTTCACTCGAAAAGCATTTTAATAAAATATTTTTCGACCGCAGGGAGAAAAATTTCCTTAACTTTTTGCGAAGCAAAATACTTCACTCGCTGAAAGCGAACACCACTTGTCGAAGACAAACATCAAACGGAAACAAAGTTTCCGTACATCACTGCGGTCTGAACTAAAGTTCAGACCGCATGTGCTCTAATGCACTTTTTTCGATTCGTGATACTTGCGCTTGTGAGATTCCCACCTCAGACGCTACCTCTGTTTGAGTTTTTCCTTTAAAAAATCGAAGATCTATAATGTCTCTTTCTCTTTTGCAAAGCTTTTTGAATGCCGAATCAAGAGCTATATCCGTTATCCATTTTTCACTGACGTTTTTATTATCGCTTATCTGGTCAAGAAGATAAATTGAGTCCGTACCGTCGGAATAAACGGGTTCGAAAATGGAAACTGGGTCAACAATTGCTTCCATAGCGTTTACAACCGCTTCTATCTTAACATCAAGATACTTTGCAATTTCTGCGTTGGAAGGCTCTCTCGACAGCTTCGCCTGAAGCTCTTCCTTTGCTTGCAGAGCCTTATATGCCAAATCTCTTACGGAGCGGGAAACCCTTATGGCGTTATTATCCCTGAGATATCTTCTTATCTCCCCTACTATCATAGGAACGGCATAGGTTGAAAATTTCACATCAAGAGTTATATCAAAGTTGTCAATAGCTTTTATGAGTCCGATGCATCCAACCTGAAACAAATCGTCAGGATTTTCGCCTCGGTTCTGAAAGCCCTGCAAAACGCTGAGTACAAGCCTTAAATTTCCGTTTATCAGCTCCTCACGCGCTTTAAAGTCGCCATTTTTCGTCTTTTTCATCAATTCGTTCTTTTCGTTTTCCGACAAAACTCTGAGCTTCGACGTGTTAATTCCGCATATTTCGACTTTGTTGTACATTAAAAAAACCTCCCTATGCAATGCAAATCTATTTTGCCCTGCAAAGAGAGGTTTATTTCATTTTTTCAAAAAACGATTGTAAATATTTTACTCACCCATATTTTTCCACAGCTCCCGTTTTCTGTTAACAAAATACACATATTCAAGATAAGGAAATTCAGTATTTTTCGCTTTCGCATGTGAAAAACGCCGTTTTCACTATATTTGTTTTCAAAAGCTTTATATTCTCCCACTTGTTTTTATTTGTGTTTGGTATATAATTACATAGAATCGGGAGTAAATGGTGTTTAAATTTTTTCGATTTTTTTCAACATTCTCATATGATTTTCAGCTTTTTGGTTTAATATGTCATATTGTGTTATAGCCTCGTGAAAGGAGATGCGAACCTTGGCAATTTTCACTTTCAAGCGTTACGAAAGAAAATATATCCTGTCAAAAGAGCAGGGAGATCTTCTTATGAGCCTTCTTTGCGATAAGATGAAGCATGATAAATATTGCAAAAACGGCGATTTCTACACAATATACAATATATATTACGACACAAAAAACGAATCAGTTATCAGAATGTCAACCTCAAAGCCTTATTACAAGGAAAAAATGAGAATGAGAACCTACTCATTAACGGATGAAAAAGCGCCATACTTTCTCGAAATAAAGAAAAAAATAAACAAAGTAGTAAGTAAAAGGCGAATTTCTCTCACGAGAGAAGAAGGAGAATATTTCATTAAAGAAGGCAAGCTTCCGGAAGGAACAACAGGCCAGAAAGCGAACGAGATTCAATATTATCTCGATACCTTCAACGTTTCGCCCAACGTTTTTTTAAGATACGAAAGATACGCTCTTTTTGGAATTGAGGATTCATCCCTCAGAGTTACTTTTGACCGAAATATTTTAGCAAGGCGCGACCGCCTTTCGTTTGCTGAAGGTGATGGCGGAGAATACGTATTACCTCCCGAAAATTATCTGATGGAAATAAAATTCGAAAACGCTATGCCGTTATGGCTTTGCAAAATTCTTTCCGAAATGAAGATATATTCTTCAAGCTATTCCAAATACGGAAAAGAATATTTATCACATTGCAGGAAAAATCCAAGAAAGACATTATAATATTAAATTCAGAAGGAGAAAAACATGAAAATTGATAAGCTTTTCGCCCCCGTCGTTGATGCCAACACAAACACGTTTGCCGATGCGGCAATAATTATCGGTGCAGCTCTTGTGCTCGGACTTATAACAAGTCTTATATACATTTTCACAAACAAAAAAACAGGATATTCTTCAAGCCTTGCCCTATCCCTTTTGTTTATACCACCGATTATGGCGGTTGTTATGTTCCTCATAAGTGCAAACACAGCGAGAGCTATAGGTGCAATGGGCGTTTTCTCCATTGTCAGATTCAGAAGTGCTCCTGCTGACCCAAAGGACCTTACATACATTTTCCTCGCTTTAGTTTCAGGTATCGGTTGCGGAATCGGCTACGTTGGATTTGCCGTTCTTCTCGTTCTTGTTATGTGCGTTGTATTCTTCATCGTCAACGTTACGAAGTTTGCCGCTCCCAAGCCCACAAATATCAAGCTCAGAATTACCGTTCCCGAAGACCTTAACTTCAATAATCTTTTTGACGATATATTTGAAAAATATACAAACAGCGCAAGACTCCGCAGAATCAAAACAAGAGAATTCGGGTCTCTCTTTGAGCTTCAGTACACGGTGATTATGAAGCATGATGCTTCTCCAAAGGATATGATTGACGAAATCAGATGCCGTAACGGTAACCTTGAAATCTCCTATATCCTTTCCGAATTTGCAGATAAAATAGTTGAAGGATAAAATTTGGCTGTATCAAGTAAAAGCACTTGGTACAGCCGTTTTTTGTTCAAGCATAGAAAAACGCAACCCGAATTGGCATTTGCCTTTTCGGGTTGTGTTTTCAATTTATTAAATGCTTGCGCGGAACACGGGGACGGGGTCGAAGACCTGCTTCTCTATCCTGTATAGCAGGATTGAGAACCGTACTCTGTGCCGTTGTTTGCGTCTTCTGTCACGGGTGAAGACAGCAGACGCCAAGCTTAATTATTGAACTGCGGGTGTTGGGTTAAAGCCGTTTATAGTATAAACTTCCTTTACGCTTCCCAGCTGATATACTGTGGGTTCATCGGGTTTCTGAACAACCCAATGCTCCATACCCTTTACGTAGGAAACGTAAGGGATATATATAAGCTTTTCATCGTAGTAATCGCTTGGAACCTCCAAAACTGCGGAATATTCCATAACGTAATCGCCATTTTCGTTTTCGTCGTAGTAATAATACTTTGCTT
>SVRW01000027.1 GCA_015064625.1 Oscillospiraceae bacterium | reverse complement strand
GTGTTATTATTTTACCCATGAGGTCTTGTTTCCTTTCTCGTTTTTCGGGAGGTTTTGGTTTTAGGGGTAAAATCATTATACCACAAAGGATTCAAGATCTCAACTTTCATTTAACTTAACAAAACGACCATATTTGCAAGGAGGCAATAAAAATGAAACGCAAATCATTGATTAAATTTTTAAGCATGATGTTGGCATCGATACTTTTGACAGGTGCGTTCTCCACGACCTCGCTTGCCGTCGGAGACAACATTAAAGACCCTGTGATATGCACTTCTTTCAGCGAATTCAAAGCTGCTATGGAAAATGAAGAAATCACATACGTTTCCCTTGGGAATACAGATGAACTGCTTCCCGTTGTTGAAGGCGAGGGCGTTTTAGCTGCTATATACGTGAAAGGAACAAAACGCTTAAATCTCACAGGTTATTCAAAGTTTACCGCCCCAACGACAGGTAAGGTTTACGATTGTCTGCTTCAAGTATCAGGAAGCGAGTTGTACGTTCAAGGCAGCGGTCAACTTGCGTTTGCTTCGGTAGGAAAGCAAACAAGCAACGCTGTTATCAGAAACATTGGCGGCAGAATTACTATTTACGATGGTTATCTCAGAGGATATTTCCATGCAGGAACATACAGTATGGCAATCTGTCAGGATTACGGTGAGCTTAAAATTTTTGATGGATTCTTTTATTCCGAAAATGGTGATAGCATAAACGGTGAAGATAATTCAACATATTCTGTTTACGTTGCTGACGGTACAGCAGAAATAAACGGAGGAAATTTTTCCACTTCAAATTATGCTAATGCACAGGGGTATGGTTACAGTTTATTTGTCGGACCAAACGCCGACGTAACAATCTCAGGCGGTACCTTCTATGGAATCCAAGTTCCTTATGCTAACCGTTTGAGCGATTATATTTCCGAAGGCCTCGTAATGTCGTACAGTGGCGAGAAGACAGACCCCGCTGAATTTGGCACAATCACAGGAAACATTGAGATTGAAGTATACAGAGAAATTACCTCGGTGGACATAAATATTAACGCTCCTTCAAACGGAAGCTCTATTAGCAACCGCGTTTACAATATTCCAGAAGGTGCTTATTTCCATACAGCAAACTGGTATGAAGACGGCGTTCCTGTTGATACGAGCGATAAATTCGTTGCAGGAAAATCATACAAAGTTATGATATATCTCCTTACGGATGATAACGCAAAGTTTGCCAACAATTTAACAAGCACAACGATCAATTATTCAAAAGCAAAAATCATCGACTACTCAAACGACAAAGAAATCTCCATAGGACTTGAAATGGATTTCGGCATTTGCCCTGAAAATATTTACTCTGTTGAAGCAACCATTGATCCTCCAATGGAACATTACACACCAGATCAATATGTTTCCTGCGGAAGTGAAGCATACAAACAAGCGTTAGCTGGCGACAATATGTTTGACACTCCATTACAATGGCAAGAATCAACAGACGGAAAAAACTGGTCTGTTATGAAAGCAACAGATAAATTTTCAGTTGGTAAGTATTACAAAGTTTTCATTGACCTTATGGTTAACGGAAATTATAAATTTGCAACAAATAGTCAGTTCGACCCACAAGTTAATGCAAAAGTAAACGGAAATACCGCTACCGTTTCGCGTTACACAGAAGAAGACCCAGAAAAGCTTATCTCCGTGTGCTACAACTTCGGTATTCTCAACGATAACGTTATTGAAGAAATTCGCATTGATGGAGTAACTGAACCTGTTGTAGGCGAAAAGCCAAGCTATGACTGCGCTATTTCAGGTGTCGGTTATACCGTTAATACTGCATATAGCAACAATACATATGTAATAAACGGTATATGCTGGCGTGATACAACAGACGACAAGTGGGTTTATCCCAAAGACACATTCCAGATCGGACATAAATATAAAGTATTCATAGACGTAAAAACCGATAATGGATACGAATTCTACACATCAGGCAACAGCTACAAACCTGCGGGCTGGGGATATATCGACAATAATTATGCAACCTTTGGTGTGCAGAGCGATGCAAGATTTGAGCAGTCTTTATCATGGGAATACACTTGTCAACCCAAAACGATAAGTTCCATTGCAGTAGATGGACTTGAAACACCTGCAGACGGTAACGCTCCCGACTTTAACGCAATGGTGGATTCAGATTATTATACTATCGAAAGCATTATTTGGTACGATTGTGAGAATGATATGGTCGAAATGACTTCTGACGACGCATTTGCAGGAGGAAATCAATATTACGTTCTCATTACAGTAGTACCCACCGAAGAAGACGGAAATAAGCTTTGCAAGTTTGTATCCGACAAGACAACCGCCTCACTCAACGGTGTTAACGTAAAAAAAATCCCAGGCGATAGCTGGCAGGACGTTACTTCGGCTGTAAAGCGGGTGAATATATGGTATACCTTCAAGAAGGCAACAAGTGAAAACGATATGTTCATTTCGGGTCAGGTTAAAACCTTCAAGGATGAAAACAATGAAGTTACCGTCGAGCTTTATAAAGAGCACGCATTTACTCCCGAATACAGAACTTATGTCAAAGGAAACAACGCATCCTATCACTTTGCATCCGTTGATCCAGGCACATACACCTTAAAGGTAAGCAAAGAGAACCACGTTACCGCAGAATATACCATAACTGTAACTAACAACTCTGTGATACAGAATGTAGAAACATGGCTCTATGGTGACGTAACCGGTGACGGAATTGTAGACTCCACAGACTTTTTAAGAATTAAAGGTCATTTCCTTGGGACATATAAGCTTTCAGGATTAGGACTCCTTTCGGGCGACGTTACTAAGGAGGGAGTTATAGACTCAACAGACTTTTTAAGAATCAAAGGACATTTCCTTGGGACTTATAATCTCTACAAATAATATCTATAAATAATCAGTAAAGGGACTGCCATTCGGCAGTCCCTTTACTGATTATTTATCATTTTCCGCAATTCATATGATTACCAAAAATATCCAATAAGTATCAAGATAATTGTAACTATTGCAATAATAAAGCAAGCCAGACATCCGTCTTTCAACGCTTTATCATCTTCAGCCGATGAAGTTGGATGATAATTTTTGCTTACCGAGGTCGTTTTGCGAGTTGAAGTTTGTTTCTGAGTGGATTTCGGAGTCGGTTTCTGAACTTGTTCCTGAGCTTGTTTTTGAGTTGATTTCTGTATTTTTTTCTGTGGTTGTTTTTCAGTCTGTTTCTGCGTTTGTTTTTGTTTCTGTTTTTCAGCTTGTTTAAGAGCCATCTTTTTCTTGCGGTACGTGGCAAGCGGGTCTTGTCCTTTAAGCATTCTGGAATAGAATTCCTCTATCCATTCCTTATCCCCTTCCTCGCAAGTGTTTTTTTCGGTGCATCCAGGTTCATGAGCTATTTTATTTCTAACCCATCGGCAATGCTTCAGCATCTTTAAATCATCGTTCCACGTTATTACGAAACTGAGTCCGTCGTAAATATTCTCCATTTCGTCAATATACGCCGTTACACCATGACTGGTGTCATATATTTCGCTACATAGCTTTTCCAATTTTTTATACGAATCAATAAATCCCATTTTTAACACCGTAAAATCCAAGTATGATATATAATCACTATACCCTCGAAAAACTCCTTTGTCAATATTTCCTCATAATTTCACTGCAATAAAATTTTATAGGTTAAACCAACGTTCCTTTTCCATCATCAACTCAATGCAGACCCATTCTTCGCCCAAAACCGAGTATTTGTCCGTAAAATCAAGCTCCGAAAAGCCTATGGATTTATAGCAATGATATGCGGGTAGATTATTTTCAAAAACCCCGATACTTACCTTTTCTGCACCGTAGAGTTCGAAGGCATATTTCAACCCAAGACGAATCATTTCTTTTCCGTAGCCTTTTTTGCGGATATCGGAGTTAACTATCACAAACCCGAAACGAAGCTCGTCCTTAGTTCCGTCAGGCTTTCGTAAGGTGAAAAATCCAACGGTTCCATTTTCGTTGAAAGCAACGAACGGCATCAACGTTTCCACGAATTTGAATTCGGATTCAGTAACAGGAAAACCACCCAGTTTGCCTGCCGTCCACCTGTAGAATGTGGTTTCGTCCTTGCACCAACTTATTATTTCTTTTGCGTCTTCCGCTTTGTACGGTCTTATTCCAAGCATTTTTGTTTTCATATCAGCACACCGTTTATATGGTCAATTTCATGCTGAATAATCTGAGCTGTAAAACCTACGTAGGTTTTTATTCTCGTTTGAAAATCCACCGTCTGATATCTGACCTTTACCATTTTATAACGTTTGCACGGACGAGGGCTGCCAAGGAGGGAAAGGCATCCTTCCTCGGTATTGTAAGCTCCGTCTTTTTTTATAATTTCGGGGTTTATCATTACCGTATATTCAGGCATTTTACCGCTTTCGTCAAGAAAAGCAATAATTCTCTTATTTACGCCTATCATATTTGCCGCCATTCCTACGCAACGTTCCTTGTGTGCCATAAGGGTATCAAGCAGATCTGTGGCTACCTGCAAATCGTCTTTCGTGGCAATTTCAGATTTTCTTGCGAGGAAAATCGGGTCATGAATCAGTTCTTTAATCATAACTCCCACCGCTTATATCGTCTTTACTGAATTATTCTTCTATTACCTTATCGTGAATAGTCAGCGTTGACATTTCAACAGGCAGGAAGAAGCAAAGTCCGTGAGCGGCAGTTCCAACTCCAGCCTTTTCCTTTACCTGCTCCATTATTTTTACTGCAACGTCCCTTTCAACAACGCTTAAAACTATTTCTTTTTCAGTATCTATGGTAATACCGAGTATGGTTTTAGGCTTCGAAACAGACCCTCTCGCATTTATAATAGTTGCACCCGTAGAGCCTACCGAACGAGCGATATCAACGACTTCAGCAGAAAAACCCGCATTTACTATAATATACAAAGCTTTTAATTCTTTCATAATGAAGCTCCTCTCTTAAAATGCCAGACCTTCAACGGATATGCTGAAAGCAATACCCGTATTCGGCTTATTGAAATTATAATCGTTATAAAGTACAGACGTAAGCTCTTTCGCATTTTCGGTTTTCATAAGGCAGGATATTATCACCTTACCTTTCTCCGATTCAAACCCAAAAGCTTCCGCTATAGCACTTGGGCTCATAGACCCGTGAGCATAAACAATTTCTATTCCCCTTGCGCCAAACTTGTCAAGCAAGGACAGAAATTTATCTTTTTTCTTTTGCTCTGCAATAATAACAAAATATTGAACTCCTGACATAGAAACGTTACTCATTTGAACATCCCTCGCTTTCGTTTGTATCCTGTTTGTCATTTTCATCATTTGATTGAAGCACAAAGCTTTCAAGGTCATCAAAGGTTTCCTCTGCCGCTTCTCTTTCAGCACGTTTAAGACGGATATTATATATAATTCCCAAAGCTTGAACTGCAATAAGCGGAGTGACCGATATAAAAGAGATAATACCGAATCCGTTTGTCAATATAGACATCTGACTGCCGTTTTTCTCCGCAACAGCTTTTGCAATGCTCAAAGTCAACGGTGTAAGAAAAGCAGAAGTCAATGCACCGCCCGTAACCCCTCCCGAATCAAAGGCAAGACCTACAAACAGCTTCGGGGTAAATATCATCATAATAAGGGATATGGCATAAAGTGGAACGAGAAAATAAAGAATATTTATTTCGGTCAAAATTTTAAGTATTGACAAAAGAGATGCTATTCCTATACCGAGTGCAAGCGTGACACGGATCGCAATTCCTTTAATATGACCGTTTGTGAGTTCTTCTATCTGCACACCAAGAACAGTTACAGCAGGCTCCGATACTGTTATTGCCGCACCGAGAATGAATCCCACCGCAAGAAGCAACCATTTGAACCATTCGGGGCGGGCTTCCTCAAAGAAGATCTGTCCTATATACTGACCTATAAAACCAAAGCCGAAGTCGATTCCCGAAAGAAAAATCAAAAGTCCTAAATAAACAGGAATTACACCAAGCATAAGCATTCCAAAGGTTTTCTTTGGCAATTTAAGAAAAATCAAAAGAAAAGGTGTAGAAATAAGCACAATAGGAAGAACCGCCAAAGCGACTTCAAAAACATTTGCACCTATTATATCGCCAAAGGTTTTCGAAGTCAGCATATCGTATGAGTTTTCAGGAGGCAGAGAACCTCCGTTTACAGCTTTAACGATTATTCCGTAAGCAAGCACAGCGACAACAGGACCTACGGAAGCTATTCCGATTATTCCCAAAGAATCGTCGTTTGTTTTGCTTTTAGAAAACGTTGCTGAAATACCAAGTCCCAATGCTAAAATAAAGGGTACGGAAACGTCTCCAGTTGTAGCTCCGCTACCGTCAAAGGCAAGGGAAACGAATTCAGCAGGCGAGAAAATAACAAGCAAAAATACAAGAACATACAAAATTGCAAAAACCCATTTGATATCCAGATTTTTCACTATACGAAGAAGGGCTATTGCAACACCGATTCCAATTCCCGTACCAGTTATCCATATAAACAAAGTACTGTTGATAAGAGGCATAATTGAGCTTATCTGCTTTGCAAGAACAGATAATGCAGGCTCTGCTACCGTTGCAAGAAGTCCGAAAACAAACCCGAAGCAAAGGACGAATGCCAGCTTATTATATTTTGCGAAAGAACCGCCAACCATTCTTCCTATGGGCAATATACTCGTTTCAAGTCCCACTAAAAACAAAGCCTGACCAACAACAACGCAAGCATATCCCAATATGATTTTCACATAATCGGTAAACGCTCCCAAAGGGGATATAAAAAGACATATTATTATAATAACGGCAAGGGGCAAAGACGAATAAAAAGTCTCCTTCACTGTTTGTAGCAATTTTGATTTCATGTATTCCTCTTTCTGCCAAAAACAAACAAATAACGTAGCTTCATTTTATCATAATATGTTTTGAATGTCAATGTTTATGATTTTTTTGTAAAGTAGTACCTGCAAAAAACTTTATATTCTGAATTTGCAGAAAAAATGTCTAATGCATAAAACAATTTTTTGCGAAATCTATTGACATTGTTAATAAAAAATGGTAAAATTTCAACTGTAGAAAGCACAATTTTCAAATATTTTTCTTTTAAGGAGGAAATAAAATGTATAATCAAGACGAACAAAACAAAAACGAGCTTGAAAATAATGAAACGATTGAAAACACAGAGACTACTGGAAACGTTGAAGTAAACGAAAACGTTGAAGTAAACGAAAACATCGAATCAACCGAAAACGTTGAAGCAAACGAAAACACAGAGGCGAACGACGTTACTGAACCGCCCCAATTCAATCCTATGTCGAAGCCTAAAAAGTCAAAAAAAGGCTTGATAGCAATTCTTGTGGTTGTAGCGGTGCTTATTGCGAGTGTTGGCATATTCTGGAAGCCTATATCCAATTTTGCCCTTAAAACCATAAAATCACCTGAAGAATACTATGCATACGTTGAAAAGAAAAATTTAGAAAACTCAGTTGAAGCTTTCTACAAGACGCTTGAAGCGTATGAAGTTGAAGAAGACTATAAACTCGGTTCAAAATATTCACTTAAGCTTGAAACAGGCGAAGGTCTTTCCGACGTTGTTTCTCTTGCAGGCATTGACCCACAGGTTATTGATTGGCTCAAAAGCATTGAGCTTGCAGGAAAGATAAACGCATCACAAAACGATAACCACGGCAATCTTCAAGGACTTCTCAACGATAAAGAGCTTTTTGATTTGTCCTTCATGCTGGACAGCAAAAACAAAGTGATTTACGCCTCCCTCCCTATTCTCACGGGCGATAAATATATCAAGTTTGATTTCAACGAATACACCGAAATGATGAAAGAAGCATACGGTGAAGATTTCGACGATTCCATGTTAAACGATGATATATTTAAAACTTACGATATCACGGAATTTCTTCCCAAAGAAGAAGTTGCAGAAGCACTTCTTTTGAAATACTTTGATATTTTTGTCGCAAATCTTGGAAAAGCAGAAAAGAAAAACGATAAACTCACCATTGGCGACGCTACCCAAGCCTGCACCCTCATCACTTACGAAATAGACGAGGTTGATTTTTATAACGCTTCTAAAGCCGTTCTGGAAGAAATAAAAGCAGATAAAGAAATTGAAAAAATCGTAAAGAACGTAGCAGAAAAAATGGATAGCGATTCCGAAGAAGTATACAGCTCCTTCATCGAAGTCATTGAGAACGCTATAAAAGAATTAACGCACGATCTTGAAGAAGCAAAAGAAAAATCCGAAGAAGAACTCGCAAAAGAAGCGGTTACTTATAAAGTTTGGATAAGCTCCAAAGGTGAACCCGTTGCAAGAGCCTTCGAGGTTGAAGAAGACAAATTCTTCACAGGTACCGTTAAAGACGGTAAAAACCTTGCATCAGAAATATCCATTGTTTCCGAAGGCAAAGAAGAAGTAAAATTCGAAGGAAAAGCCGTTATTTCTTCAAAGAATCTTTCGGGAGAATACAAGCTTCTCGTTGAAGGCAAAGAAATTCTTGTTCTTGACATGGAAAACGTTCCCTTGATGATTTCCGAAAAGACAGGTTTTCAAGGTAAATTTACTTTTTCCATTGGTAAAGACGTCACCGCACTTCTCGAAGAAGAAGGCGCAAAGCTTGACAAGGAAACAAAGGAATATATCGAAACCGCAAAAATAATTATCAATGCTGAAAAGAACAGTATTTCCTGCGCGGTAGAAACTAAAGGAAAAACCGTTCTTAAAATGACTGTATCGCTGACAGAAGACAAATTCGAAACGCCTTCCTATCCCGACGAAAGCAAAACCGTAAACGCCTTGGATGAAGAAGCACTTGCTGAAATGCTTGCAGGCTTTGACGTTGAAGCTTTGCTTAACGAGCTTAAAGCGGCAGGCGTTCCAGAAGGACTTATTGAATCAATTTTAGGAGATACAGAAAGTTCTGACGAAGATTTCAGTTTTGAAGATGAAACAAGTAACGAAGAATCCGACGTGAGCGAAACTCCAACTGTCCCAAGTCCCCTTGCAGGAACTTACGACGTTACCATATGGGTTCCTGAAAAAGAAGGTGTTGATAAACTCACGCAAGAACAAATAAAAGCATTTATGGCAAAAAATCCTGACATTGTCATAAACGCCACAATTAAAAAAATAGCAGAGGGTGATGCAGTCCCAAAAGTTCTTTACGATGTAGAAAGTACCCCCGACATTTACTGCTTCACGCAGGATCAGCTTGCTCGCCTCATTATGGCAGATGCAATTGCAGCACCCGAAAAAAGCATATGTGATAACATTGTTGCAATAAACACCGAATGTTCTGTTAAAGCGGCAGCAATCGAAGGTCGGATTTTCGCTTATCCGTATTCCGCAGATAACGGATATTATATGTATTACGACAAGAGCATTATATCAGAAGAAGATGCTAAATCCCTTGAAAAGCTCATTGCTGCTTGTGAAACAAACAACCGTAAATTCCGTTTTGGACTTGAAAACGCATGGTATACAGCATCCTTCTTTTTTGCAACGGGTTGCAAATCCGAATGGGGAATGAACGGGGCAGGCGAATTCATTTCATGTGATGATGATTTTAATTCCAAAGCGGGTCTTATTGCCATGAAAGGTATGCAAAAGTTAACAAAATCCATTGCATACGACAGCAACAACGATATATTCCCAGATGCAGGCGTTATTATTACAGGATACTGGAACGATGAAGCGGCACGTGCACATTTTGGCGAAAATTACGCTGTGGCAGAGCTACCCTCCTTTACGGTAGACGGCAAATCCTATCATCTTGGTTCTTTCTCAGGTTATAAACTTATGGGTGTAAAACCTCAATCGGATGCCAAAAAAGCAGCCGTTCTTTCGCTTCTTGCACAATATCTCACAGGGGAAGAATGTCAGAAAGAAAGATATCAAAATTTCAAATATGGTCCTTCAAGCAAAGCACTCTTATCAGAATACGTCGCAAAAGAAAATCCCGCTCTTGCAGCACTTGCAGAGCAGAGCAATTATTCAACTCCGCAACGCATGATCCACGGGTCATGGTGGGATATTGCAAAAGTTCTCGGTAGAGATGCAAAAGAAGCTACATCCGACGCTGATCTTCAAAAGGCACTTGACAACTACGAAGCAGCTATTGAAGGATTGTTCATCACGCTTGAAGATCAGATACAGGCTTGGGGCGTTATCGGCGGTATCTGCGGAACAAACTGGAATACAGACTTTACTATGACAAAGACATCTGATACAACTTGGGAATCCAACGTATTAGAACTCAAAATGGGTCAAGAATTTAAGGTTCGTCGGGGCGCATCTTGGGACATTAACTTTGGTGAAACGTTCAACGGTGCAAATATAGTCGTTCCCGAGGACGGAAACTATATTGTAAGACTCACCTGGTACGGCGGTGAAAACGGTACAGTTGAATTATTGAAGCAGTAATCGAAGCTTCGATCTTGAAGATATGCTTCAAGTAAAATATTGAGATTTAACACGTTTCACATTGTTCAAAACATAGTTTTTATAATTAGAATAAAAATGCTTAAAAATGCCATAGTGGGCGAACAGTTTTCGCCCACTATGGCAAATCAACAAATACAAGAAAAGGAGTATTTAGTTATGAAAAAATTTCTATCCCTATGTTTAGCAATTATTACACTTATTTCTTACGTTTGTATTGTAAACGCATCAGGAACCATTGCTTCCGAAGAGACCATTCTCAATAACAAGGTGTATTTAGACAGACAAAACGGACTTATTATTGTAAATGCTATCACAGTTTCTTCCGACGTTGTTGTAAATCATTTTAGAGAAAAAGGCATTGAGACCCAAGTCACGGATAAAAACGGAAAAGAACTTGAATCGGCAAATTTAGGAACAGGTGTTGTTGTTAAAGCAGGTGATACCGTTTATAAAGTTGTTATGAAAGGTGACGTTGACGGTTCAGGCGTTGTTGACAGTACAGATTACCTCAGATTAAAAAAAGTGTTCTTAGGTGACCTGCCCACTCCCGAAGGAATATATATGTATTCTGCCGATATGGATCAAAACGCAAGAATTGACGCTACCGACTATTTGCAGATTAAAAAAGTATTCCTTAAAACTTACGAAAAAGAACCTGATGTAAACGAACCTCCGGTAGTTCCAAGTGAACTTAAAGGAACTTACAATATTAACATATGGGTTCCTGAAAAAGAAGGTGTTGATAAACTCACGCAAGAACAAATAAAAGCATTTATGGCAAAAAATCCTGGCATTGTCATAAACGCCACAATTGAAAAAATAGCAGAGGGGGATGCAGGCCCAAAAGTTCTTTACGATGTAGAAAATGCCCCCGATATTTACTGTTTCACGCAGGATCAACTCGTTCGTCTCGTTCAGGCAAATGCACTTGCCACACCTGACAGAAGCATACGTGATAACATTATTGCAATCAACACGGATGGATCTATTAAATCAGCCTCAATTGATGGTGAGCTTTACGCATATCCATTAACGGCTGACAACGGATATTATATGTATTACGACAAGAGCATTATATCAGAAGAAGATGCTAAATCCCTTGAGAAGCTAATTGCCGCTTGTGAAGCAAACAATCGCAAATTCCGTTTTGGACTTGAAAACGGATGGTATACAGCATCATTCTTTTTTGCAACAGGTTGCAAATCCGAATGGAAAATGAATGAAAAAGGTGAGTTTGTTTCATTCGATGATGATTTTAACTCCGCAAAAGGTCTTATCGCAATGAAAGGTATGCAAAAGTTAACAAAATCCATTGCATACGACAGCAATAATTACATATTTGAAGACGCAGGCGTTATCATTACAGGCATCTGGGATGACGAAGCGGCTCGTAAACATTTTGGTGAAAATTATGCTGTAGCAGAGCTTCCTTCATTTACGGTAGACGGCAAATCCTATCATCTTGGTTCTTTCTCAGGCTACAGACTTATGGGCGTAAAACCTCAGGCAGATCCAAAAAGAGAAGCCGTTCTTTCATTTCTTGCACAATATCTCACTGGTGAAGACTGTCAGAAAGAAAGATATCAAAATTTCAAATATGGTCCTTCAAACAAAACCCTCTTATCAGAATACGTTGCAAAAGAAAATCCCGCTCTTGCAGCACTTGCTGAACAAAACAAGTATTCAATTCCACAAGGCATGATCCATGGTTCATGGTGGGATATTGCGAAAAATCTTGGCAGAGATGCAAAAGATGTAAAGAACGAAGATGACTTTATAGGAATCCTTTCAACTTACGAAAGATCGTTGAAACTTTTATTCAACACCCCGAAAGATTCGTGGAGTGTTATCGGCACTATCCATGGAACTTCATGGAACCATGATTTCTCAATGACTAAAATTTCCGACACTGTATGGGAATCCGACGTATTCGAACTCAGAAAAGGTGAAGAATTCAAGGTTCGTGAGGCGTATAACTGGGACGTTAACTTCGGTGAAACGTTCAACGGTAAAAATATAGTCGTTCCCGAGGACGGAAACTATATTGTAAGACTCACCTGGTACGGCGGTGAAAACGGTACAGTTGAATTGATAAAGCAGTAAGCGAAGCTTCGCGGTAAAATCCAAAGGAACGTTTTAGAAATTCAATGTGAAATTCACCCGCATAAAATATAACGTTAAGAATTTTTTCACGGTGTTCAAAACATAGTTTTTATAATTAAATTTGGGAAAGTGGATTTCATTCTCCGCTTTCCCAATTTTATTTTTATAAACCGCCACATTCGGAATTTAAAAAACAGCCCATCGTTTAATGAGCTGTTTTTTGATGCATTTATTCGGTATACTCTATTTCAAATTACTGAAATATAGATTATTCTGCTTTAGATTCAGAATTGTTTACAGTTGCTTCTGTTTTTTCCTCAACCTTCTGTCCGAGGATAGAGGGAAGCTGCATTCCCGACAGAGCAAAGACCTCGTCAAGAGGAGGAACGGATTTCATCATACCTGAGATGAAATTAGCTGTAGATGTTTTTCCGTCGCCATTCTGTCCGCCGTCCCAAACAGTAACCTTATCAATTTTGATATTCTTAACAGCATCAACCTGAACACGCATAAGGTCTTCAAGCTTATCTGCAATAAGCATTTTGAGAGCGGCATCCGCATCTCCACCCACAGATTTTACGATTTCTGCAAAACCTGCTGCTTGCTTTCTGAGTATTTCTTCAGCACCGCGAGCCTGTGCTTCCATCTTAGCATAGATAGCGTCTGCTTCGCCCTTCGCTTTTCTACGAATCTGTTCAGCTTCTGCCTCAGCCGCAAGCTCCAATTCCTTTTTCTTTGCTTCTGCGCGAACGATAACGTCTGCTTCCAAGGTTGCCTGTTCTTTGTCACGTCTTGCTCTTTCAGCAGACTGTTCAGCTGCATATGCTTCTTCCAAAGCTTTTGCTGCCTGAGTTTTTTCAGCAGTTGTTGCGATTTTACGTGCTTCTGCTTCTTTTTCTCTAAGAGCAGCATCGGACATAGCTATCTTCATCTTAGCTTCGTTTTCACCTTCAATAGCAAGTGAATCAGCCTTAGATACTTCGATTCTCTGTTCCTTTTTAGCATTTGCTTCACCGATAGAACCTTCTCTATCCTGTTCAGCAACGCTCTTTTTCGCATCGTTAATAGCCTTTGCAGCAGCTTCTTTACCAAGAGCAGCTATATATCCCGATTCGTCGCTGATATCGGTAACGTTAACGTTAATAAGACGAAGACCTATCTTTTTAAGTTCGCTCTCAACGTTTTCGCTTACAGCCGCAAGGAATTTATCACGGTTGGTATTGATTTCTTCAATATCCATTGTTGCAATGATAAGTCTTAACTGACCAAAGATGATATCCTTGGAAAGCTCCTGAATTTCAGAAAGCTGAAGTCCCAAAAGGCGTTCAGCCGCATTTTGCATAACTCCCGGTTCTGTGGAAATACCGACGGTAAATCTTGAAGGAACGTCGATTCGAATGTTCTGCTTTGAAAGTGCGTTTTTAAGGTCTACCTGAATTGATATGGGTGTCAAGTCAAGGTATGCGTAAGATTGGAAAACGGGAATAATAAATTCCGCGCCGCCATGAATACATTTGGCACTACGGTTCGAGCCGTCCTTATTTTTTCCGATAGAACCGTATACTACCATGATTTTGTCGGAAGGGCATTTTTTGTATCTTGAACATATCCAAATGATAAAAGACACAAAAATAAGCACAACCGCACAGATTAAAATGATGATCATTTAATTTACCTCCGCGTAAAAATTTTTATTTTATTTTCGTTTAACTACAAGATTGGTTTGACCGCTTAATCCGATGACGATTATCTCACAGCCCGTAGGTATAGCTTCAGTTTCATCGGTAACAGCGTTTCTCTCCACGTATGCCCCTTGGAGCATAACGTTCACTTTGCCCTCGCCCGAACGTGAAGGCGGTATGGTAAGGTATACTTTACCTGCAGAGCCTACTGCATTACGGTTATCAGCAGCGCCGTTGCTTTTCAGCTTCATAACTGCTTTAAACAGATAGGCTATGGCTATCATAACTGCAAAAGCGCAAACAGTGGCAACTGGTACGGTAAAATACAAACTTATATCCGCAGACTGCATAACAACGCCCACCCAGCCGAACACAACCAAGAAGGCTATTATTCCTCTTACAGTAAAGATATGCAGACTTTCAAGACCTGATACGTCGGATATATCCGTTATATCATCGCCTAAAACACCATCGTCGAAATCTGCATCAGGCGCATCAATATCCAGATCCCCCTCAGCACTATCCTCCAAGCCTAAAAACATAAGCACCGTTTGTATTACCAATATCAGCGTAGAAGGAACAGCGATACAGTAAAAAATCTGCAATGCCAAGCCTAACGAATCCCACCATTCAAATAATGACATATAAAGTCACTCCTTTCTATTGTAAAGCCACAAGCAACTCTTTTGAAGAATCGCGAAGCACTGATGATACATGAGCATAAAGCATAATTTGTAATATGCGTACCAATCTATCTTTTGCGCCCGGAATATTTCTCTCAAAGCCTTCAGCCGCTTCCTGCGCAATTTTTAAAACCTTATCTTTATTGTAAATATCAATATCCTTATGGCATATCATATCAACGTATCTGTGATAAAGCTCATCGTCTTTTATAAGGTCGTCGAACTCATTATCAACCTCACCGCCTATGGCGTGTACAAGGTTGGATATAGATTCCAACTGCAACGTTTCCCTTAACATATTTATAATAACGATTCTTGCAAACTGCTCTTTTGAATAAAGCTTTTTTACAGGCGAGCTTACAAATTTACGCTTCACCCAGTTTTGTATAAGATACGGTTCAAGCCCCGTCATATTCGATACCTGGGATAGAGTAATTCCTCCCGTGGCAAAAATCCCGTCAAACAAAATTTTCGAGCTCCCCTTTTTCAAATCAAGCACTTCAATAGTAGTCCCAGGATATTTTTTTACCATTCCATCACCTCCGTTCGCTTTCCTTGACTATATAATACCACACGGTCACGTGATTGTCAATAGTAATCTTATGATTTTTTATATTTTTTTGTTTTTAACATATAAAGCTATAAAAGACTCGTTGAAAACACCTACAAATTGTTGACAATCAGAAATCCATATGATATACTTTAAGCAGAAAAAGACATTGTAATACAACACTCTATTTAAGAAAGGGAAAACCGCTATGATTACCTACAAAAATAACAATATGCTGACAGAAGCACGCAAAGCCCACTTCTGTCCAAACTTTATTATACAGATTCTTCTGTTTCTGGTTGTTTTTATGATAAGCAATACAATTACATCCGTAATTATAATCATTCCAACCATGATAGGCATTTTCAGCGACCAAGAGCTTCTCGCCACCATCGCTTCCGGTAACGTAGAAGCTTCCGTTTCTGCCGCACTTTCTGCATCCATGTCACTTATGGAAAAGCCATGGTTTATGCTGATTTCTCTGTTTTCAACCGCTGTTACCACAATAGCATGTATTATTTATTGTTGTAAGATTGAGCGACGCTCTCTTGCATCCATGGGATTTCGAAAGCAAGGCTGGCTTATGCGTTATCTTAAGGGATATGCTATAGGCACTGTTATGCTCCTTCTCTGCGCATTTATTCTTTGGCTGATGGGTGACTTGGATTTCGCCTTTGCGGATAAAATCCCTGTGTTCTATTTATTGGCATTCTTTGTAGGCTTCGTGATCCAAGGTATGTCCGAAGAAGTTCTGGTACGTGGCTATTTCATGGTATCCTTGAACAATCGATGCAATACGGCAATCGCAGTTGGCATCAGCTCCGTGGTGTTTTCAATGTTGCATTTAGGTAATCCAGGTGTCAGCCCTCTTGCATTGCTGAATTTAGTTTTGTTCGGCGTATTTATGGCGGTATACATACTGCGTACAGATGACCTTCTGGGTGCTTGCGCTCTCCACAGCGCATGGAACTTTGCCCAAGGTAATCTTTTGGGAATCAGAGTCAGTGGTACAGCTCAGTTACCCACAGTTGCAATCATGAACCCGCTGGGAGAACAGTCGCTGTTCCATGGCGGAGATTTCGGTTTGGAGGGTGGCTTGATCGTAACCTTTGTTCTGCTTGCTGCCATCGCCTTGACCCTTTTCATTCCGCAAAAATCACGAATTCCAAGCCCCATTAAAGAAGCATAATTCAAAGCTATTCAATATTTGCAAAGCTTTAATATTAAAACGCTACCCGTTTGGGTAGCGTCAGAATACTGCCAGCACCCTAAAAAGGGTGCTGTTTCATTTTGTGTAGAGGTGCCGAAATATATGCCGGTTATTTTTCGTTCAGCCGATAAATCCTAACGGTTGCTTTAGGATCATATTCATAACCGCAAAAACTGTCACCCGAAGCTGTCAAAATAAAATCCCCTATCATATCCACGCATTCGCCTTTGATAGAGCTTTTAGCAATAATTTTCATATCCTCGTCTGCAATATATATTTTCTGTCCACCCATTAAAACAAGTCTGTTTTTCGTATCAAACCCTAAAGGACATAAATGATTTGGCAAATTCATTTTTTTGTTTGCATATTGCTTCGGCGCCGAATCATTGAATATGGCATAGCAAGTTATGCCGTATTCAATTTTGCAAAATTCGCATACGTAATTGCGTAATATTCTGTTTTGATTGAATTCTTCTTCAGAGATTGCCTCAAGCTGTTCGCCACAAAATCGAACAGGAGTTAATTCGGCTCTTTCACTTTCATATCCGAACAAATAGCAGTGTTCTTTTTGAGTAAAACTACCGAAGTAATCCCAAAATATTTTCCCTTTGTATTCAGCTACCAATTCAAGAACAATAGAAGCATTTTTACTATATATAGCTTTTTCTTTCTCGACAAATTCATTGTATAATTTATCGTCCTTTGTTCTTTTTAACATTACGAAATCAGAAAGACATTCCGAAAAAGGCAAAAGACAAACGCCAAAATACTCTTCCAATAATCCTGTCTTTTCATCAGCATCGTCACAATTCAGAATTTTGGACAGACGTTTTTTATATCCATCTCCATATCCAAGCAACGTCGGTATACCATATAGATTTTTATTGGTCGAGAATTCATCGTCTGAATATCGAGCTACGATTTTCCCATTTTGTAAAAATTCAAAGTAGATATAGTCACTATCAAATATATAAAAATAGAGAACAGGCGAAGAAGTCTGTTTAGAAATCAATTTCGCAACCTTTAAAGAGTATTCCAAGTCTTTGTCGGAAAAATCGGTAATACAAGTCTGCCACCCATCCGAAAACGACCGAAATTTGCAATAACTTGTTTGAAATTCCTTGTTATCAAAAATGTGTATGCTTACAAATGAAGTTCCCATAAATTGCTCCTTCCGTCTTGATTTTTTTGACAAATTTATTTTATCATAATTCTTGTTGATTTACAATACTGGTTATATATAATGTCAGAAAATCTTCACTGCTCTCAATTATTTATGATTCAAATCCCATCCACACTAAAATTTTGGCGTTTTTAATCCATTAAAAACACAAAGTCCTAGCACGATTAAAGAAGCATAAAAGCTATTCAATATTTGTAAAGCTTTAATATTAAACGCTACCCATTTGGGTATCGTCAGAATACTGCCAGCACCCTAAAAAGGGTGCTAAACCAACGGCCTTTCAGGTTGTGGTGCCCGAAATTTTATCGTGTGCATTGTATTCGCTGTTACTTATTCATCGTTAGGGGTCTTACTGAGCTGATAGAATGCAACCGCAGAAGCGGCAGCAACGTTCAGTGAGTCAACCCCATGATACATCGGTATTTTTACAGCATAATCGCAACCTTCTATGGTTTTATCTGAAAGTCCATCGCCTTCCGTACCCATTATAATAGCAAGGCGCTTTTCAGCCGCCAGCCTTGGATCGTTAATAGAAAGGGTATTATCTTTAAGTGCCATAGCTACGGTTTTAAAGCCAAGTGCTTTTATTTCATCAAGTCCATCGTCTTCCAAAAACGTCCATTCAATCTGAAATACAGTACCCATACTCACTCTCACGGCACGTCTGTACAGAGGATCGGAGCATCCCGAAGTCAGCAAAACGGCATCCATCCCAAGTGCCGCAGCCGATCGGATTATAGCTCCCACATTGGTAGGGTTCATAACCTTGTCAAGCACAACTATTCTTTTTTTATTTTCGCAGATTTCTTTGACTGTGGGTAACTTTTTTCGTTTCATTGCACACAACATACCTCGGGTGAGCTTAAATCCCGTAAGCTGTGTCAGAATATCAAATTCAGCCGTAAAAACAGGGACGTGGTTTATTCGTGAAAGGATACGTTTTCCTTCACCCTCAATATGCTTTTTCTCTATAAGACACGAAACGGGTTCATAGCCCGAATCAAGAGCTCGTTCAATAACCTTTGGACTTTCTGCTATAAACAAGCCCTTTTCAGGAAATTCATTATTCAAAAGCTGAACCTCTGTCAATCGTGCGTATATATCCAACTCAGGCGCAAGAAAATCTGTTATTTCCACAATATTACTCATTTTGTTTTCCATTACATTTTTTTATATAAAAATCAATATCAATAGTTTCTTTGAGAAACTATACCATTTACAAGCGAAAAATCCCTCGTTTATAAATACAAAGGAGTCCTTCTTGAACAGCTCAATAAAACTGTTCAAGAATTGACTCCTGTTCAAGTTAAATGCTTCTTGACTTTTTCTTACAAAGGACGGTACCAATACCAATACTAATGCAAAGTACCAACATCCACAACAAAAGATTGGGTTTATCTCCCGCGTTTGGAATATCGGAGTTTCCACCGCCAATCATACCGCCTTGCGAGTCATCCAATGTAACCCATCCATTATCTGTACAGTTTTCTACGGTTCCGTCATTCAATCCAGCAAATGCATTTACAGCAGCACTTCCAATTACTGAACTTTCGTTAACACAGTTTGAGATTACCCCTGCGTTATATCCCGAAATAGCACCTACGGCATTTTTTCCCAACAAGTAGGAATCTGAAACCTTCAAATTGCGTACTATGCCATCAGCACCAACGCATCCGAAAAGACCGACACATAAGCCGTTGGCATCGGAATAATACAAACCGCTGACGGAATGACCGTTTCCATCGAAAACACCGTTATATGCTGACGAAGTATTGCCAATAGGAGTCCACGATGTAAATATACCGCGATTTAACATCCCATCTTCTGTCAGAACGTTGCTGTTTAACACAACGTCAGCAACCAAAACAGCGTTGATGGAATTATTACCGCTATTTACCTCGTTTCTCATCCAACACAATTGACCAATGTTGGCAATCTCATATACACCGTTTTCATTTAAAGTACCTTCCTGAGGTCTTTCACAATGTCCGCAAAAACCGTTATCGTTCATAGACAGATGATTATCTGTGGGCTTTTCATATCGAACTTCGTTACCGTAATTCTTTTGGGTGCTTAAACAATCCTTGTATCCGTAAAATACTTCAGGGCCATTAATCACAGGAGTAGCGTCTTTACCTATGGTCTGTCCGTATGCTTCCCCTAAATATTGAACCAATTCGCCACTACTGAATTGTGCAGTGGTTTTTCCAAATATTTCTTCCTTAGCCAAATTGGAAAATGGATCAAGACCTTGGGATATATCGGAATTATAGTAGCAATTTTTACATTTGACACCATTTTGTGCAATTGAATATGCGTTTATCGAAGAGTTTCGATTAATAAATTTTCCAGCGAAATAGCAGTTTTCTATATGTGTATTGATATCCGATCCTACAATACCCGCAACCATACCCGACTTTGCGTGAATACGGGCAAGACTGTAACAATTTATAATAGAGGCTGTTCCTGTTGAAGTGCCTACAAGTCCGCCTACTTCGGCTTGGTCACCCTTGGAATAAACAAAACCGTCAAAACTACATTTTTCTATCTTGCCTTTACAATTGGCAACAATCCCGCCAGCAGTATAAAGTCCTGCGGAATAACTATCCGCAATATTCAAATTGCGAATTATTCCTTTTTCATCCAACGTAACCACAAACGCGGCATCCACTGTGTTGCTTCTCGTGTTGTATAATCCAAAAATAGTGTGTCCGTCACCATCAAAAATTCCACTGAAGCTGCTCATCGGCTTAAAAGTTTTAAAATCATAGCCGTTTAATTGGTAATCATTGTTCAACAAGTCTTCGTTATACACAATGTCCGCAATAAGAATAGCGTTTGCATCTCTAAATGGTGTGGAATGGTTTACACTTTCTATAAACTTACAAAGCTGTTCTGCTGTGCCAATCTCTATAAAACCATCACCGTCGGTATCCTCTCCGGGACAGATCACACCGCATTGGCAGACTTCGTTTTCATCATATATGTGAGCATGAGCAACACTGCCACAAGCACAAACACCGTCTTTGTTATAAATGTGATGATGAAAATTAGCACCACAAAATACGCAGACTTCATTTTCCAATTGATGATCATAATTGGGTTCGGTTGCGTTTGTATAACTGGTTTCAGTACAGTTCACTTGGTTATAATATATTTCCGGACCATAAAAAACTGGAAATTTATCAGTTCCTATTTTTTGGCGGAATAAGGAGTTACTGTACTTGTTCATCGTATAAGCAACCCTGCCATTTGCAAATTGCTCTTCTGTTGCACTATTTACGTTAGTCGAAACAACGTATTTATCAACTTCACAGCTTGGGCCATATGGACGGCCGTTCGCTCCGCTGAAAAAGCAGTTTGACAACGTCAAATGTGCATAATTGCTAACTCTTCCGACGAGTCCGCCCGTGTTATCCCATGATCCACTTTGGTTGATAGACCCGAAAAAATAACTGTTAGATATACTGTTGGTTCCGGTATTGTTTGCGCCGGCAACGATTCCACCTACTTGACTGCTTCCGGAAATATTACCTGTAACAAAACAGTTTGTTATCTCATTAGTTGTGTTTTCATCATTGAGAAAATACAATGCGATTCCTCCAGCGCTTGATCCCCGCATATCAACGTTGACCAAGCCGAGGTTCTTGATAACTGCTCCGCCTAATGTACCGAAAAAGCTTGCATCATAGGTAGTTTCATAAGTAAGATTTGAAATAATATGCTTTTGACCATCAAAAGTGCCCGAATAACCTCCTAACAAGCCAAGCTCTTCAATTGGTCTCCAACTTTGTCCCGACATATCAATGTCAGCGGTTAATTTCGCATTGCACTCGGTGCCATAAGCTTCACCACTGTTGATCATTTCTTGAAAAGCAATCAAATCCTCTGGTGAATCTATCTCATAATACCCATTCACCAACGGAAGAGTTGAATCTTCTGCGTGGACAGGCAGGATAGAAATGCAACTTAGCAACAGACAAAACGTAACAGCGTATGCCATAATTTTTTTCATTTTAAAATCCCCCATAAAAAGTATTGTCCCAAATGGTTTCTCGAAACCAAATTTGTGTATATTTTATCACAAGTATACATTGTTGTCAATATCGCAGAAAACATTCTTTAAAATATTTTTGTATTATATTTGAATGATATGAAAACAACAACCCTGCCGTTTCGGTAATTATCTTTTTGAGTTGACAAACATTAACAAAAGAAAAAGCAGATGCAACGCATCTGCACCAGACTACTGACAAACCCGCCTTTTTAGGCGGGTTTGTCAGTAGTCTGAAAGACACCCTTTTGGGTGTCTTTTGATTTGTTTTGGCACGTCGCACCGAAAAAGATATCGGTTATTTACTGCTTTATACTTATGTTAATATCCCCGGTTGAGGTTGTAATCTCACATTTTCCACCGGTTGCCGTTTGGGGAACATCCACATTGCCTGTATCAGTTTGAACAATAAAAACTTTATTGGAAAGCAGGAAACCTGTAACATCACCGGTATCGGTTTTAACAGAAATTTCGGCAGCATCGCACCCATCAAACTTTACATCACCCGTGCTTCTCTTGATGGAAAGCTTTTCTGCGGCAATAACATTATCCAAAGTAATGTCTCCCGTGCTTCCGTTTGATATAACGCTTTTGCACGCAATGTCTGTTAGATGTGTTTTGCCTGTTGATACACCAACTGTAACACCTCCCTCACAGGTTACATTAGAAACCGCAACACCGCCCGTTGAAACGGAAAGATCAAGTGTGTTTGCGGATACATTTTCAACACAAATATTGCCCGTACTTGTCTTAATTATTATATTTTCCGAAGCGGAAGCATAGTTCGTTACATTGCCTGTGCTTTCCGAAATATCAATATTTTCAAATTTGAATTCTTTGGGTATTTCTACATTACCGGTACTGGATTTCACAAAAAGCGCACCGTATTCGCCCTGCGGAATATATACTGTTATTTTCGGTGTGCCGAAGTTTATACCGATATACTCATACC
>SVRW01000042.1 GCA_015064625.1 Oscillospiraceae bacterium | reverse complement strand
TCTTTTTAAGGAAGTTGCGGTACATTATGCTTGTTACGATTTCGGAATGTATTTCCATTTCAAAACCCATTTTCATGGGATCTTCGATATCGTTTATGAAAATCGCTTCAACGACGGAATACCTGTCTTGAAAATAGTGATAAAAGGTGTTTCTGGAAATTCCTGTTTCTTCGCAAAGTTCTGTAACGGAAATATCCGGTGTTCTTTTTTTGAGCACAAGTTCGATATATTTTTCGATGATTTTTTCTTTTGAATTCATAAAAATCACGGCCTTTCCGCTAATAGAATAATCTTTTGCAGATAAAAAATCAAGTTGAGATATTTTAATTTAATAACCGGGAGGCTTTACCATGTTAGTGAAAAGGTTCCTGGGGATAATTTTTGGGGATAGTAAAGAATACAGAGAGGAGAAGAAAAAGTACGAGGGTCTGCCAAAGGGTTGCTGGCACTGTGAACTATTGGGGATCTGCCGCAGACCGAAAGAACAGTGCTGGAAATGTTATCACGGGTGCATGATCCTCAACGCAAAGAGAAAGCGGGGTGATTCTGATGAATGACCGCATGGAATGTCACAGATACGACGACGTAATCAACAGACAGCACCCTACATCGAAGAAACATCCGAGAATGTCAAACATGAACCGTGCGGCACAGTTTGCTCCATTTGCGGCGCTGACCGGCTATGAAGAATCCATCGAGGAAACCGCAAGGCTTACCGACCGCAGAATCGAACTGAGCGAATATGAAATCGAAGAACTCAACGCCAAGCTGAATTCCATTCAGGAGCACATAAAGGAACGTCCGGAAGTCACCATAACCTATTTTCAGCATGATGAGAGAAAAGAAGGCGGGGCATACATCACTGTTACCGGGAAGGTAAGGAGAATTGATGATGTGAACAGGATTCTTGTGTTTGAAGATGAGAGGATAGTTTGGATAGAAAGTATGATAAATGTAAACACAAAAAAATGAGCACCGTATGGTGCTCATTTTTTTAGCAATAAATATTTTCATTATTTGGAACATCTATATCGAGTAAGAAATTGCTTCTTGCGTTGATAGGAGGTTCAATAAGCTTATAACCTTTCCATTTCATTACACGGAATTTGAAATCAAGAAGTTCCGGGGGAACCATTAAAGCTGATGCAGCAGCAAAGAATGAGGAGTCTTGATTTAATATCTCAAGAACTTTTTGATCATCGAGAAGCAACTCTGCAGCAAACAAGTTGGCGTCTTTTTCCATGATTGAGGTGTGGTCAAAAAGGGATAAATCATGGAATGTTTGAATACCAGCGGTTCTATGGCAAGTAGCATGACAAAGCTCATGTGCCAGGATTATTTTCTGAATGACCTCTGGAAGGTCACTATTGATTGTAATAGTACGAATACGTTTGAATTCAAGGAAGAAACCTTTAACTGCGTTTGGGGCAGTTCCCATAGGTTGATATAAAAGTTTTATGTCCATCGCTTTGCAAAGTTTATATGGGTCGGTTTCATCATATTTTTTAATAAGAGCAGCGACGGATTTGCTGATTTCCTCGTAGGTCAACTAGATACCTCCCTCCTGGAGAATATAAAGTGATTCTTTTACAAATACATTTTACGACAAAAGTATAGAATTAAACAAGGCCAAAAACGCACCAACGGAAAATAGGCGAAAATCAATCTTTTTTGCTGAATTTGGAGCGTGCCTCTTCTTTACAAGTGATATATGCTTTCATAACTGCTTCAAAAAAAGCGTCTTTCTGATCCTGAGAAAGTTCTCCACCGGCAAAAAGAGCTACGTTATCACGGAGAAGAGTTTCCATATCTCTTACACCACTTGTACCATACAAAGAACGTGCTTGTTCGACGTAAACGTCTTTTTCAATTTCTTCTAAGGGATCATTACAGCTTTCATCCGAAAGGAACTTAGTAGAAACCTTAAGTGCTCTAGCAAGTTTTTCGAGGGTGGCTTTTCTTGGTAAGGCATCGCTTGTTTCGTAAGCGACGATTGTGCGTCTAGAAACACCAACCTCTTTAGCTAAATCTGTTTGAGTGATTTCAATCATTTCACGAGCGCTTCTGACTTTCTCGGAAAATGTCATGCATATCTCCTCCCAAAAATATTTTATAAAAATTTCTCAAACTTCTCATTTTATATTGACTCGACTTCACTTTTTTGATATTATCTTTTTGCGAAGTTTGAGAAGTTATAAACATATTATAGTGTTAAAACTTCTCATTGTCAATAGTTTATACGTATATTTTTTGAAAGTAAGGTGAAGTTTGTGATGAGAACTATTATCTATTTCCCGACAAATTTTATTGGTTTTCCAGTTAAAATGTCGGCGGAGGAAATCTTTGGAGAAAAAATAATTGTAGAAGATAAACCAATTCACCAAGTATCAAGAAAAAATAAATCTTATTTAGTAAATGTATCATATGGCGTTTTGCTTGAAGACCTTAATGTATCTATGAGCAAACAAAAAGAAACTAATGTAAAAAATATGTTGTACAGTTGATAATTTGAAAATATTTGTAATAAAAAGTTGCTTATTATATAGGAATCCGTCATATATAAATGAACCAATGAATAGGAAGGAAAAAGATTGATGGAAAATGAAAAGATACTTTTGGACAAAGTTATGAAGGAATGTGAAATGGATCCTGAATATTTGGAGTATGCAACTTGGATGGCAGAAGCTCTGGTTGACAGCGGCGTTAGGGCAATGCCATTACTTTTGAACGAACATGTAACAATAGAAAACGATAATCGATACCATGACTATTACATAAAAAATATAAGGTATGAAATAGATGATTTTAATGAGATTTGGATGTTTACTGCGGTTTCTGAAAGTACAGGAAAGAAATTCACATTTACAGATTCAGATATCAGCGTGACAGTTTTTGTTTAAAAAGGTAAGGATATTTCAACTCACCGGCTGAAAGATAACGGATAAGAGATAGAGATAAGCCCACCGAAGAAAGCGGAGGGAAGGATATGTTTTATAATGCAGAGGAAATAGGAGATAGAATTCAGAGGTTGAGAAAAGAAAAAGATATGACGCAAGAATATTTAGCTTATGAACTTGG
>SVRW01000041.1 GCA_015064625.1 Oscillospiraceae bacterium | reverse complement strand
GAAAGCCTCACTTTCAACGACACTGACCGACATCACGTCAAAAGAATTGTATTTGATATTAACGTGATCCATTGCGTTTTTCAGCGCAAGCATGGAATCGGAATAGAATTTTCGTTCTTTTGTGATTCCTCGGATTTTCCGATATGGAATTTCCCTTTTCAAAATCAATCCGAATCGGATAAAAACGACCTCTTCGCGCAGTTCAACGTAACCGAACAGCGGAGAAAGAAGAAAATACAAAACGAACAGATCCGTGGGAATCATCACAAAAAGCGCGGTTGGTTCAAAAAGGGCAAGCGCCGTAAAAAGAATCATCAGCACGGATAAGGAAATCCAAATGCTCTTGTAGGTTTTATCAAATAACGGTTGGAATCTTTGGTTTTTCATACTGCATCACCAAACCTTTCCCATACTTTCATAATTATTATATCTTATTTTATACAGAAAAGCAAGCAGATTGAGTGAAAAACTAAATTTTTTATAAAACATAAAAAAATTGTAACCTTTTTCGCATTTTCAATATTATATATTGTAGAGAATATCAAAAATAATATTTTCGTAACTGTTAAATAATAACTAATAATTCTCACAAATGTTCATTTGCGCCAATAATTATACAATATGGTTGACAATTTATGTAAAATGTGATATAATATAAAAAAGAATTTAAGATTTTAGAATTGCTTTAAATATTTTTTCGAAAAGAGTTGATTATGATAAAAAAATTCATGCAATACAAAAAACTTTTTAAAAAATATAAAAATTTTTGAGCATTTTGCGATTTTAAATCAAATTATTATAGAGGGGTAAAAATGATGATATTTTTTACTGCAATCATTTTGGAAAGGAGAAATTTATGACAAAAAGTTGCTTTTGTAATGTTTGAATGTTGATGGTACAAACGTTGATATTTATTCTGATATAGGCGCAAGTTCTTCCAAATTCGTCATTGAAAGAGTTAAAACCGGAACTTATCAAGGATTATATTTGATTCGATATGGCAATCAATATCTTGCTCATAATACCAGTAATAATAACGTGTATGTAACGTCATCGAAAAGTGCTGCAGCATATTGGTCTTTTATGGCAGTGGAGAAAAGGTCGGCGGAATTTTTCTGCCATGATTACTGGTATACTGATGAGGAAAACATTCAACGCCATTTTGATTCCTCACTAAATTACGATTACTTTGAAACGACATTCGATTCGTTAAACTATGATGCTATTTCCTATGAAAACAAAAGAGCAGCAATTCTTTATGAATCCCTTGGAGAAAACGATGACATCTTTGTTTTCATGGGACATGGCACTAACGGTGCTATATTTTCTACCACAACACGGGATATTGCTACAGGATGCATTTTGGCAAATTCAAATATGAATTATTATATAGTTTACTCATACTATATAAGTAATTTTGATGAAAATCAACTTGCGTTGAATCGGTGCGTATTATATTTAGGATGTAGCACAGGTTTGGATTACACAAACAGTCAAGGAACATATAACCTTGTCGATGCAACATTCGAAAAAGGAGCGCATTTTGTTCTCGGAACCACAGAAACAATCTATGATATTCAAGGAAATCCTTGGCTGGAATATTTCTTGGACAGCATCAACGAAGGTTCAACAATCCAAGAGGCTATTGCCTATGCAAATTGGAGTTTGGGCAATGTTCAAATTCCTTGTGGTAAAGATGAGAATGGCGACACAATATATAGAACCGTCTACGGATTGCCAATCTATTCCGTTGGCGACGGTACACAATACTTAAATATCGAATAAAGGAGTTGAATACAATGAAAAAAAGAACGATTCTATTATCTCTATGCTTATGCTTGGCAATTCTTCTATCCTCTTGCTCCAATCAAACACCTCCCAATGATAATGATGGTAGCAAACCCTCCGAAGGTAACGAAGTCCAATATTCCTTATATCTATCCGACAGTTATGGCAGCGCAATTCTAAATCTAAACTTACCATCTGAACAAATCCAAACAAAACCTGCAGATGAAAAAAATTTTTTTGTTTCTAGCAAAACAAAAATAGAAGACCCGGATAACATTGGAAGCACTCGCACGTTGAAGATCGCAGGCCAATCTTATGATTTGGATTATACAAGAACTTACAGAACCAAACTATATGAGTCAGACCAATTGAAATCCCACGCGGAAATCATTGATTTCAGAAAAAATAAGATTCGTGCCGAGTACAGAGCTAGCGATGGAGAACTCCTGTTTTTTGGCGATCTAAACATGGAAGGCAGAAATATTTCCGGCGATTTAACCGAAGACGAAGCAAAAGAACTTGCAGTATCGACTTTAACTGAAGTATACGGTAAAGATATTTTTAATGAATATGTTTTTGATTATGTTCTTTTTACTGATAATCAATCAACAAAGCGTTATAGTGTCGTATATACAAAATATGTTCACGGTATACCGACCAACGATATGATACAGATGGGGTTCAATCTGAACGGTAACCTAATCTCTATCAATGCCCTGATGTTAGGTGTTTATGACAATGCTGAAAAAGATATTACCAAAGAGCAAATCGATAACGCTCTTGCCTATTTAAATAGTACGTTGGAAGAGGTTTCGTTACCTACCTTAATCGTCGATTCTTTGGGAGATTATTATTTGAGAGCATATTCAAGCACTACTGTCAACGGCGCATACATGCCCTTTATAGTATATATCAATATAGAATAAATACAACAAGGAGGCTTCTCGTTTGAGAGGCCTCCTGAAATTTATTTATTTTGAATTTTACCGAATACCGAGCAACATTTTTGCGTTTTTCACTTCCTGCTCACAGAATTCTTCATAATCCATCTGCAAAAGCGAAGCGGCTTTCTCGGCGGTATAATGCATATAACCGCTATGGTTTGTTTTTCCGCGCTTGGGAACGGGCGCAAGATAGGGGCAATCCGTTTCCACCAAAATACGGTCCTTTGGTGTGGCAAGAACGGATTCCAAGGTTTTGGAAGCATTCTTATAGGTAATCACACCCGCAAAAGAGATATACCATCCCATTTTCACGTATTCCTTCACTTGCTCTGCGGAAGCACTGCAACAGTGAATAATGCCGATGACTTTATTTTTATATTCCTGTATCACGTTCATGATATCGCCGTGTGCTTCACGGTCATGGATGATGACGGGAATATTTTTTTCGGCGGCAAGTTCCATCTGTGCGCGGAAAAAGCGCATTTGCGTTTCCCTGTCGGAAAAATCATAATGGTAATCCAGACCAATCTCACCGAGCGCAACCACCTTGGGCGAATTCAGCTTTTCCGCAAGAGAAGCCATTGCAGATTCAAGATTGCCTGCTTCTCCGCTTTCATGCGGATGAATGCCTGCGGAAGCGTAGATATTTTCATACTGTCCCGCAAGTGCTATGCAGGCGTC
>SVRW01000026.1 GCA_015064625.1 Oscillospiraceae bacterium | reverse complement strand
GAAATCCGCTTCCAGCGGATGAAATGAAGGCTTCGCCTTCGTGAAATTTTTGGCTTCGCCAAAAGTTAATGAGGCTTTTTTCGCTTCTCTCAAAAAGCATTTAAATATTTTTATATTCCGCATTCCGAATTCCGAATTGAAAACCTCCGTAGGAACAAAATAAAAAAACAAAATGCCATATTTGCATTTTGCCCTTTATCACGTTTTATATCCTTTTTTAAATAAAAAAAGCTATATCAAGTACATTTAACGCATTTGATATAGCTTTTTATTAAGTTTTTGGTCACGGCACATGGGATTAGCAAACGCAAAACGTTTGCTTGCCTCCTGCCTCTTTCCTCTTGACTTTGGCGAGCCTCAGCGAAGCCACTTCATTCAATCCTTCCAGACGAAATTATAATTTATTGATTCTCCGCCATCAACTAATATATTCTGACCTGTACAGAAGGTATTTACGACTGTAAGGAAATAAGCCCACTGTGCTATTTCTTCAGCAGTTGCCCATTTTTTAAGCGGGGTTTCGTTCATTATCTGTGACCAAAGCTCTGGGTCGTTGATAACACATTCATTAAGAGGAGTAAACACACCGCCAGGGTCTAAGCTATTACAGGTTGCACCAAAAGGGGCGATTCGCTGAGCCACGTTTTTCGTATAAGCCAACACACCGCCTTTACTTGCGCAATATTCGGGAAATTCTGCGCCCGTATGTCCGCTGGCAGAACCGATGTTCAAAATTGATTTTATATTTTTCTGAATACCGTATTTTTCAGTTATATAAATAAGTGCCTTAAGATTTATATCGATATCGTCCTCATTCTGTGTTCCCGCATTGTTAATAAGTATATCAACGTTTTCAATCTGAGGAAGCTTTTCCTTATCCCTTATATCACAAACGTAATGAATATAATTTTCATGCTCTATACTTTTTTCAAGTCTGTCTATTCCGATTACAGTATTATTTTCTGCAAGAAACTGCAACGCTATTGCTTTTCCTATTCCTTGTGACGTTCCCGTTATCAAAACTTTCATAATTATTTTTCTTCCTTTATATATTCGAGGTATTCCTTACCGACGCTGTTTTCTTTCCAGTTAACCGTTATTTTATAACCAATAGGCGTAAAAGCCACTTCCATAACTAATTCTGCGACTGCTCCCGTTAACGCACAAGTGGCACATTGAAGCACCGTCCAACTAAAACCATCCCAGAATACAGGTGCAAAGAAAACAAAAACGATAACTGAAAAAATAAAATTATCCGAAAACTGTCCTATAAACGTTGAAACGTACGAACGAACCGCATAAGCCGTTTTACCGTCGGGATTTTTTCTGAAGCATTTGCCTATCATCCAATTAAGTCTGTTATTTATAACCGCAGAAAGAAGAAAGGCTATTGTACTTCCCAAAAGTATAAACCACGTTCCGCCAAAAATTCCGTCAAACGCGCTATAATCATTAGCATTGGATGGAATCGCACTTGCTACAAAAAAAATAAGACAGCAAAGCAGATTTATTCCCGATGCAAGAACGGAAATTCTGTTTGAAGCCTTCGGCCCGAAATGCTTCGTTATTATATCCATACACATAAAAGATAGCCAGGATATCAGAATCCCACCGTCAATGGCAATCCAAGGAAGCTGAACAAGGGTTTTATTAGCAAGCAGATTCATACATATAACGCTTACCACAAACAAAGTCACTACCGTTGCAGGAATCGACCTTAAAAGTATTTTTGTTTCTTTTATCTCGCTTTTCAGAATTTTTTTGAATTTCATAAATCCGTCCGTTAATAATCTCTGTTTTTACCGCTTCAATTATACGCAAATAAAAGTTTTCTGTCAATAGATGAGAAACTAATTTTTGCAAAATATCTTTACAAAAGATAAAATAAATGGTATAATCTCAAAGCAGATAAAAAAGCGAGGTGAGGCGAAAGTGAACGAAAAAAGCAAAAAAGATTCCGTTTCCGCAATGCAAGATAATAAAAAGCTTTCAAGAATCAAATTTGTATCAGCTCTTATCTTTTTACTTTCTGCCGTCAGTCCCTTTATCGCTTATTTTATAATAGAAGGAATAACGAAAGCAAGCCTTCTTTATACGGATAATATGTGGATATTCTTTTTATTCATCCCTATATCCGTATTATCTCTGATATGGGGATTATCTCTGAAGAAAAAAGGCTTAAAATACATAAATAACCTTATATGCGGAATAGTCATAACCGCAATTCTTGTTATTTTTGGGTTTTTCACGTTTGTATTCAGAAACGTTTATGCAGACAGTGTAAAGCCTTTATTGGAAGTTGAACAAAGTCTGAATATTGATATACCTACACACGTCAAAATAGAAACGACAAAGCTGGAAGACAAAATTGCAAACGGATACGTTTATTACGTTTCAAACGTTCAATTCAATTATTTCAAGGTATCAAAATTCGAAAAGCAAATAAAGGAAGACGAAAACTGGCTTTCCGAAGTTCCAACCTATATGCTTGGGATTTCCTCCCCTTCCTTCCACCTTGATAATGCAGATTACACTTTAATATACAACAAAAACACAAAAGAGATAAACACCCTTCCCGAAAAGTCAGGAACTTATCGCTTTTTATGTGTTATGTACGATGCGAGAAAAAACAACATGGAGATAGTTGAATACGATATAAACTACGTAATTTAGCAATAGAACCCACAACTTAAAGAATTTTTTGCTACAATTTTACAAATCGCCAAAAACAGACAAAATTTTCTTTGCATTTTCTTTCAAAATAACGAAAAAATAAGTCTTGACAACAAAAAATATTTGTGATACAATCTGTATCAAAGTTTAATGATAGAGGCGCGGTCAGCCAAGAGTAGCGTACCGTAGAGCAAACGCAAGCTTTAACATCGGTATAACCAAAGGGGCTTCCGCCGAAGAACAGGTCAGGCGCAAAATCTGTTCTGGGCAAAGGGACAATATCTCTTTGACTGTCGTTTTTAACGGAGGGCTATCTTAACACATAGATACAGTCACTTAATGCGACTGTATTATGGGTATTCAAAGCAGGATAGCTAACCGCTGTTCCTGTTTTTTTTTCGTTTTCCTTTAAAAATATCATTAAATCTTAAATCGAGTTAATATAATTTGAAATAAATTTAAAGAGGAAACATACCATGAAAAGAGAAACTCCATTATTCCAAGGCGCAGCAACTGCAATTATAACTCCCCTCACAGAAAGAGGAATCGACTACAAGCAGTTTGAAAGACTTATAACGTGGCAGATCGATTCAGGAATCGATGCTATTGTCGTTTGCGGAACAACAGGCGAAGGCTCAACTCTTACTGACGCAGAACATAAAAAAGCAATAGAATTCGTTGTTAAAACCGTGGGCGGAGCTGTTCCAGTTATTGCAGGAACAGGCTCAAACGAAACGGTTTACGCCATTGAGCTTACCGAGTTTTCAACGAAGGTTGGTGCAGACGGTGTTCTCGTCGTAACACCTTATTACAATAAAGCTACCCAGAACGGTTTGGTTCTGACTTACAACCTTATTGCAGACCATAGCGGAGTTCCCGTTGTTCTTTACAACGTTCCATCCAGAACGGGTGTAAATATTGAACCCGCAACATACGTTAGACTTGCTGAGCATCCTATGATAACAGGTATTAAGGAAGCAAGCGGAAATCTTTCAAAAATAGTTGAAACCTTCTCTCTCGTTGGAGATAAGCTCGATATATATTCAGGTAACGACGATCAGGTAGTTCCTATTCTTTCTCTTGGAGGAAAAGGCGTCATTTCAGTTCTTTCAAACCTTTTGCCAAAGGAAACTTCTGAAATGTGCAAATTATACATGAACGGAAAAGTTGCCCAAGCGGCAAAAATGCAATGTGATTACTTTTCACTTATCAACGCATTGTTCTGCGAGGTAAACCCAATTCCCGTAAAAGCCGCCATGTCTCTTATGGGTTACTGCGAAAACTATTTGAGACTCCCTCTCACCCCTATGGAAGAAGGCAATTTTGCAAAGCTTAAAGCCATAATGGAAGGTCACGGAATAATTTAAGAGGTCATATTATGAGAATAATTATAAACGGTGCTTTGGGACGCATGGGAAAAGTTCTCCTTGAAGCTATTGAAGAAAGCTCTCACAGCGTTTGCGCCCTTGTAGACAGAGCATATACAGAAAAAACAGATATTTGCTTTCCCTCTCTTTCTGATTTTTCAGGAGAAGGAGACGTTATAATTGATTTTTCAAGCCATCTCGCAACCAAAGAGGTTACGGAATATGCAACTGAAAGAAAAATCCCCCTTGTTGTTGCTTCAACGGGTCATACAGAAGAAGAGCTTGAAATGATAAAAGACGCATCAAAGACAATTGCCGTTTTCAAAAGTGCAAATATGTCTGTAGGCGTTGCATTTCTTGCAGAGGTTTCACGTATCGCTGCTGCATTATTCAACAATTCAGATATTGAAATAATCGAGAAGCATCATAACAAAAAGGCTGACGCACCAAGCGGAACTGCCCTTCTTATTGCGGACAAAATAAAGGACGTTCGTCCCGAGCTTGAATACAATCAAGGAAGAAGCGGGTACGGTGTGAGACAGAAAAACGAGCTTGGAATCCACGCTGTAAGAGCAGGAAACATTGTAGGTGAGCATGAAGTTATAGTAAACACCGGCTCACAGCAGATTTCCCTTAAGCATGAAGCTTTCGACAGACGTGTTTTTGCTGACGGTGCATTGACTGCCGCAGAATTTTTATCGGACAAATCCGCAGGATTATACAGTATGTCCGACCTTGTGAATATATAAGGAGTTTCCTATGAAAAAAATAAAAGTCGCAATAGCTGGATACGGCAACCTTGGAAAAGGGGTTGAAAGTGCAATAAAGCAAAATCCCGATATGGAACTTGTTGCCGTTGTTTCAAGACGTGAAGGCTTGAAAATAAATACTAAGACCGCAAAAACCGTTTTATACAAGGACGTGCTTTCCCTCAAAGGGCAGATTGACGTTATGATAATTTGCGGTGGAAGTGCTACTGACCTTCCCGAAATGACTCCATTTTTAGCAAAGCATTTCAACGTTGTTGATAGCTTTGATAACCATGCAAACATTCCAAAGCATAGAAAAAACGTGAATATTCCCGCCAAAGAAGGCGAAAACGTGGCGGTTATTTCTGTTGGCTGGGATCCAGGACTTTTTTCCGTCAGCAGACTTTACGCTGAATCTGCATTGCCTCAGGGTGAAAGCTATACTTTTTGGGGAAAGGGCGTAAGTCAAGGACATTCCGACGCTATAAGACGAATTCCAGGCGTTCTCAACGCAAAGCAATACACAATTCCGAGAGAAGAAGCCTTAACCAAGGTAAGAAACGGTGAAATGCCCAAGCTTTCCACAAAAGATAAGCATCTTCGTCAATGCTTTGTGGTTACAGAAGAAGGAGCAGACAAAGACAAAATCCGTGAAACCATCGTCACAATGCCAAATTATTTTGCGGATTATATAACAACTGTTGAATTCATAACAGAAGAAGAATTCAAAAAGAATCACAGTGGTATTCCACACGGCGGTTCCGTTATCAGAACGGGAAAAACAGGCGATGGAAACACCTGCAACGTAGAGTTTTCTCTCAAGCTTGATTCAAACCCCGAATTCACGGGAAGCGTTCTCGTTTCCTTCGCAAGAGCAGCTTGCAGAATGAAAAACGAAGGTTTTTCGGGATGCTTCACCATTTTTGAAATTCCACCTTTGTATCTTTCTTCAAAATCAGCAGAAGAACTTTTTTCCACAATGCTATGACGTTTTTGTTGTTTCAAGCAAGAAATGACTTTTCAGACGTTATAGAGTCGTAATTCTTTTACTATTCCCAATCAGAGCCTTGTTTTCTTGCAAGGCTTTTTTTATTAAGTAAGTTTTATTTCCTTTGTGATTCTTTTTATTAGTATTTTTTTAATTAATTATGTAAAAGGGGTTGATTTTTTTCGTAAACAGGTATATAATGTGATAGAATGTAAAATGTATTATTTTGTCGATAAATTATCTATTTCAAGATAGATATAAACCCTTTTGGAAAAAAATTCAAAAAGCGTTTTTTAAATTGACAATTACTACAAGCAGTGTTATTATATAAATAGGTAGTATATTTGCTAATACCTACCTTGAAGAACACTAAAAATAAAATCACATTATGGGGTTTGAACGTGGATACAATTAAAATATCGCCTGAAGAGCTTGAAAGATTACAGCCCACAAAAGAATATTACATAGAGAGCGAAATCCCCGCAGGCGGAAAAGGTTATGCATTAGCAAAAAGGATTTTTGATATTGTTCTTTCCGTTATAGGACTGATAATTATTTTCCCATTTGCATTGATACTTTCCATAATCATATGCATTGATTCAAAGGGAGGTCCTCTATATATTCAGGATAGGCTTGGAAGGGACGGAAAAACATTCCATCTAATAAAATTCAGAACTATGGTTTCTGATGCTGAGTCAGAAGGTGCGAAGTGGGCTGAAGAAAATGATCCCAGATGCACGAAGATTGGTCGTATTCTCAGAAAATGCAGAATTGATGAAGTGCCCCAGCTTCTCAATATTCTTTCAGGAGATATGAGCTTTGTGGGTCCTCGTCCCGAAAGGGAAATCTTCTACGATCAATTCGAAACCTATATACACGGATTCAGAAACAGACTTTCCGTTATCCCAGGTCTTACGGGTCTTGCACAGACAAGCGGTGGATACGACCTTACGCCTGAAGAAAAAATAGTTTACGATATGGAATATATAAAAACACGTTCATTCTGGCTCGATATAAAGCTTATGTTCAGAACTGTAAAACTTGTATTTACTCACGAAGGAGCAAGATAATGCCTTTAGTTTCTGTTATAATACCTGCCTATAATGCGGAAAAGTTCATAGCTGAAACGGTTTCATCCGTTCAGGCGCAAACAATTTCAGATATGGAAATTATTATAATTGACGACTGTTCCACAGATAAAACGGCAGAAATAATAGAACGTCTTGCCAAAGAAGATGAAAGAATTGTCTTTATAAAAGGTGAAAAAAACCAAGGCGTTGCAAAAGTGAGAAACAAGGGTTTGTCACTTGCGAAAGGTAAATACGTTGCACTTCTCGATTCAGACGATTTATGGCTTAAAGATAAGCTTGAACGTCAAATAAAGCTTGCGGAAGAAAAAAAGGCTGATATAGTTTATTGTTCGTATTCCATGATTGATGAAAACGGAAAAAAGGTTTGCGAAGATTTTCTCGTTCCTGAAAAAACGGATTTTGAAAGCACTCTCATTAAAAGCGTTATTAGCTGTTCAACAGCCCTTATGACGAATGAAGTGAGCAAAAAATACCGCTTCCCCACCAATATGTATCATGAGGATTATGCCTTGTGGCTTGACATATTGAAGGATGGAAACGTTGCCGTAGGTGACAAAGAGGTGTGTGCCAAATACCGACTGCTTCAGACTTCAAGATCAGCAGGGAAGTTAAAATGTGCATATCACCGTTTCAGAATATACAGAGATTATCTGCATCTCCCCTTTTTCAAAAGTCTTGGCATCATGTACGAATACGCAACAGAAGGATTCAGAAAATACAAAAAGCTGTAAACTGTCAAAAAAATGAGCGGTATGGTGAGATATGAAAATACTTATACTCTGTGGCGTGTTCGCAAAAGAAAATGAAGAAGAAATAATTAAAAACGCCACAGCTCCCGTCGAGTTTTCCGCAAACTTGTTTCAAGAACGTTTGATTGGCGGTTTTAATGCTTTGGAAAACATTGAGGTTTCTGTTTTGTCAGCCCCTTTTATTGGTGCTTATCCAACGGGAAGCAAAATCAAAAACTTTAAATCTTTTAAAGTTTCTCAAGAAAAATATAGATACGTTCCATTTTGTAATATATGGGGAATAAGAAATTTTTCCAGAACAGCTTCTTTGAAAAAATCGATAAAAGCATTTGCAAAAGATGGTTGCGAAAAAAAACTCATAGTTGTTTATTGCACTCATACCCCTTTCATAAAAGCGGCAGAGTATGCAAAAAAACTTGACCCCAAAATTAAGATTTGTTTATACGTTCCCGATCTTCCTCAATATATGAACCTTTCGGAAAACAGAGGATTTATATATAACGTAGCAAAAAAATACGATATAGCTTCCATGACAAAGCATATGAAATGTATAGATACATTCGTTTTGCTTACAAAGCATATGAAAGACAAGCTCCCTGTTGAAGATAAGCCATATAGAGTTATAGAAGGAATTTTCGATTTTATCCCTTCAATTTCCAACGAAGCGGAAAACAGTGTTAGTGAAAAATATATAGTTTATACGGGCAAGCTTGATAAAAAGTTTGGAGCAGTTTCATTGGTTGATTCAATGAGGCACATGAATGACGAATCACTCCGTCTTGTTTTATGCGGTAGCGGAGATTCGTTTGAATACGCAAAAGCGGAAAGCGAAAAAGACAGAAGAATAATCCCGCTTGGTCAAGTCACTCCAAAGGTTGCAGAGGAATGGAGAAGGAAAGCTTCAGTTCTTGTAAATCCAAGACCTAATTCTGAGGAATACACCAAATATTCCTTCCCTTCGAAAAACGTTGAATATCTGCTTTCAGGAAAACCTACCGTTGCTTATATGCTTGACGGTATGCCCGATATATACAGAGATTTTATTTATGAAATAAACCATGACGGTGAAGCGTCGCATGCAATTGCAAAAGCTATAGAAAATGCATTGAGCGAAAAAATCGAAAAAGGCAATGCTTATTATGAATATGCCAAAGAAAAGCTTTCTGCAACACAAATTGCAACACAAATTCTCAAGTTAAATTATGGACGGGGATAATAATGGTTCACGTTATTTTATTTTCAATAATTGGACTCGGATTTCTGACAAGGAAATCGGGTAAATGGGGACAAGCTCTCCCTTTTGTAGCCCTTTTTATCTTTTCGGCTCTCCGATACAACTTCGGAAACGACTATGTCAGTTATTACAATAAATTTAACCTGATTAAAATAGGCGGTGAGGTTTTTAAAGACCCCTTGTTTGAATGGTTGAATAGAGTTTCACCGTCATTTCAGTTTATGATATTCATAACAAGCCTTGCATATATAGCAGTTATTTATTGGCTTATAAAAAAAGAAATGCCAAAGGAATACATATGTCTTTCCATTTTTATATTCATCATTAGTCCATACTTGTTTTTGATGAATCTTTCATCTCTCAGACAATGTATTGCAATGCTCTTCTTTATCGTAGCAGTTCATTTTTCAAGCAAAAAGAATTATTTGCTTTACTTCTTTTTCGTACTTGTGGCAATGCAGTTCCATCAGAGTGCAGTTATTCTTTTCCCATTCGTGTTTTTTGCAAACGAAAGAAAATTTGACAAAAAATACGTTTTTGCATATTTAGCAGTTTTAGCAGTGCTTCTGACAATGGATAATTTTACGTCAATTATTCAGAACATTGCTTCTGGATTTGATGACAAAAACTATCTGTATTACGCTAATAACGGTATTAAGAATTCCTTAAGAGCAACTTTGCTCAGCGGCATATCTGCTTTATACGTTGTCCTTAACCTTCCCGAGCTTAAGGGCAAAACCTTGATGTACAGCAAGCTTTATCTGTTTTCTCCAACTCTCGCTGTTCTTGCCGTAAGAATGTCGAGTATTACAAGAATACAGATGTATTTTGATATATTCGCTATAATTGCCCTTCCTCTTATTTTTAAACATAACCTTGAAAAAGGAAAGGTCGAAATAGACAGAACTCAAATCGGAAAAACCATATTGGAAATTCTTAAAAGATACGTTCTCCCAGCTCTTATACTTATTATTTATCTGCTCAGATACTATTCATTCTTTACAAATGTCCTTTGGGAAGAATTCTTTGTTTACAGAACAATATTCAGCGCAGGTATGTAAGTAATGAAGGTTTTTTATATAAACGGAGTTTCCTATGGAAGCACAGGAAGAATAATGTTTCAGCTTGCCGACAAGGTTAAAGAATGTGGTGGAGATGCTCTCTGCACAGCAGGCTTTACGTGGAACAAGTGCGAAAGAGAGGATTTTTTTCAAACTTCAGGCTTATTCGAAAAAAAACTTCACACAGAGCTTTCAAAGATAACGGGAAAGCATGGCGGGTATTCACTGATATCCACGAAAAAGCTTATTTCGAAAATAAATGTTTTCGACCCTGACGTTATACATCTTCATAATATACACGGTTGGTTTCTTAACTTCGAAATGCTTTTTGACTATTTAAAAAAAAGCAACAAGAAAATAGTCTGGACCTTACATGATTGCTGGAGCTTTACGGGATATTGCCCCCATTTTGATATGCTGGGATGCGAAAAATGGAAAACGGGTTGTTTTGAATGTCCTTACAACGGATATCCAAAAACCTATTTTGATTGCTCTGAAAAACAGTATAAAAGGAAAAAGGAGCTTTTTTCGGGAATCCACGGACTTTCTATAGTTACCCCTTCATTATGGCTTAAATCCAAGGTTGAGGATTCTTTTTTAAAGGATTACCCAATACACGTTATAAATAACGGTATTGATCTATCTGTTTTCAAGCCTTGTTCGGATAAATCTGTCTTGGATAAATACGGTATAACTACAAAATATTCCGTACTTGGAGTTTCATACGGTTGGGATAACAAAAAAGGTCTTGATGCTTTTATTTCTCTTTCAGAAACACTTGGTGATAAATATACCGTAGTTTTAGTCGGTACAGACGAATCTATTGAAAAAAATCTTCCAAAAAATATAGTCGCCATAAGAAGAACGCAGAATCAGAAGGAGCTTGCATTACTTTATTCGGTGGCTGACGTTTTCGTTAATCCCACGTTGGAGGACACCTTCCCTACGGTTAATATGGAAGCTTTAGCGTGCGGTACACCTATTGCCGCTTATAAAACAGGCGGAAGCGTTGAGATACCCGATAATAATTGCGGATTTATGGTAGAGAAAAGAGATATTCTTGGACTTGAAAAAGCAATAAGGAAAATTTGCGAGGAAAAACCATTTTCCAAAGATAATTGCAAAATCAGAGCGAAAAGTTTTGATAAAGAACTTTTTGAAAACAAATACATGGATTTGTATAGGAGCATGATATGACTCCATTGCAACAGAAGGAATTTGAAATTCTGAAAGAATTCGTTAAGGTTTGCGAAAAACTTTCCTTAAACTATTATTTGGTTTGCGGAAGCGCTCTCGGTGCTGTTAAATACGAAGGTTTTATTCCTTGGGATGACGATATTGACGTTGCTCTCCCCAGAAAAGATTACAACGTGTTTATTAAGGAAGCACAGAGCCTACTGCCCCAAGGGTTGTTTGTTCAGAATTCATACACAGACAAGACCTTCCCGCAGATGTACACGAAGCTGAGGGATTCAAATACAACCTTCATAGAAAAAACGGTCGCTAAAATTCCTATGAACCATGGAGTTTTTATTGACGTCTTTCCGCTGGACGGATATCCTAAGAAAAGCGTTGAAGTTAAAAAATTGGAGCTTTTGAAAAAATATTACGAAACGGTTTATCTGTCCGTTGCAGATTTTGATAGAACTTGGAAAACAAAAATAGTCCACGGACTTATAAATTTCCTTCATCTTAACAAAGATATGGAGAAGGTTTCAAGAAAATATACAGCTCTGGTGTCAAAATACAAAACAGAAAGCTCTTCTTTATGGTGTAATCACGGAAATTGGCAAGGTAAGCTTGAATACGCCAAAAAAGAGCAGTACGGAAAAGGAACAAAGGTCTTATTTGAAGGGCTTGAGGTTTCAGTTCCTGAAAAATTTGACGAATATCTGACACAAAAATACGGAGATTGGAGACGCGACCTTCCCGAAGATAAAAAGAAAGGTCATCATACGTATTTGATTTGCGATGTGGAAGAACCGTATTCAATTCGGAATTCGGAATAAATGAAACCTTTCTCCCGTTGGTCGAAAGCTGATTCTATTAAAATTGCTTTTTGCTCAAAACGAAAAATGCTATCATAATTCCTCATTCCTCATTCCTCATTATTGGTTCCAGATTCCTGTTTTCAAATTTCTAATTCGGAATTTCGCATTACGAATTCCGAATTACTCAAAAAGGTATAAACAGCGATAAAGCTGATTATATAAAAAAAATCTACAAAGGAGATTCCAAATGAAAGTTACCAAACTTTTAAGCGCACTTTTAGCGATGCTTATGTTGGTTGCCGTAATTCCTGCTAACGCATTTGCAGCGAATGATGAATTTTCATCACCTGTAATTGACTATACCGGCAGAGAAGACGACTACTACAAAGTTATCTCTAAAAAAGATTACATTTTGGCACCCGGTATAACCGAGTCTGAAATCGTTCTCAACAATAATGACTTGTCACACAGACAGGTTGCACACGTTGTAGAGGTTGATATGAACAGCCAATACACAGAAGTTGTCCCCAGCTACAAGGGCATGATTCCTGAAGTCGGTAAATACGGCACTCAGATTATGTCCGAACAAGCAAAATGGGCAGAAGCAAACGGAAAGCTCTGGGCACCTGAAGGATGGTGCAAAGAAGACGGCACCGTAAACGTTGTTGCAGCTATGAACCTAAGCCTTAGCTGGTACAACAGTGAATATTATACCGTTGAACATCCTGAGCTTATCGGTGAACCTTTGGGATATATGATTCTCAACGGCGAAATTTATAAAAATAGCAAGCTTGAAAATCCCGATGGTTCCTTCAGATCCGATGCAGGTGCTCAAACTTGCGTAGTTATTAACTTTGACGAAAAAGATGGCGTTGCAAGACCCGAAGGTATGCCTAAGGTTGAGATCCGTTCTATTACATCCGCTATCACAGGTTGGGAAGAACAGGTTATTCCTGCTAACTTTGGTTTTCTCGTTAAAGACGGTAAAAATCAGTATTCAAAAAACCATACATCAGATCCTGCTTCCCGTTCTTTCATAGGTATTAAAGAGGACGGTACCTTCGTTATGGTTATGAACGACGGCCGTCAGGCTCCTTATTCCATTGGTTTTAACTCTTATGAAATGGCAGAATTTATGCTTTCTCTCGGATGCGTTGCTGCTATTAACGGTGACGGTGGTGGATCTTCCTCATTCCTTTCTCAGCGTCCAGGCGAAGAGTTAAAAGTTAACTGCTCGCCTTCCGACGGGGCTGAAAGAGCTACAACCGGTGGTATTCTCGTTATCTCCACAGCTCCTAACACAGGTAAATTCGCTCGTGCTTCCATTTCTGCTGCGAATGATTATTACACACCTGGTAGCTCCGTTCAGTTCACAGCTTTGGGGTCCGACTACGTTGGTACACCCGCAGACGTTCCTGCTGGCGCATATTGGCAGCTTACAGACGAATCCATGGGTACAATAAACCAGAGCGGTCTTTTCACCTCCAGCGGTAAAGAAGGAAAAGTTACAGTTCAGATGGTTTATGAAGATAGCGTTGTGGGTGAAGCAACGATTACAATCGTTCTTCCCGAGATTGAATTCAGAAACGAAACCATTGTTATTGGATACGGCGAGTCTATGACGTTGCCTGTAGAAGTAACTACAAACGAAGGCCGTAACTTCGTGTCATATGGCAGTGGTGACATCGTTTACACCTTATCAAATAATGATTTAGGTACAATCTTCGGCGATACGTTCACTGCTTGTGATGAAAGCACAGGATTGACTGAAGGTACTATTACTGCAGTTATTTGCGGACAAACAGAAAAAACTATTTCCGCAAGAATCCGTTTTGGTAAAGCATCTGAAATCGCTTACGATTTTGAAGATGGTTATTTCCCCATTGATACCTCCAAAACAGGTAACATCGGCGGTGATGATTCTGAAGACACAGGCGAGTATATATATGGTTGGCATATCAACGATACTCGTGCAAACGGACATTTTTCGTATAGAAATTTCACAAAGAAAAACTATACCCCTATCGGTTGTGATATTCCCGCAAGCCTTTATTTGGTAGACAGCACCAACGGAATGGTGAGAAACGGTAAATATGCTATGGGCATTGATATCGACTGGACCAACGTTACAGCATCCTGTCACGGTCAGATGGATATCCATCTTCCTGAATTTCTTGACTTAACCGAGGCAACCAGCGTTGGTTTCTGGATGTATCTTCCTGCTGAATTGATTACCAAAACAATGTGCGTTGACGTAGTTTTTGGATTAGTAGCAGGCGGCACACAAAGAGTAAGCCTCGCCTTGGAAAAGAAGTTAGGTACAAATAACGGTATTGACAACGGCGGATGGTTCTATTTCAGTTGGGAAGTACTCGACACTTACAGCACACTTCAATATATCCAAATTGACTCAGCCTATGAAGCAGGCGAAGGAAATTACAACTATTATCAGGACGTTACTTTCTATATAGACGACATTACAGTTGACTATTCAGATGCAACTATTGACCGTGAAAATCCCTACTTTACAGGCATGAATATTGCTGATGAAAAAGCAGGAGATCCCGCAATTTCAGGTCAGACAATTACAAATAACACTATTTCTTTGAAAGCTCAGGCTTACGAGAATACAGCAAAAGTAAACGCTACGGGTTTAAACCGTGAATCTGCAAAAGTTTACGTTGACGGTGTTTTGCTCAACAAAGGCGTTTCAGTAACTAAAACCGGTTTGCTTACCGTTGAAGATTTATATCTTGATGATGGTGTTCATACTATCCTTATGGAAATCAGTGACTACCAAGGAAACGTTGGCAACATTGTTCGCAAACTCGTTGTAAACACAGAAAAGAGCCCTGTTCGTTTGGAAGTACCTACTTCCGATAAATTGTTGCCCACTGGTTCTATTTACTGGCTTAATTTGGTTGCTGATAACATTTCTTTAATAGAATCCGTAACTACTACCATCAATCTTGATTATGTAAATGATTGGGAATTGGAAGGTATGGAAGTTGCTTACGGCTTTAAAGCAGAATATTATATCAACGACCATAACGACGCAGTTATTACGTTCACACGTACAGGAACAGAAATTGCTGATACAAACATTCTCGCCAAATTGCCCGTTCGTATCTGGATGGCATTAAGTTGGATGGATGACAGTGGAATCCGTAAAGATTATATCTCCGACGACCCCGCAAAGCAGGATAAATATTACATCCTTACACCACATGCTATGTGGTATTCCGACGGTACAAGAGATTACCGTTTGGTAGTAAGCGCTGAGGCTGGTGTTGTAACATACGTTAACGGCAACACAGCAACTTTCTCAGCAAAAGAAACTGTGATTCAGACAGAAATGAATCGCTATTACACAAATAAAGATAGACAGAATAAATGGAGCTTCCATATCCATACGGCTGGTGAACCACAGAATAAAGCACCTACATGCACAGAAGCAGGTTATATCGGTCGTGTATTCTGCGTTGGTTGTTCTTGCGGTTCCGTTGATAATATGGGAACAGAATGTGACACCCATGCAGGTTGCGGCTCCGTTATTGATTGGGGCGAAACTGTTCCCGCAACAGGTCACAGCTACGACAAAAATACAAACGGCTTCTCCACTTGTGAGGTTTGTAACGAAACAAGATACTTTATTGATGGCAAATACCTTACAGGCTGGAACGAGATTGATGGCAAGTTCTATTACTTCAACAGATACGGCGTTGTTGCAGACGGCACTGTTGAAATCGACGGACACACATACAAATTCGTTAACCGCGTTCTCACAACTCCCGCTTGGGAACATGACGATATTGGCTTGACAGCATATTGGGCAGGTAAACTCATAAACGGCGGTTGGCACGTATTCAACGGCAATAAATATCATTTCACAGGTATTTATGCAAGCACAGGAGTTGCTAAAGTCGCTCTTTCCACAAACCTCGGCTGGAAATACTACGTATTTGATGAAAACGGAGTATGGCAATCCAATAAAACTGGCATCGTTAAAGCTAACGGCGAATATTACTATACAGATAAAGAAGCTGATAAAGACTACAACGGTGACCTTTATTATGCCGAAGATGGTATCTGCACATACAAAGGTCTCGTTAAAGTTGAAAATTCCAAAGCAGATAATGGTTTTGACTATTACTACTTTAACTCCACATTTAAAGCAGTTAAAGGACGCAAATACTCCGTTGCTGCTTCCAAAACTAACGGCTTGCTTCCTTCTGGCGTTTATCTCTTCAATGATGATGGTACAATAGACTTGGAACAGGAAAATGTTTTGAACGGTCTCAAAAAAGAGGGCGAAGACGGAAAAGAAATCCGTTACTACGTAAACGGTGAACCTACATATGCAGGTGTTGTTGAAGATCCCGACAACAAGGGCAAATTCTTCTACATCAACTCCACTAAGAAAGCCGTTATCGGTCCTTGCAAGTACGGTATCGCCGCATCCAAAACAAACGGTCTCATTCCCGCAGGCGTTTATACAATCGATGAAAACGGTCATATCGACACTACAAAAGAAAGCACTAAGAACGGTCTTCACTTCAACGAAGGCGAAAACAAAGACGAAATCCGTTACTACGTAAACGGTGTTGCAGTTTACCAAGGTCTCGTTAGAGTTGAAAACAAAGATGTAAAAGGTGGTTTCGACTACTACTACATCAACTCTACCAAAAAAGCTGTAAAGGACTGCAAATACAGCGTTCCAGCTTCTAAGACAAATGGTTTCCTTCCCGCAGGTATCTATACATTCGGTCTTGACGGTAAAATGGATCTCAACGCAACAGACACCTCTAAGAACGGTCTCAAAAAAGAGGGTGAAGACGGAAAAGAAATCCGTTACTACGTAAACGGTGAACCTACATATGCAGGTGTTGTTGAAGACCCCGACAACAAGGGCAGATTCTTCTACATCAACTCCACCAAGAAAGCCGTTATCGGTCCTTGCAAGTACGGTATCTCCGCATCCAAAACAAACGGTCTCATTCCCGCAGGCATTTATACGATTGATGGAAACGGGTACATCGACATAACAGGACAAGCCATTAAGAACGGTCTTTACCTCAACGAGGGCGAAAACAAAGACGAAATCCGTTACTACGTAAACGGTGAACCTACATATGCAGGTGTTGTTGAAGACGACGAAGGCAATCGTTATTATATCAACTCTACCAAGAAAGCCGTTATCGGTCCTTGCAAGTACGGTATCGCCGCATCCAAAACAAACGGTCTCATTCCTGCAGGCATTTATGTAATTGATAAAAATGGTCACATTCAGGTTGGTCAAGACCTCTCCTTGAATGGTTTGCACGACGGTTACTGGTACGTAGATGGCATTAAAACTTATGCTGGTGTAGTTAGATGGGAAGGCAATCTCCTTTACATCAAATCTGACTGCAAGCCCGTAATAAGCGGCAAATTCAGTATTCCTGCATCCAAAACAAACGGTCTCATTCCCGCAGGCATTTATAACTTTAAAGATGGTTGCATTGATGAAAACTATGTACCTAAGAACGGATGCATAAGGGACGAAGATGGCGAAATCCGTTACTATGTAAACGATACACCAATATACAAAGGCGTTGCCATATACGAGGAAGATGGTGCAAAATATTACGTTTACATCAACTCTTCAAATACGGCTGTTAAGAACAAAAAATACAATGTTCCAGCTTCTAAGGCAAACGGCTTGGTTACTCCTGGTATATACCAATTCAACGAGCTTGGTTATATGCTCGACGCTGACGGAAACGTAATGGTTCCAGAAACAAAATAACTTCATTTGGCATATTTCCTAAAAGAACTGTGGCACAGGGCGAAAGCCCTGTGCCACAGTCCGAAAAGAAAGTTTTTACATTAGCTGAAGCCCCGCAATAATGCGATGTTTCATCTTGTGCAAAATCAATTAAGATTTAATCAGTCACATTTGATTTTTCAAAAATATATTCTGTTATATTTAATTACATTCAATTATAGTTAATTATGAAAGTAAAATAATATGAAGATAGTTTTCGTATCAAATTATTTCAATCATCATCAAAAACCTTTTTGCGATGCACTTTATTATACAAAAGACATTGAATTTAATTTTATTGCCACTACTTCTATGCGTGAAGAAAGAAGGAAGATGGGATATGATAAAATCTCTATTCCCTCTTACGTTATTCAAAGCGATGCATCGGAAAAAGCGATGATAGAAGCGAAAAAACTTATAAATGAAGCGGATGCTGTAATCTGTGGCCTTCCGCCAAGGGAGCTTCTTAAAAAGAGAATAAGAAACAGCAAGGTCATTTTCTATTACACTGAACGTCCTATGAAAACAGCTCCTTCATATTTACAAAAGCTGAAATTAAAGGTTGCGTGGAAAACAAGAGCATCCCGAAAAAAGCCAATTTATCTTCTTGCGGCAGGTGCATATACTGCTTCTGATTATTCCGAATTAGGAGTTTTTGAAAACAAAGCTTATAAATGGGGCTATTTTCCCGAGACAATAACTGACGTCGATTTACAATCTTCAAAAGAAAATGGTTCTATTTTATGGTGCGGAAGGCTTTTAGCATGGAAGCATCCAATGGATGCGGTGCAAGCCGCTTTAAATTTAAAAAAAGAAGGGTATTCCTTCAAGCTTAAAATTATTGGAAACGGCGAGGAAGAAGAAAGAATCAAAAAGTTTATTCTTAAGAACTCCCTCTCCGACCACGTAATTCTTTCCGATTTTTTATCTCCATACGAGGTAAGAAAAGAGATGGAAAAAGCAGAAATCTATCTTTTTACCAGCGATGGTGGTGAAGGATGGGGTGCGGTTCTTAACGAAAGTATGAACAGCGGATGTGCCGTTTTAGCAAGTGACAAAGCAGGTGCTTCCCGTTTTCTCATCAAAGATAGCGAAAATGGTTTTATTTACGAATCAGAAAACGTTAATTCATTAACGGAAAAATTGAAGTTTTTGCTGGATAATCCTGAAAAACGCAAAAAATTAAGCATCAATGCATACAAAACTATTACGGAAGAATGGAATGCGAAAACCGCTGCAAAGCGATTTATTATATTGGCAAAAGCTATTATTAACGGCTCTCCTTTCCCAGAACTTTTCCCTAATGGCCCTTGCAGTAAGGCATAATAACAAGACAGGAACTTTTTAATATTATGAAATCACGAAGCAAAGGTATTGCATTATCCTACGTATATTTAATACTGAATATGGTTAGCGGTTTATTCCTTTCCTCCTACCTTATAAACAGTCTTGGAGAAACGGAATATGGAATTTACAAAACCGTTGCATCCTTTGTCAACTATCTTATACTGCTGGAGTTTGGCACTGGAACGGTTATGACTCGTAATATTTCCATGTGCCGCGGTTCGGGAGAATCAAAAGAGAAAATCAACGAACATATATCTACAATATGGACATCGGCAAACGTTATAGGTGCTATTATAGCCATCGTTTCCGTTGGTATGTATTTTTCGCTTGATTTTATATATAAGAAAACCCTTTCTCCCCAACAGCTTGAAACCGCAAAAAACATTTTTATTTTTGTTGTTATACATCTTATTATTTCATTTTATTTGCAAACATTCAAAGGAATCACTCTTGGATATGAAGATTATTCCTTCGGATCTGTTATAAAAACTATAAGAACGCTTTTGAGAACCGTTTTGTTATCGTTAGCTATTTTTTTCTGGAAGTACTCCATTGTAATTGCTATAGTTGATACTCTGATTGCAACAGCAGAGCTTATTTCAAGTTATGTCTATTGCAAAAAGAAATTTGATATTTCTTTGAGCTTCAAGTACTTCAACAAAAAAATATTTTTAAGCATATTACCGTTTTCTTTCGCTTTGTTTTTACAAACCATAGTAAATCAAGCCAATAACAACGTAGATTCCTTCCTTATAGGGATTTTCAAATCTCCAGAGGACGTAACATTCTATTCCGTATCATTGTTTATTTTCAGCGTTTTCTCGTCTGCGTGCTCAGTTCCCGTAAGTATGTACGCTCCACAGGTTGCAAAAGAATTAAGCAGTGGCACGTCAATTTCAGAGCTGACTCCCAAAATAGCCTCTGCATCAAAGCTTACAGCTCTAGTCGGTGGATCTATTCTATTCGGATTTATCGCCGCTGGAAAGCCCTTTATTGCCTTGTTGTATGGGAAAGAATATCTCGAACAAAACGTTTGGATTATAGCTGTTATTTTAATGATTCCATACCTTTTAGCAATGCTCTTAAGCGTTGTTGAAAACATTCTCGACGTTTTGGGAAAGCGCTTGATTCGTTCTCTGGCTCTGATGGGAACGACTCTTGTAAATATAGCTCTCACTGTGTGGTGGCTTAACGTCTGGGGACCTTTAGGAGCTGCCTGTTCAACCTTCGTTTGCGTTATGCTTGGTCAAGTTATCCTGATGAATATATACTACAAAAAATCAATAAAGATAAACGTTCTTTATCTTTACGGCCAATGCTTCAGACGAATTATTCCCTGTCAAGCAATTTCTTCCATAGCAGGCTATCTCGTAAGCTCGATGATTCCATTTGATAGCAAACTTTTATCAATTATTTCCCTTCTCGCAGGCGGTGGAACCTACGTAATTGTTTTTGCTCTTACATATCTGACTGTTGACAAAGAAGCACGCATAAAAACTGTTTCAGTTTTAAATAAGTTTTTGAAAAAATAGCTTGGATGAAAAAAACGCATCCAAGCTATCTTTATAATTATTTAAAAGCATTTACCCTTGTTGCAATCTTCAACTTTTCCGCAACGGTAGCATATTTCATTTTTGCATTTTCCTTCTTTGAAATGCTTTGATATATTCTTAACCGTCGTCTCTGCTATATTGGATAATGCTTCCTCAGTCAGAAATGCCTGATGGGAAGTCACTATAACATTGGGCATTGAAATAAGACGTGCCAAGGTATCGTCTTCCATTATATGCCCCGAATTATCCTCGAAAAACCATTCTGCTTCTTCCTCGTAAACGTCAAGACAAGCTGCTCCGATTTTTCGTGATTTAATTCCTGCAAGGAGAGCATCTGCATTAACCAACGCACCACGAGAAGTATTTATAAGAATGACACCTTTTTTACATTTATCAACGGCTTCTTCATCTATAAGATGATAGGTCTCCTCCGTCAATGGGCAATGAAGGGATATAATATCGCTTTTTTCAAGCAACTGTTCCATAGTGGTATATCTGACGTTTTCCATTGCCTCAAGCTCTTTGGAAGGAAATTTATCGTAAGCTAAAACGTTCATCCCAAATCCACGGCATATATCAATGAAAACCCTACCGATTCTTCCTGTACCTACAACACCAACAGTTTTTCCGAAAAGATCAAATCCCGTAAGACCTGCAAGGCTGAAATTAAACTCTTTGGAACGTATATACGCCTTATGGATTCTTCTTATAGAGGTAAGAAGTAATGCCATAGCGTGTTCTGCAACAGCATAAGGTGAATACGCAGGAACACGTAAAACGTGAATCTTGCCGTAAGCTGCTTTAACGTCAACATTGTTAAAGCCTGCGCATCTGAGCGCAATAACTGAAACTCCCATTTGATGCAGATGCTCTATAACATTTTCGTTTACGGTATCATTAACAAAGGCACAAACGCCATCAAATCCTTTTGCAAGACCAACCGTGTCTTCGTTTAGCTTCGTTTCAAAAAATTTGAACTTTATCCCGTATTCTTTTCCGTATTTTTCAAACGCGGGTTTATCATAAGGTTTTGTATCAAAAAATGCAAATTTCATAATTATCTCCTTTTTTCATATTATCCCTTAATTTGAGAATATAATAACAAAAAAATATTTTTTCTTCCGTGACGAAGTTACAGTTTGAACTTTTAAAATCGGGTATAATATAACCGTAAAGAAAATACTTGATAAGGAGATAATATTATGTCAATCATTAAAGTTAACAAAGAAAATTTTGATTTGATAAAACAAACCTCATCCCCCGTTCTGCTCGATTTTTTCGCCCCTTGGTGCGGTCCTTGCCGAACACTTTCTAAAATTCTTGACGAAATTGCAAACGAGCGTGATGACATTCTCATCGCAAAAATCAACGTTGACGAAGAACAGGAACTTTCTGAAAAATTCGGTATAAGAAGCATTCCTACGCTAATGGTAATGAAAAATTCGGAAATAACAAACAGAGTGACGGGTATGAGACCAAAAAAACAAATTCTTGATATGATTTAAAAATTGAAAAATGTAACTCAGTCACAGAAAAAGCGTTTTAAACATGATAGAATGTAATAACTATAAAAGCTTCGGAGGAAATATTTATGTGCGAAACAAGATTCTATATTTGTGAAAAATGTGGTAACGTTATCGGTATGATAAATTCATCAGGCGTTCCCGTTATGTGTTGTGGTCAGAAAATGACAAAGCTTGAAGCAGGAACGGTTGAAGCAAGTCGTGAAAAACATATTCCCGTTGCAGAGGTAAACGGAAATGTAGTTAAAGTTACTGTCGGTTCAGTAATCCATCCTATGACAGCAGAGCACAACATAAGCTGGGTTTATCTTCTCACCGACAAAGGCGGTCAGCGCAAATGTCTTGAAACAGACAAAGACCCTGTTATAACATTCGCTCTTGCCGATGAAAAACCCTTGGCGGTTTACGCATATTGCAATCTCCACGGACTCTGGATGACAGATTTATAAAACAATTTCAGCTACGGACAAACGTTCGTAGCTGATTTTTAATTATTCGGTTTTACCACACGAGAATTAACAGGGAAATTAAAATATGTATCAGGGAAAGGTTCATTTTTTAACGTAAAATGCCACCATTCATTTTTTGCAGGCTTAAATCCATATTTAATCATTGTTTCCCGAAGTAAAGTACGATTGTCTATTTGCTGTTGAGTAAGTCCTTCCGTTTGATATGTGTGGGATATTTCACCAAAAAAATCAAAGGTTCCTCCCATATCAACCTCCTTCCCCGTTTCATTACAAAACAAAGTCAAATCTACAGTACTCCCTCGGCTATGGCCCGATTTTTTCGCAATAAAACCCTTTTGAAACAAAACACTTTTTTCTATATCAGGATAAAAATACGTTTTCATTTTTTCGTCTGACAAATCTTTCGACCATCGAACAAAATGTTCTACAGCCATAACAGGACGATATGCATCGAAAATCTTCAAACGGTATCCTTTTTCCAAAAGCTCGTCATTAACTTTTTTTAAAGACTCTGCAGCGTCCTTTGTAATCAAAAGGCATGGTTCTTCATAACCATCTATTCTATCACCAACGAAATTATATGTACTATAATAGCGAACCTCTAAAATAACATCGGGTATCGCTTCCGCCAATAAAACAAAGCCTTCCGCTTCAACTTTTTCCAACTCATCGGAGGATTCTTCAATACTCACAGGGTCTTCTGAAATAGCTTCTTCTGAACTTTCCGTTTGTTCAGAATTTATCATTTCGGAAGACTCGCCTATTTCGGAAGAACCATTCGGGTCGTTAGATTCAAAGAAATCAGAAAAATCATTATCCTCGGAAGATTCATTCTGTTCAGAAGAATCGTTCGGTTCAAGAGATTCAAAGGATTCATTTTGAAATTCTGCGGTGGTTTCAGATGAGACGAAAACAGAGTCTTCTGAAGCCCCACTTTCTTTGCATGAAACCAAAATTATTGATAACGCGAACAAAAAAGCAATCTTCAATAAAATTTTCATTCCGTTACACCCTTTTTTATGTCATCCTGATGGCTTAACCACACAGATGCTTCTTCAAGACCTTTTTCAGAGTTTTCGAATTTTTTCGTTACAATCTCACTCTTTTCTCCTCCATCCGTTATAGAGGATATGAAAAAGCATTCAGCCTGAATATACGATTCCTCACCTTCAGGCATCTTAATAAAAACTCGATAATTAAATGTAACGTTACACAGGCATCCGTTTGTGTTCGAAGTTCCACGCGAGCCCGAATACGCATTCGTCACATATTTTCCTTGTTGGTTACTATAAAACCAGCTATACCTGGGTAATTCTATTACTTTCATTTTTCCTCCCAAAATTGAATAAGATCATTTATTATTTGTATTCTATCATATTCAAATCTTTAAGTCAACATAAAAACACCAACTCTTTGAGTCATCATAAAAAGTATATCAATCCAAATTCTTAAGCAAACATAAAAAATAAAGCATTAACTTTTTTATGAACAAGTAAATTTCAAAAATAAATCTCATATTGGAATCAAAAGTAAACCTTACCATTTGTAGTATACTTTAGTTTTGAATTTCAAGTTTTATGAATGCACATCTCTGTTTTTAACAACCTACATTTGCTTTCCCTTAACATTTATCAAACTCTATGTGTATATTTGCATCATCTTGTTTTAACGCGCTCCTCTCCCATCCTCCCCTCCCATACAAATCTTCTACCATGCAAAATTGATGATTTTTCATTATAGCATGTCTTTTTCAGTTTCAACATTTATTCATTTAAATTGTATTGTTTCATCCGCCCTTTGGTTCCATTATGGCACACCTATTGGTTTGTTGTGATACACCTTGATGTCATTCAGAAGCGTTTTTCAGTTTCGCCATGCCAACATGCCTCGATTTTTGAATCATCATAAAAAACTCAAAAAAACACAAAACAAATCCATTTTTTCAAAAAAAGGTACTTGACAAATAGCTCCTTATGTGGTATAATCTCTATTGCTGTGAGCGAAACAGCGAAAAGAGAATATCTGGGTGTAGCTCAGTTTGGCTAGAGTGCTACCTTGGGGTGGTAGAGGCCGGAGGTTCAAGTCCTCTCACTCAGACCAGAATCGGAAGTCGTATGACTTCCGATTTTTGCTTTGTTTATCGGGGTTTTCCGCACTTTCGGGTACGGAAATTTTCTTTTTGGAAAACTCATAGAGTAACAGATGGTAGAGGCCAGTGCATAGTTTAGTACATAGGTTTAAAAAGGCACAGTTTGCAAAGGGTAGAGGCTTTCGGCTGTACCATCAGAATGAAGAATCAAAAAATTCATTTCAGCGGTGCATAATTAACGCCATAAAATTAAAAATCAGGAGGAAAAAACAATGGCAAGCATCGTATCAAGATCAAACGGAACTTATCTCATTCGCATATCTATGGGCGTAGATTCAAACGGGAAGCAAATATCTCGTTCAAAATCCTTCAAGCCTTCCAAACCCAATCTTCCATACACAAAACTTAACAGAGAAATCGAGGCGTTTATCCTTGCCTTTGAAAAAGAACTTGAAAGTGAAAACGTTCCTCGTCCTATAAGACCTGATCAAATCACCTTCAAGGATTTTTGTGTTCAGTATCTGGAAATCAAAAAGCCTTCTCTTTCACCTAATACGTATAATTTTTATTCCAAAGTCATTGAAGAAGAATTGATTCCAATGTTCGCTCGATTGAAAATGTGCGAATTAAGAACGTACCATATTCAGCAGTTTGTCAGCTATCTTGCAACGGAGAAAAAACGCCTTGACGGAAGAGAAGGCAAAATTGCCGCAAGTACGGTTAAAAGATACACAACAGTTCTTCGTTCTATCGTTACAACTGCATATAAACTTGAATATATAGAAGATGATATAGGACGTTCACGCAGAATTGAGTTTCCCAAAGAAGAAACGAAAGAAGTTGAAGCTTTTACAATACAAGAAGTCGGTGATATTTTGAACGCTTTGGAAAGTGAACCTATAAATATCCGTGCATTAATTGAGGTTGCATTGTTTACAGGATGCCGCCGTGGTGAAATCGTGGGCTTAAAGTGGGCGGATATTGATTTTGAGAAGCAACGCATTTCAATCAAGCGAAGCATTTATAAGCTCAGCGATGGCAAGGCAAGGGAAAAAGAACCTAAATCAAGATGCAGTATAAGAACAATATCTATTCCTGACCGTTTGTGTAAAACCTTGACAGAATACCGAATCCATCAAAACAGACATATTGCATATCTTGGTGATACTTGGAAAAATAACGATTATGTTTTTACGGAAGAAAATGGTTACGTTATGAATCCCCATACGCCTACAAAACAGTTTTCCAAATTTCTTAAACGCCACGGAATACGTCATTTGAAATTTCACGGTCTGCGACATACAAGCGCAACAATGCTCCTTGCAAACGGCTGTGATATTAAAACGGTTTCTTCACGCCTTGGACATGCTGATATTACCACAACCAATATCTATGTTCACGCTCTCGAATCAACTGATAGACTCGCTGCCGAAACCTTTGACAACTTTTTGAAAAAGAATAAGATGTAGCATTTTCCCCCACGATGAGTGATTTCTCATTGTGGGGGATTCACTAACGAATAAAAGGCACAATTTGACAAAATCAGCCAACTCAGGTAAGCGGAGATGCTTCTCCGCTTGACCGGCTGGTAAAAAAGACACATTTATCTGAAAAATGGAGTTTTTCTTTCAGTACAATAATAACAGAAATTATTTGGCCTAACTATAATTTCTTTTGCAAAAATCAAGAATGCGATAAATGATGGAGTAGGTTGAAAATTATACACAGTTTGTATCTCGTCATCCATTTCGATGTAAGTGCTGCTAATAAACTGATATTTTTCAAGAGTAGAAATTACTTCTTTTGCAGTTTCAAAAGTAATATTTAGTTTTTTTACAAGCAAATTTTCTGTGAATGCTTTTCCTGCATTTCGAGTATTCAGAAAAACACACGCATCGAAAAGGTGTTTGTTGGAAAAATCTTTAAAAAATGTAACGTAATCGATATCTTCTAATAGTGCTTTTTGTAAATTCTCGTTTTCAGGCATTAAGAAAAAGTATCTGAGGTTATCTGCAATACCCATTCGTGTGAATCCGATATCGGTTATAACGCTTGAAAACAATCTCTCGTGCGATGGTATAAGATTTTTGAACTCCTCGAAGTTTTTCTCTGCTTCTGCGCTTCCAAAAAAGGAGCGTTCTATATCCCAACACAATTCAAAAGCTTCTTCAAAACGGCTTTCTTGAGCAGTGGTGTTTATTTTTTTATTAATCGCTGAATGTAGTTCTTTGTTATCGGTAATATTTCTTTCAAATAAAAAATCGACAGAAACGGAAAAGAAATCTGCTATCTTTGGAAGAAGTTCCACGTCTGGCACACCGCCATTTTCCCATTTTGAAACAGCTTGAGTGCTTACTCCTACGTTGCTGGCAAGGTCTTCTTGGGTAATACCATGCTCTTTTCTCAATTTGGCAATTTGTTTTCCAATTGCTTTTATACTCATAATTGCTTCTCCTATAAAAAAATAAATTTGAAAGCGCTTCCTTTGAGTTTATTGTATCACAATCGAAGGTTGATTTCAATAGAGGCGATTTTTAGAAAAACAACCAATATTTGAATAAAAAAGCATTTTAAACTTACGGTTGAAGCTGTATGAGATAGCGCTTAAATCTTACACCAAGCCTTTGACAACTTTTTGAAAAAGAATAAGATGTAGCGATTTTGACGAATTTATCAAAAATGAATATTTAAAATTATAAGCATTTAAAAATCCACCACGAACGTTTGCTCGTGGTGGATTAACTTATCCTAGGAAGAAGCCTTTTCGTTTACTATAATATTTTCTTTGAGTTTACTTCCTGAAAGGACGTATTCAAGGTCTGCACCGTTGAACAAGTTTGTATATTTAACAGAGGAAGTGTGGTTGTAAAGTTTT
>SVRW01000025.1 GCA_015064625.1 Oscillospiraceae bacterium | reverse complement strand
TGTGTTATTATTTTACCCATGAGGTCTTGTTTCCTTTCTCGTTTTTCGGGAGGTTTTGGTTTTAGGGGTAAAATCATTATACCACAAAGGATTCAAGATCTCAACTTTCATTTAACTTAACAAAACGGTAAAAATAAAAAGGAGGGTTCAGATGAAAAAATTCGAATTGGTTTCACAATACGAGCCTACGGGTGACCAGCCTCAAGCCATTGAAAAACTGACCGAAGGTATCGAAAAAGGATATACTGATCAGGTTTTATTAGGCGTTACAGGCTCGGGAAAAACATTCACAATGGCAAACATTATATCAAAAGTAAACCTTCCTACATTGGTTTTGGCTCACAACAAAACTCTTGCCGCACAGCTATATACAGAGTTTAAAGCATTGTTCCCTAACAATGCCGTTGAATATTTCGTATCCTATTACGATTATTATCAGCCCGAAGCATACGTACCAGGGAAAGACGTTTATATTGAAAAAGACGCTTCAATAAACAACGAAATTGATAAATTAAGACATAGCGCAACGAGCGCACTTTTTGAAAGGAACGACGTCATTGTAGTATCCAGCGTTAGCTGTATCTACTCTTTAGGTTCTCCCGAAGAATATAAAAATCAAGTTATTTCTTTGCGTCCTGGGATTGAAATGGGAAGGAATAACCTGATTAAAAAGCTTGTGGCTCTGCAATACTCAAGAAATGATTTCGGATTTGAAAGAAATAATTTCAGAGTTCGTGGAGATACGGTTGATATATTTCCTTCAAATTCTGATTCGTTTGCCATAAGAGTTGAATTTTTTGGAGATGAGATAGATAAAGTATCACAAATAAATACTGTTACAGGAGAGGTTGAAGCAACTCTTTTGCATTTCGCTGTTTATCCTTCAACCCATTACGTTGTTAATGAAAAGGAAAAAGACGACGCCCTAAGAGAGATTCTCGCTGAAATGGATGAACGCCAGGCATATTTTGAAAGAGAGCAAAAGTATATTGAAGCTCAAAGGATAAGAGAGAGAACACTTCTTGACGTTGAACAATTAAGAGAGATTGGAAGATGCAACGGTATTGAAAACTATTCAAGAGTATTATCGAGAAGAGAACCTGGAAGCACTCCCAACACGTTGCTTGATTATTTTCCCGATAAATTTCTGATGTTTATTGACGAAAGCCACGTTACAGTTCATCAAGTAGAAGGAATGGGCGGCGGCGATTATTCAAGAAAGAAAAATCTTGTTGATTTTGGTTTCAGACTCCCATCTGCTTTTGATAACCGTCCTTTAAATTTTGGAGAATTTATCGAAAGAAAAGGAATAACCGTTTACGTTAGTGCAACACCTTCCGATTTCGAAAAAACGATATCACAAAACACGGTTGAACAAATTGTTCGTCCAACAGGACTTCTTGACCCTATAATACAAGTAAGAAAAACAGAAGGACAGATTGACGACTTACTTGGTGAAATCAAAGACCGTATTAAAAACGGAGAAAGGACTTTGGTCACAACTCTTACAAAGAAAATGGCTGAGGATTTAAGCAATTATTTATGCTCAAACGGAGTTAAAGCTAAATATCTTCATTATGATATAAAAACAATGGAGAGAGTTGAACTTTTGCGTCAGTTAAGACTTGGAGAATTTGACGTTTTGGTCGGAATAAACCTTCTCAGAGAGGGACTTGACTTACCTGAAGTTTCTTTGGTAGTAATTCTTGATGCGGACAAGCAGGGATTTCTCCGTTCTGAAAGCTCACTTATTCAGACAATAGGCAGAGCGGCAAGAAACGTTAACGGTACTGTCATTATGTATGCTGACTCCATAACAAAAGCTATGGACAAGGCTATAACAGAAACAAATCGCAGAAGAAAGCTACAAGAGGATTACAACCAAAAGCATGGTATTATACCAAAAACTATTATCAAAGAAGTAAGAGATTCCATTGAGATAAGCTTCAAGGTTGAGGAAGATTACAAAGCTTTATCAAAATCGGAAAAACAAAAACGGATTGCAGAGCTTACCAAAGCAATGAAAGAGGCGGCATCACGTCTTGAATTCGAAACTGCGGCAGCCATCCGTGATAAAATTGCTCAGCTTTCTTCCATTTAAGGTAAAAAGAAAGGACAACTATGGAAAAATTCATTGATTTTGTATATAAAATAGACGGCACAATAACAGAATTCGTTCAGGGATTATACCCAGGAGACGGCTTTTTTGGAAAAGCAGTTGATTTACTTTTCTATTTGTTCACTTGCTTTTCAGAAGAAATTATTCTTATTTCTCTGATTGTGTTCGTTTATTGGTGTTTCAACAAAAAGATGGGCGAAGGTATGCTCTTATCTCTTTATTTATCAAACGCATTAAACGGCATCATAAAAGATATAGTACGCCGTCCTCGTCCCTTTATGAATCCTGAATTTACGCCACATCTTGATACGGTACGCGGTGACGGATTGGTAGATAAAGCTCATTTGGCAGAATCCTACTCATTTCCAAGCGGTCATTCGCAGAATGCGGGTAGTTTCTGGCCTGCTTTATATATCAGTTACAAGAAGGAATATTCAAGAAAGCAAAAATTACTGAAGGTCCTCCCCTTTGTTATTATACCTCTTGTTATGATTAGCAGAGTTTACTTAGGTGTTCACTACGGAACAGATACTGTTGTCGGTGCAACACTTGGCATAATTTGCGCTTTTCTGATGATAAATCTTTACTACAGATTCTATCACAAGAAAAATATTCTCATCATATGTATATATGCAATTTCCCTTGTTGCTCTTTTCTTTAACCCTACCGCAGATACGTTGAAAACAATGGGCATGGGGCTTGGCGGTATAGTCGGTTTTATGCTTGAAAACAAATACGTTAAGTTTTCTACGGAAGGTACATGGAAGAAAAAAGCTTTGAGACTCATAATCGGAGTTTCAACCTTGCTTCTTATTCGTGCCTTATTTAAACTGATTTTACCATCAATGAATGAAGGAGCTATTTTCTATACCGAAAACGTTACCCTTTACAATTGGGGTGGATTTATCAGATATATGATAATGGGGCTTTACGGAACGTTTATTTATCCTGCAATATTTAAAAAATTAGGTATTTAAGCTGAAAACCACTGCATATTTTGCAGTGGTTTTGTCAATCCTATTTATACAATAAATAGAAAGGCGGTATTACTGTATGAAGAAAACAACAAAGGCGTTCAAAAAAAGAATTTGTATTGCAATTACGGCAGTTTTGCTTTTATTAACTGTAGGATTGGTAGTAAGTGCATACGACATATCCCCCGCTATCAACGTGTTAAGGAATAACAAAACCTTTACCAAATACGCATTAAAAGGGACCGAAGCAAATTTTGCAAAGGCTGAATTCTTTGACGTTGCAGGATGCAAATTTGACTATATTACAATAACTGAAATTCCAAACAAAGAAGCAGGTATTCTTAAAATTTCGGGAGTTGACGTATTGGAAGGACAAAGTATAACTGCAGAAAGTCTTGACCTTTTAAAATTCGTTCCCACATCAAAAAATACAAACGAATCCCCAAAATTCGCCTTCACCATATCGGAGGAGAAATGGAAAGGAACAGAAATAACTTGCAGCATCAATTATTTGTCATCCGTTAACTATGCACCTATTGCAAATAATTTTTATATAAATACTGTGAAAAATATATCTGTTTATTCAGAAATTACAGTGTATGATCCTGATAACGATAAAGTTACAGTAAAAATAGGAGCATATCCTTCCTTTGGTACGGTTGAGATAAATAATACGCTTAACAGAGTTTCATACAACCCCGAAAAAGATTTTACTGGAAGCGACGTTTTCACCATTTACGCAGAAGATTCATACGGCAACCGTTCTGGAGAAGCAACTGTTTACGTTAACGTTGACAGTGATGCTGATAAAATGACATTTGGTGATATGGCGGACAATTCTATTCATTATGCGGCTCTTGCACTTTCAAAAAATAACATCATGACCTATTCAAAAAAGGGCGGTGAATATTATTTTTCTCCTGATGAAGAAGTAAATAAAATTGATTTTACAGTTATGCTCCTTTGTGCTTCAAGATTAAACTCTGATATCGGTGCGGTTAAAGACACGGAATTTATCGATGATACGAAGCTTTCCAGCGGAAGAAAGTCCTATTTGAAAAGAGCATTGGATACAGAAATCATTGAAATAGGTGACAGATACTTTAAGCCCGATGATATTATAACGGTTAAAGAAGCGCAAGACATGGTTGCAAAGGCACTTGGATTAGAATCTGAATCTGAAGCTGTTAAAGCGATTATGGGGACATCAGCAGACGGTGAAAAGCTTACAAAAGAAAACGTTGCAGAGATACTTTATAATATCTGCTTATATCTGAATTAAAAAATTATAGAGTCTCAAAGAAGATGGTACTTGTTAGTGCCGTCTTTTTTGCTATATATATTTTTTGTTTATTTACATTTTTTCAATATACAAGCTTTTATAAAATGATATAATAAGTTAAATAAAATGAATGGAGCAAAGACATGGACGAAATTATACAAAAAGCAAAATTGGGCAACAGAAGCTCTGTTACTTTACTTTATAATCTTTCGCAAGACAGCGTTTATGCAACTTCTTTTCTTCTTCTTGGAAACGAAGAAAAAGCAAAGAAAGTTACAAGCAACATATTTTCTGCTATTTGGAATGGATTTGAAAATTCTACTATACAGACAAAAAAGGATTTTGCAAATGTTTGCATCGAAAAAGCAGTTATAGAGTGTAAAAAAATTATTTTGCGAAATGACCCTAAAGGATTTCAACCGCCAAAAAATCAGAATTTCACCGTTATTAGCGAAAAAACGCCTTCTGATTTCAATGAAGCACTCTCTGCCCTTTCAACGTTACAAAAATTTATATTTATATCTCGTGTTGTATGCAAGATGACCCCTGAACAAATTGCAAAAATTGCTTACGTTGACGTCTCAACCGTGAAGCTTGCAATTTCTTCCGAAAAAATGAATTTTGAACGTATGGGATTTTCTTTGGATAAGGCAGAAAATCAGATTCTTGCTAAATTCAAGGAATTGAAATATCAGCCCGACGATGCATCTGCCGTTTTAGATGCCATTGATAATTACGTTACTCCTTTTGAAAAGAAAGCTCTTATTTCAAAAATCAAGATAATGTCAGGGGTTCTTACGGTTTGCATTATCATATCAGTAATTATTATCGCTTTTATGATTATTGGCAATGGTGACGACAACACATCCGCAGGAACTATATCAAAGGACACGTCAAGTAACACAATCCCACAAGATAACTGGGCAACGTCTGTTGTTGCAACTGATTACGCAGTTATTGACATAAAGGATTATGGTAAAATTTCAATTGCTCTTGACAGCAAAACAGCACCCATAACCGTTGCAAATTTTAAGAAACTCGCAAATGAAGGATTTTACGAGGGTCTTAAGTTCCATAGAATTATTGAAGGTTTCATGATGCAAGGCGGTAATGACGCAACAAAGAACGTTCCAGAAATCAAAGGTGAATTCTATGCAAACGGTGTTTCAAACAATCTTTCCCACGTAAGAGGAGCAATTTCCATGGCCCGCACAGACGTTATGGACAGTGCAAACTCTCAGTTCTTTATTGTACATGAAGACAGCACATTCCTTGACGGAAAATATGCGGCTTTTGGGTATGTTGTTGACGGTATTGAGGTTGTAGACAAGGTATGCACTGATTCAAAACCTACAGACAACAACGGAACTATTCCAAAAGACGAACAACCGATTATAAATTCTGTAAAGATATATTCTGTTGAAGAGTTTAAAGCTATGACGGAAAGCAGTTCAGACTCAACTAATGAATCCAACGTTTCCGAAGGAACCTCAACGGATAATTCCGAACTCATCACAGATAATTCAGTTATATCCAAAGAAGAAGAATTTTCCATTGTAACAACTTCGGAAGAAAATGCTTAATATAAATATAAAAGAGCCAACGTTTGAATTGGCTCTTTTACTTTTCAGCATTTATTTTATTACTTTCTTTCTTCTTCGGTACATCCACATTTGCCGCTACACGTTTTTGAATGCGGACAGCCTATACATTTTTGTCCGTTTTTCTTTGCTTTGACTATATAAGTTATTGCACCGCCGATAATTGCTACAAGGATTATGGAAACTATGATATCAATCATTTGATACTCCTTTTTGCAAGTTTTTCTTGCTGTTCTTTCTTTGCTTTGGCGTTCGACGCAGAACCAAGGAAGAGTACCGCAAGGATTATTGCAACAACAGCAATAAGACCAGGGATAAAACCTTCACCTACTGTTGATTTGGTTATAAGAGTACCGATCTGATACACAAGGAATGACACAACGTATGCAATGGAAAATTGGAGTCCAATGCCAGCAAAAAGCCACTTCTTGCTCTTTATTTCAGCGTTCATAGCACCAATTGCAGCAAAACACGGTGGCGAAAACAAATTAAACATGAGGTACGAAAGTCCTGCCGCAGCAGAAATTCCAAGAACCGCTTCACCGTTACCCATTTGTAAAAGTTCAAATTCATCATTAACAGCCAATGCTGTAAATACAGCACCTAAAGTTCCGACAACTTCTTCTTTTGCTATAAAACCCGTAATCGCAGCAGCGGCTAATTGCCACATCCCGAAACCAAGAGGAATAAGAAGGAAAGCAAATGGAGTTGCTATATCGTGAAGAATAGAATCAGATGCTTCTTCCGCAACTTTAAAAGCCCACGTATAGTTAAGCATAATGGTTACAACTGAATTACAAACGAGAATTATTGTGCCCGCCTTAACGATATATGACCATCCACGGCTACACATAGATTTGAAAGCACCCCAAAACGAAGGTATTTTATATTCGGGAAGCTCAATTATAAAGTAAGACTTTTTATGCTTATATCCCGAAATCCATCTGATAAGCAAAGCTCCAAAGAATACAAGAACAAGACCTAAAAAATACATTAAAGGAGATACCCAAGAGGATTCAGGAAAGAAAAGACCTGCAAAAAGAGCAATTACGGGAATCTTTGCACCGCAAGGAATAAAAGGTGTGAGCATTGCAGTTGCACGACGTTCTTTTTCGTTACGAATGGTTCTGCAAGCCATTATACCAGGAATTGAACATCCCGTACCGATGACAAGGGGAATGACAGATTTACCAGAAAGACCGACTTTTTTAAATATAGGGTCAAGCACAACTGAAACGCGAGCCATATATCCGCAATCTTCAAGGAGTGCAAGTAAGAAATACATTACCATTACTAAAGGTAAAAAGCCGATAACGGCTCCTACACCCCCAATAATACCATCAATAACTATAGTTTGAAGAATAGGAGAAGCATTTACCATTAGTTCCCCTACCCACTCGCCAAACTTTTCAATAAGCGTAACAAGACCTGGAATTGTAGTTCCATTTTCGAACTCATATCCCTCTGCTATCCAAGTTCCAAGCCAGGTCTGTGAAATTTGGAACACAAGCCACATAACAACGACAAATATTGGTATTCCAGCCCATCTGTTTGTGAGTACTGCATCAATTTTATCGCCAAAGTTTTTATCCTTCGTAAAAGTTTTGCGTTTTTCAACTTCTTTAACTATTTTATTTACAAATTCAAAGCGTTTGCGATCTGCGGCAATAACCTCTTCTTTATTTGTAAGGTCAATATTTTCTTGAACGTAAGGAGCCTTCTGTTCTTTTCCGCTTTGTTCCACTGCAGCTTTAACAACTGCTGTCAAGCCATCTGCAGATATGGAAACGGTTTCAATAACAGGACACCCAAGCTTTTCAGATAAAACCTTCGAATCGATTTTGTTTTCTTTTTTCTTGTTGATATCACTTTTATTAAGAGCTACAACAACAGGAATCCCAAGCTCAAGAATCTGTGTAGTAAAGAACAAGCTTCTGCTCAGATTTGTTGCATCAACAATATTGATGATTACATCAGGATTTTCTTTTTTAACGTATGTACTTGTTATACTTTCTTCACTTGTAAACGGTGACATCGAATATGCACCAGGCAAGTCAACAGCGATAAGCTGTGATTCTCCTTTGTAATACATCTTTTTGATAGCGTGTTCTTTTTTGTCGACAGTAACGCCTGCCCAGTTACCAACCTTTTCGTTGCTTCCTGTCAAAGCATTATACATTGTCGTTTTACCGGAGTTAGGATTTCCGGCTAATGCGATTCTCATGAGATACCTCCAAAAAATTTATATATTTTTTCAAATCTATTTTTTGCAGTTAGCAATAGCTAACTCAAAAGCTTGAAATCAGGCTGTCGCTTTTACTACGTTATAAGAACCAAAGTTCTTATTCAACAATAATAGCTTCAGCCAACTGGTTATCTATTGTATATCTGCCGTCCTTAATTGATACGACACATCCGCCCTTCAAATGTGAAACAACAGTTATGGATTCACCGCTATAGCATCCCAAAGAGAACAAAAAAGCATCAAGCTCTTCATCATCAGTTTCTATATTTTTTATAATATATTCCTTACCGTCCAATGCCTCTCTCAAGTTCATAACATCACCACATTGAAAAATCTTAATTAGCCAAAGCTAACTCAAAACGTTAAAAATAACGTTAGCCTTCGCTAACCTTGAGAAGTATATCACAAATTTATATGATAGTCAATAGTTTTTTTCGCTTTTTATGCGGTTTTTCAAAAAATTCACAAAATTTAGAAATTCGACATTTTTATCCAATTTAGAAATAGTCTAACCAAAATGGGCGTGGCAAAAAGCCCATTTCAGTTATTCTATTTAAACAATTCACTCCCTTTATCACGTCTTTCTATTGTAAAAGACTTTTTAGGAGCAATGCAACTATTATTCAGAGGACAAAATGAACAATTGTTGCTACAGGAGAAATTACTTTTTTTATTTTTCGCTGTTCTTCTCATTACTATGGCTATAATGACGAGAACAACGGCGCAAACAAATAAAACTGGAATCATAATATGCATTATATTATCAATTTTCATAATAAATACGTCATTCAAAATGTTTTTTGCAATTATGCGAGTTAGCCATTGCTAACTGCGTATAATATATCACATTATTTTTGATTTGTCAAGATATTTTTTTAAGAAAAAGCAGCTTTTTTCTTCAAAGCTGCTTAATTATATTATTAAGTTTTTTCAATTTCTAAAACGTTGATGCCCTTTTCTCCATATCTGAATTTTATTTCATATTCAGCATAGGTCATTCCGTATACACGTTCAAAATCTTTCTGATAGGAAGGCTTAGGGTCGTTAGATAATATTGAAATAATATCCTCCATAGTTTTTTTTGGAATATTTTTCATTATTTCATCAGATACAAAAACATCTACGCTATATGAAACAAAATCGTCAGCAAATCCACAGACAGCATCAGGATGAGAATCCGTAAATGATATATATGGCTTTACATCATATATAGGAGTTCCATTCATCAGGTCAGCACCTGAAACAACCAAAACCGTTCCTTTCTCTCTGTCTTCAATTATTTCAAGAAGTCTTACAGAAGAAAGTCCGAGAGAATTGGGTCTATGAGGAGAACGTGTTGCGAATACCCCTACCCTTTTATTGCCTCCAAGTCTTGGCGGTCTTACAGTAGGTGTCCATTCATCCTTTGAAAATTCGGAAAAATCCCATATTATCCAAAGATGAGAATATTTTTCTATTCCTCTGAACGCTTCTTTTATATTGTATTCTTTTTCAAACAGTATATATGAAACAACGTCGCAAAGTCCGCTTTGACGAGGAATACCGAATTTGGATTTAAAGCCGTTTTCTATTCTACCGATTGGACGAATTTCCATTTTATAAGACCTTGGCAAGGAAGGATTTCAATCTGTCGGAACGAGGATTCTCAAATATATCCGTTGGTGTTCCTTCTTCAACTATAACCCCTTCATCCATAAACACTACTCTGTCCCCAACTTCACGAGCAAAGCCCATTTCATGAGTTACTACAACCATTGTCATTCCGCTTTTCGCAAGATCCTTCATAACGTCAAGAACCTCGCCAACCATTTCAGGGTCTAAAGCAGACGTCGGTTCATCAAAGAGGATTACCTCAGGTTCCATACAAAGAGCTCTTACTATAGCAATTCTTTGCTTCTGACCGCCTGAAAGCTGTGCAGGATAGCTATTCGCTCTGTCACCAAGTCCTACTCTCTCAAGATACTTCTGTGCTTTCTCCTCGGATTCTGACTTTTTCATTTTCAGAACCTTAACAGGAGCAAGAGTAAGATTTTTCATAATAGTCATATGAGGAAAAAGATTAAAATGCTGGAAAACCATTCCCATTTTTTGTCTGTGCTTATTGATATTTACCTTCGGATCAGCTATATCTACATTTTCAAAAAATATGCTTCCTTCTGTAGGAACTTCAAGAAGGTTAAGAGAACGGAGTAAAGTCGATTTACCGCTTCCCGAAGGACCGATAATAACTACAACCTCACCGCGTTTTATATCAATGTCAACACCGTTCAAGGCTTTGACTTCTCCGCCTTTATAATACTTTTTTACACCCTTGACGCTTATTAAAACATTAGACATATAAACACCTTACCTTTCGCTCTTTTTAAGCTTTTTCTCAAGCAAGCCAACAAGCTTTGTTAAAATAAGCACGAGAACGAGATAAACCAAAGCAATTGCTATAAGAGGCATGAAGTTGCTGTAGGTTATTGATCTGATTCTGATTCCTGCTTGAGTCAAGTCAGCAACACCGATATAAAAAGCAACAGACGTTTCTTTAAGCAAGGTTATAAACTCGTTTGCAAGAGAAGGAAGTACAGTTTTAAATGCCTGTGGGATAACGATATACAACATTGTCTGAGCATAGCCAAGACCAAGGCTTCTGCCTGCTTCTGTTTGTCCACCGTCTACCGATTCAATGCCGCCACGGATAATTTCAGCAACGTATGCACCTGAATTTATACCAAAGCATACAACTGCCGCAAGAAATTTATTTACGTCTAAAGGAGCGAGAATAACGAAATAGATTATAAGGAGCTGAACCATTACCGGTGTTCCACGGATAACTGAAAGATAAATTTTACAGAAACCGTTCAAAATCCCCAGTGAACCTGTTTTATCGTGAGTTACTCTGATTGCGGCAATAAGCAAACCGAGAACAATACCAAAAAGCAAAGCACATCCCGTTAACTCAAGCGTTGTGATAAGACCTTTCCAAATATACATCCACATATCATCATCAATGAAATTGCGTCTGAATTCATCGGTAAAGTCGCTTATCCAGGAAAGGAGCCAGCCTGATGTATTAGGCTTCGCACTGTCGTAATTCACGAAAGCAATTATATTATGTATACCCGTTCTGAGTGTGTTTAAGTTTTTGATATCAACCGTTTCACCGTTATATTCAATATTGTTTATAGCTGAAAGGTTTCTCTGAACAGAAATCAAACCACCAAAAACAGTATTGAGAGTTTCATCGGAAAAATACGTTTTGAACGAACCGTCATCAAGCTGATATACTTTAATTTCAGTTTCACCTTCCACAACAGAAGCGGTTTTAATTATATCTATAACTTTTTCTTCGAATTCAATCTGAATTCCAAGGGAATTTACTCTGCCGTTTACAAGATAATATCCGTAAACCTCGGACATGATCTGGTTGAGCTTTTCTTTAGTTAGTACACTCGCAACATCAAGAGTTTTATAATCACACAATAAAATGATATCCTTTTCGATACCATAATCAACTTCCTTTACCTTGACTGACATATTGCTGTAAAGCTCTTTCGTGCCATAAGCTATTGTCGCAGGTAAAGTTGCGAAATCACGGTCTATTACCGTCTGCATTTCTTCTAAAGTTACTTCAACAGTTGCTTTATTATCTGAAAGCTCTACGGCAAGCTCAACACCCAAATATACAACTCCAAGAATAATCACGCCGCAAAGAATCGCGGCTATTATTTTAGAAACGGAGGATTTCTTTCTCATATTATACAGCCTACCTTTATACTAAAAATATGTGCAAGAGGGCGAATCAAACGCCACCTTGCACATTTCTAATTATTCTTTGATGTACTTGGAAACGATATTCGCGATGGAGCCATCCTTCGTAAGCTCGTAAATCGCTGTGTTTATTTTCTCAAGAAGCTCTGTGTTGCCTTTCTTTACGCAGATAGCATAATCTTCGTCAGCATAAGCAGTTTCAAGAGTTTTGATACCTTCGTTAGCATTTACATAAGCCTTTGCAGGTTCGTTATCGATAATAACGCAATCAACGTCACCTTTGAGGAGAGCAGCAACTGCTTCGTTGCCTGTAGGATACTGTGTTACTCTGTCAGAACCGAAGTCGCTTGTTGAATAGCTATCGCCTGTTGTACCAAGCTGAACACCTACTTTGTATGTAGCACCTTCTGCGAAAAGGTCGTCAACTTTTGTGATAGCAGAATCATTTTTAACGATAACGGACTGAACACCCTTTGCATAGGAGTTGGAGAAATCAACTTCCTTGAGACGATCAGGGTTAACTGTCATACCAGCCATACCGAAATCAACCGTTCCAGCGTTAACTGCACTAAGAATAGAATCAAAGCTCATATCAACGATTTCAAGCTTCATACCAAGCTTTTCAGCAATCAATGCAGCGATTTCAGCATCGATACCAACGATATTTTCACCTTCATAGAATTCGTAAGGAGGGAAATATGCGTTAGTTGCCATTTTGATAACTTTTTCATCTGTTGAAACTTCTTCTTCGATGGATGCTGCTTCAGAAGATTCAGTACCGCTTGAAGTTTCTGTTTTGTTTGTGGATGTTTCTGCTTCGCTGGATGTTGTTTCATCACCGCAAGATGCAAAAACTACGACGCTTGATATAACAAGCACGATTGAAAGCAAAAGTAATGCTAATTTTTTCATTTTTTTACCTCTTTTTCTTATATTTTTTCATTGCTTCGGATATTCTAACACAATTATTCATTTATGTCAAGGGTTTTAGTGAATTTTTATTCTTTATTATATTTTTTAAATACACAAATAATTTATAATTAAACGTTTAAATCTAAATGTTTTGATGATATAATTCATTCCGTATAAGGAATGAGAGGGATATTAGATGAAAAAAGTTCTTAAATTTCTGAAGCCCTATTGGTTTATAGCAATATGGGCACCGATTTTTATGATAATCGAAGTTCTTGCAGATTTATTGCAGCCAAGATTTCTGTCAACGATAGTTACCAATGGCATAGAAGCAGGAAATATGAACGTTATCTATAGTACGGGAATAAAAATGCTCATTGTTGTTGCGATTGGCTTTTCAGGAGGCGTTTTATCTGCTGTATTTGCAAGTATTGCTTCCCAGCGTTTCGGATGCAGTTTACGAGAAGCAGCATTTAATAAAGTTACATCTTTTTCCATCGAACAGACAGACAAATTTTCAACAGGCTCCCTCATAACGAGGCTTACAAGCGACATAACAGCCGCACAGGATTTTGTTTCAATGGGACTTCGAATGGTAGTTCGAGTATGTATGCAATTTGTTGGCGGCATCGTTATGATACTCACCCTTAACGTAAAATTTGGAATCGTTTTTGCCTGCGCTTTACCTTTACAGATATTGCTTATTGTAATTATGGTCAGAATGACCGCCCCTCTTTTTTCAGTTGTTCAAGATAAGCTTGATAACGTAAACAGCGTTGTTCGTGAAAACGTTGTTGGTGCAAGGGTCGTTAAATCCTTCACAACGGAAGAATATGAAATTAACCGTTTCAAAGAAGCCAATAATTCTTTGACAGAGAAAACGTACAGAGTTCAGAAAATCATTGGAATACTGAATCCGTTTATAATGATTATAATGAATCTTTCTGTTATAGCTATTCTCTCAATCGGCGGATACGAGGTTCGCGTAAGCGGAATGGAAGTTGGCGATGCTATGGCTGCGGTTACCTACGTTACACAGATTCTTATGTCTGTTATGATTATTGGAAACATGTTTCAAAATCTCACCAAAGCAAAAGCTTGTATGGGAAGAATTGCGGAAATTCTTGAAGTTGAACCTGCGGTAAAAACAGGTGAAAAGAACTTTCCAAAGGATTTTGATTACATAACACTAAAAAACGTTTCCTTTGCTTATCCCCCGTCGGAAGAAAAGATTCTTGAGGACATAAACCTAAAAATTCCAGTCGGAAAGACAACTGCAATTCTTGGTGCTACAGGAAGCGGAAAAAGCACACTTTTAAAGCTCATATGCCGTTTTTACGATTGTAACGGTGAAATTCTTTTTGGAGATGAAGAAATCAAAAACATATCCCTTGATTCATTGAGGGAAAATATATCCTTCGTTTTACAAAAAAGCGAGCTATTCACAGGTACAATTTCGGAAAATATAAAACAAGGCAAAGATAATGCAACAGATGAAGAAATCGAAAATGCATCTAAAATAGCACAAGCACACGAATTTATAAGTGGATTTGCCAACGGATACGAAACCTTTGTGGCTGAAAAAGGTGCTTCCCTCTCAGGCGGTCAAAAACAGAGAATATCCATTGCAAGAGGTCTTATTAAAAAACCTAAAATCCTTGTTTTTGACGATGCCACTTCTGCCCTTGACCTTTCCACAGAAGCCGCTCTCAGAAAAGCCATGAATGAAAATCTTGAAGGCGTTACCGTAATTATGGTGGCTCAGAGAATAGCCAGCGTTATGAGTGCTGATAATATAGCTGTTATAGACGACGGTAAAATAGCCGCCTTTGGCAATCATGAAACTCTTATAAAAACAAGTGATATTTACAAGGATATCTACAACTCCCAGATGAAGGAAGGAGATGATAGATAATGGATAAAAGAACAAACAAAAGAGATCCCGTTACAGTCAATCTCCGTCCGGGCGGCGGACCTAACCACATGGCAAGAGTTATGGGTGAAAAGCCTAAAAATTCAAAAACAACTCTTATCCGCCTTATGAAATACATAGGCTCAAACAAAAAGTATTTCTTTACAATAGTTGCAATTATCTGTCTTTCATCTGCAATTTCAATTGTTGCGCCATTGATTCAAGGTAAAGCTATTGACACTATGGAATCTGAAAACGTAAAGCTGTTTTTTGCTATTCTATTTACACTTGGCGGTATATATTTAACTCAATCTTTATCCACGTTTATACAAAGCATATCCGCCGCAAAGCTTACACAAGCAACTGTCAGAAAAATGAGAGACGACCTTTTTTCGCATATTTCATATCTCTCCATAGGATATACAGATAATCACAGACATGGCGATATTATGAGCCGTATGACAAACGATATTGAAAGCATTTCAAACACGGTTTCCACTTCTGTTGCAACAATAATATCAGGGGTCATTATGCTCACGGGCACGCTGACTGTTATGCTTGTAAAAAGCCCATTGCTTACTGCAGTCAGCATGATATCAGTTATACTGACACTTTCATCATCTTTTTTTCTCACAAAATATATGAGAAAATATTTTCCAAAGCAACAAAGACTTCTCGGTGCTTTAAATTCCCACGTTGAAGAAACAGTTGGCGGATATAATACCATAGTTGCATACACTCGAGAAGAAAATGCCAGAAAAAACTTTTCAAAAACAAATAAAGAGCTTCAGAAGATAGGTGTTCTTGCGCAAATATTCGGTGGCGTTATGGGTCCCTTTATGAACGTTATCGGAAATATAGGATTTTTGCTTATTGCCATAGTAGGCGGTAAAATTGCGTTAGAATCCAATCAGGAAATAATAACTCTTGGTATGATTTCGACGTTCATCACTTATTCAAGGCAGTTTTCAAGACCTATAAACGAAATCGCACAGCAATATGCGCAGATACAAACCGCACTTGCAGGTGCAGAACGTGTATTTGAAATTCTTGACGTTGAAAAAGAAGAAGACGAAGGAACAGACACCGAATTTGACGTGGAAAACATCAAGGGTGAAATAGAATTCAATAACGTTGAATTTTCCTACGTTCCAGATAAAAAGGTTTTGGACGGATTCACACTGCACGTTAAACCAGGTGAAAAAATTGCTATAGTTGGCGCAACAGGAAGCGGAAAAACAACAGTTGTAAACTTACTTACAAGGTTTTACGATATTCAGAAGGGTGAAATAATCCTTGACGGAAAAGATATTTTCACTTTGCCGAAAGCTACTTTACGAAGTGCTATTGGAATAGTTTTGCAGGATTCTGTTATTTTTTCTGATACTATTGAAAACAACATCAGATACGGAAAAGAAAAGTCAACAAAAGAAGAAATTATTTCTGCTGCAAAAATGGCAGGTGTTGATTCCTTCGTCAAAAAGCTTCCCGACGGATATAAAACCGTCCTTGCTGAAAGCGGGGCAAATCTTTCCCAAGGGCAAAGACAGCTTATCTGTATCGCAAGGGCTATTCTCAATGATCCGAAAATTCTTATTCTTGACGAAGCAACATCAAATATAGATACAAGAACAGAAATGAATATCCAAAAGGCAATGATTGCTCTTATGAAAAACAGAACGAGTCTTATTATCGCTCATAGACTTTCCACTATAAGAGACGCTGACAAAATTATAGTCATTTCAAACGGAAAAATAGCAGAAATCGGCAATCACGAAGAGCTTCTTGCAAAACAAGGTCATTATTACACTCTTTATCAAAATCAGTTCGCAGGACTTAAAACCTAAAGGAGAACGATATGAATAGCAAGAGAATTGAAGATTTTGCAAATACAATTTCTTTTAATATAAAAGAAGATTCCGCATACGGATATATAAACAATTTTATGTTTTCTGTTTATGAAACAGGAAATAAAAAATGCTTTTTCGTTTATTTCCTACTTGATGAGATTTCAGCTAATGATGAAAACCCTGTATCAATCATGACATTAAGCAACAGCATGCAAGATATATTTGCTAAATATGGTATTACTGATTACTCTTTTAAAGACGACGGCTTGGAGGTAAGTTGCTCCATTTCATTCAAGGGCTTCTATTCTCTGATGAAAGAAACGGCAAAAAAGCTTTCAGAGTTCGAAGCAGTAAGAAAAAACATTTGTTTTTCTTGTAAAACTCCAATTGCACAAGGTGAAAAGATCTTTAGATTCTCTCAGAATTCGATGAATCGACTTTTATGTGAGACTTGTTGCAAAGAAATGGCGAGTGAACAAGAAAGCTTAGATACTGAAGATGAAGAATCTGAAGCTGTAATAAGCACAAACAATCGTTCAACGTTAAAGGGAATTTGCGGAGCTTTATTATTCGGACTTGGAGTATCTATCTGCCTTGTTTTGCTCTACGCATTCGTTCTGCCACTTCCTGACCCCGCAAGCGGATTCAAACCAGGATATTATGTTAGCTGGATTTCCGCATTCATTCCCATTGCCGCATTTTTTGGATATAGGATATTCTCAAAAGATTCAATCAATACCAAAATTATCTTAATAACGGGCGGAATTTCCCTTGCATTTTCTCTTATTGCTCAATATATTTCGTCATTAGTTCTTTTCTCAAGAGAAAGCATTCTTATTTTTGAAGATATCACCATGGAAAAATTCGCAAAAATGATTCCATCCCTTTTAAAAATTCCTTTCACAGATTCTTTTGTAAGTCCCGATTTTAAAATCTACGTTCTTATGGACGCAATATTCGTTGTACTTGCACTTATTATAATAAGCTTTTTCCTCACACCGAAGTCAGAGTCGGAAATTATTATTGAAGAACTTTAAGTACGTATAAAAGCCTGCAGATGCAGGCTTTTATTTTATATTAACCAAAAGATTATCTTTCCGTATTCCTTTTCTGTCTAACCAATAAATAATACATCCATCTGTTACATAGTCGGAATCGGACAAGGCTTTTCCACTTTTAAAAACTTCAATCTCGTTGCAAAAATATGTTTTTATTTCTGAAACCGTACAAGGATTTACATAAATATCATTTCCCTTTATCTCAAAATTTCCCTCTCCTGTAGAGGCAAAGCCTTCAAGGGATTCACCGCAAATTCTATCAGCATAAGAGATCAAATGCTCTGAAATAACGGAAATAAAAACATCATACCCTTCCTTATTGGGATGAACGGAATCACAAAGCATTTTTTCTGTGTCATCAAAAAAGCTGTATATATCTATAAAATATGAATCGGTTTCTTTTGACACTGTTTTAATCATTTCTATAAATTTTGGGAAACATTTTGAAAGCCCACCGTATTCCTTATATCTGTCATAATTCAGATTTTCCGTTTTTATATTATTTGGGGTTATGTAAACAACCCTTGCTCCGATTTCATTGCATTTTTTATAAAGCTCTAAAAGCTCATTTTTAAATGTGTAAACTGTTTTCTCACTATAATAATATTGAACGCAATCGTTTATTCCTAACGTTATCAACACGATATCCGGAGAATAAGCCTTAACGTCTTCATCAAAACGTAATAAAACCTCTGTGGCTCTATTGGCGCTAACGCCCGAATTTATTATTTCGCAACCTATCATATCTCCGACTTTTTCAGTCCATCCACCGTTGCAGGTAACGCTGTCACCTACTGCAACGATTTTTTTACCCGTAAAAGCCGTCGGCTCGTTTTCCCTTTCTGAAAACGTTACAGAAAAATATGCATTTGTCTTCAAAGTACCATCAGAAAGTTTTCCAGTTGAAATAATTGTTTTTTCTGTGAAATCCATTCCATGAGGATATAGCACGTCCCCCACCCTCAGCTTATCCCAAACCTTGAAATTGTTTTTTCCAAATTCGTTTCCCTCTTTATATTCGGGATTATATGAAAAGCAAAGTCCGAATGATGCAAGTCCAACCTCTTTGGTATATGAAACGTGAGACGGTACTTTATCAATTATTACAAACCCACCTACGTCAGGGTCATATTCCGCATAAAGCTTATGATAATAAAGACCCGATATTTTTCCCCCTGGGAAAACGATATTCATCATATTGACGTAATCGTTCCACATCTCACCTGTTTTTGAGATATATAACCTTTGTTCTCCTTCAATGGCACAAACGTCCGTAGGAAAACAAAACGAAAAAATGAATATTATATACAAGCTAAAATAAAAAGAAAGAAATTTTTTCAAGACGCTTTCCTCCCGATTTAATATTTCTTCCTTTTATGTATATTCAATTATTCGACTCTGTATTCCAAGACGTTTTACAATTCAATATTTACGTCGTAGCTTTCATCTATGAGAATATAATTCAGTTTATGCTTATGCACTTGATTTAATATATTTGCGTTATCAGCTAATATGCTATCCACTGTGCAGCAATCATCGTCAAGCCGCTTTTCAATCACTGATGCATACTTCTTTATATTTGAAAAATTGTTCTTTATATACTTTTCGCTCATAACAAGGCAATAATATCTTATAAACTTCAGATATTCTTTATGGAAATCTTTTTCCCAATCAAAAGGAATATAACATCCCTCAACTATGAGATTCTGATTGTTTTCTATTGCAGTTTTTATCATTTCACAAACAATAGGCCACAAATAGGCGGTAAGCTCTTCATCTCTGCTCAAGGGTGTTAGATTTGTATTTCCGCTTCTTATGAGCCCCATTTTCAAATGGTCAATGGATAAATAAGGATAATTATATTTTTCAAGCAATTTTTGTGCAAGAGCTGTTTTTCCTGTGTGCGATGCTCCCATTATCAAAATAATCATTTTTACCTCATTTTTCAAACGTTACCAAATAAATGGTATCAAACGATATTTCACCTTTTGCATATAAGAGGAATAGCCTTCAAGCTCTTTTTCCAAAAGCTTTTCTTCCCCTTTAATTCTTTTTACGATTATAAAAGGATATAAGAAGAAAATAAAAAATGCATACACTGACCCTAATATTAACGGTATGGATAAAAACAAAAGCAACGTTACGCTATACATTGGATGTCTCACAATTCCGTAAAGACCTGTATCTATAACCCTTTGATTCTCCTGTATTTCAATGGTACGGCTCAGATAAACGTTTTCCCTCAATACTTCCGCATAAAGAGCGTATGATACAAGAAATATGACAGAGGCTACTATGCTTACAGTTTCAGGAAAAGAATACCAATCAAAGCGAATCCCAAGCCCTGAAACTATAAAGCCTGCCACAAACATCAATCCGCTCAACTTTACTACAAGGCTTTGATCCTTTTGTTTTTCTTTCACATCAAGTCTTCTTTTTAATAGATCAGGATTTTTTACCATCATAACGATTCCTGCAAAAAGCATTGGTACAAACAGAACCCCCATAAGTATCCAGCCTTTAGCATACGAAAAAGTTCCCGCAGGCAAAAAAATCAATATTCCAACCAAAAAAACTCCAAGAAAATATTTCGTTATAGCTTGAAAGAACAACTTTAAATTCAAGGCAATTCTCCAATTTAATTCAATTTGTTTTTCAAATTCAATCCGTCTTTAAAAACGAATGTATTATCAAGGATCTTACTAATTGTGCTGATAATAAAACCGTTTGCTACAGCACAAATTACCGTACCCCAGCCAATACCTACAAACGTACCAAAGCCAAAGAAAACAAAGGACAATATTATACCAAGCAGACAGCTACAGCAATCGTAAAAGGTCTTTACTTTTCCAATATTAAATCCGTATTTTATTGAAACTTCTTTAACTAACATTTCGTAAGCTTCGGGTGGAAGATATGAGTGGAAAACCAAAGAAACTCCGCAGGTGCAACATAGCATTCCAATCAAGAAAAAAATAACTCGTAAAACAATGCCTTCGCAGGATATATGCCCCATAACGCCAATTGATAAATCAAGCAATACACCGTATACAAAAGCGGTTATAAATGACAAAAGATAGCTCTTTTTAACCTTCCTCATTGCGACGGATAATGCAATAAGTAAAAATGCCTGAAATAGATATTCCGATACTCCAAAGCTAAAAAATGGTAAGTATTTTGAAACTATCAGATGTATCAAATACGAGGGAACTACTATCATTGACATTCCAAAATCAGCTTTTTCCATAAAAGCAGTACCCACTGCCAAAATAAATATTCCTATAGCAAATGCAATTTCAGTATAAAACGTTTTTTTGCTTTTCATTGTAAATCTCCCAAAGTTTATATTCGTAATAAACATTATAAGCGATTTTACATAGAAATTCAAGTAGTTTTATCAATTATTATCTGAAAGCTATTTATGTTTGTGATGATGGAATTCTTTTCTACATTCCAAAACACAGTTTTTTTCAGAGCATTGTTCGCAAGGATGTTCGAATTCTAACGTTGAATGAAAAATTCCAAACCTCTTCAATTTTTCTTTTATTTCATTTTTTATTGAAAATGTACCAGATTCCGTTACAATATGCATAGTTGCAAAATTATTGTTTCCGTCAATACTCCAAACGTGAATATGGTGAACATCTATAATTTCATCGTTTTCACTAATCGCTTTTATGATTTCACGAATATCAACGTTGCAAGGTGTTTTCTCAAGAAATATTTCAATAGTTTCTTTCATGTTATCTACAGAGCTGACAAGAATGAAAATCGAAACCAAAACAGAAAGCAAAGGGTCTATAATATAAAAATTTGTAAATTTTATTACAATTGCTCCGACTAAGACAATAATCCATCCAAAAACGTCTTCAAGCATATGGATATTTACAGCTTTTTGATTCAGTGAATCTCCATGGCGTGTAAAAAGAGCCGAAAAGAAGTTAACCAAAACTCCAACTATTGCAAAAGCAATCATTCCGTTATAGTTTATTTCGGAAGGATTTATTATCCTTCTGACTGCGTTAAATATCATAAATAAAGAACCGATAATGAGCATCGTTGTAAGTATAATACTACCTATCAAGGAATATCTGCCGTATCCATAGGTATATTTTTCATCAGGTTTTTTCCTGCTTTTCTTTTCAAGGAAATAAGAGAGTCCGATGCTTGAAGCGTCTATTAAATCGTGAATCGCATCAGAAGAAATAGCACAGCTTCCCGTCACAATACCTCCTATGAATTCAAACACTGAAAATGACATATTCAACAAAAATGCAATCAAAATTTTCTTTTCAGATTTCATATTTCCCCCATTGACTAAAATATTTTTTATAGTATAATATATACGTTGCCGAACACAACGTTCAATATTATTATATCTACTCAGTTCTGAATTGCAACGCACAAATTCATTCTAAAGTTCAATACTGAACATTTTTTAAAAATTGTATGGGAGAATATTGTGGACAGACGTCAAAAGAAAACAAGAGATGCCATATTTAAAGCATTTACGGATTTACTATCGCAAAATGATTTTAATCATATAACAGTGGGAGAAATAATCGAAAAAGCGAATATTGGCAGAGCAACCTTTTACGCTCATTTCGAAACCAAAGATTTTCTTTTAAAAGAATTTTGCGAGGAATTATTCTGCCATATATTTGATACCGAAAAAAACGTTCATAATGAACACTTCCATATTTTTAAATGCGATGGTGAGGATTCAGTTTTTCTACACTTATTCCGTCATATACAAAAAAATGATAACAACCTTCTTCTGCTGTTATCGTCTAAAAACGACGAACTTTTTCTTGGTTACTTCAAAAGCAATTTAGAACTTCTTATAGAAAACCATCTCCCCTTTTTTGAATCGCACAGAAAATGCAACGTTCCAGACGATTTCTGGAAAAATCATATTATATCATCCTTTGTGGAAACGGTTAAATGGTGGATAAAAAACGGGATGGTTGAATCACCCGAAACCATAACTGAATACTTTTTCGCTATTGTTTAAAAGAAAAAATTAGTATCCTAATTTATAAATCAAATCAGTAAAGGAAAATGATCATTAAAAACGAAAAGAAAAACAACGTTGCTACTATTGGTATTGTTGCTTCAATTATAGGACTTGTTATAAGTGCCTTCTTGGTTATTTTAAGTTTTATAAACGGTGCAAGCAAGACTCTTGGGATTATATTGTTTTGTGCTTGTTCTGCAACGTTATGTGCAAATATTGCAAACAAAAGAAAAAATAAGTAAAATATTTCAAAAATATTATTACACAAAAAAATTCAATAAATAAAGTATTGAGGTAGATATTACAAAAAACAACAAAAGAAGTCAATACTATTTATTGATTATTACCCCAACCCGCAACAACGCGGCGTTGGGGCTTTCTTTGTGCAAAAACTTGGAATCAATCTTTTTTAGCCGTAAACTAAATTACTTTGTTTCCCTGGACCGCCAAGCGACCTGTCCATTTACGATAGTGTATTTCACAGTGGAAGCAATTTGCAAAGGGTCACCGTCATAAATTACGATATCAGCATCTTTCCCCTCCTTTAAACTGCCCAGTCGTTTATCCACACCACATATTCGTGCAGCGTTGATTGTAATTGCTCTCAATGCACCAAATTCACTCATTCCTTCTTTAACAGCAAGTGCTGCACAAAGCGGAAGATATTGTATTCTCGATACAGGGTGATCCGTTGTTAATGCAACCAAAACTCCCGCTTTCTCAAGTATGCCTGGAGTCTTGAAATCCGAAAGACTTACTTCATCCTTGCTTCGTGATGCAAGAGATGGGCCAACAATAGCAGGATAATTACTTTCAGCAATTTCATCAGCAATAAGATGTCCTTCGGTACAGTGATCAAGAGTAAGCTTCAGTCCAAATTCATTAGCAATTCGGATTGCGGTAAAAATGTCATCTGCTCGGTGGACGTGTGCTTTTATGGGAATTTTTCGCTCAAACAATTCCCTATAACACTCCATTGTGAATGTTTTTTCTGCATCATTATTATTGAAATACTGTTTTGCGAGAGTTAATTCTTCCCGAATTAACGATGCAATACCCATTCGTGTAGAAGGGATATTTCCATTCGGACCGTAATTTGTCATTGGATTTTCCCCAAAAGCAAACTTTATTGCGGCTGGTGCCATTACAATCATATCATCAATTCTTCTACCGCTTGTTTTTATGAAAGCAAATTGACCGCCGATTGGATTTGAGCTTCCAGGTCCTACCATAACCCCTGTAATACCAACAGCCAGTGCATTATGAAAAGCACTGTCCATTGGATTTATTGCATCAATTGCGCGTACAGCAGGAGTTATTGGATTTGTTCCCTCATTACATTCATCTCCCTGACTTGTCTTCTTTTCTTCCGAAATTCCAATATGACTATGCGCATCAATAAAACCAGGATACACACGTAAACCCGAAGCATCGATGACTTGCATACCTTCCGTAGGCATTATTTTTTCAGCAATCTGAACAATTTTTTCTTTTTCAATCAGCAAATCAACATAACGACCTTCATCGTTTTCCATTGTAAAAACCAAACCGTTTTGTATTAAAAGCAAATAAAAAACCTCCTAATTTTTTTTCATGTATAGTTTGTCAGATTTCAGTAAAAACTATACTTGAACCAAAACAAAGGAAGGATTTTATTATGGAAAACTATTCTCAGAACAAGCAAAACAATCAGAATAACCAGAACGAAAAGAATAATCAGAACAACAAAAACAACCAGAACAAAAACAATCAGAACGAAAAGAATAATCAGAACAACAAGAACAACCAGAACAATAACCAAAATCGATAAATAATAGTTATATTATCGGTAATAGAAGCAGGGCTGTTACAAATACGGATTTGTAACAGCCCACAAGCTTTCGTTTTTCATATTATTTCGTTAGGAATAATAATGCCAAAAAATATGAATCAACTCTTATATAATAGTTGTCTTCTTAATAATGGAATGACAAATTAGAAAACCACTGTTCATCCCAAACTTCAAGATCACATCTGACGAGTACAAGTAACTCATCGTAAACAAAATAAATACTGCTTCTCGTATCCTCTTTATATTCCATGACCAACGCCGTAACTTCACGGTCATAGAGAGTTATTTGACGATTATATATGCCTTTATGTTGTTTACCTGGATTATCTATATTAGCAGAATTGGGTGCAATTTTCTTAATAACCTCTGATGCTGTCATGTTTTTATGATTATCCTTAATGCCGTCGGGTATATACGTTATTTTTATATAAAAATTCTCACCGGTAGATACGAAGGGGTGATACCAAACCCATGGTAAACCGTAAAGTTCTTTTCCAAAAAAGGCGATGTTGGAAAATCCTTTCTCATTCCTATATGTAATAGGTTGGTTATCAAGCATTGGTTGCGGAAAGGCTTTATCTGCATTCACTTTATCCACGAAACGAATAAATGGCTCTCCTAAAGCATCTTTTAATTCTTGAATAGTATACGAATCTGATTTCAGATCTTGTTTTGCAAAAGCATCTATCATCTCTTCATAACTGTCAAAGTCAAAACACGCTTGTTTTATACCAGGAGGAGCACCATCACAGTTCAGATTATCTTCAACATTTGATCCCATGATATTGGGATTATCTTCAATAGCCGATTCAATAATATTCGGAAGTATAAAAATACTTGCTAAAATTATAATGCAAAAACAAGCCGCAAGGGTTTCCCATTTTGCAAAAACAAACTTCTTTGTTTTCTTTTTTTCTACCAACTCTTGTTTCATAAGAAAATAGCGTTCCAAAATATCATAGTCAAGCGAAGTTATTGCATCAGTTAATTTTTTTTGTGTCATAATACGTACCCCTCGCTTTCTAAATGTTTTTTGAGTCCGTTTTTGATTACGTTAATCTCCCTCTTAACCGTCGAAGTACTACAAGAAAGTTCTTTGCCGATAGCCGATATAGATTCAGCAAAATAAAATCTGCTGACAAAAATGTACATTTGTCTGTCTGGGAGAGATCTGACGTAATTACTTATAGTCTTTGCAAGTTCCTTTTTTTCCATTTCTGCTTCCATATCATCTTCACACGATATAAAATCTTCAATCTCAGATAACGATACAGTAAATTCAGATGCAATACGTTTTTGACGCTTTTTCGCATTAAAGCAATTTATTGCGGTTCGCCTCATTATTGTTGAAAGAAATGCTTGAAGAACAACAGGCTTTGACGGGGGAATTGATTTCCATGCACCAATATACGTATCGTTCAAACATTCCTCACTGTCAGACATATCGTGGACTATGTTGTATGCAATTGAAAGCAAAAATTTTTTATACTTGATATCGGTTTCCTTGATCGCTTGCTCGTCCCGCTTCCAATAAAGCTCAACAATCTTCTCGTCGCTCATTGTAGTTATGCGATTACTATGAAGTTTCATAACGCACCCCCTTACATAAGTAATAGTCAAGATTTTTTTAAGAAGTGGCTCACATTTTTTGAAATTGTTTATATTACAACATATTTTTGAGTAATATTACAAATAAGTCAAGCGAAAAAACGCTTGACTCGAGTGTATTATGACTATAATCCATATTTACTATATCATTTATCATTTTCTTGTTGCAGATTCTCTCGCAAGATGGGTTCAAAAAGTTTTCATCTTAAGCCAAGCTCAACAGCCAATTTATCAAGATAGTCAATGTGCCCGTGGCTTGCGCCATACAACGTCACATAACCGTCTTTTTCGGCAGTTATATCTTGTTCCATGAAAACAACACGCTGCCCTTTTTTGAGATATTGTTTGTGTCCGTTTACCATAAGATCATTATATTCAGCAACTGCAGATTCGTAGTGTAATTCAAACAATTCTTTTGCCTTTTCAATATCGCCAAGATGACCGTATATCATACACTCTTCCAAAAGAATCAATGAATTCATATAATCCAACAAAGGATACTCTCTTCGATGGTTCAAAATTGCGTCTCGACTATTTAATACCTCATAAGACGGCAAAACATATTGACCTATTTCATCAATAATACTCTTTATGATTTTGTCCGTTCGCTTGCGAAGATCATACCATGTTTCATTTTTACCACTTACAATTCCCAATCTGGAACGAATAGTACACTCATACTCATGGTAATATTTTTTCTTTTCAGCTTTGGGATGAAATGTTCTTTCGAAACATTCCGGAACTCGAATACCCAAATTTATACAAAGAAGTCCTCCCATTCCATCTATTGGCATACCGCTTTGGAAATGAATCACTTGCGAAATATCTTCTGAAACAAAACGATGGAGTGTCCTGCCATATTTTTTAAATCCATACGGCTTGAGATACGCATATACAGCAGACTCGATTTCATCTACTATTTGAGTTGTATTGACTTTATTTTTCTTTTTGAATAAACCGAACACTACGCCACACTCCTTTCTTTACTTGATACCCACTTGTAACTATTCCTTTTCACAAAATAAATATTGCATGTTGCAGTGACATTTTTCTTAATTGCATAAATGCCCGAAAGCCCTGTGTTTCCAAGGGGCTTCGGGCACTTGTTAGCCATTTGGCATTATTGCCACTCGCTCCCGAAAACTGTAACTTAAACAATTTTGTATGGGTGTTTTTACTCATATTATCGGGAGTGTTCAGATTATCCGTAAAATACGGACTATCAATATTTTTGTTGTCACTGTGTTGTCACGCTGACAATGACATTATAGCGGATCGAAGGGGGAAATTCAATAGTTTTGCTCAAATTTCTCTAAGGATTCGTTCAAGCGTAGCTTGAATTTCTTCCTTATTTGTTTCATCTCCGAACACACGGAGCGTATAGAAAACATTGTCCTTTACCCAATAGGCAGTCGGATCGTAATAGTCACCGTTATAGTAGTCATTATTATTTGATT
>SVRW01000040.1 GCA_015064625.1 Oscillospiraceae bacterium | reverse complement strand
ACAAAAGAATAGCAAATTCAGGGGACGAACTGTTGTTTGAAAATATGTTCTAAATTGCTATAAACGCGAGTTTAAGCCGTTTATAAATACACTTTCGGACAATTCAGTTTCAGACACAGAACCGTCCGAAACCGCTGAAAAAGTAAGGTTTTAAGCCGAGATTCTGTCAATCTGTGTATCAAATTTTCTAAAATTCAATTTCAAAGCCCTAAAACTTTGAAAAAAACTTAACAACGCTGTAGTGGGCGAAGAATTTTCGCCCACTACGGCAAGAAAAATAAATATCAAAGCAAAGAAATATTGCTTTGAACCATTTTAAAAAATTTAATTTACAAAGGAGGATAATTCAAATGAAAAAGCATCAAAAGAGATTATCAGCCGCATTATCGGCGACTATTTTACTTTCTTCGTTTTCGTTGACGGCTTATCCGTTGAATTTTGATGCAAAAGAAATTTCAGCGGAAAAAGTTGGTGAAAGCTCGGGCAACTTAGGGTATAACGTTAAGTGGACTCTTTCGGATGACGGAACACTTTCCATTACAGGCGAAGGTAATATGGATTCATTAAAAGGGACGTCTTATTATCCCTGGTATTCAAGTAGGAAAAGTATTAAAAAGATAGTTATTGAAAAAGGAATTACAAGCATAGGAAATTATGCATTTAGTCAGTATAATACGGTTGAAGAAATATATATCCCTGAAGGTGTAGAATCTATTGGATATAGTGCTTTGATGGGTTTGAAAAAGGTTAATAATATAACCTTACCTACAACTCTGAAAAGCATTGGCGAAACTGCGTTTTACAATTGTGCGTCACTTGAAGAAGTGATTATTCCCGAAGGAGTAACACACATCGGAAAGCAAGCTTTCGGATATTGCTCTTCACTTTCTCGAGTTGATATTTCAAAGTCAGTTGAGGAAATAGGCGAAGGCGTTTTTGCGTATTGCAACAAATTAGAAAACATTGAAATATCATCAGAAAACAAAAATTTTGAAATGAACGGCAATTGCTTGTTTGACAAAGAGAATAAGGTTTTACTTTGGGGAGCTAATGAAATCACAATTCCCAACGGAACTGTAAGAATTGGAAGTTATTCCTTCGCTAAAAAAGAAGGACTTAAAGAGGTCGTGCTTCCTGATACAGTAGAAAGCATTGGAGAGTTTGCTTTTGAGTATTGTTCATCTTTAGAAAAAGTAATTCTTTCCAATTCTCTTAAAAAAATTGAATATTCTGCTTTTCATTGCTGTGGATCTATTGCGGAAATCATTCTTCCGGATTCTCTGGAAATAATTGATGGTCTTGCGTTTACAAGCTGTACGTCTCTCGCCAAGATAGAAACAGGAAGTAATATCAGATACATAGGCGGCGGTGATGGTGGAAGCCCATTCTATAATACAGCGGTATATAATGATGAAAACAACTGGGAAAACGGAGCATTGTATATTGGTAAATGTTTGATCGAAGTTGACAAAACAAAACTTCCCGAAGAATACGTGGTAAAAGACGGAACAACGGTAATTGCATCATACGTATTTTCAGGAAACCATTCTTTAAAGTCACTTTCGCTTCCTGAATCTTTGCTTGGAACAGGAAAATATGCTTTCTCTTATTGTACTTCTCTCACCGAATTGGAAATCCCTGATTCCATTACAAGAATGGAAGAAGGAGTGCTTTTGGGCTGTACCTCACTTGCTTCTGTGGATTTTCCTGAAAATACTGAATATATAGGAAAATTTGCATTGGGAGAATGCACAGGTTTGAAAGAGTTGAATATTCCTGAAAAAGTCAGTTTTATTGACTACGAAGCTTTTTCGTATGGAAACAGATATGAAAAAATAACTGTATCTGATAAAAACCAAACTTTTCAAAGTTCGGGAAACTGCCTGATTGAAAAAGAAAGCAAAACCCTCATATTAGGCTGTTCGAACAGCGTTATTCCCGCAGACGGTAGTGTTGTAACCATCGGCGAAAATGCTTTTCATTGTTGCGAGGGACTTTTATCGATAGTTATTCCCGATTCTGTAAAAACTATTGATACATCTGCTTTTTATGAATGTTCATCTCTTAAAAGCGTTGATTTGGGCAAGGGTGTTGAAACAATTGGAGCCATGGCGTTTGGCGACTGCTCATCCCTTGAAAACGTGACTGGTGGTGAAAACGTAAAGAGTCTCGGTTCCTCACCATTTGTACATACTTTATATTATAATACAACGGAAAATTGGGAAAATGACGCTCTGTACCTTAACACATTCTTGCTTAAATATAACGGAAACGATACCAACTATGAAATAAAAGCAGGAACAACAGCAATTGCTCATGGTGTATTTATGGGAAAAGAACTTGAAACAGTTACAATTCCCGATTCTGTTATTGGCATTGGCGATTACGCGTTCAGCGGTATTCGTGCGACTGCGATTAATCTTCCCGATTCTTTAGTATACATCGGTAACAGTGCTTTTTTGGGTTGCGATTTACTTAAAGAGATAAATATTCCTCACGCCGTTAAGAAAATCGGTGATGATGCTTTTTATAACTGTACGTCACTTGTTAAATTAGGTCTCCCTGCTTCTGTTACGGATATAGGTAAACGTGCCGTAGGTATTTATTTTGATGCAGAAGCGAATGAAGATAAAATAATTGATGAGTTTGAAATAAGCGGAATAAAAGGAACAGTAGCAGAAGTTTATGCGGAAAATAACGGTATTTCGTTTGTATCTGTTGATATAACACCTGTGGAAGGTAACGCTTACTATATTGATAAAGTCAATAAGGTTATGCCAAACGTTAAAGAGGGTACAAAAATTTCAGACTTTGTATCTACTCTTGAAGAATACGGACTTTCTGTAACAGTAAAAGGCAAAGACGGTAATGCATTGAGTGAAAATTCATCCGTTGGAACAGGATGCATTATTGCAGATGCAGACGGCAACGAATACACAGCAATAGTAAGCGGCGACGTTGACGGAAGCGGAAAGGTTGATTCCACAGACTATTTGCAGATCAAGAAAATGTTCTTAAAAGAACTTTCCCTTGAAAACGAATACCTCACAGCCGCCGATACAGACGGTAGCGGAGATATTTCTTCTACTGATTATCTTCAGATAAAGGGATATTTCCTTGGAACTTTTGACCTTTATAATTAATTTGGAATAATTAAAAAGATCTTTAAAATCAAAAGATAAATGTGACATTTCCAAATTGAAGAAAAAGTGAGGGTTTAAACCAATATCCTCCCCTACCTCATTTGTTTTTTATAATTCACTTGCAAATTTAATACTTATAATTCACTAAAAGATATCACCTCCAATGTGTAATGCGTTGGAGGTGATATTTTTTAGTATCACTTTTAAAAACACGTTTTTAAGAATTAAAAAAACGAATTGCACAAAAACTCAAAGCAAATTTTGTACATAATGAAGAAAAATAAATTTCTTTTAATAAAGCTGTCACATTTCGCCTTTTTATTCCACTAACTATATAGAACCAGATATCATTTTTAGGAAAACCAAAACTTTTTGAAAGGGGTGAGTCCAATGGGCAGTTAACAAACGCACGTTTTATTCCAAGAACCCCAAAACAAAAAAACAAAAAATTACAGGAGGACAAAAAATGTTCAGTAAAAAATTAAGAGCGTTAGCATTCTTTCTCATGACGTTAATGGTATTTTACGTTATTCCCGTAAA
>SVRW01000024.1 GCA_015064625.1 Oscillospiraceae bacterium | reverse complement strand
CGCACGTGAGCGGCTGCCTGTAAGTGTAATGCGGTGTCAAGTTTCAGTAGTCCCTTTTAGGGACGAAGCCTGTATTAGCCCCTTATAGGGGCTGTGCAAGCCACCGGTTCAACCGGTGGTTTTGACTCAGAGCAAAAAAGTCGGACTTTTATACTTTAAGTCCGACTTTTTTGCTATATTCGATTTACTCGATTGTGAAGTTAAGAACGCCTAAGCCTGCCTCTGCAAAGAAAATTTCAGGTGCAACAGGCGTATTTGCCGTAGTAGCAAAATATATGAGCTTATAGCTTCCGTCCTCGTTTTTCTGTATTTCGCCCGTTCCATTTAACGTACAGAAGCCCAAGAAATATACGTTGCGGTTATTTTCCGTAATGGGATCGGTTACGTCAACGGATGCAAGATTCATTTCTAAGAAGCCAAAATTCAAGCCGTCTAAAGAATATTGGAGTACAGGAACGGTTCTTTCACCGTCTTCATCTTTGTAGCCGTCGAAGGTAACACGCAAATACAAACGGTTTCCTTTTCCGTCAAAGTTTGAAATATAACCTATTTGGTTACCGATCTGGGCAATACCGGTTGCTGTCTCTCTTTCATTCCAATAAAAGCACGTGGGATCTGCTGAACGTATACGAACGTAACCGCAGAACATATTGTTTATAAAGTGTCCCGTATACAAATGGAAGCATTTTCCATCGGGATCATCCGCAATATATACAAGCTCGTGATGATTGAAGCCTATTTCATATCCATAAACTTCTTCAAACTGAGTGAAATTCTTTCCTTTCGTCGGAACGATTACGGGAGAATCTATTTTGCGTTCAAAATGCACACCGTCCGTTGAAGAAGCGTATCCAAGATAGTCGCCGTAATATCCGCTTTTGGTAGTTCCGCTGGATTGAATAATCATATGATACTTGCCGTCTACGTATACGACCTCAGGCTCTAAAGTATTACCCGTCCACCAATTTTCGCCCGGAGTTTCCCATCCCGAATATCCTTGCTCTATGCCAAGATAGAACATAGGTCCTGACAAATATCTTTCCCATACGATTCCGTCTTTTGAGGTATGCAACATAACGTGGTCGCCGTCACCTGTTTTTTCTCCGTTTACGTTGTTATAAACCGCGCTGGAACGGTCCATCCATCTTCCGCCTGAATAGAGTCTGTACGTGCCATCATCTGCTACGAATCCGAACAGAGAATAATCGTACGCTTCAGGTCCTGATGATATTCCAAGATAACTGTTTCGGAATGCACCGTTTCGTGCATGGGAAATTATATCGTCAATTCCGTCTCCGTTCATGTCACAAACGGAAAATGATTTAACGTACTGAACATCAGTTTTCCATTCCCCATACAAATTCATGTTGAGTACGCCTTCACTTTCAACGTCAAGGCGAGGACCGAAAAAGCCGTCTCCACGTCCGAACAACGATCTGTAAACCGTATCTTCTCCATGCTTTTCAAGCAATATTACGTCTGCTTTTCTGTCATTGTTTATATCACCCGTGGAAACAAATATAATCTCATTTTTGAATGGAAATTCCACTGCTTCGCCAAGTTTGAAGCTGAGATTTGTGTTTAATGCCGAAATAGCGTTATAACCGTCTATTATTATAAGATCGCAAAATCCGTCACCGTTAACGTCGCCACAATGAAGTTTTGATGGACTTACGTTTAATTTTCCTGTTTCTACAAGTTGTATTCCATTTTCAGAAGAAAGACCGATGACAACGGTGTTTTCATCCGTGACGAACAAAAAGTCAACGTATTCGTTTCCGTCAAAATCCCCAGTGCCACGCAACTCTGCATTGATGCCGAGAGAATAGGTTATTGGGTCTCCGAAGGAGTATGAGGAGTTTTCGTTGCCGTATATTGAATCGTATGTTTTTTCGTTATAGCTGTATGTTTTGTTTGTTTGTACAACCGTTGGGAAGATCTCAAGAACTCCGTCTTTTAATAAAACGAAATCTTCGTAGTTATCACCTGTAAATTCAGCCGCAAATGTGCCATCGATGGAAGGGCATTTTTTAAGAATAACCGTTTTAAACAAAAAACCGTAAGTTCCAAAGTCTCTGTTTACTGCACTGTCATGCCCGTAAAATACAGACTCGTGTTTTATAGTCAGCTCCGTAGAGGGAATCTGAACTGTTCCCGACAAGGTCGTTGTTTTTTCTTTATGAGGCTTCTGTAAAGCAACACCTCCGCTAACCGTTTCTTTTTCGGACAATACCACGTCCTCATAGGCAGGTCCTGAATATGAAACGTCATCAGAGAAATCCACAGATTCAACGGACGAAGTCACAGACTCGTCTGCAGAATTATTACTGTCGCCACATCCTACAAAAGCAAGAGTGAGAAGTGATGCAAGAATCAATGCTGAAAGTCTTTTGAGTTTTTCCATAATTGTTTCCTTTACGTATAGTAATTTTAAGTATACAAAAATTCGATCCGCCTCAATTCTGTACGGCTTTTCCTTTTTCTATCACCGTTTCAACGGCGGCGCCGAACAAATTACCTAATTTTATCATACTTGCGGAGTCATAATGCAAGGGGTCGTTATTCTCAAATTCACAGGTCATTCCTGCGCCCTGCGTATCAATATAATAGTGATTTGGACGTGATACTGCAAAATCCTTTTTAAACTGATTGATTATGCCGCTGTACTTCCAACCGCTATACTCACTTATACCTGCTTCGATGTAAGCAAATCCTCCTGAAACAACGTATTTTCCGAGAACGGTATTGAGTCTGTCAATAAAAGAAACGGTGTTTACTCCGTATTCCCTTGCAAAACCAAGCTCCATAGCATCGCTCTCACCCTGCATCCAGCATACCGCTATAATTTCGGGGTCAAGTCCTTTTGATTCAAGCTGTGAAAGAGACTCTTGAACGTGTGTAATCATTCTGGTGTAAACGCCCCCTAAGTCATACACAAAATGTGAATGAAGCTGTGCGGCACTTTGAGGAGCTTTGATAATATAAAATATTTCATCGGGATATGCTTCCGAAAGATACTCAGCAAGTCCAACTTCAGGACCGAATTTTTCTTCCGTGCATCCTTGTCCCAAAGTTACGGGTACAAAATCGTAAGAACGGTTATACACCTCTTTGTCAGGGTCTACCCCATAGTTTATCAAGACATTTTCATAACCTTTTTTATACTTTGTCAAATCCTTTTTAGGAACAGTAGTTGACAAATAAGAAGTGAGCGTTGCTCCTGCAGCGTTGGACTGTCCTGAAAGAATAATTACGTGAGCCTTTTCCTTGGTGGGACGAGTCACGTTTTGCGGGTCAACAGCGGGAATTTCCACGGGAACGTCAGTTTTATATGTAACGTAGCCGTGGTGAACACCTGCATACTCAATTCCGCCTTTCTCGTAGCACATTTCAGCACGGACAGGTTCATCCTGCATCGCGGAAAAATCATAATCCGCCATATACAATCCTATACCCCCTGAACCGCCCTTGTAAAATCTATAGAGATACGTACCCTCTCCAAAGGTTATATCATCAGGCAGTTCAACCGTAAGCCTTTCGCCCTCCGTATATTCTTTTACTTTATATGTATAAATAGGATCTTGAGAAACTGTGGTATCATAATCCGTATTCCAACTGAAAATCTCGAAAAACATTATACCTTTATTATTTCCATAAGAAGGACAAAGGACTGAAACAGAGGTTAAATTACATCCTTCTCCCACGTGTATACGAGTTGCTATGGAAGCAGTTCCCTTAAGCTCGTAGGGCTTCATATCAGTGATGTTTGAAGGTGAAAGCAAAACGCTTTTTTCCTGCAACGCTTCGCCCGATATATATTGACCGTACTGTTCAGGTTCTTCCGTATCCGTGGAAGAGTCTGCGGATTCATCCGTGGATTCTTCCTTGGATTCTTCCGTTGAAACTTCCAAAGACGACGTAAGCTCCTTTGAAGCTTCAATGCTCGATTCTTCGCTTTTACTTTCTTCCGAATTTGTGCAGGACGTCATTACAATCATTGACGCCAACGCAACAGCGACAATGTATTTAGTAAGTTTCATTTCGAAATCTCCTTTTTATTTATTTCTGTATATCCAATTAAGTCTTCCAAGAGGTGCAACGTCACCGAATTCATAAAATCCTTCCATTGTAGTTATCTTTTCATTGGAGTCAGCCCATTTAAACTGGATATTGATATTACCGTAATCTTCAATATTAAGCATTTCAAGGGGAACTGCAATCATCATTTTATTGTCTTTAATCTGATACTCTACCTCGCCAACAGATTCAAAAGCAAACTTTCCGTCCGCCGTGTTTTTAGCAACTGTTGTAACCCCATCATTATTGGCTTCATAGTTTATGATATAATCATAACCGTACCAGCCATTTTTGCTGTTTCCGTCTGTGTTCACGAACAACTGCATCCACGTTGAAGCTGTATCGGGTGCGGAGATGCTTTCCGCAGTTTCCACGTAGAAATACATATTTTTTGTATCATTCGTCACCTTTGCAGAGACAATATCGTTTCTGCCTGTTTTATTTATATACATGGTGTGACCGAATCCCATTTCGTTTCTATCGGTACAATTTCCCTTAGGGGCTTTGTAAGTTACCAAAACGTCATCCCACTGAGAGAAATCTCCCGCAACGTCTATGGCTTTTCTTGAATCCTGAATAATAGCGGGAGCGGCACCTTTAAGCTCGGCAATCTGCGACATCATCTGAAGGTAATAACTATCGAAATACTCCCCTCTTGTCATTTCAACGTCACGACTGTACTCTGAATTGAAGGTATCAACAAAGAATATCTCTTCGCCTTTTATCCACGTTGAAGGCTGACGCTGTGCAACCCATTCATTCCAGCCTGTTATAAGGACGTATTTTATATTCTTCGTTGGGTCTTCCTTGGATTTTGCTACACAGTCAAGAACTCTGTCCCACTGCGCTCTGAAGTTTGCTCCGTATTTATAGGAATCCTTGGTTACCTTTGATTTATCTTCTACAGGCGTTGTTGTTGAACGTCCTCTATTGGAATTATCGCCATAAAGTCCAGAGGATGAAAATCTTACGCTTCCGCTATGCTGTGCCATAGAAACGCTTATAGATTCACCAACACCATTATTGGTAAATACTCTCTGAGGCCATTCAAAATCCATCCAAGGCCATGAAGGTGCTGTATTTGCAGGTTCGTTAGGCCATTGAGGAAGTCTTATGCTGAAGAAGTCATCTATATTATCCTCATAATATGCAACAATAACAGGCTTACCGTCAACGCAGAACCAAGTATTAGGATAATAGTTTGATTTATAAATTTCATCATACAAGAGATTTACAACGTTTTTAGAGCCTGTATGAGTATAGAAAACAACCTTTGGAGCCTGAAAGCCTTGTTCATTAAGCTCATGGCAAACCTTCATAACCTTTTTTGCCGTTGGAACGTATGCATAACCGTTGGTAACGTCGAAATACAAGAAATCAACGTTAGCGTTTGTTATCAGTTCCATGTGCTTTCTTATAACCCATTCGTCACGGGAATAATAATAGCCGTACAACGGCTCGCCCCAGAAATGCATTGCTTGTTCGGGACCCCATGCACCGCATGAAACATATTTTGCGTTTTCTCCATGCTCAGCAACTATTTTGTTTATATCAAAAGCCCCTTGATCTCCATGCTCACCCATCCACATAAAGTAGAAAAGTCCAACGTAATACTCGCCCTTGCTTCCGTATATTCCTGCTGTGCAAGAGCAAGGGAGCGTTCTTCCAAGATCGTCGGTTGCCCCAAAGCCGCCCTGAAGAAAATTGTGATTATCGGGAACGGTAAATGAAACGTCCTTACCGTCTTTTTTGTATGAAACGGTTACAGTTCCGTTTTCGTTCTTTTCAAAATTCAAAGTTCCTGCATAGTTATCAAGGGAAGTTGCGTTTTTCTCATCAAATTTACTCATTTCAAATCTCCGTATTTATTTATGCAAATTCAGTTTAAATTCCAAACATAATTTTATCAACTTCTTCAAGTGACGGAAAAACAAAATCAGGCTTATCTGCCATTTCTGCTCTTTCCACATCGTCCTCTGTTGTTTCCCCAGTATAAACGAGAATCGCCGTTACACCGTGACGTTTTCCCAGAGCAATATCCGTATAAAGTCTGTCTCCGAAAATACACATATCTTCCTTTGATATACCTGTAAATTCGCTTATCATTTCTACAGTTTCCTTATATGGTTTACCGAGATAAACAGGTTCTTTTCCAGTGGAAGCCGTAACAAACGCGGAAATAGCACCGCTATCGGGGATAAAGCCATTTTCCGTTGGGCAGTTGAAATCAGGGTGAGTTGATAAATATTCCGCTCCATTCATAATGAATCGGCAAGCGTTTTTCAGCTTTTCATAGGTCAAAGTCAAATCAAAGCTTGTAACGACTATATCAGCCTTTTCTTCATCGCCTGACAAAAGCTTTATGCCTCTTTCTCTGAAATTTTCCTCCAGATCGGGAGTTCCCACAAGATAAACCGTTTTATCTTTTCTGTGTCTTATCAGAAATTCAGCCGTAACGTCACCAGACGTCATTATTTCTTCCATAGCAGGAGAGAATCCCATATTCGTCAGTCGGTCAAAATACGTTTTTGGTGAGCGTGAAGCATTGTTTGTGAAAAACAATACCTTTTTGCCGTTCTTACGCAAATTTTCTATAAAACGTATGGCAAAAGGGAAAACCTTACTTCCTAAATATATAGTGCCGTCCATATCAAAAATAAACAGCTTTTTATTTTTTAGCATATCGAAAGAAGGATTCATATTCCACCTTTTATGTATAAATAATTTGTCCTGTGAGAACGTTTCCCTCCAAGGTAAGCTCGAAAGAAACATTTGTAGAGCCTAAAACGTATTCAACCTTGAAATGATTTTCAGAATCCAACGCCTCATCTATAGAAAACGGTGTTCTGTTGTCGGTAATATTACCAAGCTCGCTAAAAACGTTAGAAGCCATTTTTGACAGCATTTCAGCGGTTGCGGGAGTTACGGTAAAGGTAACGTTTCCGTTTTCATCTTTACTGAACACCTTTTTTCCTTCAGGTTCTTCAATATTATCAAGACCCGCTTTTGAAAGCAAGGATGGCTTCCATTCGGTAGCCTCGTCATCGTAGGACTGCTCGTATACTATTTCCTTTGATTCCGTTTTATCTTCGCAGGAAGCAAAAGAAAGCACCAGACATATACTAATTAAACATAAAAATGCTTTTTTCATGTATTATCCTCGCCTTTTTTATCAGTTTTTTTCACTTTTGTGTCGTTTTTTGCAAGTATACCGAAAATAAACACAGTACATAATTGAAGCGGCACACCAAGTACAAAAAGCATCCACATACGACTATCTAAAAAAACAACAAACAAAGACGTAAGAAGAGTCCACCAGAAAAATGATGATATTACAGCTCCATACCAAAGCTTTCCCCAGATGATATTGCATACAAAAAGGGCGATGCAAGTAAGGGGTAATGCCACAACAAAAAGCTGCCAATACACATGCCCCATGAGCCAGGCTGTTGTGAACGCCACCATTATCATAAGCCATACGCCTGCAACGGAAAGAGAAGTTATAGCGGCTCGTCTTGATATTTTCGGTTTTTTCGGAGGTGCGGATTTTTCGGGAGCGTGAACCGTAGTAAGCCAATCAAGCGTAACGTCAAACATTTGCGATATCTGTTTCAGAACGCAAATTTCGGGCAAGGATTCTCCCCTCTCCCATTTTGAAATCGCTTTATCAGAATACGAAAGCTTTTCAGCAAGCTCTGCTTGCGTCAGATGATTTGCTGTTCTGAGAGCAATAATATTTTTCGATATTGCCCCTCTCGTTTCCTCCGCAGTCTGAATAGCAGGTGTTTTTTCTGCCATATATAATTATTTCCTCGATTATTTCTTTATAGTTTATACTTGTGTAATTATACCAAATTTCTGTAAAACTGTCAATGGTTTTTTATTCTTATTAAAAATATATCCATGATTTTATATCAAAGAAAAACAAAAGACGCCATCAATAAAGACAGCGTATTTTCATCACGGTATTGTTGATTTGTATCAGATTGTATTATCAAAGGTTTATTTATTATAATGCAATATTTCCACACAGAAAATGAATAGAAAAAAACGGCTTGTCTGAACAAGCCGTTTTCATGGTGTTCTGCCGGAGATTCGAACTCCGGACCCCTTGATTAAAAGTCAAGTGCTCTACCGGCTGAGCTAGCAGAACTTAGGCGAAGATTCTTTACGGTTTTTAACCCTCTCTCACGCCCGCCCGAATAATATACCACATTATTTCGGATTTGTCAATACCTTTTTTTACTTTTTTTGAGTTTTTTTCGAAAAAGTTTTTGGGGTTTCTCAAAAAAAGTTTAGTAGATGCCAAATTGATATTTTTTTCTGTATTTTACGTATATATGTATTTTGATATTGGATTTATTTGAAAGAAACAGTTTTCGCCCATTCCATTATTTTGGGTTCATATTCCTTTGAATCTTCCACTTTTGTTGCAAACTGAACGAGCCAGAATGCATCGTTTGTTTTATATACAAAAGCAAAATACTTATATTTTTCTTTGTCATTCTCTGCTTCGTATTCAAACCAAGTAAGTCCGTCATTTTCTTTCAATTCAGAAGAATCAATTCCGTTATTCTTGATAACCAAATTCGCGTATTGCTCCAACGTGTAATTTTCAAAACCTTCCATCAAGTAAAATTCTTCTTTCAAGGAAAGCATAATCGCTTTTTGGGAAACGTAGGACGTGGTAAACCTTTCATATTCCTGAGCAGAAAATTCATTAGTGAGGGTTACCGTCATACCATAATTGCTGAATTCTTTGGGCGAAGCTTTAAAGGAAGAAATAACGTTGTAAATAATTCCCGAAAAAACAAAAAATCCTATCAAAAATCCAACAATTACCGCAACGCACAAAACTATTATACCTTTTTTCGTACCCTTTTTGCGATTTGTTATTGCCTCGGTGGAAGGATTATTGTCAAACCTGAACGCGTTACCCGAAGCAGGATTAAATTCATTCTTTCCCGATAAGTACAAGTTTTCCTGTCCCGCAGGAACGTCGTAAAATTCATTACAATATTCCTTGCTTATTTTATCTGCTATAACAAATATTCTTGCTCCTTCCTCGCCAATTTCGAAGGATTTTTCTTCACCGTTTTTTAACTCCCCTAATTTTCGGCATGGAATCCCGCTTATTACAAGTTCGTTTGAAAAAGAATCCGAAATATAAACCTTCATTTTTCCAAGACATCCAACAAAACTTTTCTTCCTTTTTATCGTCAAAGTCCTCATAAAAGTCTCCTTTGTATTTTCATATCAAAATTCAATTTTACAATCTCAATCAATAAGAATCACAACAGTTTTTTCCTTCTCAAAAAGTCAGCTACAGTTCTGCCTTTTGGAAGGAGTTCGATTTCCTCGGCTGTTGCGCCTTTGAGAATAAGTGTCAGTGCGACGTAGATAACAACGGCGGTGACGCCTGCGGGGGCAAGGCAGATTAAACAATCAACTCTTGTATCAATATCCACGACGAGCGAGACGGCTTTATAAACGCCAAACGCTCCGAGACCGCAGCATACCGCAGATACAAGGTTTTTTCCAAAGAGCTTTATCACGTTAAGCTTAAGACCTTGTTTTTTCCACAGAAACAAGAAATTGAGTGAGAACGCCGTAGCATAGCAAACAATAGAGCTTATGGGAGCTCCGTATATTCCAACGCCTTCATTCCCCACAAGAGTTATTTCACAAATTGTAAGTAAGGCAACGCCTGAAAGCACGGAAACAACGGGAAGCATTGGTTTTCCGCAAGCCTGAAGCAAAGCGTTGGTTGTTGAAACCATAGAGATGAAAAAAACGCCTATTCCAAGGATAGAAAGAGCGGGAGCGGCTACGTCAAGAGGTGTTTTTACCGTTCCGTCAAGGAATATCACTTCGTAACTATAGCTCGTTCCGTAAATAAGACCTATACAAGGTCTTGCCAAAGCGCAAAGAACAGCCGCACAAGGCAAAGCGATAAGTCCGCTGAGTCTTATGGAATTTATCATATTCTTCTCAGCGTCCTTTTGCTTCTTCGCCGCTAAAGCACCCGACACGAAAGGTAGAATGCTTATGGCGATAGGATAAACAAAGGTTGAAGGCAAAAGCTCCGATATAGCTATTGAAAGGGATGTATAAGCCGTATAAAGCTTGTCTGCCATATCTTCGGAAAATCCCGAAGAAATAAGTCTTTTATTGATTACAAGCGTATCCATAAACGAAGAAAGATACAAAGCGGAAGACGTAATTGTTACAGGCAATGCTATAGCGGCGATACGTTTACCCAAGGCTTTGTATCCGTCGCAGGAAGAATCCAACTCCTCTATTTTTTGCTTTTTTGAAAAAGCTTTGCACAAAATAAGATAAACCGTACCGATAAAAACGCCTGCAGTAAGTCCAACAATGGCGAAAGCCGCCTGAATCTCTCCGCTGTACCCCTTTGAAGCTGCATACATAGCACCGCCAACGCCTAAAAGCATTTTAAGTAAAGCTTCGATAAACTGGGAAGCTGCTGTAGGCACCATATATCTGAGCCCTTGAAAATATCCACGAATTGCAGAAGCGATGCATATAAAAAACAAAGTAGGGCTGATTACCTTCATTGCCAGAGCGGCATTTTTATGGTCAGACCAATCAGCTATCCGACTCGAAGCAATGAACATAAAAAGAGCGGCAATAAGACCTATAATACCAAAAATCAAAGTGGATAGAAAAAATATTCTCTTTGATTCTTTTTTACGTCCTTTTCCTGATGCTTCAGCAATCATTTTGGATATGGCAACGGGCAAGCCTGCAGTTGAAACCATATAAAGCATAGCATATATGGAATAAGCCGCGTTAAAAGCACCCATTGCCTCGCCAAGAATATTTGTCAAGGGAATCTTGAACAAAACACCTATTATTTTTACGGCAAAATTACTTATGGAGATAACCAAAGCTTCTCTGAAAAAGCTCTGCGTTTGTTTTTTTGCGTTTGAGTCCATTGAAAACTTCCTGTGTATTCAGATTTTCATTCTGTGAATTCGTTTAGGAGAGAGCCTTCGGGAATTACGTCTGTTCCATACGTTGGGAATTTCTCCAACTCCTTCAGAAGCTCAACAGCTCTCTCATAATAAATACTGTCCTTTGGAACTTCAGAAAGGATTTTTACGCCCTCAGCCTTAAGCGCTCCCGTTTCATATGAAAAGAAGGTGTTGATAACAAAATCCGCATCGTGAACAAAAGGAAGAATATATTTCTCCTCCCCTTCTCTCACCCCGCCCCACATAGAAAACGTAACGGTAGCGGGAGCGGCTCTGTGATAATAATCCCTTATCATTCGTCTTAACAGTCTGGGTTCGGAAAGCCCCTCAACGTTTTGAGGAACGGGATGCAAAAACACCTTCAGAAGATGGCTTCTGTCTACCGCTTTTCCGTATATTTTAGGGTTGAGGGCATGAAGTCCTTCTATAAGGCAGACCTCCCCCTCACGCATTTTAATTTCCGTATAATCCTCTGTACGTTTTTTTAATTTAAAGCTGAAATAAGGAATTTTTGCTGTTTCCCCATGTTCAAGCTTGGCGAAGCACTCACGAAGATAAGGCAGATCCAAAGCTTCGGGAGCTTCAACGTCTATTATTATTTTTCCATTTTCATCATAAAGAGTATCAAGATAAAAATCGTCAAGAGAAATCTTACTTACGTATCTGCCTCTTTCAAGAAGCATTTCTTCAAGAATCTTCGTGGTAGTCGTCTTTCCCGCACCACTTCCTCCTGAAATAAGAACGTATCTTCTTTCTCTGTCTGCCATAAGCATATCGACCACAGCTTCAACCTGTGATTTATAAGCCGCTTCAGCAGAAGCTATTTCATTTCTGAGTTTATCTTTCATTTCTGTTTTCCTCATAAAAACTCATAATCAAGTCTTCACCTATACCTTTTGGTGCGGCAAGGTACTCAAAAGGATATTTAGGAAACGCTTTTCTGACAATCTTTGTTCCGTCATCGGATACAAGCTTCGTTATAGCGGAAGCACCGCAGGCAAAAACGGTTGAATGTTCTTCCATCATAAGTATGTTATACAAACATTCTTTGCCTTCTTTCGCATACCCCGTATTTTCCCCGTTACCAACCGTATTTTTCTGACGGTAAAGATAGTAAGGCTCAAAGCCTGCGCCTCGGAGTGTATTCATTGCAAAGGCCACATTTTCACGAACCTGCGCGCCAAGTGGGTCATATACCCCGTCTATATCAAATCTTATGGGAGACGCATTTTTTACAGAAAGCGTATGAAGAGTTATATTGTCAAAGCCTGAATTCATAACGTCTGAAAGGCTTTTTTCAAAGGATTCCCTCGTATCTCCAGGGAGTCCTGCTATTAAATCCGCATTTACAGAATTAAAACCGACCTTGAGAGCATTTTCAGCCGCTTCAAAAAACTGTTTCGCGGTGTGATTTCGTCCGATGAGCTTCAAAACCTCATCGTTTGTCGTTTGCGGGTTTATACTTACTCTGTCAGCACCGCCCGCCTTTATAATTTCAAGTTTTTCAAGTGTTGTGCAATCTGCTCTGCCTGCCTCAACAGTAAATTCCTTAAGATGAGAATAATCAAGATTATTTTCCATGTGTGAAAGGAGCATAGAAAGGTCAGCAGCAGAAAGCGTTGTAGGCGTACCGCCTCCGATATATATGTGAGTAAGCTTCAAGCCCAATTCTTTTATTATTTTTCCCGTTCTCCCAATATCCTCTTTTAACCTTACAAGATAGTCGGGAATAGTTTTGAAAAGCTTCGCATTGCTGTATGAAACAAAAGAGCAATAAGCGCATCTCGTTGGGCAGAAAGGAATCGCAACGTAAAGACAGCATGAATCTTTTTCTCTGCCTTCTAAAAGTTTCGCTTCTCTTTTAGCTATGTCAACGGAAAGATTTGCTTTTTCCGCAGATACGTTATAAGCCTTTGAAAAAAGGTCAAGCACGTAATCTCTGTCAAATCCCTTTGATAGATAATATCCCGCTCTTTTAACCGGTCTCAACCCTGTAAGACTTCCCCAAGGGGGCAAAAAGCCAAAAAGCTTTTTTCCTGCCATAAGGTATGCGTTACCAACTACGGCTTCAGCGGCAGAATCCATATCCCCACCGTTTATTATCTCGCATCCTGCTGAAAAAATACCCGTTTCCGTTCTTCCGTCTGCAGAAAGAGTCGCTCTTGCAAAAATTGTTCCGTTTTCTTCCCAAAGAGCAAATTCCGCCTTATTGGTGCTGTCGCTCTCCAAAGGAAATTTTTCCCCAGGGTAATACAAAAGGCAAAGAGTCTGGAAATAATAATTGTTCAGATATTCAGTTTTATTATCGATAAAAAGCTGCATTTCTCTTTACCCTCGGCATTTTAAAGATTTATAACTATATTAACAGGGCCGTCGTGTCTTGCATCTATCTCCATATGAGCACCGAACACTCCGCTTTTGGTTTCAACGTTTTTTGAAAGCTCTTTTTTGAAGAATTCAAACAAACCGTTTGCCACGTCGGGCTTTGCCGCTCCCATAAAATCTGGACGTCTGCTTTTCACATTTCCACAAAGGGTGAAATTCGAAACTGCCATTACCTCGCCCTTTATATCCTTCACGGAATAAAACATCTTACCCTCGTCATTTGGAAAAATACGAAGGTTTGATACTTTATCCGCTCCCTTTGATACGATTTCTTCCGTATCACCGTCTGCTATTCCTACGTACACGAGGAGTCCTTTATTTATTTCACTAACATGCTCACCGTCAGCATCAAGAGACGCTCTGTGAACACGGCTTACTACAAGAACCAACGCTAACTCCCCCTCTTTACAGAAATAACACCTTTTATTTTTTTGAGCCCGTTCATTATTATATTCAAGGATTCAAGATTTTCACACTTGACCGTAATTTCAGCCGTCAGCACGTCTGTCCCTTCTGACATGGAAAACGAAGTCATATCCATATTCAAAGCGGATATCCCCATCGTTACGTTCTTGAACGCATCAGGAACGCGATCCATGAATACTTTCAGTCCTGCTTCAAATCGTGTCTTTCCGCGAATACTCTTTTCAGCCCAAGTAGCAACAAGCCATCTGTCCTTCTGCGAAGGATTTTCAAGTCCCAACGCCACGTTAGGACAATCGTATTTATGAATGGAAACACCATGTCCTCTGGTTACGAATCCAATAATATTATCTCCGGGCAACGGACTGCAACAACGTGCAAATTTAACTTCAAGGTTTCCTACTGAATCTACAACGACCCCCGAATTACCCGACGGTTTATCGGGTTTTACAGTTTCAGGAATACGGATTTCTTCTTTTTCATCTTCCTTACCCGTTACACGTTCAGCTTCGTCCTTCAGCTTGGTTGATATCTTAGAAACTGAAAAACCGCCATAACCGATGTTATTATAGAGGTCTTCAGGCTCGGAAACACCGACTCTTTCGCAGATATTGCGGATAATTTCGTCCTTTTGAGCCTCGCTTAAATGTTTTACGTACTTTTTAAGCTCTTTATCTACTTCCGCTTTACCTACGGCAATATTTTCCGTTCTTCTTTCTTTTTTGAAAAACTGTCTTATTTTGCTTCTCGCCTCACCCGTACGGACTATTTTCAGCCAATCACGGCCAGGTCCTTTTGAGGTTGACGAGGTTATTATTTCAACGATGCTTCCCGTTTCAAGAACTGTATCTATGGGAGCAATTTTACCGTTTATTTTACCACCGACCATACGGTTTCCCACGGCGGAATGGATATGATACGCAAAGTCTATCAAGGTAGAACCTGCGGGAAGATCCACAACGTCACCCTTTGGGGTAAAAACAAAAATTTCATCTTCAAAGAAGTCAACCTTCAATGGTCTGAAAAATTCATCAGGGTCATCTTCCTCGCTTACCGTATCAAGCAGAGTTCTTATCCATTGAAGCTTTTCATCAAAGGATTGCTCCGAACCCTCTCCGCTCTTATATTTCCAATGGGCAGCAAGACCGTATTCTGCAGTCTGATGCATATCCCACGTTCTGAACTGAACCTCGAAGGGAACACCGCTATGACCAATAACCGTAGTGTGAATGGAGCGGTAAAGATTGGGCTTTGGAGTTGAAATATAATCCTTAAATCTACCTGGCATAAAGTTGAATTCCTCATGAACTATACCAAGAGCCGTATAACAGTCAAGCTCTGTATCAACCAGAACCCTCAGAGCATAAAAGTCGTATATTTCATCAAATTCCTTATGCTGATTATATATTTTACGGTATACGCTGTAAATCGTCTTTACTCTGCCAACTATGGAAAACTTCAAGTTGTATTTTGAAAGCTTTTCCGCAACCTTCAATTTTGCTATTTCAAGGAAATCCTTGTTTTCTCCGAATTTTTTCTCAACAGCCTGCTGTATTTCCTTGTATCCTATGGGGTCAAGATAACGGAGAGCCAAATCCTCAAGCTCCTGCTTTATCTTATGGATACCGAGTCTATGGGCAATAGGCGCATAAACGTGCATCGTTTCGAGAGCAATAGCACGTTGGCGTTCCTCTCTTTTATGGCTCAACGTTCGCATATTATGAACTCTGTCAGCAAGCTTTACGAAGATAACTCTTACATCCTTTGACATAGCAAAGAACATTTTTCTCAAGTTCTCAACGTTTTCTTCCTGCTTATCCTCGAAGGTTATATTTACAAGCTTTGTTACGCCGTCAACTATCATTGCTACGCCTTCGCCAAACTCTTTTACAATTTCAGCGTAGCTCGTTTTATCGGGACAGTCCTCTATAACGTCGTGAAGCAAAGCAGCACATATGGAGTCCGTATCCATATTGAGTTCGGCACAAATAAGTGCAACAGAAAGAGGGTGTATTATATACGGTTCACCCGAAGCTCTTTTCTGCCCCTCATGCATTTTATCTGCATATTCATAGGCTTTAAGTATTTTTTCACTGTTTATATTCGTACCTGCTATGGCATCCATCAATGCCTGAAGCTTTGCTTTCATAAAATATGCCTCTTTATTGATTATTGGTTTCCCTTAACCCTTGAAAGAACAGCAGATTTTTCCAAATCAATTTTTTTGCCTCCTGCGGGAATCGTTGTTATCTCAGCAACGCACCCCTCTCCGAAGAAGCGTATACGTGCAAGATTGAATTCTTCGAACACCATAAGAATTACCTTCAATGCGGGAAGCGGAATCAAGCTACCGTCGCTTCTGCGAACATGCTGTCTTAAATAGGTAAGAGATATTCTGCGTGGTTCTCCCTGAGCAAATTCGCTTCTAACGAATTTAAACAAGGATCTGAAATCATCAATTGTAGGAATATATTCCTTTGGATGAGGACAGTTATCCTCAATTGGTGAAGATATATATTTTTCCGTTTCTTCCATATGAGCGTTATCAGACTCCATTGGTCTTACTTGCTTTATGAAAAGCTGAACGGAAGGACTTCTGAAATGCTCATTTATTTCAGCGGAGAACACGATATCACACATATCACCTGAGGTGAAGCTGAAATTGTCATATGCCATTCCGAAGAAAACGCTATAGAAAAAGCTCTGCGCGCCCTTTTCCTTAACCTTGAATTTAGTATGCTTACCCTCGCTTATTGGGGCAATATCAACGATTTCAACGTTTTTAACCGTAAATACAGGTTGTGGATTCTGCAAACCGTAAGGCTCAAGAAGCTGAAGCTCCTTTACGGATTCAAGAGAAAGCTCCGAAAGAGCAACTTCACAATCAATATTGACTACGGGAACGGTTATTTCATCGTTCATATTCTTTTTCGCATATTCGTTTATGGAACGTCTGAAATCTTCAAGATTATCTCTGTTTATAGTAAGACCTGCGGCAAGCTCGTGACCGCCGAACTTAACGAGATGAGATTCGGAATTCTTCAAAGCGTCCATTATGCTGAAGCCTTTTATACTTCTTCCCGACCCCTTTCCCAAATCTCCGTCAAAGGAAATGAGAATTGAGGGGAGAGAATATTTTTCAGTTATTTTTGATGCAACAACTCCGATAACACCCTGATGCCATCCGTCAGAAGAAAGCACTAAAACTCTGTCTTCCTTGCATTTCTCCTCTATCTGCAAAAGTGCTTCGGAAAACATTTCCATTTCCAACGCCTGTCTGCGTTTGTTTATTTCGCAAAGCTCTGCGGCTATTTTTTTCGCTTCCTCTTTTTCCTCCGAAAGAAGAAGCTCTGCAGCTCTGTGAGCAGAGGTTATTCTTCCTGCCGCATTTATTCTCGGAGCAATAGTATATCCAACAACTGTTGAGTTGAGTTTTTTAGCGGCAATTCCGTCTTTGTAAACGCCTGCTTCTTCCATAAGAGCTTTAAGACCAACGTTACATGTGTTTTTCAACAGCTGTAAACCGTATGCGGATATGTATCTGTTTTCGTCAACGATAGGCATAACGTCTGCAATAGTTCCAATGGCAACGATATCTCCGAATTTTTTCAGAACATCTTCTGTTCCGTTCTCACCTGACAAGGCGCAGATAAGCTTAAATACAACGCCAACACCTGCAAGATTTTTGAATGGATATTCACAATCAGGTCTATGAGGGTTAACGACAGCAACAGCATCGGGAATTTCATCCCCATATCTGTGATGGTCTGTAATAACCATATCAAGTCCAAGATTTTTCGCAAGCTTTGCTTCCTCAATAGCAGTAATACCCGTATCAACGGTGATTATGAGAGAGAACTCCCCTGCCAATCTTTCAATCGCACCTGCGCTGAGTCCATAGCCGTCCTGTATTCTTTCGGGAATGAAATACGTACATTCAACGCCTTTTTCAGAAAGAAATTTATAAAGAATTATTGTTGAAGTTATGCCGTCAACGTCATAATCTCCGTATATGCAAACTTTTTCTTTATTGTCAATAGCACGTTTGATTCTTTCAACAGCTTTATCCATATCCTTAAGCAAGAATGGGTCGTACAATACCTTTTCGTCGCAGCGAAGATACTTTTCGCCGTCTTCTTTTCCTACAACACCTCTTGCCGCAAGGATTTTTGCCACCAATGCAGGAACGTTTAATTCATTCATTATTTTGCGGACGATTTCTCCGTCTGTTTTATTTACAATCCACTTTTTAGTATACAAATCTTTACCCTCCGACAAAGCAAAAAGCTTTGCCTCTTAAATTTTTTATTACGTTGCCAATTTTATGCCTTTTTGAACACAACCGTTACAAGACATTGTTTTTCGTAAACAGTTCCGTATGAATTCTCTATATTAACCAAAGCCTTTACCTTCTGCTCACGCTCTGAAGGCGCGATTTCGGAAAGGTCAACGGTTACTGTTATATCAGAACCATTTATTTTTTCCATTTCCTCGTAAATACCTTTAAGGTTTATCTCAACGTCAGAGGCTGTTGCAATATATCCCGAAGGACAGTTGTTTATAACAACGTTTTCGCCATAAACCGTTTCCACCCGTTCTGAAACGTCAACCATAACCTCAACCTCTGTAATACCGTAACCACCGCTTATTCCATCAGGATATTCAACAAATCCCTTTACAGCGAAGCTTTCTTTTCCACTTCCAAGCTGATTCTTTATTTTTTCATGAGGGATAGTTAGATTAAGGCTTTCCACACCGTCAACAAGTCGCGGTTCACCCGTTATAAGAACAGAGGAAACAGCAAGATGGAAAGACGCATCATAATCCACGTCTGCTCCGCCTTCAAGCTTGATTTTCAAAGGAACGCTTTTTTCCTTCGTCAGAATAACGTCAACCCCGCAATAATGAGGGGAAACTACAAGAGAAGACGTATCTATACCCACGTCAGACTCAAAAACGATTTCACAATGGCTCTTGAAAGAAGACGTTACGTTTTTAGGCTCGGGATTAACGTATACAACAGCACGTTTAATTCCTTTAACAATGCTTTCAGAACCAGTCACTGTAACCGTTGGGATTTCGCACAAGAGAGAATAGCTCACCCCGTTTTCAAGCTGGGCAGTACCGAGAATGGGAACAATTTCAAAGGTATCCGTAACTCTTTTTTCAGCAACAACCGTTATATGCGTTATGGATTGGCTCACAACCGTAACACCGTTTACAGGTTCAAGCGTCACCTTTAAGGGATCGCTTTTTCCCTCTTTGGTTATGCCCGACACGTCGGCGTACGCTGTAAAGCTGGAAGCGTTAAGACTTGAAAGAACACTCCGCTTTCCGCTTACAGTTACAGACAATTTAACGTCGCCCTCAAGCTCTACCTGCATCCCTGTTGCACCGAGAAGCTCGGTTTTTCCCGTTATCTGAATACCTATATTCGTAAAGGTCTTTTCGTAATCCTCAACCTCATAATCCACAGCGAACAGCCACATTATAACTGCCGCAAGGAGAGAAAGCAAAAAGGTCATTATAAGGTGATTTTTTCTCGGATTATTTTTAAAGTTCTTTGCAAAATTGTTTCTGGAAAATATACCTTGTTTCTCATTGTTTTGAGCATTTTCGGAAAAAGCGTCTTCGTTTTTCATATCTTTTTCATTCATCGCTTTCTCCTCCCTCTGCATCGTTTTTTCCGTCCTTACCGTTCTTTTCGGAAGATACGAATATATCGTTCATATATTCGATAAAGCTCTTTTCAGTGAACCCACGTTTGAGAACTCCGTCAACGGCTATGGAGATAATCCCCGTTTCTTCGGAAACGATAACCACAACGGCATCGCTTTTTTCAGACATACCAACGCCAGCTCTGTGTCTCGTTCCAAGGTTTTTCAAAGCTTCGTTCTCCTCAGAAAGAGGAAGAACACAGCCTGCCATATAAACTCTTAAATCACGGATAACCACCGCTCCGTCATGGAGAGGGGCTTTGTTGTAAAATATATTTCCAAGAAGTCGGGGCGATACTTTAGCATCGATCACCGTTCCATCTTTAACCATATTATCAAGGTTACTGTCTCTTTCAATAACTATAAGCGCTCCCGTTTTGGAAGCGGAAAGCTCGCAAGCGGCATGAGCAACGTCTACAATAAAATCGCCCACGAGAGATTCATTTGCACCCTTGAATCTTTCTCCGAATTTTCCTGCACCCTTTCCCATTTTTTCAAGAGCTGTTCGAAGCTCAGGCTGGAAAACGATTATTACAGCAATAATTCCAACTTGGCTTATGTTCGACAGAATAAAGTTGAGCAAGCTCATTTCAAAAATACTGCCGATAAGCATAAGTACAAGCACAAGGGCGATACCAACAACGATTTTTGTCGCACGTCTTTCATGCAAAAATCTTATAACGCAGAAGAAGATAACTGCTACTACAAGAATATCAATAACGTCCTTGATTTCTATTATGCTCAAACGCTGTATCAGGTTTTTGAAATAGTCGAAAAATGCGCCCAAAATTATTCACCTGCCTATAATCCCATATAATAAATAATTTTATCATATATATATATAAATGTCAATAGAATAAGGCTTATTTTTTGACTTTTTTGCTAATGTTTTTTCATCAAACGCAAAAAAACATACCCAACGCAAAAACGCATTGAGTATGTAATTTTTTATGCTTCTAAGTATTTATTCAACGTTTTTTGTCTCTTCGCTTTCTACAGGGGCAACAGGCATTTCTTCAAAGCTCGCAGGAGCCTGAACAGGAATCTTTTTCAGTTTATTGTGAGAAGAAATTCCCAAAGAAAGACTTACGATAACCCATGCGTGAAAAACGATATCAAGAATGGAATTAGCAGATACACCGCCCAAAGCAAACATCAACAAAGTGTCAACGGAGAAGAAAACAAGTCCTGTGATCATCCAGCCGACTCTTTTTTTGCCCGAAAAAAGGAAACAGAAAAAATAAAGCAAAGCAATTATAACAGAAACAACAATCGCACCTATAAAAAGAGATGAATCGTAAAATTCAAAAGGTTCATACAATGCATATTCTTCTGCGGGATATTTTCCGCACAACCACATAGCCGTGTCAATCAAAACCAAAGGAATGTACGTTGAAAAAAGGAAGTAACCTCCCGATTGAATAGCAAGCAACAAAATGTTAATTGCAGTAAAACCCGTTACTAAAAGAAGATTGTAACGAGAACGATCATACTGTACTGTATGCTTTTGTATCAAAGCTTCAGGAGAATTGGGATTTACAAAATTCCCGCCTGCTCCGCCATTATTTATTTTTTCGCCAAAAAGACCTGCCATAAAAACCTCCGAAACATTATAATTATTTTACGTTTGTTCCCACGCACTTGAAGGAACAATTTTCCGAAAAGCATCTTTTTTGCAGTCTATCACATTAGAACTGTTTTGTCAAGCCTTTTTTCAATATTTGCGTTAAAAACAAGAACCAAAAATATAGCTACATTGATTCAATACCAATTACCGAACCAAAGATAACTGTTCAGAAATAAAACACCGCATAAAATAAGGTGAACAAGATTAAAAATCAGCTTTTTGTATACTGGTACAACAGGCTTAAACGGCAACCAGCAAATAACAGTTACCATCAAAGGTGAAAACCAAAGACTTAAACGATAAACTATAATAAACAAAATCCCAAGCATAATATTTCCGCTTAATCCGCAAAACCAAAGACCGAAGGAGAAAAACAAATTTAGCCCGTATACCAATACGAACAACATTGTTTTGATTATCTTCGAAGTATTCATAATTTGTCACCGCATACGAGCAATTTTCGGTTATCAGTTGATCGAATGATTTTCAAAAAATCCACTTCAAATCAAACGTATTTTGAGAAAACGTCTACATAACGAGAACCGAAAATGATTGTGGTTATTTGTGAAAACGGAATTTCAAGAGGTTCGTCTTGCCAAATTCCGTCCGCATCAAAATGCTTGAACAAAACCTTATTTTTCAAAACTTTTTCAATATATCCAATAGCAAATTCCCACTCATCTTCTACAAGGCTTTCCTTCTCAACGATAATATTTTTCCCCCATTTTTCCAAAGAAAGAAAAACACTATGCCAATCGGTCAAATCAATTTCCGGAGCGGACAAATCATTCAATATCCCCTCGTTTTCAAAAATCTCGTTGCACTTATTGTCGTTTATTTGCACTTTTGTTAAATCGCAAAAACGGCGAATGGCAAAACCGTCAATGATAAAATCATCTTCTTCCGCACCAAGAAAAAATTTATCACTTACTTGTAACGGGAAATAATATCGATAATTTACATCGTATTTAAAAAACATACGGCACAGTTTCTTCGGTTCAATAGCCCCACGAACAAGCTCTTTCATTTCGGATTTTTTCATATCTCTACCGCCTTTCTGGGTGAATTGTATCATACATCGGGATTGAATGCAAGATTTTTGGGGGAAATAATATAAAAAAAAGACAACAAAAAATCTTTTTTCGAAAATCTCTGAAAATCTTTTGACTTTTTTTAAAAAAGGTATTGCATTTTGAGAAATAATGTGCTATAATGAGCAACGCTGTGAGGGAAACCGAACAGAAAAAAGAATATGGCGCCATGGCCAAGCGGTAAGGCAAAGGTCTGCAACACCTCTATCCCCGGTTCGATTCCGGGTGGCGCCTCCAGAAAAAAGAGAGCAAGTCGAAAGACTTGCTCTCTTTTTCCAACGAAATTCGCCTGCAGCGAGTAAAATTCAGCTTCGCTGTGAAATATTTGCTTCGCAAATGTGAAGGGCGAATTTCATTTCACATCGACCGAAGGGAGATATTTCACAATTTCCGCAAGGCGAATATTTCACTTTACAAACGCCGTAAACTGTGCTATAATAAGATCAGAAAGGCGATGTGAATATGAAAAACTTAATCATTTCTAATGACAATTATATAGAACCCAATTGTGCTATTGGAAAGCAAAAATGTGGCATTATTTTTTGGCAAAAAACAGGCTTTTTGAGACATTGCAATTATCTCGGATTTCAGTCCATGATAACATTGATAGATAATAAGTTTTCTCCGACTAATATTCAGAACCATGGAGAGTCTTGTTTTATTCAATTTGATAATGATGAAGAAAAAACATTCTATCTTTCGTTAAAAAAAGAACGTGATTCCAATCATTATTTCATATATGGTGAATCTCACACCGTATATGTTGATGCTGATTTTCATATATTTGCATTAAAAATTGTAAGTTATATCGGCAAACAGATAGGATGCAAATTTTTTGTAGATGATGCCACAGGTTATTTAGAGCACCGCTCTGCCGAAAAACTTAATGAGTATATTATGAATTTTGAAGTTCCAAAATTTGAATCTCCGGACTTACTAAGGGAATATTTTATTAATAAAACAAATGAAGATGAATCTTGATTATAAGGCATCTTTTTTGTCAATACGCGCAAAAAATTCCGCACACGCAAGTATGCGGATTTTTTACTTTTTCTCTTTTCACTAATTCGGCGTGATTTGGACACAATTTTACCATTCACCGTTCTTGACACTAAAACATAGGTATGTTAAAATAAAATTCAAAAGAAGTAACGGAGACATAAATAATGAGAAAAATGTTATTAGTAAAAAGAAAAGGGTTTAATTATTATACGGATTATACTGAACATTACCTTCACAACGCTTTCCAGAATTACGGATATTCTATCGTAAGAGATGACTCAGAAAGTGATTTTTCTGTGATCGTTTATATATCGGAAACAGAAAAATACATGAAAATGATTTCTCCTTTTTTTGATAATTTAAGCGAAAAGGATATTGAAAACTTTTGCAATTTATTTAGCGTTGCATTTAAAAGCGAAGTCAAAATGGAAGATTTTGATGAAAGCCAATGCAATTCAATGTATCCTTACAAATTCATGTTGAGCAAGAATCATAGTGCATACAACGAGCCTGCTTATTTGATTGATGCACCGCCAAAGCTTGAACGTAGAACATACGATTGCAATTTTACTACCAACAAGGTCAGTTTAATGAGTTTTGTCAACGTGGGTGGAAGTATTTCAGGCTTGAAAATAATTTTTGATTTCAGCGAAAACGTTAAAGACCTTCAATTATCCGATGCCAAAATATATTATTACACCAACAAAGAAAACACAGGGTTAGACATTTCTTTTGATAAAAACGATAAAACTTTTACATCAAATATTGATTCTTTTAAAACAGACAAAGGCATTAACCCTAAAAGTACCGTATTGAAAGGCAAGAAAAGGGCAGATGAAGAAGAGAAACATGGCTTTCGGTTAAGAGTCTTGCCTGTCAGCAGTAAACATCTTAATTTAAACGGAAAACTGACTATCATATCCCAAGGTATTGAAATATTCAAGGACGATATACCACTTTAAGCACACGAAATGTAAACAAATTATAAATTCTGCAGAAAAACACTTGACTATAAAGCAGCTTTACAGTGTACAAAATGCTTGGAGGTGACTTTATATATGAAAATTAAAGAAGTTGAAGAACTGTTATCGGTATCACGAGCTAACATTCGATTTTACGAAAAAGAAGGTTTGCTCTCACCCAACCGAGAAACGAACAATTATCGTGATTACAGTGAAGAAAACATCAAAGAATTGAAAAAAATTATTCTTTTCAGAAAATTAGGTTTCACGATTGACGAGATAAAAAAACTGCAAAAGGGAGAAATAAACTTAAAAGATGCGTCAGCTGATAACATTGCACGTCTTGAAAGTGAAATTGAAAGCCTGAAAGGAGCGTTGAATCTCACTCAAAAATTGGCTGACGAACAAACCGATTTTGATGCTATAGATGAAAACCATTATTTAGAGATTTTATCCGCAGAAGAAAATCAAGGCGCAAAATTTGCAGATATATTAAAAGATTATCTTACGTTTGAAACAGAAGCGTTGAATCTTTCAATGAAATTTGTTTTTTTAACAGACTTCAAGCGTATAAGAAAAAAACATGGAATACTGTTCGCATCTATATTGTTTTTGTTTTTCTGCGTTTTAGGCGGTATTGGAGAAAAATTCCTCCGACATGGCTCGTTCTGGAAAGGATTTTTTGAAGATATTTTCATGTTAGGCGGGCTTTTTCTTTTTACCTCAACGTTATATGTTCTCCATAAAATATCGCCTAAAATCGGTTCGTTTGTTCTTAACGCCATACTTATTTTATGTTTACTTTTCTTAGGCGGTATTTTTTTACTTATCATTATTCTGCTTTTAAACCAGTTGCTTCATTTTTGGTTTTAAAAAATCGTTACAGTGTTACTTTCGTTAACCCTTGACACTAAACTGCAGGTATGGTAAAATATCAAAAATTCAAATCAAACCCATAAAAGAGGTCATTTATGAAAAAGAACAAAATAGTTTTTTACGTTTGTTTAGCAATTCTCATTATTGCAATGATTACTGCAGTTACTTTGTTCGTATACGAGCTTTACGAGAACAACTGGGTTTTCGATTCGTCCTTCGGCAAGAGTATAATTGTAATAATAGGTCTGGTTTTATCCATGGTAAAGCTGATAACGAGGTCGAAGCCGAAACGCTCCCTTCGTTTTTACGAAAATGCATTCAAAGAGCATATTGAAAACGCCTTTTCTTCTTACGATCAAAAAAGTGACAGAAAAGCCTTATTGAAAGCCATTGCACTTTTTGACGAAGATCAGCTTTTAAAGGCCGTGGACAAATTGAACGCTCTTAAAAAGAAATGTAAAAGGTCAGATGATTACAGAGCGGTTCTATTGTTTCTTGGACTTTCTTATTCCGATTTGGAAATGAAAGATAACGCCATAGAAGCATACAAAGAGCTTTTATCCTATGACCCTGCACATTCCACAGCATGGTCAAATCTGGGTGTTCTTTACAAATCCCAAGGGAATTACAAGGAAGCTCTTAAATGCTACGAAAGTTCTGTTACATATAATCCTAACAACGCACAAGCCTGGAACAACATTGCGCATATTCACCTTTCCGAGAAAAATTGGGAAAAGGTTATAGCTCCTGCCGAACGTGCAATTTCCATAAAAGCTGATATGCATCAAGCAGAAACTGCCCTTACAATAGCTTATTTTGCCCTTGATAACAAAGAAAAGAGCAAAACTTATTTCGACCGTGCAGTCATGCATGGGGCAAATGCCCAAAACCTCCAGAACCACATTATAAACCTTGCAAGAGGTAACGCCACGTTAGGAAACGTTGATAACGTAGACGAAAGAGTTCTCAAAGCAAACGGATTTTTACAGCGTGACACTGCAATTCCAATGGTAAAAATAGGACTTCCCGCCCCCGATGACGGAAACAAAAGCCGTTTTGGCGGTATGCCCGTAGATAAAAACGCTCCCACAGACCAAAGCGGAAATCCCATGAAGTTACTTGCGGCTATATGGTGTTCCGAAGTGAGAGGAATTCCCGACTTTCCTGAAAAAGGTGTTTTGCGTTTTTACGTTGCAGACAACGATATATACGGTGCAGATTTTGACGACCCGACAGCACAAAAGGACTTCAAGGTTCTTTACGACGAAAACGAATCTGATTTTGATTCAGAACTGAAAAACGACAAATCCATAAGTGAAAGCTTTCCTGTAAGAGCCTGTCTTCCCCTTCGTCTCACTCCCGCTATGAGTTCCGTCACAGCTTCTGACAATCGTTTTGAAAACGCAGTGGATAACGCCTTAAAAAAAGCAGGATTTGAGAACGGAATAGAGGATATTGACAGCGAGGATTATGATTTCATTTATAGCGAAAACTCCTACGGAGGACACCGCATAGGTGGTTATCCCGTTTTTGAACAATACGACCCCAAAGAAGAAAAAGAAGAATTTCAAAAATACGACACCTTGCTGTTGCAGATAGTAAGTCACACTGTTGCTGATAATAAAGGCAGAGAAGCTGACCTCATAATGTTCGGTGACTGTGGCGGATGTCAATTCTTCATACCAAGAGAAAAGCTTCGTGCAAAAGACTTTACCGATATTATGTATTGGTGGGACTGCGGATGAGCAAAAACGTAGTTTTTGCAATGAAATCCGCTTTCAGCGGGTGAAATCGCTTATGCGGTAAAATATTGGCTTCGCCAATGTGAAATATTTTGCTTCGCAAAATGTTAAAGTAGAAAAAGCTCCCGAGGGAGCTTTTTCGTTTTATTCTTTTGATGTTTGCTTCGCCGTCACTTCGCTTTCGGCTTCCTTTTATATCGGGTTTTACGAGTAGGCGTTTTAGCAATAGCACCCACGTATACACTTTTAACGCCCACTTTTCTCAAAAGATAAGAGCATTCTTTAACAGTTGAACCCGTAGTTACAACGTCGTCAATCAAAAGCAATTTTGACGGAATCTTTCCGTTTTCAAATTTCAGTTTTTCTGCGTCAACGAAAAACTTATTTTTCACGTTTCTTCTTCGGTCAGCTCCCGAAAGCTTTTTCTGTTCCGCGCTTCTTCCTTTTCTGCCAATGCAGTCAACAATGGGAAGTCCAAGATGGAAAGCTACGCTCTCAGCCAAAAGTTTGGCTTGGTCAAAGCCCAATTTCTTGATATTATTTTTCATTCTTGGTACAAAGCAGACTCCCGAAAATTCTTCTTCCTTTACCGTTTCCGCAATAAGATATCCCAGATACGATATTTCCCTCTTATCTCCCAAATATTTAACCTTGATTATCATATCGGAACTTATGTCTTTATAATACCAAAAAAGAAAAAACACCTTTTTGATACCTGTAAGTTCGCAACATTCACATTCTTCTCTTTTTCCTCCACAAACGGGACAAGGCGTAGAAAGCAAAGTTGAAAACTTCTCAAAACACTCCTTACAAAAAGGTCCTTCCTCCGACGAGTCAATTTCACCGCATATCATACATGGCATTGGAGCGAAAAGCCTTAATAAGTTATATCCTCTTTTGGTAGATAAATACGTATCCTTGTATCCTAATAAATCTTTCATATTCAGTTGATATCATATCTTCCCCCGAAAGTGTCATTGTTCGGAGGAACGCCTTCTAAATTTTATTACTATGATAACATCCGTACAAATTCCCAAGCACATTATACTCAATCTTTGAGTGAATATTAACACTCAATTTATGAGTATGTTAAAATTTTCGTAAATAGCTAAATCAGGAAGGGGTTACTTATGGATTACAGAACAAGAATGAGGAATTTACGCGAAGATAACGATTTAACGCAAAAGGAAGCGGGGAAAATCATTAACAAGTCACAGCAAGGATATAGCCACATCGAAGACGGACGAGCTGAATTAAAAATCGCTGACCTTATTACACTTTGTCAATTTTACAACGTAACTGCCGACTATTTTATAGGACTTTCAGAGGATAAAAAATAAATGAATTTAAAAAGTGAAAGCGAATATTCAGCATTTTCCTATGCTGTTTTTCCGCTTTTTCTTTATGATATACAACAAACAAGATAATTCCCCCCTTTATCTTGACAAAATCAAGCTACAGTGATATAATTGCTCTGTTATATGGTAAAAACAGGTGAACGTTATGAAAATGATGGTTATTTCTCCTAAAAACCGAACCGTATATAATTTCAGAGGCGATTTGATAAAGAAAGCTGTTTCTATGGGTCACGAGGTCATAGTAACAGGTCCCGATTTGGTTGATATCGATAAGATAGAAGCTTTAGGGGCAAAATTCTTCGAAGTTCCCATGAACAAAAACGGATTGAATCCCAAAGAAGATATTAGATACATGAAGGCACTTGAAGACATCATAAATTCCGAAAAGCCTGACGTAGTCTTTTGCTACACGGTTAAGCCTGTTGTATACGGTGCATATATTGCTAAAAAATGCGGTGTTAAAAAAATCGTTCCCATGATAACAGGTGCGGGATATGCTTTCATTTCAAAAACGTTGAAGGCGAAATTAGTTAAAAAAGTGGTGTCTTTTTTATACAGACGCAGTCTTAATTGTGCTGACGACGTTATTTTTCAGAATCCTGACGATATGGCTCAATTCGTTTCAGAAAAGCTGGTAAAAAAAGAAAAATGCGTTTTAGTGAATGGTTCGGGCGTTAACATGGAGAAATTCAGCAAAGCTCCCCTGCCCTCAAAGACTGTGTTTTTTATGCTTTCAAGAGTTATAAAAAGTAAAGGGATACGAGAATATTTATCGGCGGCTGAAACTGTCAAAAGTAAATATCCCGACGTGGAATTCAGACTACTTGGAGCAGTCGAAAATATACAGGATTCACTATCACGCGAACAGCTTGACCGATATATAGATAATGGAATTATAACCCATTTTGGAGAATCTGAAAACGTAGTCCCCTTTTACCACGCTTGCTCGGTTTTTGTCCTTCCGTCATACAGAGAAGGCACTCCCCGTTCCGTTCTTGAAGCGATGAGCTGTGGCAGAGCCATAATAACCACTGATGCCCCTGGTTGCAGAGAAACAGTAAAAGACGGAGTAAACGGTTTTTTAGTTCCTGTAAGAGATTCAGATTCAATTGCAAAAAAGATGATAGAGTTTATTGAAAATCCGTCTTCAATTGAGAAGATGGGAAACGCTTCTTATGAATACTGTAAAGAAAAATTTGAAGTAGGTAAAGTAAACGAAAAAATGATAGAAATTTTAGGTTTGAAATAAAAAGAAAGGTTATATATTTATGAAACTTGGTATTGTAGGTCTTCCCAACGTAGGAAAAAGTACGTTATTCAACGCTTTGACAAGCGCGGCAGCAGAGTCTGCCAACTACCCTTTTTGCACAATCGAACCAAACGTGGGTATTGTTCCCGTTCCAGATGCAAGACTCAACAAGCTTGCGGAAATGTACAATCCCAAAAAGTTGACTCCCGCAGTTGTGGAATTTGTTGACATTGCAGGTTTGGTTAAGGGCGCATCAAAAGGCGAAGGCTTGGGAAATAAGTTTCTTTCTCATATAAGAGAAGTTGACGCAATAGTTCACGTTGTGCGTTGCTTCGAAAACGACGATATCGTTCACGTTGAAAGCTCCGTTGACCCTATCAGAGACGTTGATATTATCAATACAGAGCTTATCCTTTCCGATATGGAAATTTTAGACAGAGCTATAGACAGAGCGAAGAAAGCCATGAAGGGCGATGCTTCCATAAAAGACACCGTTGAGCTTTACGAAAGAATAAGAAAAGCTCTCGACGAAGGAAAATGCGTCAGAGCAGTTGAGCTTGACGAAGAAGAAAAAGACAAAATTTCAGGTATAGGTCTTCTTTCTGGTAAATCAGTTATTTATGCCGCAAACGTCAGCGAAAATGACGTTGCTTCACCCGAAAGTAACCCTCATTTTGCAAAGCTTGCTTCGCTCGCTGAAAGTGAAAATGCGGAAATTGTTGCTGTTTGCGCTCAGGTAGAAGCAGAAATAGCTCAGCTTGACGTGGAAGAAAGACAAATATTCCTTGAAGATTTAGGTCTTGCAAAGTCTGGTCTCGACAGACTTATTCAATCCTCATACAAGCTTTTGGGACTCATAAGCTTTCTTACCGCAGGTCCCGACGAATGCAGAGCGTGGACAATCAGAAAGGGCACAAAAGCACCTGGTGCTGCAGGTAAAATCCATAGCGACTTCGAAAGAGGCTTTATACGTGCGGAAACGGTTTCATTCGACGACCTTATAAACAAAGGATCTATGGTTGCCGCCAAAGAAGCAGGCTTGGTAAGAAGTGAAGGAAAAGAATACGTTGTCAAAGATGGCGACGTTATGCTGTTCAGATTTAACGTATAATTTGTAGAATTATAAACTTTCTTACGCTGAAATCTTGACTTTTGGATAAAAATGTTGTATATTGTCTATAGATGGCAGATTAAACATTTTTTGACATTTTTGCTTTGTGTGGGAAAGGATGTATTATGAAATCTACAGGAATGGTCAGAGATATTGACGAAATGGGTCGAATTGTCATCCCAAAAGAGTTAAGAAAATCCTTTGACTTGAACATAAAAGACCACGTTGAAATATTCACCGATGGCGATTGCATTGTTTTGAAAAAGTACAATCCAGGTTGTACCTTCTGCGGTGCGGTAAACGGGCTTAGAATGTACAAGCAAAAGCTGGTTTGCGACGATTGCATTGAGGCATTGAACTCAGCTGATAATTAAATTTGAAAGGCTCTGAAAACGTTTTTTCTGCGTTTTTTCGAGCCTTTTTACTTTTTGTAAAAATATACAATTGTTTTTTGTTGACAAAATCAAAAAAAGTGGTATAATGTTGCATGAGGATTCTTGCTACGTCAAGTATTCAGAGCTACGCTATATGTGCACTTCGTGTACCTTCGCCATTGAATCGTGACGTAAAATTCTCCTTGCAAGCAATTTTACTTGTGATATAATGTTTTTTCAGAAATCATCGCCTTTCAAGCATTCTGAGCTACGTTTTTTGTGTAGGTAGTACGTTTGCGTCATTGAATTGCTACGTGGATTTCCCCTTGCAAGCAATTTTACTTGTGATATATTTTTATATTCTGTTTCATCCAAACCCATGAAAACGTTTCACACTATGGGGGTGTAAAGGTTTCGACGGGGATTGTGAAGCGGGATAAGCGAGCAGAAGCGCATGCCTTCTTTAAAACGTGCAAAACTTAAAAATAAACGACAACAATAAAGTTGCTCTCGCTGCCTAATTAGGCGGCTGTCTGACCGAGGAGTACTGCGGCCTCGGCTCAGGCATCACTTAGCAGTGAACGTACTTTCGCCAAAGCTTTGAGACGATTGTATGAATTTATGAAGCTACCAACCGTGAAGGCTGTCGGTTGCCGTCGCGTGAGGGAATCCAAATAACCGAATACGCTCGTAGAAATTCTCGTGAATCGGTTTTCGGACAGGGGTTCGATTCCCCTCACCTCCACCACAAAAGTCCGAAACC
>SVRW01000023.1 GCA_015064625.1 Oscillospiraceae bacterium | reverse complement strand
TTTTGGAGGTTCCAAGCGATTACTACGATGAAAAGCTTATATATATCCCTTACGTTTCCTACGTAAAGGGTATGGAGCATTGGGTTGTTCAGAAACCCGATGAACCCACAGTATATCAGCTTGGAAGCGTAAAGGAAGTTTATACTATAAACGGTTTTAACCCAACACCCGCAGGTCAATAATTAAGCTTTGCGTCTGCTGTCTTCACCCGTGACAGAAGACGCAAACAATGGCACTTTAAGGTAAGAAAAAGCTCCAAATCGGAGCTTTTTCTATTTATATTTTTATACAAAAACAAGGCTGTTTCAAATGCAATAAACGTTTGAAACAGCCTGATTTCATATCCAATATCCTCGGAATAAATAACTACATAAGATACACACTGCAAAAATAATAGAAACAGGAATCATTATAAACAACATTTTCAAAAACATTCTTAAAGCCTTGTTTTGAATATTACCGATTCTTCTGAATATATTATCAAATTTTGATTCAAATGGCATGAAAAATATTGTTAGTATAATTTCTAAAATTTCTTCCATTTTACAACCTCATCCATAAATCCAGAAACCAAGGTTTACTTGTCCTTTTAAGGTATTCAAATCCCATTCTTTAACAGAGTCCTCATAGCTTATGGAGTTTGCCACAAGTATTTTTCCATCTTCAGTAATGCCACGCAAGGTGAAGAAGTGGTTATTTTTGGCAAATATTCCATTTTTAACCCTTGTAATAACAAGTTTTCCTTGCTTCAAGGCGTTAATAACCTCCGTCCAAGAGCCTTGAGCAACAGTTTTCACAGGCACTCCGTAAGCTTTCGCCATAGCAGTCATCAAGGAATGGGACGTTCCCGTTCCTTTCGTCCAATATCCGTTTTTATAGCTCCATTTTGCCGCCTCGTCGGGATATATAACCTTTCCCGTATAGGTGGAAATTATCATTGCCATATTAACAGGTCCGCAACCGTGAGACCCTATTTTATCCGTACCGTATGGAAGATTTTCATATTTGGGGTCGTCCTGTTTGAAATACACAAACGGAACTTGTCCGCCGTCAAGCAAGGTTACGTCGGAAGGAAAACCTACGTTTTCAAATGAATTGTTTACATCTTCCGAAGAAGGTTCTTCAGAGCTTTCCTCACTGGATTCAGATGCTTCGGAAGAATATTCGGACGACGGTTCTTTCGAAGCTTCAAGGGACGGTTCCTCGCTTTCTTCAGAAGATTCTGAAGCTACAGAAGAAGCTTCGCTTATGGTGGAAGAACTTTCTTCACTTTCCTCACTCGATTCTTCATAAGTCGATTCCTGTTCCGAAGATTCTTCATTTTCCGACATATCGGGCGAAGAAAAAGCATCCTCTGATTTCTCCAAATCAACAAAGGAGATGTTTTCAAAAACGTCAATATCCGAAACAAAGGATTCGTTTTTTTCCACGTCAGCTTTATCCCGTTCCCCCATTACAATTTCCGAACCAAATGCAAAAACAATGACAAGAGCCAAGGAAAACACGGATGTTATTACCAGCTTCAAGGATTTATTATTTCCGCTCATTCCTTTTCACCGACAGACTCTGAAACGTTTTCTTTTATACTTCTGATAGATAAAAGCTTTGTCAAAACGTAAAACGCCAACACAGCGTCGACTATGCAGAAGATAAAAATTGAATCCACGTAATATGGTTCAAAGAGGGAAATATATATTTCAGGCAATGCATAAATTATCGTAGAAAGAGCTGCAAAAAGCCCAAAAAATCTGAACCAGATATTTGCACTTCCGTAAATATGAAGCCTTGAATTACAGCAAAAGAAAATAAGCAACGCTGTAAGGCTTACAATATGGTATTCATTGGAAGAAACGTTTTGCTTTCCATGTAGTTCAATAAAATCGGAGAGCACACGGAGAACGGAAAAAATAACCACGCCGACATTGAACCAGGGCTTCGTTTTCTTTGTTATGAATCCGACCGCGTCCATAGCGAAAAATGTGCCCGTTAAAAGCATAAAAATGATTATCCAATAATTAAGCTTGCTGAATTCCGCTTCAATCAAACCCATTCTGTACACAAAGAATCCTGCGCATCCAACCATACAAAAGCCCGCGAGAGAAGATACAAAAACAAAGGAATTTGACCTTTTATTCGCACCATACGTAATTTTATGCGAAAACAGACTTATCAGGAATGCGGCAACTGCGCCAAGACAATACAGAACAAAGAACACTCTTGTATAAACCGTATCATCTAACTTGTATACGTCGCTTCCCCCTGTAAATCCTGGGAATTCAACGCTTTTTTCAATTGCAAAAGCACGAAAAACAGCAAGCAAAACAGAATACAGACAAAAAGCAATTACGGCAATTCTATATGCCGTGGGAGAAAGGGAAGGAAATTTTTCTTTTATAATATCCCTGAAAGTAGTTTTCTTCTCGTTGTTTTCATTGTTATCAACGGAAAGCTCACCTTTGTTGGCTCTTTCTTCAATTATTATATTTTCGTTTTTATTCATATAAAACCTCATTAAAAATGTTCGTTTACAAAAGGGCATAAAACCTCTGAATATATAATATACCTTTATCCTTCGTTTGTAAAGTGTTTTTTCTTTTTTTTACATTTCAGCTCAAATTATTAAAATTTATCACGATTTTTAAAGCCCGAACTGAAATTTCAAAAGCCGTGATATTTTTATGCTTTTTTAAATATAAATGTAGTGAAATCATTCAACGTCTGAATATAGAAGGAGATTTTATGAAAAAACACATTTTTTCCGCACTTTTAATACTTTTATGGTCTGTTTTCAGTCCAATCGTTGCATTTTTGATATTTGAATAATGGGGAATAAAAAAATGCTTTCCACGAAAAAATCGCGAAAAGCATTTAGTTTAATTTCGTTAAATTATTTGGAATTTTTATTATTTATCAATTCCATCCCGATTTTTTGCAAACCAAACCCCAGAATGTTAAGTCTGAAATTTCAATTTACAATTATTCCGAATTCCGAATTCCGAATTGAATAAAGTTCTGAATTGAATAAAGTTCTGAATTGAATTTAAACTCTCTTAACTGTAACCTTATAAGTTCCAGATGCACCGCTTGGAGAAGCAACGCCAACGTTTGCCGTAGCGGGAGCTGCGGGAGCAGCTTTGGGAGCTTCAACCTTGGGAACGTCAACGTTCTGACCCAAAGTTCCGTTCTTTCTCTTTTCGAAGAAGCCAAGAGCCACTTTGTCAAAGAGAGCGTAAGAGAGAACGTCTTCATCCTGCTGAATATAGTCTTTTATCTCGCTTCTGAGCTTATCAAGCTCAGGTGCAAGAGCATCTGCAGGTCTGCCTTCAACAGGCTTTTCATCGCCACAGATTTTCTTGTAGAATGCAGGGTCAATAGGAGCAGGAGTTCTTCCGTATTCGCCTCTTACAAGACCTCTGAATTCCTTGGAAGCCATTTTATAACGTTCGCCAAGCAAAACGTTAAGAACAGCCTGCGTACCAACGATCTGAGAGGAAGGAGTTACGAGAGGAGGATAACCTGCATCTGCACGAACTCTGGGAACTTCTTCAAGAACGTCGTTAAGCTTATCAAGAGCATTCTGCTTTTCGAGCTGTGAAATAAGGTTTGAAAGCATTCCGCCGGGAACCTGATAAATAAGAGCGTTAACGTCAACCTTCAAAACGCCTGTTTTGATAAGACCGCTCTTTATGAAATCTTCTCTGAGACCTGTGAAGTATTTGGAAACTTCATTGAGCTTGTTAAGATCAAGACCCGTGTCGTAGGGAGTTCCTGCAAGGGAAGCTACGAGGGGTTCTGTAGGAGGCTGAGAAGTACCCATAGCGAAGGGAGAAATTGCTGTATCAACAATATCAACACCTGCTTCAATAGCCTTGAGAACGGACATAGAAGCAACACCTGCTGTATAGTGAGTATGAAGCTCAACAGGAACAGAAACTTCTGATTTGATAGCTTTAACAAGGTCATAAGTCTCGTAAGGCTTAAGAAGTCCTGCCATATCCTTGATACAGATTGAGTCTACACCCATTTCGCAAAGCTCTTTTGCAAGCTTTGCAAAGTATTCGTTGTTATGAACAGGGCTTGTTGTATAAGAAAGAGCAACCTGAACGTGTCCGCCCTCTTTCTTCGTTGCGTTGATAGCTGTTCTGAGGTTTCTTGCATCGTTAAGAGCATCAAAAATTCTTATGATATCGATACCGTTTGCGATGGATTTCTGAACGAAATATTCAACAACGTCATCAGAATAATGACGGTAGCCCAAAATATTCTGACCTCTGAAAAGCATCTGAAGCTTTGTGTTTTTAACAGTGTCTCTTATTGTTCTGAGTCTGTCCCAGGGATCTTCCTCAAGGAAGCGGAGACATGAATCGAAAGTAGCACCGCCCCAAGCTTCAAGAGCATGGTAACCCACGTTATCCAAAGCGGTAAGAATGGGTTTCATTTGTTCGGTAGTCATTCTTGTAGCCGCAAGGGACTGATGAGAGTCACGCAATACGGTTTCAACTATTTTTACCTTTGCCATATTATTATCCTTTCAAAAACCAAATTATTTAAAGAGGGAGAGGAAAACGCCCGCTGCAACTGCAGAGCCGATAACGCCTGCAACGTTGGGTCCCATAGCATGCATAAGCAAAAAGTTTGTAGGTTCTTCTTCCTGCCCAACCTTCTGAGAAACGCGAGCTGCCATAGGAACTGCTGAAACGCCAGCAGAACCGATAAGGGGATTTATCTTTCCTCCTGTTACGAAGCACATAAGCTTTCCGAAAAGAGTTCCCGCTGCTGTTGCAAAAGCAAATGCGGCAAGTCCGAGAAGAATAATTCCGAGGGTTTTGAGATCCAAAAAGCTTTCAGCTTTAGCCGTTGCGCCAACGGAAATACCCAGCAAAATAGTTACGATATTCATAAGCTCGTTTTGAGCGGTTTTGGCGATTCTGTCAACAACTCCGCAAACCTTCATAAGGTTACCAAGCATAAGCATACCGATAAGAGGAGCGGCATCGGGAAGGATGAGAGAAACAACAGCCGCAACAACAATGGGGAAAATAACCTGTTCAAGCTTGGAAACAGGTCTGAGTGCTGTCATCTTTATAGTACGTTCCTTTTTCGATGTAAGCGCTCTCATAATAGGAGGCTGAATAAAAGGAACGAGAGCCATATAGGAATAGGCGGCAATAGCTATTGCCCCCAACAGATGGGGAGCCAAGCTCTTTGTTACCATTATAGCCGTAGGGCCGTCTGCGCCGCCGATAATACCAATAGCAGCAGCTTCTGCAACGGTAAATCCCAAAAGAAGTGCGCCAACGAAAGCGGCAAAAACGCCAAACTGAGCAGCCGCACCTAAAAGAAGGCTTTTAGGATTGGAGATAAGAGGTGAAAAGTCTGTCATAGCACCAACGCCAAGGAAAATAAGCGGAGGATAAATGCCCAGCTTAACGCCTAAATACAAAAAGTCAATAAGTCCGCCTCTTTCAACGATTTCCTGAATATTGAGGGGAGCACCCGTATCGTTGATAAAGAGGTCACTATGATAAAGCCCTGCTCCGGGGAGGTTTGTAAGAAGCATACCGAAAGCAATGGGAAGCAAAAGCAACGGTTCGAATTTCTTAACTATGGCGAGATAGAAAAGAACACCTACAATAAGGTACATAACAAGATATCTCCAACCGCCGTTTACAAAATTGTCACCGCCGAAAATCTCCTTAAAGCCAGAGCTTTCGAATACGCCAAGGATGGAGTCAATAAAGCTTCCACCCGACAAAAGTAACGTGTTAGTCAAAATATCACTCCTTAATTCAAATTGAAAAAACCGAACGCCGCGACTTAAGCAATAGTCATAATAACGTCGCCGGAATTAAGGGATGAGCCTTCAGAAGCAACTACACAAACAACACCGTCTGCAGGTGAGAAAATTTCATTTTCCATTTTCATAGCTTCGATAATGCAGAGAAGGTCGCCTTTCTTAACGGAAGCACCGTTCTTTGCAATAAGTCTGAGAAGAGTTCCGGGAAGAGGAGATGTAACCTTTGTTCCGCCTGCGGGAGCTGCTGCGGGTGCAGGAGCTGCTGCGGGTGCCGCTGCAGGAGCGGGAGCTGCTACAGGAGCTGTGCCTGCTGCGCCTTCTTCAACAACTACTTCGTAGTTTACGCCATTTACTGTAACAATATAAGTTTTTGCCATGATAATTTTACTCCTTTTTTCTTTTTAAATAATTCTGATAGAGCTTATAGTGAAATCCACCGTGTCTTTGCCTTCAAGACAAGCGATGGAAGCGGCAATTTGTGCCACAACCTCTGGAGCGAGAGCAACCGCACCGTTTCCACAAGGTCTGATTGACGAAATATTGAAATTCACCGTATCTTCTCCGCGATATGCGGCGATTGCGGCAGAGGCTACAACTGCAACCGTTGTATAATCAACAGCGCTTGCTGTCTGAACAGCGGGTTGTGCCACAGATTGTGGGGCAACAGGCTTTTCCTCGGGCTTTTCAGCTTCGGATTTTTTTTCATTTTTTCCAACGTTTCCAAAGACCTTACCCAATACAGCGCAAAGCGCCCAGATGATAATAAGAACAAGGAAAACGGTCGCCATTCCGATGAGCGTTATTTTTCCACCGTAAGCCAATCTTTCCATAAGCGTTGCGTTTTCCGGAAGATTCTCAAATCCGCTTGGAAAAACGTCCATGTAGGAGGTTTCCGTACTTTCCACGGTACTTACCGTTTCGTTTGCAGATGCATTTTCTGGCATCGCTTCAAGGACGAGTATTTCAGCGTTTTCGCCGTTTTCAAGTCCCTGCAATTCGATTTCGTACATAGGTTTATATCTCCTTCCTCGGAGAAAACCACATTCTCCGCTATTTTACTCTTACCATTATACACCAATTTTTCAAGATAATCAAGACTTTTTCCACAAATAAAAAATTATTTTAATTTTGAATATTTGTTATTAAAATAATGTTGAATTTCTCATTGTTTTGTGGTAAATTGTAAATATCCATTTTATTTTCGGAGGACACATATGAAAAACGAACTCAAAAACATTATTGATGAAGTGCTTATCACAGAAGAAGATATCAAAAAGAGGGTATCCGAGCTGGCAAAAACCATAAGTGAGGATTATAAGGGCAAAAAAGTTCTTATGCTCTGCATCCTCAAAGGTTCTGTAATTTTCTTCTCCGACCTTGTAAGAGAGCTTGATTTGGATTGCACTTTTGATTTTATGGTAGTTTCATCATACGGAAACTCTGCAACGACCTCAGGTCAGGTTATGATTCTCAAGGATTTAAGCGGTTCTATTGAGGATGTGGACGTTATAATTGTTGAAGACATACTCGACACAGGAACGACCCTTGGATATCTCAAGAAAATTCTTATGGCTCGTAAGCCTGCAAGCCTTAAAATCTGTACGTTCCTTGATAAGCCCGACAGACGCACTAACGACCTGACGGCTGATTATTCGGGATTCGTTATCCCAGACAAATTTGTTGTTGGATACGGTATGGATTTTGCAGAGCTTTACAGAAACCTTCCCTTCATAGGCGTTCTCAGCCCATCGGTTTACGAAAAATAATAACGTTTTTTCGTTTTGTTTTTGCGGGAAATTGCACTTTTGATTTTTGTGCAATTTCCCCAATTTTTTTACCCTCGTTTTGTTCAATGAGCCGAATCGCAAAATACGTTTGTTAAATGAATATGAACTCGATTGACTTATAAATTATTTTCTTGTATAATGAGGTCGAATGACCCATTATTTTATATAAATTAGTAAAAAAACAGAAAAGGAGTTTCGACGGGAGCATAATAAAGAGACAAAGAAAAGGACTTATACATTAAACGTTCATCTTTTTTTCGAATAGGCTCTGCACGTCTGTACAAACAATGAAACGCACAAAGAGATTCGCGGCAATAATTACAGTTGCAGTTATGTTGTTTACATCTATTTTTTCCGCTCCCGCCCTCGAAGCCTCTGCCGCAGGAACGGAAACTCCATTTTATTTGTGGAAGCAGTATGATGAGCAGTGGAAAGACGTATATATTGGCAACAACACCATCGGAAATATAGGTTGCTACGTTACGTCAGCCGCTATGCTTATAGTTTATGGTGGGCTCAGGACAGAAGCCGATTTTGATCCCGCGACGTTAGTTTATGAACTTAAATCCGTTGGTGGATTTTCAGGGAACCTTATTTACAAGGGCAAAATAAACAAAGCTGTTCCTGGGTTTGATTACCGTTCAGAAGTTCTTCTCGGTAAAACAAAAGCGGAAAAAACAGAAGCTATTCAGTATTATCTCAACAAGGGATATTACATCATAGCAGGAGTTAAAAACCTTGGTCACTACGTTGCGATCCGTGAGGTTAAAAACGGCGTAGTTTACATGATGGACCCTGCTTCAGAATATAACGTACTTTTTGATTACTATTCCGTAAGCGGAGTTACAAAAATATTTCTTTACACGTCCACAGGTAAGAAAGTCAATATAGGTGACGTGTCGGATAACGTATCGGGAACAACTCCCCCAAGTGAATACGTTCCCGGTATTTATAAAACGACGGACAGGCTCAACCTTCGAGAGTCGGCTTCCACAACCTCTGCCGCTATTACAATAATTCCCGCAGATACGGAAATAACCGTAACAACAACAAGCGGTGTATGGGGCAAAACCTCTTTTGAAGGCTTCGAAGGCTACGTTTGCCTCGATTATGCTAATTTGATTTCGGAATATAAAGACCCCTCCGAGCTTTCATCTGAAGAACCGTCTTCCGAAGAATCTTCATCAGAAGACCCCTCATCCGAAGAACCTTCATCCGAGGAACCATCTTCCGAAGAACCGTCTTCCGAAGAACCTTCATCCGAGGAGCCATCTTCCGAAGAACCTTCATCCGAGGAGCCATCTTCCGAAGAGCCATCTTCCGAAGAACCGTCTTCCGAGGAACCTTCATCTGAAGAACCATCATCTGAAGAATCCTCTTCCGAAGAACCTTATGACTATGTTTCAGGAACTTATAAAACTACTGGAAGCATATACCTCAGAGAACAGCCAACAACTTCTTCTTCGATTCTGACAGTTATTCCATCGGGAACCGAAATAGTTGTCACGGAAACGTCAGGAATATGGGGAAAAACCTCATACGACGGATTTGATGGATATTGCGGTCTTAAATATACAATTTTGTTAAATCCCACGGAAGAACCACCTGTTGAACCTCCCGTTCAAGAAACACCTGTATCAATAATCACTGACGGAGAAAACCGTTTTACCGTTTTACCGTCAACAGATACATATAACAAGGGCTATTACGAAGTAACAAGCAATTTGAGATTGAGAGCGGATGCAACAACTTCCTCCGCAAGCCTTGCTATTATGTCCGCAGGCACAAAAATACAAATAACTGAAATCAAAGACGGTTGGGGAAAAACCGTATATAATCAGCTTACAGGTTGGTGTTCCCTTGAATATTGCAGGTTTGATAGCCCATATCTTATAGATACAACTATCTCCTCAGAAGGAATTGTAGGAATACTCGGAAAAGAAGCCGACCTCTCCTCTCTTTCCATAAACTTCAATTACAGCGACGGAAGCGTTTATTCCGTCAAAGGCGGAATCCAGATAAGCTATACAATTCCCACATCTGCCAAAGCGATAGATGCAACTGCAAAATACGAAGGGAAAAGCTATTCTTTCAAAATACTTTACCTCAAAAATTGCACCGTTAAGCTTCAAGAAAACGTTACGTACGTTATCGTTGGAATAAACGAAACGGCTGAAAGCGTTTTTGGAGACAGCAATATTGAAATAATAACGGATAAACTTCACAATATTGACGGCATAACCTTCAAAACAATTAAAGCCGGGGACGTTGACTGCAACGGAAGCATCTCAACAACAGACTATTTAAGAATAAAACAAGCATTTTTAGGAAATCACACCTTCACAAATGCAACGGAAATTGCCGCAGACGTCAATGGGGATGGTTCAATAAACGCAACTGATTATCTCCTTATCAAAAACAAATTTATAAGTTAAGTAAAACAGCGAGGTTTTAGCATGAAAACGGATATAGAAATCGCCAAAGAGGCGAAGATGCAACCAATTTCTCAGATAGCCGCTTCTCTTGGAATAAAGGATGACGACCTTGAGCCTTATGGGAAATATAAAGGAAAAGTAAGTCTTTCTTTTTCAAAGATGGAGAAAAAGGGCAAGCTTATTTTAGTTACGGCTATTACGCCAACCCCTGCAGGCGAAGGTAAAACCACAACAACAATTGGCCTTGCAGACGGAATAAAGCGTTTAGGAGAGAACGTTGTAGTTGCTTTACGCGAACCCTCTTTAGGTCCTGTTTTCGGTGTTAAAGGCGGAGCAGCAGGAGGCGGATACGCTCAGGTTGTTCCAATGGAAGATATAAACCTTCACTTCACAGGCGATTTTCACGCAATAGGCGCGGCAAATAACCTTCTTGCCGCAATGCTTGATAACCATATTCATCAAGGAAATTCCTTGAATATCGACCCGAGAAGAATTACTTGGAAACGCGCCGTTGATATGAACGACAGACAGCTCAGATTTATAACTGACGGCCTTGGCGGAAAGGCAAACGGTGTTCCCCGTGAAGACGGTTTTGATATAACCGTAGCTTCAGAAATAATGGCAATTCTCTGTCTTTCTTCATCCATAGACGATCTGAAAGAAAAGCTTTCAAATATTATTGTTGGTTACACCTACGATGACAAGCCTGTAACCGCAGGTCAGCTCAACGCCCAAGGTGCAATGACCGCTCTTTTGGTTGATGCCTTGAAGCCAAATCTTGTTCAGACTCTTGAGGGAACTCCTGCGTTCGTTCATGGCGGACCTTTCGCCAATATTGCCCACGGATGCAACTCCGTTATCGCAACAAAAACAGCTCTCGCTTTAGGTGACTACGTTGTTACGGAAGCGGGCTTCGGTGCAGATTTAGGCGCGCAAAAATTCTTCGATATCAAATGCAGAAAAGCAAAGCTGGAAGCTTCTGCCGTTGTTGTGGTTGCAACTGTAAGAGCCTTAAAAATGCATGGTGGTGTTCCAAAAACAGCATTAAAAGGTGAAAATATAGAAGCCTTGAAAGCGGGCATGCCCAACCTTATGAGACATGTTTCAAATATAGTTAACGTTTATAAATTGCCTTGTGTTGTTGCAATCAACCGCTTCCCTGACGATACGGATGCAGAAATAGAAACAGTATCCGAAGAATGCAAGAAGCTTGGAGTCAACGTTGTCACCTCAACAGTATGGGCAGATGGTGGCGCAGGCGGTGTTGAGCTTGCAAAAGAGGTAATAAGACTTTGCGGTGTAGAAAGCAAGCAAGAGCTTTGCTATGAAGACGAGGCCTCCCCCGAGGAAAAAGCAGAAGCCATTGCAAAGCGCATTTACGGTGGAACAGGCGTTACCTTCACAACTAATGCAAAAAAACAGCTTGCTCTCATTAAAGAGCTTGGTTTCTCAAGCCTTCCCGTTTGTATGGCAAAAACGCAGTACAGCTTTTCCGATGATCCTACAAAAATATGCGCTCCCGAAAATTTCGAAATCACAGTAAGAAATGCCAAGGTTTGCGCAGGAGCAGGATTTATCGTAATGCTCACAGGTGATATAATGACAATGCCGGGACTCCCAAAAGTTCCTGCCGCGGAAAAAATCGACGTGGACTCCGAGGGAAATATATCAGGACTGTTTTAATACAAAACACAGATAGATATTTCTCAATAAATTTAAAGTATAAAATGCTTTTCCCAAAATCAAGGGAAAAGCATTTTTTGCGATTATTATAAATTCAAAATCATTCCGATTACGAATCAAATTTCGTAATCAATTCTTCTTCCGTCAAAACAACCTTTTCAAGGCCTTTATCGTCAAAGCAAAGAGAAACTGTATATTCGCCTTCCGTAAAGGTTTTAAGCATTGAAGACAAGTCAGGGGATTCGGTATCAGTGGTTTTCAATCCGCTTATCCCCTCGCCTGTATATTTCAAAAAAGCTTCTTTTCTTGTCCAGACGTAGAAAAACCGTTTTTCAAGCTCCAACTTTATATCATTTTTGAACACGAGTTTACGTTCGTTCTCCGTGAAAAATCTGTTACAAAGAGCCAAATCCACAGATCTTGTTTTTTCAATATCAACTCCCGTTTCATTATCGGAAATAGAAACCGCAAAGGCGTTCTCCGTATGCGAAATATTGAATTTTAAAGGACAGTTTTCAACGTATGGTTTGCCATTTTGTAAATACGAAATTTTTATTTTTGAAGGAGCTAATGAGAGTTTTTCACCAAGAATGATTTTCACGAAAACGTGGGCATACAGTCTGGTTTTCTGCTCGCTTTCACGCCTTATCTTTTTTATGGAAGTCCTTTTTTCACAGTCCGCAAGCTCCCACATATAATCGGGTACGGAAAAATCCTTGTTTTCCATTTTCACAATGAATAATTCTGTCATTTTTTCACCGTTTTAAAACAATAGGGGCTGTCGCTTTTGCAACAACCCCATTTTTTCGTTAAGTAACGAATTAAGCAGCAGCTTCTGTAGAAGCAACTTCGGATGTAGCTTCGGATGTAGCTTCAGATACAGCTTCTGTAGAAGCAGCTTCAGATGCAGCTTCAGATACAACTTCGGATGCAGCTTCAGATGCAGCTTCGGATTCGTCATCCTTGTCAACTTCAGATGTGTCTGCAAGGGAAGAATCAGCTTTAGAAGAAGGTTCTGTGGAAGGTTCTTCAACAATTCCGCAAGAAACAATAGATACAACTAAAAGCATTGATAAAAGAAGTACAACTAATTTTTTCATTTTTCTTTCTGACGTTTAACACACGTCTTTTCCTTTCTTTAATTAAATCAAACCTTTGGTATTATATCATCTAATTGTGTATAAATAAATGTTTATTTGTAAAAAAATTCACAAAGCCCAATAACGACGCATAACGTTTTTGGATGAAATTTTTCTCCCTATCTTCGTTGTATTCCCTTTAAATACTATGATATGTTACTTTTTGAACTTATCGAAAAAGCTCTGACGTTTTGTTGAAGCCTTCTTACCGCATTTTTCGTCAAAGTTGAGCAAAGCTTCTTTCTGCTCCTTGGAAAGACTTTTCGGGACGTCTATATTTACGGTTACGTACAAATCTCCCTTTGTTCTTCCGTTTACTCGCTGTATACCTTTACCCTTTACACAGAATACCGTTCCCGACTGAGTTCCCTCCGGAATTTTAACTTCCGCCTTATCTTCAAGAGTAGGAACACTCAAAGTCGTACCCAATACCGCTTCAGCAAAGCTTATGGGGAATTCACAATGTAAATTTTCACCTTCACGCTGGAAGAATTTATGAGCTGAAACACTTACAACGAGAACAAGATCACCTGCGTTACCGTTTGGTGCGGAATGTCCTTGAGAACGCAAGGTCAGTCTTTCACCATCGTCAATACCTGCAGGAATAGTTACGTCCAAAGCCTTAGAAACGGTTTTCAAGCCTGAGCCTGAACACTTTTTACATATATTTTTGATAGTTTTACCCTTACCACGGCAAGCGGAGCACGTTGTCTGTGACTGCATCTGTCCGAATATGGTATTCTGAACAGTTCTTACTCTGCCCGTTCCACCGCAGGTTTTACAAGTTTCTATATCGCTTGGATTTTCAGCTCCCGAGCCATTACATGTAGAACAGCGTTCTTTTCTGGAAAACTCGATTTTCTTCTTACAGCCCAATGCCGCTTCCTCAAAGGTAAGCTTAAGACGAAGTCCGATAGACTCCCCTCTTTGTGTCTGTGCAGAACCTCTGCCTCCACCGCCACTGCCTCCGAAAAAGCTGGAGAAGATGTCCCCCATATCAAAACCGCCGAAGCCGCCAAAATCAAATCCACCGAATCCGCCACCGCCTGATGCGGGATCAAAAGCGGCATGACCGTATTGGTCGTATTTAGCTTTCGCCTCTGCGTTGGAAAGGACTCCGTACGCTTCACCGACCTCTTTGAATTTCTCCTCGGCTTCTTTGTCACCCGGATTAACGTCAGGATGGTATTTCTTCGCGAGCTTTCTGTATGCTTTTTTTATCTCGTCGTCGCTGGCACCTTTAGATACACCAAGGACTTCATAATAATCTCTTTTATCAGCCATAATATCCTACATTCGCAACATATGTGGCAGATGATCTCTGCCACATACTGCGCCTTATTCAGTTTAGTTAGCGTCTGTAAAGTCAGCGTCGTATGAACCGTCGCTGTTTTGACCGCTTGTGCCGTTATCGCCCATATCTGCTGGGCCTGCGTTGCCGTAAAGCTTTTCAGCTATAGGATAGAACGCCTTCTGAAGAGCTTCTGTATCCGCCTTTATAGCTTCTGTGTCGTTTGTAGCAACGGTTGCTCTGAGTTTTTCAATAGCATCAAGAACAGGCTGTTTTTCGCTGTCGCTTACTTTGTCGCCAAGGTCCTTGAGGGATTTTTCGCTTTGGAAAATAAGATGCTCTGCGTTATTCTTTGCATCAACAGCTTCCTTCTGTTTCTTATCTTCACCTGCATGAGCCTCTGCATCTCTTATAGCCTTGTCGATGTCTTCTTGACTCATATTTGTAGAAGAAGTTATAGTGATATGCTGTTCTTTACCCGTTCCCTTATCCTTTGCCTTAACGTTAACTATTCCGTTTGCGTCAATATCAAAGGTAACTTCAATCTGAGGAACACCACGGGGAGCGGGAGTAATTCCGTCAAGGCTGAATCTGCCCAACGTGGTATTACCTGCCGCCATATCGCGTTCCCCCTGAAGAACGTGGATTTCAACAGATGTCTGGCTGTCAGCCGCTGTTGAGAATACCTGACTCTTCTGAACGGGGATAGTTGTATTTCTGTCAATAATTCTGCTGAATACACCGCCCAAGGTTTCAATACCCAAGGAAAGAGGAGTTACGTCCAAAAGGAGAACGTCTTTAACCTCTCCATCAAGAACACCTGCCTGAACAGCTGCACCGAGAGCAACGCATTCGTCGGGATTGATTCCCTTGAAGGGCTCTTTGCCTATGAAGTTTTTAACTGCTTCCTGAACAGCGGGGATTCTTGTAGAACCGCCAACGAGAAGAACCTTATCAACCTGAGAAGGAGAAAGTCCTGCATCTCTGAGGCACTGTTTGAGAGGAACGAGAGTTTTGTCTACCAAATCTGCTGTAAGCTCGTTGAATTTTGCTCTTGTGAGAGTTTCGTCAAAATGCTTAGGACCTGTTGCATCAGCAGTAATAAAGGGAAGGTTAATCTGAGAAGATGTTGTGCTTGAAAGCTCAATCTTTGCTTTTTCAGCCGCTTCTTTAAGACGTTTGAGAGCCATTTTGTCGTTTCTGAGGTCGATTCCGTTTTCTTTCTTGAAGGTGTCGGCTATCCAATTCATAATCTTTTCATCAAAGTCGTCACCGCCCAAACGGTTGTTACCTGCAGTTGCAAGAACTTCAAAAACACCGTCGGAAATTTCAAGAAGTGAAACGTCGAACGTTCCGCCGCCAAGGTCGAAAATAAGGATCTTCTGATCAATGTCTTTATCAAGACCGTAAGCAAGTGCCGCAGCGGTAGGTTCGTTGATTATACGGAGAACCTCAAGACCTGCTATCTTACCTGCATCCTTTGTTGCCTGTCTCTGAGCATCGCTGAAATAAGCGGGAACTGTAATAACAGCTTTATCAACCTTACCGCCAAGATATGCTTCCGCATCAGCCTTAAGCTTTTGAAGAATCATAGCGGAGATTTCTTGAGGTGTATAGTTTTTGCCGTCTACAGCAACCTTTTTGTCTGTTCCCATGTCTCTTTTGATGGAAGATATAGTTCTGTCAGCGTTTGTGATAGCCTGACGCTTTGCAACCTGACCTACCATTCTTTCACCTGTTTTGGAAAACGCAACAACGGAAGGGGTCGTTCTTTCACCTTCAGAGTTGGTAAGAACAACGGGTTCGCCGCCTTCGTAAACTGCAACGCAAGAGTTAGTTGTACCTAAGTCGATACCAATGATTTTTGACATAATTTTTTCCTCCTATTATATAAATAAAGTTAGTTTAATACTTTTACCATAGCGTGTCTGATGACTTTATCACCGTATATATAGCCCTTTTGAAAGGTTTCTACAATTATATTTTTGTTATCCGAATCGTCCTCATCATGCATAACCGCATTGTGAAGCTCGGGATTGAATTCCGCACCGTCGGATTCCATCGCTTTAACACCCATTTTTTCAAGGACATCATAAACTTGCTTTTGGAGCATTATTATTCCCTTGCCCATTTCAGATTCAGCATCTGCAAAAGCCGTTGCCCTATCAATATTATCAACAATGGGAAGCATTCCTGAAACTGCTCTTGCAAAAGCATCGAGATACGCCAATTCCTTTTCCTTTACGGAACGTTTTCTGAAATTATCGTATTCAGCCGCAAGGCGAAGGTATTTATCTTGAAGCTCGTCACATTTTTCCGTCAGTTTTTTTACTTCGGGGTCTATTTCCACCTCGATTTCCTCTGTGTTTTCAGTGGTTTCAGTGGTTTCTTCCATTACTTCCTCGGAAATTGGTTCTTCATTCTGATTTTTTTTGTTTTTTGCCATTTTCTGTCCCTTTCGTACATTTTCTTTTTCTTGAAAACGCATTATTCATCATTGTTTCTTAAAGTTTCGTCCGTCAGGCTATCAGCGATATATTCCAGATTCGCAATAACCTTCCTGTAATTCATTCTGCGAGGACCTATAACGCCTAAAGCACCAACGCTTTCTCCGTCAACGGAAATCGGACGGAATACAAAGCTGGTATCTTCGGGAACAGCATCATGCTCCTCGCCCGAAATGAGTATATACGTTTTTCCAGGCTCTGAATCAAGAACCGTTTTCAAAACGCTCTTTTTATCGTCAAGAAGCTCTAACACCTCTCTGGTTTTTCTTACGTCCGAAAATTCAGGGTAATTAAGAAGCTTTGGAATTCCTGCAAAATTTACCGTTGCTTCCTTATCGGCTTTCATCATTCCGTATATACATTTAAGAACGGAAGATACAAGCGCACTGTCGTTCCCTGCTCTGCCCTCAACCGCCATAATAACGGAAAGGTTTATTTTATCAGCCGTAATACCAACAAGGTAAACGTTAAGAGCTTCCGCGAGCCGTTTCAGGCTCTCGGTGCTGAAGCTTACGGGTAGTGCCGTCATCTGTGTTTTGACTGTTCCGTCAGCACATATCATAACAATAAGAATGTTTTCCGAATCAATTGGAACTATTTCAAAACGCTTTGCTGTTATCCCTTGTCTGCTTATGGCTGTAAACGCCGTATAATCAGTAATGTTTGAGAGAACTCGCCCCGCTTCTTCCATAAGGCTGTCCATTTCAGCCATTTTAAACTTCATAAGCTCGTCAAGAAGTTTTATTTCTTCAAGCTGAAGACGGTATCTTTCCATAAGACCGTCAACGTATGCTCTGTAACCCATGGGAGAAGGGATTCTTCCCGCCGACGTGTGAGGCTGTTCCAGATATCCCATATTTTCAAGCTCGTTCATCTCGTTTCTTATAGTTGCGCTTGAAACTGTAAAATCAGAATGTGTTGTAAGAAACTTAGAGCCAACGGGGTCTCCCGAGGAAATGTACGCATCGATTATGGATTTTAAAATACGTTTCTTTCTGTCGCTAAGTTCCATTCCGTCTCCTTATCTCCAAAAATTCATATATCTATCAAATAGCTAATAAACAATGTCAAATATTTTCAGCACTATATGTGTGCTATTTGTTTTGTTGATTTTTTAGCACTCATTCTTCTTAAGTGCTAATACTTTACCACGAATTTTTCACTTTGTCAATACATATTGCAAATGAAATTGTAAACAATTTGTGACAAGCCGCTTAAAACCGCCCTCTTTAAAACATTCAAACTAAAAATATAACTCGCCAGACTTGATGCTGGATGCCACCCCACATACATCGGTCAGGTAGATAGAGGATAGAAAAACGCCACGAATTCCTTCCCGATAAGACCAAAGACGAGCAAGAACAAATTTATCGTATCTTGCTTGAAATAGATACTTGAAATAGATAAGTATAAAGAAAATTAAAAATTTAACTGATAAACCAACGACTGGTGCACTATCAATCGCTTCAATACAGCCTTTAACTTATTATAAATAATGAAGTGAAACTTATCCGTCTCTCGTAAACGAAAAGGAACGACTGACTTTCTATCAGTTCATTCTTGACTTTGATTATGGAAAATGATATACTACTTTCAGAAATAATTATCGGACTTTTATTATTAAAGTTTAGGGGAAATATATGGAAAAAAATCTATCAAGTGTGGATATAAAAAGAAAAATAAAGAAAGACCAAAAAATTTCATTAATCGTAATTGTCGTGCTTTCAATAGCCATTTCTTACATCCTTTCCATATCGCTCAATGCATTTTTAAACGGTGTCAAAACTTATTCAAAACTCGATTTCAACCTCGAGGATTTGAATTGTGATAAAATGACCTTTGAAAAATACGATAAAATAGAAACTGAAAAACACGTTGAATATCATTTTTATTTTGAAGAATATTCATCTGTTTTTATAATTTATTATTATTCCTTTACTTCTACTGAAGAAGCTATAATTACAAGCCCGAAAAAAGGTGACGTGTTTGACGTTTATTACAGCTGTCTTGCTTCCGACGAGAATGCGTTTGCTATTTTTGAAATGTCAAACGACTCCTCTACTATTATCACCCTGTCTAACTACAAAACAGACGTCCAGCATCTGTTTATCACTCTTTTATTGTTAACTTCGTTTGTTTTAATGATTCTTGTTTTATTTATTTCCGTTCCTATTATAACGCTAATGTATAGTAATCCCGAAAGCAATTTAGGCAAAGTCAAAATTGAATATTTCTTATGCGGAAACGTTATAAGAATTTATAATTCTCCTTACGTTTGCTCTCTTGTTATCAACGATAAAGTGATTGACCAAAAATGGGGAGTTGCCGTAATAAAAATCCACTTGAAAGGCGAAATAGAAAAAGACGGAGAAAATATTCTCGTAGAGGCCAAACTGAATAATCTTATATCAACAAAGATGCGACTTTACTGTAACGGCACACTTGTGAAAAAAGCAAACATGGCGTCTTTGAGATGGTAAAAGATGAGCTGTATCAATACGAATTTTTGTATTGATACAGCTCGTTTTTCGTTCATACTATTCAGTTAAATTCTGCCCTTTTCAAAGCTTTTTTCCGTTTCAACTTCCTCGCCCTTGCTATCAAGCTTCATAAAATAAACTTCCTCGATATTGGCGGGAGCTTCTATAATCAAGGTTACAACCTGATTTTCCGTAAGAGGTTTGCCAATTTCAAGACTTTTGCTTCCGTACAGCTTGAATTTCAGTTTTCCATCTTCATAAACGTAGGTATTGTCTGTTATCTTCATTCCCAACGAGTTCGCTGACGTTATTGTAACTTTCATTTTGTTTCCGTCAACTATTATATTGGAAAGAGTGACGTCCGTTTCATCAAGACGGATTTTTTTATTTTTTTCAAGGTTAACCGCTACCACGGCAGAAATGATCGCAATTATAACCAAAGCGATACTTATTATGGGAATGGCAAATTTTGTTTTCATAATTCATTCCTTTCGAAAGCTTATGCTTCAGCTTTGAATGCAAAGGTATTCATAATCGTATTGAATGCAGAAGCTATGTCCTTATTTCCGTAATCGTCTTCCGTTCCCGTAAAGGTTACGGTAAACACTCTGTGGGATTTATCCATAGATTTATACGCGAATACTTGCGTTACCTTATACGAATTTCCGCCAACCTCAATAACGTAAGTTACCTGCCAGGCTTTTTCACCGCCAAGAGTTCTTTCCTTGCCGTCGAGGAAATTACATTTGTTTCCCGAGGTTTCAAGCTCCTCTTTTGCCTTATCCCAATAATCCTCGGGAGTTATTGCTTCTGAAAGAGCAGAGCTTTCGTGAACGGAAATAGTTGCCTTACTCTCGGAATCTCCGGGAGGGCTTATGGAAACAAGTCCATCATTTCTGTCGCAAACCCAATTCTGTGGATAGCATACCGTAAAATGAATGGCATCGTTTGTAACGCCTACTGTTCCTTCGGGAGCTTCTATATCATTCCCTGCGTTTTCCGAAGAAGAACAGCTTGTCATAAGCGTCAACGCTGTTACTATTATCAGAATCAGACTTAGTATTTTTTTATTTTTCATTTTTTACTCGCTCCGCTTTTTCTTCAATCATTTTCTTTTCTTTTTATTTGAGCCTATCTTCGAAGTCAGAGAAAATATCTCATCTTCCTTGCCAAGAACCACAACGTGATCGGTATTTTTAAATACATATCCAGCTTTCGGTGACGGATTCAATTTTCCGCCCTGCTTAACAGCAAGAATGTTCAAGTTGAATTTCGCCCTAACGTCAAGCTCTTTAATGCTCTTTCCCACCCAAGAATCCAGAATGGGAATTTCATATATGGAATATTCATCTGTAAGCTCAATAACGTCAAAAATATTATCATTGGAATATCTGACGGCAAGACTTTCCGCAAAATCACGTTCAAGGTAAATAACCTCGTCTGCGCCTATCTTTTCAAGAAATTTTTTCTGCGGATCGCTTTTTGCTAAAGATACAACCGTCTTTGCCCCAAGCTCCTTAAGTAAGCTCGTTATTTCCAACGAGGATTGAAAATCATCTGCAATTGTTACAAAGCACATATCAAAATTTTCAATACCAAACGACCTTAAAACCGACTCGTTCCGACAATCTGCAATTTGTGCGTCGGAAAACATATGCGCCAATTCGTTAATCTTTTTTTCGTTCACATCAACGATCATTACTTCGTCGCCAAGATTTATAAACTCCGAAGCCAGCAGCTTTCCGAAGCGTCCCATTCCTATAACTAAAATTGATTTCATACTGTTAACCTACCAATATTTTTTCCACAGGACTCAAAACAGGAGGTGCATCCGCTTCCTCAAGAAACAAAAGTGCTAACGTCAGCCCGCCTATACGTCCTATAAACATAAGTGCCATGAGAAGTATCTGAGAAAACACGCCGAAGCTTCTTGTAAGATTCATAGTAACTCCTACCGTGTTTTCCGCAGAAGCCACTTCAAAAAGAATTTCTTTCATAGAGAAAGGTTCTATGGCGGATATAACCACAACGGCAAAGAAAGCCATCATAATATATAACGTTCCTACAGCTGTTGCAGTCAGAACATCGTTTTGCTCAAGACGCCTTCCGTAAACCGTAACGTCTTTTTTTCGTCTGGCAGATGCTATCGCCGCAAGCACAAGAATAGATACAGTTGTTGTTTTCATTCCACCTGCAGTTGAACCCGGACTTCCGCCTACAAACATAAGCAAAACACAACAAAGCGAACCGCCATTTGACAAATTCCCCAGATCAACCGTGTTAAAGCCTGCGGTTCTCATGGTTACAGACTGAAAAACAGATGCCAGAATCTTTTCGTAAAGACTTAATCCATTAAGGGATGCATTCTTTTCAAGAATAAAGAACAAAAACGCACCGCCAAAAATAAGAATCAACGAAGAAACAAGAACTATTTTGGTATGAAGCCTGTACTTTTTGAATCTGAGCTTGTTTTTCAGAAGGTCTGACCATACTAAAAATCCAAGTCCTCCAATAACTATAAGAGCCACAAGTGTAATATTCACAACCGCATCGTTCTTATAGTCCACAAAAGAATTGAATTCACCGTTAAGATCGAACCCCGCATTGCAAAAAGCAGAAACCGCATGAAACACAGAATACAATATACCTTTTACAAGTCCAAGCCGAGGTATAAACCGAGTAGAAAGAAGCAACGCTCCAATCCCTTCGCAAAGAAACGTGCCCTTTGCGATTCGCTTGATATACGGCATTATTCCGCCCATTTCCAAAGCGCCCGTTGACTGCATTATCATCATACGCTGTCTTAATCCAACGTCACGCTTTATCATGAGAAAAAACAAAGAAACTATTGTAACAAACCCAAGTCCGCCTATCTGTATAAGAAGCAATATAACAGCTTTACCGAATGCAGTCCAATGAGTTCCCGTGTCGTAGACAACAAGACCTGTAACGCAAGTTGCCGAAGTTGAGGTAAATAAAGCCCCAAGGAAAGTTGTGCTTTCTCCCGATACGGTTGCAAAAGGAAGCATCAGAAGCAAAGCACCCGCGAAAACAAGAATAGCAAATCCCAAAAAGACCACCTTTGTAAAGGAGAGTCTTAAAATAGGATGTGACTCCTTAAATATCCTTTTCATAATAATCGTTATCAAAAAGCTTGTGGTCCCCGTTGTTCTTTCTGCAAATAAAGAGATATCCTGCAAAAATTACTATAGATGCAACAGTTGCAACAAGTCCAAGCTTTAAGCCCGGCATATCGTATTTCAGTTCAATGTCGCATTCGCCTTCAGGACATTCAACTGCTACGAACCCGTAATAAACCTTATGAACGTCAACCTTTTCACCGTTAACGTATGCACTCCAGCCGTCGTCATAAGGCACAGAGAAGAACACAACGTTTTTCTTATCCATATTTATAGATGCCTTCGCACCGTCCGTGGAAGTTTCAAACGTGTGACAAACGTCACCCGCTTTTCTGTCGAGACAGCTCTGGAAGTAGCTTTCTTCATTAAGCTGGGAGGTTACTATATCACCGTATTTGACCTGAGTCATAAACTGGCTGTAATAGCTTGCTTCTTCGTTTGGTACAACAAGATATCTGCAAAGCAATGCATGTCTGTTATCCTTGGAAACACGTTCAAACTCTTTTTCCGTCATAAAATGAGTGTAGGTAAATCCCATAGGAATATAATAATCGTTAACGTAAATATCGTACGAACGTTCAGTTTTTGAGGTTGAATAGGTGTAATACACCTGCGTATCGTAATAACTGAAGCCTGCCGTGTTATGATTTTTCGTCTTTGACGTGGATATAAGGGAATATTTAGCGGAAAGGAAAGAACGCAATCCGTAATATTTACTTTCAGGGCGGGATGCAACGTTTCTCGTAACGCCAACCTTGGGATAAAAATCAAGAATCGAGGTATTTACCGAGGAGTTAAAGCATTGAATTGTAGGATATTCCCAATACATTCCAAGGTTATCAAGCTCCCCGCTGCTTGTTCTAAAGAAGTCAAGTCTGTAAAACTCCTCGTCCTCCAAAACAAGCTCACCGTTTATGGCGGCATCAATAAGGAAATCCCTGTCTGATCCAAGGCTTCTTCCAAGCATTGTATGCATCCAGCCATAAGCAAGTATAACAACGCAAAGCACCGTTGCAGTTGCTTTCACAAAGATTTGTTTACCTCTGAAATATTTCAGAAGAATATGAGTTGCAATAAGGCATACAGCCACAACCGCAATACTTACCCAAATCCAATTTGGCATCTGTCCTCTGCCAAGGTTCATAAGCTCGTCTTTTTTCTCGTCCTTGTACCACATAAGAGCAACGGGAACGGCAATTGAAGCAGCACATATTCCCGTCCCGATAATACCTGGGCGGAAGCTTATGGTATCGTCATCAAGAGCAATAATTGTTGCAAGGGACATCATAAGAACAATCATATACATCCATCTTGCATAATACCCCGTATTCCCCATAACGAAAATACTGTTAAGGAAAGGAACGAGAGCGCATATAACCAGAAAAGCTATCATAAATTTCAAGGTTTTTTTGCGTTTTGAGAAGAAATAGGAAATAACACCCGTAGTTCCAAACAAAGGAAGCCATGCCGCGTTGGAAGCCCAACGGGTAGTATGACCGTGGAAGAAGTTAACTCTTGAAGGAATGTCAGGCGGGAAGAAAATACTTTGCAGGATATGACCGTATCTCAACCAATAAACCTTATCCCCCGTCATATAAATAAGCGCTTTTTTTAATTCAGAATAGCTTCTGTCAAGGCGATTGTTTGTCATAACGGCAAGAACCGCAGGAAGAACAATAACGAAGGACATAACGAAGCCCAAAACCGCCTCAAAAGCCAAGGTGAAGAAGGATTTCCACGTGATTTTAAAGGATTTCTGTGCTACACGTATAAGGAAATAAATAACACAGAAAAAGCAGTTTCCAACGAAGAAAACGTAGTTAGTCATGGCACAAATTGCCACAGAGAAGGCAAAAACGCCCTTCCTCTTATTCTGAACCGTTTCTTCAATTCCCCAAAGCATAAGGGGGAAGAATGCCACCGGATCGTGGAAATGATTGAAAAAGATGTTGTATACCTGAAAGCCTGAAAAAGCGTAAAGCAATGCACCAATCAAGGCAAATCCAGGCCTTTTGACAAACCTTTTCAGATACAGAAAAGCACAAAAGCTTGCTGTTGCAAATTTCAACACAAACATAGGTGCCATAAGATAAGGCGTCATTGAAGACGGGAAAAGACAAGTTATCCAGAAGAAAGGACTTCCGGAAAGATAAAACGCGTAATTGTTGAGGAAGCCTGAGCCAAGGTCCGTTCCCCAATCCCATTTCAGATTTCCCGACCTTACCATTTCAACAGCATGCTGATAGAAAGGAATCTGCTGAACGTTATAGTCACCGTAATACAGAAAATATCCCTCTCCTGAAAGCGTTACAGGTAAAAGAAGCAAAATTGCAATCCCTGCCGCGAGGAAAAAGGAGAGCTTATAATAAAAATATTTACTTTGTTCAGACCAGAACTTCAAGGACTTTTTGTCTGAAAATGTGCTTTGGGTTGTTTCTCCGTTTTTCACTTTGTGCTCCTCATTTCTTCGATGTATTCCATGCAATAATCATCCTCACCCAAAAGGATTTTCGTTGCGGCAAATGAATTTTTTATACTTGGTGACGTTATATCACAAATAGGTGCATCCATTCCAAGAACTGCTGCAGCAGCAAAAAATGCACTGTTTAAAACCTTTCTTTCTGGAAGTCCGAAGGAAATGTTGGAAAGTCCGCAGGTAATATGAACGTTTTCATATTTTTCATGAACAAGACGCACGGTTTCGAGAGCACAAGCTGCGGCTTTATCTTCCACAGCCGCTGTTTCAGCAATAACGTCAATATAAATCTTATCATCGGGAATTCCCGCTTCTCTGATTCTCTTTATTATTTCGTCCGCGTTTGCAAGGCGTTTTTCCGCCGTGTCGGGAGAACCGCTCTCATCAGTCAGAACGGCAATTATACCTGCGTTATACTTTGAAGCGAGGGCTATATTTCCTTGTCTTTCTGAAAGTGTCACGGAGTTTATCAAAACGTCGCATCTTTCGCCAACGTATTCAAGAATCGCTTCCATAGCTTCTTCCGAAGGAGAATCCACCGCAATTCCGCATTCGCCCTGCTCTATTATCAAATCAGCTATACGTTTTGCCGTGTTTACTTCATCCGCACACATGGCGGCATTAAGGTCAAGATACGATGCTCCGCACTCGCTCTGCAATTGAATAAATTCTCTTATTTCTTCATCCGTTCCGTTTTCCATAAGCTTTTTCGACGAAGGAATGGAAGAATTGAGTTTTTCGGATATAATTATCATTTCTATTTACTGCACCATGTGCATCCTTTCCCAATGTACTATTATACAAATAGCATTTTACAACAAATACAAATAAATGTCAATAGAATTTTGAAACCTTACAGCGAAAAAAGCTCTCATATTCAAAACGCCTTTTCATCGTCGCAAAAAACAAACCGCCGCAGAAAATCCACGGCGGTTTAAGTTTTTTCAGACTTGATTTATTGAAATCAATTTAATCCGTAAGCACGATTTCGTCTCCGTTGTACGTATATCCAAGCTGATACAGCTCGATATAGTCCAACTTGAAAAAGTTTGCACGTTCAACAACGGCGCAATTTCCCGATGCAGGAACGTATGCTTCGTAGCCCTCGGTAGTCAGAACTACCTTGCCGTTTGCATCAAGCACTTCGGCGTATCGATAGCTCTCGCCCTTCCAATACTGAGCGTCTGCTCTTTCCTTTTTCGAAAGACGAACGGTAGCCAACAAATCTCCTTCGCAATAAATATCAATAGTTTCTCCCTTATCCTCAAAGCGAATCACAGCCCCCTTTCCAAAGGATACGCCTTCGGGCAGGGTAAACGTATAACCGACAGAATGTACCTTTCGGAAGCGTGTTTCATCCTTTATATGAATTGCAACTTCCAAGGTGTTTTCAGCACAATAAAGGAAAATGCCGCTTGTGCCTAAATACGAAGTGGGGTCGCTATCGTTGTTATCGGGCACATAGAGAGACGTTTTGGAGATCGGCTGATCCGTCGGAATACGCAAGGCAATAGCAGAGCGATAAGGGCGAGCGACAATGCCGCCTGCAATAATACGAGTTTCAAAGGTATAATATTTCAATTCGGAAGCGACGTAATGGAAGCGACGTCCATCGATCCAGTTGCCGCAAAGCCAACCGTTCTCCAAGGTGAAAGTCGCTTCTATATCGAAATGCTTTTCCAACTCATCAAAAGTTGTATTATCAAAATCCTCGCGAAGAATAAGCCCTGCTTCCACAGTTTTTTTATAATCAACAACGCGGAAGAATTTCCAATCTCCTTCAAGAGATAAATAAGCGTTTCCGCCTTTAAGTTCAGCATACTCAACGCGTATAGCGTGATAGCCTGCTTCTAAAATAATGCTTCCTTTGGCGGTCTTAATGCCGTCTGCGGCGTTGGGGTCATATGTGCCGTCAACCACAAGACGTCCATCTATGAAGAGCTTTGCACCATCGTCGTATGAAAGTTCAAATTCGTAAGCTCCGTTTTGTTCGACATAAATATAACCCTCAAACAACATACCAACGTTGGAAGAATAAACGAAGTCCTCGGCGGTAATCGTCTTCGTCGATTTACTACCTGTCATCAAAACGTCAATAAGACGAAAATCGGGTTGGCTGGGGTAATTCTCAACCAATGGATAGAAGGAAACCTTCAAGCCTTCCTCAAGAGAGTTTTGCTCCTCGTCGGTAAACGTTACAGGACGCATACCCGAAATAGCACCGCTCTCGCGAGCGGGAAGAAAACGTTCATTCTCGCCTGTAAAGTCAATATCCTGTTTGTATGAATAATTATTACGTCTTTCGGGCGCACTGTCGCCAGTGGTGAACCATGATTCAAGGTCGTATATATCGGAAACGTTATCCATCCAATGGAAGTTAACGTTCAAAGTCTTATCTGTCAGCCCTATCAAAGATCGGGGAATAGTCACGGTCATACGGTCGCCATTCGCAAGGTAAGCCACAGTGCCAATCTCCTGCCATACTCCATCCTTATACGCACAGAGGGTAGTGACGGTATCGGACACAACCTCATAGTTAACAAGGTAATCATAGCCCTCCCAGCCCGTATTCTTGTCTGAATCAGCGTCAATAAACAGCATCATCCAATTTTTATCCTTGTAGGACGTCATATTTTCTGCTGTGCGAACGTATACGTAGAGGTTTCCGCCGTCTGCGGTAATGCGGGATTCAACGATATCATTACGACCCGTTGTGTTTACGTATCGGGTATTGCCCAATGCACCGGGATGGTCACGGTGTGTGGTATCTCCTCTGAAGTCTGTATAAACAGGGGAAACGTTTTGCCATTTTTCAAAAACATCAGGATCAGCTTCGTAAATAGTGTTTTCTCCGGATACTTCGTCAGCAGGCATAACACCCTTGAAACGACGGATTATGGAGCACATCTGATAGAAGTAGTTATCCGTAAAACCGCCCTTCATAGGCTCAATATCACGTGAAAATTCCGCATTGAACTGATCGACAAAGCCCGTATCAGTTCCCTTGTCGTCAGGATGGGTGAAGTTTTGAGCCACCCACTCATTCCAACGGGAAATAAGAAGCACCTGACATTCGGGGTTCTTACGCATAACCTGTTTAAATGCATCCTCAAAAACCAATCCCAATCCCTGGGTATCAGTTTCCAAAAAATCGTTCAAATATGATTCAGTGGATAACCTTCCGCTTCTGCCTGCGCCAAAATTCGCAAATCCGGCACAGCCAATACCAATACATTCGGCAAACCGAACGCTTTTTGAGTCACGATAACCGTAACCGTAACCAAAGTTAACCACGTTATTATCGAGCCAGTAACCTTCGCCTCGCTGCGGATTAGGCATAGTCCATGCTTTGCGAAACGTGAGCTTATCGCTAAAACGAGCGTCGTTTAAAATTGGATAAGTTCCATCATCTTGAGGCTTGATAAGCGCAAGTGGCTTGCCCTCCCAATGGAACCAAAGGTCTTTATATTTTTCTACGGTCATGAATTGATTATAGAACGAACCTATGTCGCCGCCATTCTCCGTGGCAGTACCAAAGCACCACGGCACGATATACGGCGTCATCTGTCCTTCGGCACGCATCTGAGCACAGGTGTCCAAAAACACTTTCGTTGCACCCTCGTACAGCAATCCATTTGTTAAATCCACGTAGAGAAAATCCACTCCAGCCATTGCAAAGTAGTACATATCACGGCGGATTTGCCAAACGTCATCTCCTCGATGATAACCTGTTTCGGGCTCCGCCCAGAAGCAAATTTCCCATCTCGGCCCAAAATCAGGATTATAAGGATTAACAGCCAAAGACTTGGAATTATCATTATCACAATTGTGTCCTGCCGTCACATATGAATAGAACAAACCTACGTATTTCCCCTCTTTGGGCATTCCCGTCTCTTCCGACGTGGGAAGTACACGTCCCAAAGCATCAGTAGCGGTTTCGTTGTAGTTGCGAATTATAATCTGCGGAGAATGTCCCTTCTCCGTCAGCACTTGACCCTCGGGAGAAGCAGGGACAAAGGTAAGCTGTCCCGAAGGCTCAGAAGATGTGTCCTCTCCGCCATCAGTTGAGACTTCAGACAAATCCGTCGAAACGTTTGCGTAAGAACCATCGGACGCATCCTCACCGCCGCAGGCAGAAAAGATTGATATGAGCATCAGCCCTATCAACAATAATCCTATGCGTTTAATTCCCTTAATTTTCATGGTGTTTTATTCCTTTCGGTCATGTTATCACACAAAGTAAATACTTTTTTATGGTATACATTATATAACAAACGCAAATAAAAGTCAATAAAAAATACAGCTTTTCTTCGCCATATCAAAGAAAAGCTGTATTTCAAAAAAAAGCAAGTCTGCAACTGCAATTCGCAGTCATCCTTTCGCAACGCGCCCAAAATTCATCCCGCTGCTTTACTTAATCGTGAACCATTCAGGGAACAAGCAAATCTTTTTCGTTTCAGAATCCATTGTGCTTTGAGGCTTATAAAATATTTCTCCATTGTTAATTGATACCAACTGAGCCTTCCGACCGTAGTTATCCGCCTCATTGGTCAAATAAATAATAAAATATCCCCCATACCGCCCCGAGAAAGATTTAAACTCAAAACACCCTGAATTCACCGAATACCACAGCCTAAGCCAAATTATTTCTCTCAACACAAGCATATCCACACTATCCATTGATTCGATAGTTTTTGCCGTTTTAAAAACAATTTTTTCTCCGTCTGCAAATCTTTTTGACGAATCCGTGCCAACTTCATATGCTATCTTTTTCTCATAATCGTAAAAATCCGTAATCAAATACCACATATCCTCATCGCCCGGACAAGATATCTTGATAGTAATCGGATTTCCTACATCAGTATCATTAAACGTATCACTATATTCGCTACCCTCTTTCAAAGGAATAGTAATAGTATCATTACTTTGATAAAGGTCTATGGTGTTATCAACAATTGCCTTGAGCATTTCATACGTAAAGTTCTCGGAATCAATGTGTTCTAACGCCTCAAATGCTTCCTTTGTAAACAAAAGAACGTCTTTTCCGCTCTCGGATTCCCGTATTTCGTACGTATCCAAAAATATCTTTTCCTCTTCATTAGAAACATTTTCGCTTTCTTCAGAAGCCAGCTCTGAGTTCATATCAAGTTCCAGTGAGTTTTCCGTCAAAGAAGAATTCTCCCCCGTGCAAGACGTTAACCAAACAATTATCGAAAGAAAAAAAGCACAAAGATATTCAATTCTATTTCTTTTCATAATTATTCTCTCCCTTCAAACGCTAAGAAGTTTTTGAAATATCCACTGAATAATTCATAAGCCGTGTATATGTACTCATATCAGAACTAATTGACACCCAATATGTTTTCCCTGCTTCACAATATGCCTCAAATTGGAAATTTGTTCCGCTTTGTCCGCCTACATAATCAACATAAATATCGCATAATACAACATTCAAATTATTTATTATATCAGAATTTGCCCACCCTGCCGTAAAAATATAATTTCCACTTTGACTTGGAGTGAAAACATAATGGTCAGAATCGTTTATATAATCAATCCTTCTCTTTATATCAAACGAATTATTTAGCCCTAAGTATTTTGCCGATTCATAATAATTACCAGCCAAATCCTACATTTTTCTCATTGTTACATTTTATTAACTCTAAATATAATCTTAGAAATTGCAAGATTTTAACATATAGCGGTGATAAATCATTGAAAATTACCTTAAACTGCACATTGGAACCACCTCTTTCTATTCTAAATAAGTATCAGCTACGAATTTCAAACATAAAAATATAAATTCGTTTTAGATTTTGAGTATATTTAGCCTCTGTAATAATTTTATCACAATGTTAATATTTTGTCAAGGATTTCGTCCTAAAATACAAATTTGAGTTACAAATGACATCTATTATTTGTAAACAACTACATTTTTTTACTTTTCATACAGAAAAACCTCAGCAAAATTCATTGCTGAGGTTTAAAATTACGCATACAAATCAAAAGTTCCAAGGAAGAAGGATTTTATACGCAGATAGTCAGTTGTATCGATTCTGTCATCTGCTGTAACGTCAGCGGCAAGCTTATTTGAGCCTTCAAGAGAATAATTGCCGAGGAACACGGATTTTATTCTCATATAGTCCGTTGCGTCAACAACACCGTTTCCGTCCACGTCTCCAAGAATTACAATTTCATACTGCGAAGCAATGGAAGCTCCGTCTACCAGAGTTATTTTATCGCCCGTTTTGCAAAGATCATCCAACGGCAAAACTCTTCCTAATTTATCACTGATTACAGCATTTCCGTTGTAAATCTGCTCAAGCACTTCTGAAACAGTTGTGTTACAAGGAACGCCTTTTGCATATTCTCCATCCAATAAAACGAAAGCGTTTTCATTTACAACTATAGAATCTCTTTTTTCATCTTTTGCAGAAACGAGAATTTTCTCATATCGGGAGCTTGAGGATATATTAGGAGACTCGTTTATCTGACAAATAATATACCCATTTTCATACGATAATCCGTATATAGATTCCACACCGTTGAGAGAGGGCGAATAAACAAGTTCTCCCTTTCCTTTTTCAAAATTATATTTATAAACTCCGCTTGAAAGTGAATAATAAAGGTTTTCGCCATCGGTTACAAGCTTACCGTAATGACCAACCCAGTATGAATATCCGCCTGCCGTCCAAGTGTCATCAATGGAAGCAAGAACAGCACCGTCACTATATCTTACCAATGCTCCTTCAGATTCATCAATATAATATATCTCATCGTTCAGAAGAACAAAAGCGGATTCGGAATTCTGCCAGAAATAATTATCGTAAGTTGTATCCGAAGGTGTTGAATTGAAATCGTTTGCAGTATGCTCCGCTTCAATGATTCCTTCGGTTGATCTCAAAAAGTTAGTATGTCGTACATATCCTAAAACAGCTTCTTTGCCTCCGCCCCAAGAAGGATCATCCCATGTAACGTCAACGTGATAAGGCTTGCCATCAAGATACACAATATTCCACGCGTGGTTCAACTGACTGGATGAGCAAAGCTCGTTTTTTATTCCCACCTTATCAAGCAGCAAGGAATACGCCTCTGCATATCCCTGACAAACGCTTGTTTTATAAACGAGTGCGTCGTATGCATCATAGTTGGAGAAAGTATAATCATATTGGCAAAGAACAGCTAATCTGTCATGAATCAACAACAGCTTTTCCACGTCCGAAAGACTATCGTTTCCCTCAATGCCAAGAAGGATATTTTTCATAGCCGATTCCAAAGTAACGTTATACACTTCAACCTCATCAGGCGTTGCAGAATAAGTAATTTTTGCATACGTCAAATATCCGTTTGAGCTATTGATATTGGAGCCTGAAACGTAATAAAGGTCACTCATTTCATCGTCAAGCATATCCCAGAAGGCATAAAAAGCCTCATCCGAATAAGGAATCGTATTCTTTGGGAAGTATATTACTTCTTCAAAATTTTCAAGGGATTCCCTCACCTGCTTTTCAAACAATTCATAATCAATATACTGTTCGTAAAACTCCTTTGGGTTTCCAACGACGTCCTTATAAATATCGTCTGCTTCAAGGCTTTCCTTGGCTTTGCTTACTATAGAAGTTGATGAGCTAAGCAGAACTACTAATGTCAAAAGAAAATAAAGTATTTTCGTATTTTTCATAAAAACACCTCCATATTATAAGGATCGTTTTGTTAAGTTAAATGAAAGTTGAGATCTTGAATCCTTTGTGGTATAATGATTTTACCCCTAAAACCAAAACCTCCCGAAAAACGAGAAAGGAAACAAGACCTCATGGGTAAAATAATAACAC
>SVRW01000022.1 GCA_015064625.1 Oscillospiraceae bacterium | reverse complement strand
AAAAAAACGAAAAAAAAAAAAAACAAAACAGAAAGGACTCAAAAACATGAAAAAGTTTTTATCCCTCCTCACAGTCGTTATGTTAATAATGACTCTCGCAATCCCCGTTTCCGCAGCAGGCGAAGGCTCCGTAACCATCAACGGTGTTGGAACCGACGCAACCTACGAGATCTACAAGCTTCTTGATCTCGAAAGCTACAGCACTGAATCTGGAGCATATTCCTACAAGGTAAACTCCGCTTGGACAGGCTTCTTCGCAACAGCAGAAGCTCTTACCTACGTTTCCATTGACGAAGCAGGCTACGTTACATGGAAGGGCGCAGAAGATGCAGACACAATTGCTGCATTTGCAAAAATCGCTTTTGCTTATGCAAAAGCAAACGGCATCGCTGCTGTTAAATCCTCAAAAAATGCAGGCGAATTTGTTATAACAACAAATTCTGAAACAGGCATCACTTCCGGTAAATTCGAAGGTCTCGAACTTGGTTACTACCTTGTTGATTCCACCATGGGTGCTCTTTGCGGTCTTACCACCACAAACCCCAACGCATACATCAATGCTAAAAACGGTATTCCCACCATCGACAAACAGGTTCAGGAAGACTCCACAGGTCAATGGGCTGACCAGAACACAGCAGACATCGGACAAACTGTTAACTTCCGCACAACAATCAGCGTTCACGCAGGTGCAGAAAACTTCATTCTCCACGATAAAATGTCCGCAGGTCTCACATACAAGCAGGTTTCCAGAGTTGAGCTTCTCGATCCTTCCACAGGTGTTACAACCGTTCTTACTCCCGACGATGATTACACAGTAAAAACAGAAGGTTTGACAGGCGGATGCACCTTCGAGGTTGAATTCTCCAAAGAACTCTGCGATTCTCTTGAAACAAACAATAAACTCATCGTTTACTACGAAGCAATGCTCAACAGAAACGCTATCGTTTCCGCAGACGGCAACCCCAACGAAGCATGGCTCGAATACGGTGAAGAACACACAACAACACACGACCAAACAAAAACATATACCTTTGGTATCGATATCGTTAAAACAGACTCCCAGAACACTCTTATCACAGGTGCCAAATTCAAAATCTATGATGCAGCAACAGGCGGAAACGAAATCAAAGTTGTTCTCATGGACGACGGTGTTACATACCGCAGAGCAAGAGAAGACGAAACAGGCGTTGAAATTGCAGTTGAAGGCGGCAAAGTAAGAATTGTTGGTTTCGACAACGGTACTTATTACCTTGAAGAAACAGTTGCTCCTGACGGATACAACAAGCTCACAGCTCGTCAGAGATTCATCATCGCTGACGGCAACCTTGATTCCGTTTTCAACAACGGCGTATATTCTTCAGGTTCAGGCGTTCACGTTGTTAACAAAACAGGTTCCATGCTTCCTGAAACCGGTGGATTTGGTACAACAATGTTCATCCTTATCGGTGGACTTATGGTTCTCGGCGCAGGCGTTGTTCTTGTTTCCAAGAAGAGACTTGCAAAAGTAGCTGAGTAAGTGATATAAAATTCAATGCGGAATTCGGAATTATGAATTCGGAATAAATGAAGCTTTTCTCCTCTCAGTCGAAAAGCAGTTTTAATTAAATTTCTTTCGACCAAAGAGAGAAAGATTTCATTTATTCCACATTCCGCATTCCGCATTGTAACAGTATAAACTTTCGGAAAGGCAAATGAAATGAAAAAGAAGCATAAATGGTCAACCTTTATTTTACTTTCAATATTTTTCATTGGTCTTTCCGTAATGTTATACCCTGCAATAAGCAATTATTGGAACTCTAAAACCCAGTCGAAAGCAATTGTTGACTACGAAAAAATGCTTGAAAGCATTCCAGAAGCAGACTACACCAAGCTTTTTGCTGAGGCAGATGAATACAACCGAAAACTTGCAGAATTAAAGCATCCTCTAATTGAATTTGGAAAAATAGATGGATATTTTGACACCCTTAATTTAACGGGAACGGGAATGATGGGGTACGTAACAATCGAAAAGATTAACGTGGAGCTTCCCCTTTATCATGGTACGGATGATGACGTTTTGAGTGTTGCGGTAGGTCACATTCAAGGTACGAGTCTTCCCGTTGGCGGGAATACAACCCACAGTGTTGTATCGGCACACCGCGGACTTCCCTCTGCAACACTTTTTACCAATCTTGATAAGATGGAATTGGGCGATACGTTTAAAATAACCGTCCTTGATAGAATTTTCACTTATCAGGTTGACAGCATTAAAACCATAGACCCTACAAACGTTTCCGACCTTGCCATAGAAGAAAACGAGGACTATTGCACGTTGCTCACCTGCACCCCCTACGGAATCAACACCCACAGACTTATCGTCCGTGGGAAAAGAATTGAAACCATTGAACAAAAAACGATTTACATAAAATCCGATGCGTATCAAATAGATTCGCTTATAGTAACTCCCATAGTTGCACTTCCTATTTTATTTACTCTTATGATGATAGTGCTTTTCAAGCCCGTTAAAAAAGAAAAGTCAGGAGATGATCTGGATTGAAAAAATTTCTATTTTTTTGTTTGATAATCTGCTTGTTAATTCCAAGTTTAAATGCTTTTGCCATAACTCCCATAGACGTAACACATCCTGCATCACTCACTGTTTTTTATCAAAAGGATAATTTGGGATTTCAGGGATTGGAAATAAAAACCTTTCGCATAGCCGAGGTATTTGAAGATGGCACATATAAGCTTACCGCTCCCTTTGACAAATATCCTGTAAATATTTACGGAATATCGTCACAGACAGAATGGAAAAATATTTGCTTAACCCTTTCTTCCTTTGCTATAGCTGATGCCCTCTCCCCTTCCTACACGACGCAAACAGACGTTTCGGGTAAGGCTTCATTTGAATCCATACAAACGGGAATGTATCTCACACTGGGAGTATCAAAGGAATCAAGCGACATGATAATAAGCTTTGAAAGCTTCATCACCCTTGTTCCCTACCCTTCGGAAGATGGAAATCATGAATACAACGTTAAAGCGTATCCGAAACCCGAAATAATAATTCCCACCCCCGAAAAAAAGACTCACAAAATATTGAAGCAATGGAAAGACACGGGATATATAGATAAACGCCCCGAAAACGTTTACGTTGACGTATACAAAAGCGGAGAGTTTGCTTTCACGCAAACCCTCAACAGCGAAAATAATTGGTCTTATACGTGGGAATCAGAAGTTGGAATCATCTGGACAGCGGTTGAACGTCAGATACCTGCTGAATATACCGTCACCGTAACGAAAAACGGGGACACAATAATTCTTACAAACGTATACGACGGCAAAGAACCCGAACCCGGAGCCCCTGGAGATGACGGTGTTATTTACCGTTCCATTATTCTGATGTGCCTCTCGGGAGCTGTGCTTGTTATTCTTTCAATGAAGCTTAAAAGAAGCGAATAATTTCAACGTATGAAAAAGAAAAAAATATTAAAAAACGCTTTGATGGTTCTTGGAAGCGTACTTATATTGATTTCCGCATTTTTAGCTTTGTATCTTCCAATAACCCAAAGTATGAACGCGAAAAAATCCAAAGAAATTTATTCTGATCTGAAAAATCTTATGCCTGAGGTTCAAAACGGTAGCTTCGACGACAGAGTAAACGTTTCTATGTCCGCATTGGAATTGAACGGGGAAAACTTTATAGGTATTATAGAAATTCCCCTATATGAAACGTATCTTCCCGTTGCGATGGAATGGGACAAAAAGAGCATCTCAAAATATCCGCACAAATTCACAGGGAGTATATACGACGGGTCAATTATTATAGGTGGTAGCGGGAACAAAGGACAGTTCGATTTTATGAAAAATATTACGGAAACGGATTCCGTGTATTTTACAGACGTAACGGGAATGTGTTACTCCTATAAGGTTTCGAAAATAGAAGTTGTGGATTCCGTAACATCCGAAGGTCTTTCCTCAAAGGATGCAGATTTAGTTCTTTTTGCAAAGGATACTTTTGGTTCAAAATACACAGTAGTTTCCTGCAAAATGGGAAAATAGGTTACAAATAAATCAGCTCGGGAGTCTACCAATCCCGAGCTGTTTTTAATTAAAATTCACGATTTTCGTAAGCAAGGACGGATAAAAACCAGCTTGCCACATATATCGCAACGCTTGCCAATATTATTACTATTGAAGTGAGAATAAGGTTAGCACCACTCTTTATAACGTTTGAGCATATAACAACTGATGCAATTCCGCTAAAAGTTACAACCACTATTACAAGCAATGTAAAAAGAAGCTTTAGCCCTCTAAATAAAAAAGGTAACAAGAGCATGGAAAACGATGAACCTATTAAGCAAAAAGCTACAAACACTAAAGCCTCTGGAAAAACCTCAATTCCGCTAAACGCAACTTCTAAAACTAAAAACAAAACCATTGGAAAGCATTTGCATATTGAATGATAAATATATTTTGAAGAAACAACTTGGCTTTTCTTCACGGGCAACGTACATATGAACGAATCCTCTTTTTGTAAACCGTTTGAATACCCCGAAATGTTCCAAAGAAATATTGCTATCATCCCGCCGACGCTTAAAAAAGATACGTCTTCTATTTCTTCAAAACAATTAAGATAATAAAGAACACTACCTATAATCATTATAAACACGTATCTGAATTTTATATTTTCTAAATGAAGTTTATATAACAATCCTTTCAACTCATTCTCCTCCTTTCACGGTAAATACGAATACATCCTCCAAGCCTACGGGAGTGAAATTCAAATCATTCGGAATTCCTTCCCTATCCAATATTGCTTCAACACCGTATGGAGTTTCTCTTTTAAATTTTATAAACTGTGGGGATATACTTTTTATTTTTTCTCCGTCGCAAAAAATACGCCCATAACGTTCTAAAAGGTTGTCTTTTTCGTCGCACATAATAATTCTGCCTTTATGTAAAAAAGCAACGTAATCACATATTTTTTCCAAATCCGACACTATATGTGACGAAAGCAATGCGGAACAGTCTTCCTCACGAGTGTATTCATATATCATATCCATAACTTCATATCTGGAAACAGGGTCAAGTCCCCGCATAGCTTCATCAAAAAGCAACAACTTACTTCCGTGAGACATTGCTATGGCGATAGAAAGCTTCATTTTCATTCCGCTTGAAAGCTTATCAAATTTTTTGTTCGCTGGTACGTTTAGCCTTTCAAGATACGTTTTGAATTTTTGTCCATCCCACGAAATGAAAATTCCGCCCATTATTCTGCTGATGCTTTCTGCAGTTAAATACCCCTGAAATACAGGTTCATCCAAAACTATGCCTAAGTCTTGTTTTGTCAGATGAAAATCTTTTCTATTATCTTTCCCCAAAACGTTTATATAACCGCCGTCACGGTTTATCATATCAAGAATAAGCTTAAACAACGTGGTTTTCCCTGCTCCGTTCTCTCCTATAAGTCCCATAACACAACCAGAAGGAATATTGAGACATACATTATCAAGAGTAAAACCATAATATCTTTTATACAAATGCCTTATTTCAAGCGAATTATTCATATTTCTCCTCCATTTCAAATTCTATCATAGAAATAATTTCTTCTTTACTGAGTCCGCATATAGTCGAAAGCTTAACTATTTCTTCTATATGCTTCTCTATTTTTTTAAGGTTCTCTTCTCTTATAAGCTCTCCGTTTTGGGTACATACAAAACAGCCTTTCCCTTGCACTGTATAAATAAACCCGTCTTTTTCCAATTCTTCGTATGCCCTTTTGGTAGTTATAAAGCTTATTCTCAAATCCTTTGCTAGCCCTCTGATAGACGGTAGCATTTCATTTTCCTTCAAAATACCGCAAAGTATATTCTGTTTTATTTGTGAGTATATCTGTTCATATATAGGAGCTATGCTTTTGTTGTCTATAAAAATATTCATGCTCTGCCTCCTCTCTCGAACTGTGTATATTTATTATATACAGTTATAACAGATTTGTCAATAGGTAAAAAAACTTTTCCCAAAAATTTGAGAAAAGCATTTTTTATTTCGAAAATTTGTAAAAATGTCAATTTTGCGAAATGAAAGGATTGCACATTTGCGTTTTTTATAAGTAAATCCCCCACAGTGAGCAACACTCACCATGGGGGATTCTTTACACAACATGCGGATTAAGATATTTGTTTTGACTTGCAATTAAACATTCGCTTTCTCTTTTGCTTCTTTTTTCTTTCACGGAAAGAGAAAAGAAGAGGGTGATTCTTAAGCTGTGCGGATGTCTGCGCCCACACCCTTAGTCAACTTCTTAACAACACTCTTTGCAACGTTTTCAATTTCGTCGCTTGTGAGAGTTTTTTCATTGGAAGCAATAACAAGTCTGATAGTAACGGACTTTTTGCCTGCAGGAATCTGTTTTCCTTTATATTCCTCAACGAAAGAAACGTCTTTAAGCAACTCGTTCTTTTTACCCATTACACATTCATAGATATCATCCCATTTAACCATGGAATCGACGAGGAATGAAAGGTCATAATCGTTCGTTGGGAAGTCGGGCATTGCAACGTATCTGTTAGTTCTTGATTTGAAAGGAACGAGTTCGTCCATATCAAGTTCAACGAGAACTGCGGAAAGAACCTTTATTCCGCAAGCAAGAGCGGCTTTCTTTGAAAGGAGAGCAAGCTCACCAATTTTCTTACCGTTAAGACAGATATTGAGCCAAACAGTTTCATCTGCCCAATAGGGTTTTTCCGTTTTTTCAAAGGTGAAGCCTTCCATATGAGTATATCTTGGCATCATACCGATAACGCCCTTTGCCTTACGGAAAAGATCTGCAACCTTTTCAGAACTTCCAACAAAAGCACATCCTAAATGTTTTTTCTGTTTAGGAAGCTGTTCGCCCTTGTATTCAGACGTATATTCACCGTCGAAGAAAACCTGTGCTTCTTCGAAAATATCAAATTCACCAAAGTTACGTTCGTTTTTAACTATTGCTTTGCAGATATTTGGGAGGAGCGAGGATTTAACAAATCTTTCGTTTGGTGCAGGAGGAGTTGCAAGAGCCAAGATTCCGTTTGTATCGGGGAACAAGGCATTTACAAACTCGTCTGTCATCCAAGGATAAGTGAAGATTTCCTGCATATTGCAACGGAACGCAAGATATTCTTTTATCTTACGCACAAGGTCAACTTCAAGCTGATTTACAGCACCGTCAAAGGATGTGGTAATTGTGGTTGCTTCGAAGTTTTCATATCCGTACATACGGGCAACTTCTTCCATAATATCAGCTTTTATGGAAACGTCTCCCGTTGAACGCCACGTGGGAACAACGATATGCATACCCTTTTCAGTAAATGTTACGTCAAAGCCCATAGTTCCAAGCTTACGGGCAACTATTTCTTGTGGAATACGTTTTCCGAGACGTCTGTCGAGCCAATCGAAATCAACGTCGATTTCTTTTCTTTGGAGCTTATTCGGATATTCGTCCTTGAACGCAGTAACTTTCATTTCGGGGTAAAGTTCCGCGAAAAGTTTCATGGCAAGGGAAAGAGCCTGATCGCAACGTTCGGGATCAACCGCTTTTTCATAACGGGAGGATGCTTCCGTTCTGTTATCGTAGCGAAGTGCCGTTCTGCGAACGCCGCGGGATTCAAAGTTTGCAACTTCAAGGATAACGCTTTCTGTTTCGGGAAGCACAGAATCCTTTGCTCCGCCCATAACGCCTGCAAGTGCAACCGCACCCTCTTTATCTGCGATAACCAGGTCATCAGCGCAAAGAGCCAGATCCTTATCGTTGAGAAGCTGAAGTTTTTCGCCTTTTTGGGCACGTCTTACTTCAATATGGTCAATTATATGGTTGGAATCGAAAACGTGGGTAGGTTGTCCCGTTGCAAGCATAACGTAGTTGGTAACGTCAACAAGTGCGTTGATAGGTCTCATACCAACTCTCCAGATACGGCTCTGCATCTCAAAGGGAGAAGGCTTAACGGAAAGTCCTTCAACACGGGCACCGATATATCTTGGGCAACGTTCCGTGTCCTTGATTCTTACGTCGTAGGATTCGCTCACGTCGGGAACGTATTTTTCAAACTGAACGAGAGGAAGATCGTAAAGAGCGGCAATTTCTCTTGCGATACCGTAATGTCCCCAAAGGTCAGGACGGTTTGTCATTGATTTATTATCAATTTCAAGGATAATATCGTCAAGGTCAAGAGCCTTCGCGATGGGAGTTCCTGCGGGAACGTCAAAAGCGGTTACGTCCATTATTTCGTGGTCGTCCTTTGCAGGGAAAAGCGCATCAAGACCAACTTCAACGGCGGCACAGATCATTCCGAAGCTGGCAACGCCACGAAGTTTTGTGTTTTTGATTTCAACAGGCTCACCCTCACCGTGCCAACGAACCATAGCACCTGGGCAAGCAACAACTACCTTCATTCCAACTTCAAGGTTAGAGCCGCCGCAAACGATATCTTTGATATCGCCATCCCCTACGTCAACCTTGCAAACGCGAAGTTTGTCCGCATTGGGATGAGGAAGAACCTCTTTTATTTCACCGACGATGATTTTATCGAAGCTCTCTGCAAGGCTTTCCGCACCTTCAACCTCTACTGTTGACATAGTGAGGTCGTAAGCAAGCCTTTTGAGATCCATATCATCGGGAAGTTTTACGTAATCTTTTATCCAATTAAGTGATACTTTCATCTTTCATTTCCTCCTTAACGGAACTGCTTCAGGAATCGGAGGTCTGTGCCGTGGAACAAACGAACGTCATCCACACCGTAACGCATCATAACCAATCTGTCGAGACCGATGTTAACGTAGAATCCTGTATATTCATCGGGGTCAAGACCTGCCGCACGAAGAACGTTTGGATGAGGCGTTCCGCCTGGCATAATTTCAATCCAGCCAACGTGTTTACAAACGCTGCAGCCCTTTCCGCCACAAACAAGACAGCCCATATCAATTTCAAATCCGGGTTCAACGAATGGGAAGAAGCCTGCTCTCATTCTTACGGGAACGTCCTGTCCGAAAACTTTGGAAAGGATACTCTTTATCATAACCTTACCTGCGGTATATGTGAAATCCTTATCAACGATAAGAGCTTCATATTGGAAGAATGCTCTTTCGTGACGTGCATCCGTTGTTTCGTTTCTGTAAACTCTGCCAGGGTATACAAATCTGTAAGGAGGTTTATGGGTCTGCATATAGCGAACGCTATCACCCGTCAAGTGAGGACGGAGACAAAGCTTTTCGTTTGCTTCTCCGCTGTCATGTTCAAAGAGCCAATAAGTATCCATGCTTTCACGGGCAGGATGGTTGGGAGGGAAATTAAGGTTATCAAATGCAAAATATTCGCTTGTTATTTCAGGACCGCTGAAAATCTCAAAGCCCATGGAACGAAAAGCATCGTTAAGGTCATAGCACATCTGTGTTATGGGATGAAGTCCGCCAATCTGTGGCTCAATTCCGGGAACGGTGCAGTCAAAATCGGGAGAAATTTCCGAAGCCTTCAGCTTCAATTCCTCTCTGCGTGTTTCGATAAGCTCGCTGAGAGCCGTTTTTACGTTATTTACCGCTTTTCCCATTTCGGGACGGAGAGCAACGTCAAGCTTTGGAATTTCTTTAAGAAGCTCCGTTATGCTTCCCTGTTTACCGAGAAGAGCACCTTTAACCGTTTGAAGCTCTGCTTCGGTCTGTGCATTCTGTATACTTGCAGTACCGTCTTTAAGTAATGCTTCCAATTTCTCTTTCATTCTTTTTTCCTCACTTTTGAAGAATTTTTATCTTGTAAATTATACCACGGTTATAAATAATTGTCAATAGCAAAAGAAGGCTGTTTTCTCACATATTACACGCTAAAATCCTCCGAATGATGCTAATCAAACGGAGGATCATACTTTTTACGTATTATCTTAGTAAATGCTTTTCGAACGCAGAGAGAAAAGCTACATTTATTCCGCATTCCGAATTCCGAATTCCGAATTAAAAAAATTCCAAATTCAAACCAAATCACCCCACGACAAATCAGAACGAGGCAACTACCACATTAGCCGTCCGCCTGGACTAATAAATTGGGAATCTATCGCAGAGAGCGTTAACTTCTGCTTTGATAAATTCTTCTTTGGATTCGAATTCTGTTGCGGTAAGCTTCATGAGAGAGGCGATTTTAACCATTTCTTCTTCCTTGAAGCCTCTGGACGTAACAGCAGGAGTTCCAACTCTTATACCGCTTGTAACGAAAGGACTCTGTGGGTCATCAGGAATAGCGTTTTTATTAACTGTGATGCAAACCTTATCAAGACGTTTTTCGAATTCCTTACCTGTAAGGTCGAAGGGTCTGAGGTCAACGAGCATCAAATGGTTGTCCGTACCGCCTGAGATAAGCTTGAAGCCTTCTTTAACAAGGTTGTCCGCAAGAACAGCCGCATTTTTAACGATTTGTTTCTGATATTCCTTGAATTCATCCTTCAAGGCTTCGCCAAAGCAAACGGCTTTAGCGGCGATAACGTGCATAAGAGGACCGCCCTGTGTTCCAGGGAAAATAGCTTTATCGATTTTCTTTGCAAATTCTTCGTCGTTTGTAAGTATAAGACCGCCTCTGGGGCCTCTCAATGTTTTATGTGTAGTGGAAGTAACTATATGAGCATGCTCAACAGGGTTTGGATGAAGGCCTGCTGCAACGAGACCTGCAATATGAGCCATATCCACCATAAAGAGAGCACCGCATTTATCGGCAATTTCTCTGATTCTCGCAAAATCGATAATTCTTGGATAAGCAGAAGCACCTGCAACTATAAGCTTAGGCTTACATTCAAGAGCTTTTTTTTCGAAAAGATCATAATCAATACGCTGAGTTTCGCTTGAAACACCGTAATCAACGAAATTGAAATAAAGACCTGAAATATTAACAGGGCTACCGTGCGTAAGATGTCCGCCATGAGCAAGACTCATACCCATAACCGTATCACCGGGCTTCAAAAAAGCAAGGTAAACAGCCGTATTTGCCTGTGCGCCACTATGGGGCTGAACGTTTGCAAAGCTTGCGCCGAAAAGTCTTTTTGCTCTTTCACGGGCAAGGTTTTCCGCAACGTCAACGTATTCACATCCTCCATAATATCTCTTGGCGGGATAACCCTCTGCATATTTATTTGTAAGGATAGAGCCTTGAGCAGTAAGAACTGCCTCAGAAACAATATTTTCAGAAGCTATAAGCTCTATGTTTCTTCTTTGTCTTTTAAGCTCTGCTTCTATAGCCGAAGCAACCTCACCGTCATACTTTCTCAAAAAATCGATATTTTCCTGAACCATACCAGACGCACACCCATTTTCAAATGGGCAACCTCCACCTTTTATTTTTTTGTTTTGCCTATTATAACATATTTGTTTTGAAGTTTCAAGAATATTTATGATTATTTTTCAATATATTTTAAAAAAAGCAATATTGAGGTATATAAACTTGGTAAAGTCAGCGAATTTACAATCGTCCGAAAAAGAAAAAGCACAAAATATATTCACCGGAGCGGCAGTTTTAACTATTATCTCTTTTCTGATAAAGGGCGAAGGTATGCTTTTTCGCTCATATCTTGCAGCGCGAATCGGGACAGAGGGCATGGGGCTTTATCAGCTTATAATGTCCGTGTATTCCCTTTTTGCCACCTTTGCCACGTCGGGCTTCACCGTTGCCATATCAAGACTTGTTTCGGAAAAGCTGGCTTTTTACAGCAAAAAAGAAGGTATTGCCACAGGAAGACGAATTCTCTCCATGGGGATATGCATAGCATTTTTAATAAGTCTTTTAGTATCCGTGTTACTGATGGCGTTATCTCCCTTTATGGCAACATACGTTTTAAAAGATGCACGTACCGCAAAGCCTCTTTTCATCCTTGGCTTCAGCATGATTTTTATGGCTGTTTCCGCTTGTCTGAAAGGGTATTTGCTGGGCACAGGGCAGATATACAAGCCCTCTCTCGTTTCGCTTTTCGAGCAAACGGTAAAAATTGCAGTTATAATATTCTTTTTCAAAACCTTTTTAATCGGAAAACAAAGTCTTGAAAGCTTTTGCACTTTTATAGTTACAGGTCTTACCCTTGGAGAGCTTTCCTCGTTCCTCGTGCTTTGTATTATGTACGTTTTAGGAAAAGAAAAAGGAACGCCAGTTCTCCCTGCCCTCACCCGAAAAGAAAGCATTATTTCCGTAAGCAAAGTAACGTTGCCTATAGCTGGGAGTGCATACACGTCAAATATACTTCACACCGCAGAAAGCGTTCTCATCCCCGCTATGCTTGAGATAAGCATGGGAAGCAAAAGTGAGGCTTTATCAGTTTTTGGGATCATTCGTGGAATGGCTATTCCTGCCCTTTTCTTCCCATTTTCTTTTTTATCCGCCGTTGTGTCCGTTGCCATACCTGAAATTTCGGGCACAGGAAACAAAACGCTGAGAGATAAAAAAATTGAAAAAATAATGAAAACCGTAGCCGTTTATTCCATTCCCGCAGGTAGCATTTTTTTCTTTTTGGCTCCCGATATTGCCAATCTGCTTTACGGCGGCGTTGAGAGTGCAAAGTATATAAAAGCACTTGCTACGGTAACGCCCTTCATGTACATAGAAACCGTAAGTGACGGGCTTCTGAAAAGCATTGGAGAAGAAAGTCGGGTATTCAGATACGGTCTTTACAATTCAGCCTTACGCCTTTTATCCATTCTCTTTTTCATCAAAAGCGCAGGAGAAGGAGGATACGTTATTCTCCTTATAGTTTCAAACACTTTTTCGTTTCTGCTCTGTTACGGAAGACTCAGAAAAGTAAGCGGTATGAAAATAGACGTATTCAGAGAGTTCATTTTTCCACTTTCAGCCACAGTGTGCGAATGCAGTATTATTTCCTTTTTGTTCCACTCGCAAACATCTCCAAGATGGGGATTATTTAAAATAGTTCTCTCTATCTTATCATACGTTCCCGTTGCATTTTACGTTCAAAGACAAAAGAGGTAAGTAAAGCATGAACTTTGATTCTGTTCTCATATATCTTCCCGAAAGGCTTTCAAAGGCTCTTATAAATTTAAAATGCAAGCATATTACGGAAATACGAATGAGAACAGGCGGTCCTGTTTCAGTGACCTGTGAAAAAGGAAATATTACCTTCGATGAAAAAGGACGCGAAACGACAGTTGAAAAAGGGATGATAACAACCTCCGCAGAGATGGATTTATGCGTTTCAGCCCTTTGTAATTACTCAAGATATTCCTTTGAAGAAACTATAAAAAACGGTTTCATTCCCCTTTCAGGCGGTGGGAGAGCAGGAGTATGCGGAAGAGCTTTTATGTTAGAGGGAAGAATTATTTCCGCTCTTGAAATAACTTCTATAAACATAAGGCTTAACACGTTTATTCCATTCCTTGCCAAAGAAGCCGCACTTCTCATGAAGGAACGCCCCTGCGGAATACTCGTTATTTCCCCTCCCGGAGAAGGAAAAACAACTTATCTTAAAAGCCTTATTCATCTGATTTCCACAGGAGAATTTACTCCTGCATACAGAGTCGGAGTCGTTGACGAGCGGTTTGAGCTTTCAGAGGGAATAGCTCGAAAAGGGTTTTGCGATTTTCTATGCGGTATAAACAAAAAACGTGCCATAGAGCTGCTTACAAGAACAATGTCACCCGAAATAATTGTCTGCGACGAGATTTCAGAGGATGACGTTTCCGCAATTTTAGGCGGATGCAACACAGGAGTCAGCTTCGTATGCTCTGTTCACGGAAAAAACGAAGAAGACGTAAAAAAACGGGAATTTGTCAAAAAGCTATTTGAAGCAAAGCTTTTTTCATATACCGTAGGAATAGAGAAAAAGGGCGAAGAATACTTGTACAAGATAACAAAGATTGAAGAAAGGTAAAATGTTTCATGATAAAGCTTTTTGCTATCATTCTGACGGTATCGTCGGGAGTTTTTATGGGGAACACAATAAGCAGATGCGAGCTTTGTAAAATCAATGACGCCGAGGAGCTTCATTCCCTGCTCTCCCAAATTATGACGGGTATAGAAAAGCTTTCCTTACCACTTGCGGATATTTTTTCAAAATACGTATCCTCATCAGGAGATACGGAAGCTGCAAAAATTATTGCTTCAACAAGAGGTTCTTTTGGGGACAAGATAATGGCTCTTGCCAAAGAAGCCTGCTCTCCCCTTTTATGTATGGAGATTAAAGAATTCACCCAGACTCTTGGGCTTGTTGACAGAGATACTCAAATAAAGCTCACACGTAACGCCATGCAAGCTATGGAAAAAGAGCTGTCACAAAAAAGAGCCGAATATATATCAAAAAGCAAATTGTATAAAACGCTGTCATTGCTTGTTTCATGCGTTATTGCCGTTTTGCTGTACTGAACCTTTCAGGGAGGAAAAGCATGGATGTTTCTTTGATTTTAAAAATAGTAGGAGTTGGGCTTCTGACAGGTGTTGGCGTTCAGCTCCTTCAAAAAAGCGGAAAGGACGAGCAAGCCACTTTTGTCACCTTGGCAGGAGTTATTGCGGTTATGCTTGTGCTGATAAGAGAAATTGCAACGTTGTTTCGAACCATAGGAAGTGTTTTCGGGTTATAGACTATGAATATTTTTACATACTGTGCCGCCGCATTCTTTTGCGTTTGCGGAATTTCTCTGCTTAAAAGTATAAAAAGCGAATTCGCCCCTTATGCTTCCGCAGGAGCGGGAGTTATTCTCCTTGGAGTTGCCGTAAAAGAGCTTTCGATAATAAAAGAGCTTCTTGAATACGTAAAAGGTTACGGGAACCTTTTCGAGCCTTTGGGGAAAGCCTTATTCGTTGCATTGCTTTGCCAGCTTACCGCAGAAATATGCCGTGACTTTGGGGAAAATTCAATAGCATCCAAGGTTGAATTAGGGGGCAAGCTCTCCATAATTTATCTGTCAGTTCCTTTGATAAAGGAGGTGCTTGAAAGTGCAAGGCAAATGCTTTAAGCTCATTCTGGCTTTTTTGCTTTTGCTTCTGTTTCCATTTGAAGCATCCGCATGGGAAGAGGACACCGTCGAAAGTGACTTGGCGGATTTCTCTCTCGAAGATAACTCATACCTGACAGAAGAAGAAATGAAGGGCGATAAAGGCATTTTCTTTCCCGAAAAGCTATACGCTATTTTCAAGGATGCTTTCGCAAGCGGGATAAAATCAGTAACCGTTGGGTTTTCCGTCACTGTTTCCCTTATAGTTATCGCTTCTCTTTTCAAATCAGCAAAATCCTTATCTGATAATTCGGCATTAAATACTACTTACGATTTTTTTACCGTTCTTCTCATATCCGCTTCCACGTATTCGGTAGCGTCGCAGGTTTTCGAAACCTCAAAAAAGTCCCTTGACGGACTTACCGCCTATTTTGCTTCACTCATGCCAGTAATGACGGCTTTGCAGATATCGGGCGGTAACAATGCCGCCGCATCGTCCTCCGCTTCAACTCTGTTGCTTTTTATATCAACGGTTGAAATCATATCGGACAAGGTGTTATTGACGCTTTTAGGCATCGCTTTCGCCCTTGCCATAATTTCAGCGTTGCCATCCTCTGTAAATCTTCGTTCCGTATCCTCTCTGATAAAAAACACAGTAAGTGTTTTACTCGCTTTTTTGTTTTCAATGTTCGGGTTTATTATGGTATTTCAGACCGCAGTGGCAGCGGCTGCTGACAATGCCGCAATAAGAAGCCTTAAATTCGCATCTGGGGTTTTTATCCCCGTTATAGGTAATATGTTGGGTGAAAACATAAAATCCGTAATAACTGCCGTAGGAACTGTAAAAGCAACAGTTGGGGCTATAGGTGCAGTAACGGTTTTTTCCATTATTCTCCCGCCTATAATTTACACCGTACTTTATAAGCTGTCTATTTTGCTTTGTGCCATTCTGGCAAAAGCTTTAGGACTTGACAAGGAATCTGACTTTCTCTATGAAATAAATTCTCTTTTCAATATTCTCGTCGCCATAATGTGCGGAATAGGGATGCTTTTCATAATATCCGTGGCGGTATTCGCAAAAACAGGGGTAAACGTATGAAAAATTATTTTACAATTCTTCTTATAGCCGGAATCGCAGGTTCTCTTGCGTCCGTCATCTCAGATGGGTCACCTTTAGGGAAATACGTAAAATACATTTCCGCTTTAATATGCACGGTTGCTGTAGTAAGTCCTTTGTCAGACGCCTTAAAAAGCATTACCTCGGGATTCAAAGCCGAAAAAGATTTTGACAGCTATATATCCCAGCCTCAAGCCGAGGGGAGTCTGACAGCAATTGCAATACAAATAACGGAAAAAGAGCTTTGCGATGAAATTGAAGAAAAATTTGGAATAATTCCCATAGACGTTTGCATAGTAATAGACATAGACGGAAACGTGACAGCTACAGTCAAACTTTCAGACGAGGATTCAGAACATTCTGAAACAATAAACAAGTTTCTCAACACCTACACATACGGGAAATTAAGCTATGAATAAGATAACAAAGCTTTTGAAAATTAAGGGAATAGGATTTATTCTGCTTGCCTTTCTTGCCGGAATAATACTTTTGCTTCTTCCAGACGGAGAGACAAAAACCTCATCAGATAAAATTTCCTCTGCAGAATACGCTGTCGTTATTGAGGAAAGTCTGGAAAAGCTTTTAAAAACCGCCTGCGGAGTCGATTGCGAAGTTATGGTAACGCTGGAAGGCGGTTATTCATATTCATACGCCGCAAACGAAAAGTTAGATACGGAATACGCGGAAGGAAAGCCAACCTCAAAAACCGTTTCAAAAGAATACGTTATAACGTCGTCAAACGGTGAGGAAAAATTAGTTATACTTAAAGAAAACCTGCCCGAAATAAAGGGTGTGGCAGTTGTTTGCAAAAAGGGCGGTGAATCGGAACGGCTTAAAATAATTACTTTAGTTTCCGCACTTTTCGATTTGCCCGACAACGCCATAGGCTGTATTGTGGGAGCTTAATTTGCTGTATAAGTCTCGAAAAAAGACAATACATATATAACAAATTATAAATGGAGGAAAATATGAACAGCGAAAACAAATTCAAAGTATTATGGAGAAAGGTCAAAAATTACGATTACAAAAAGCTTTTAAATTCAAAAGCGTTTCTTGGATGCATTTGTCTTGTGCTTGTCGTTGCGGCTGTCGGGGTAAGTATGCTAATTCCGAACGGTAAAGACGAGGACGACGAAGCAGGCAAAATCCTTGGAAACCCAATACTCGTCGGAAACAACCAAAGCGACGTTGAAAAAGACGATTCTTATTTTTCCGATGCAATGACAAACCGTGAAAAAGCAAGAGATGAAGCAATAGCCGTTCTTCAGACAATAGTTGATAGCGGAGACGCCCTTGCAGATACAAAAGAGCAGGCTCTCGCTGATATTGCAAAAATCGTTGAAGAAATGACTATGGAAGCAAACATCGAGGCTCTTATAAAAGCGAAAGGCTTTTCCGAATGTGTTACGGTAATTTCAGGGGATAAAGCAAACGTTATCGTTAAAAGTGATGGACTTTTGGAAACCGAGGTGGCACAAATAGCCGAAATCGTTTATTCAGAAGCAGGAATTACCCCTGCTAATATTACCCTCGTAGAGAAAGCATGACGAGTCAATTCGGAATTCGGAATGCTGAATAATAAAAGCTCGGTTCGAGGTTTTTCCCTTGAATCGAGCTTGTTTATTATATCAAAATCGACCCCGTCCCCATATCCCGCTGATACACAATAATTCACTTTTCGAACGTAGTGAGAAAAGTTTCCTTAACTTTTGGCAAAGCCAAAAATTTCACGTTGCGAAGCAACATTTCATCCGCGAAAGCGGATTTCACTCGCTGAAAGCGAATTTCACCGCAAACGCTTTGCGTTCAGAGAATAGGAAAAAATGACGTGATTGGAAAAGCAACCCCCGAAGCTGTACCGACGTACTGCGAGAGGGGATGCTTTTTCAAAGCAAAAAGAAATACAATTCAAGAAAAAATCCGAAAGATTTTTTCTTTCCTTAACTTTTGGCAAAGCCAAAAATTTCACGTTGCGAAGCAACATTTCATCCGCGAAAGCGGATTTCACTCGCTGAAAGCGAATTTCACCGCAAACGCTTTGCGTTTGCTACGCTTTCGGTCCTCTGTAGCCGTTGATCTTCATCATCCAATCATTTTCAGCAACGCTTTCCCAAAGCTTCCATATCTGATAATAGGTATATTCGGGGTAAGCCTCTTTTAGTATGCCAAGGACGTTATTGCTATAATCCCCGCTCATGAAAAGCTTTGCCGCATCTCTTATCTGAGAATCTGTATATCCCGATTTTTCTTCCGAGAATTTCAATGCCGCATCCTCTTTGCTCATGCCCGTTATCTGGCAAAGCAAATCATAATTTCCGTATTCAGCCAATGATACGGCATAATCAAGAAGCTTTGAAAGGTCTGATGCGTTTTCAGTGTTGGGCAAAACACCGCTTGATGCTCCACCGTTCGCACCGCTTATAATACCGTTCACAGCACCGCCAGCAACTCCGCCAACCGTAACTGAGGGCTTTATTCCCAGCTTTTCAAGCAAGGAGCTGTCTCCGGCTTCAAAAGCAAGCTTTGCTAACTCCAGCTCTCTGTCGGCTTTTTCTTTTTCCGCATCGGCTTTTCTATCCGCCGCGTTGTCATTAAGCTTCGTATCATTCAGATAGCTTTCAAACTTTCTTTTTTCCTCGTTTTCTCTCGCATCAAGGAATTTATCCACAGCCGAGCCGTACAGCTTTGCCATTGAATCAGCATAATCTTTATCGCTTGAAAGCTTTGCCTTTGACATTTCAAGGTCCATCTCATCAAGCTTTTCCTGTCTGTCTCTGCCTATGTCAGTATAATTATTCTGATATTCATTTGCAAGGGACAGATAGAGATTATCAGCCGCACCGCCGTTAAGTCCCGATGCATCAATCTTTTCGGGAAGCTCCTTTGAGGCGGACAAATAAGAAATATATGCCTGTCTTGCCAGCTCATCGGACTCTCTGTTTATATTCTTTTTCTTTGCTTCAAATTCAGAAAGTCGGGTTTCAAGAGAAGCGTTCAGAGCATCCTTTTGCTTCTTCGCAGACTCCGCATACCCGCTATCTGAAAGAAAAGAAAGAAAATCGTCGTAATTATAAATTTTTGAATAACTCATTTTTTACTCCAATCCTTATGTATTTCATCGAATCTGCCGTTGTTTATATATAGTCCTCTTACGTATTCCTTTCCTGAGGTAACGTAATATATCCGTTGAACAGAATATGGAATACCTTCGTAAAGACAAGTAGTCACGTCGAGAATGAATGCGGATTTTTCGCTTTCCACGGCAGGCGGATTTTTAACGCTTCCCGGAATCCCGCTGAAATAATATTCACCGCTTTCAATGTAGTCGTTAAGGTCGCTGCCACTGGGAATCTCCTTTCGCAAAACGGCAAAATTAGCTTTTTCCTTCATACCGAAATATTCAGCTAAAGTTTTTGCTTCAGCTTCTGCTATTTTTTTCAGATTTGCGTTTTCCATAAGGAACTCACATTCTTTCTTGTTTGTATGAAAACCATGCTCTATAATAAAGGAATATTCCACTTCGCTTTTACCCGCAACAGAGCTTCTCAACACACCGTAATAATCCGACCCTGCGGAATTTTTCTTCGTAAGCGCACCTCTGTTCCATGCGTCAGTCGTTTCCTTCATAACGTTTGTTACCGCAGAAACAAGCTTTGTACAAAGCTCCTTTGAAACTTCCCTTTTCACGCTGTAAAAGCCGCAAACGTATGCGGCAGATTCAGCGTTACTTACCGCGTTTGAATGAAGGGAAATAAAAATCTTGCTTTTGCTGTTTATCGCAAGACTCCCTCTCTCCGCAAGGGTTGGATTTTCATTTTCGTCTCTTGTGAGGACAACCTCTGTATCCTTATATCTGAGCAATTCTTCTCTCAGATAATTCGCAAGAATAAACATGGCGTTGCCCTCGTAATACCCTTTTATAACTCCTGCGTTTGTATTTTTTGTATGACCTGCGTCAATTGTTATTATCATTATCTTCCTCCTTGGACGTTTTGGCGAGCTGATTTGCGTAAACCGCCGTTGCCGCCATGAATATCCCCTGAACCGTTCCGCCCCAAAGACTCTCCCATATTCCTTTATTCATGGAAGAATATATGTAAAAGGAAGAAAGTGCCGTAGCAAAAATTCCCAGAATCAAAGGGATATATTTATTTTCTACGGACGTTTTATGCTTTATCCACCATCCCGTTACATTAAGAAACGGAACGATAAAAATCAGCTCGGGATAAATATATTCCGTCATATCCATTATATTTTACCTCCTTTGTTTTTGTTATTTATGTGCGTTTTCGTTCAGATGCCTTTCCAATTTACCCTTCATTTCGGGAACTGTGTGATTCGCACCAAGCTGTTGAAGTCCGTCAAGGCAAGCGAGCAAAGCATAGAAAATCAAGGTCTGCTCATCCTTTATTCGCTTTATCTCATCAGCTTGTTTATTCTGATTCAGATACCTGCGATATAAAGAAAATATTAACGCAAAGATTGAACCAAGTGCACCGATAACCGCGCCTGCGGTTATAATTGTGTTTGCCGTTATATACATTAAGTTATACCTCCAAATAGTTATACGTTCTGTCGCTTCCCACGCCAAGGCGGACAATATAGACTTCGCCTGTTTTTTTATTGACCGTAACAAAATCAACGGCACATTCTGTGTCGCCTTCTCTTGTATCCTCTGCGCTATCGTGGGACATATCAGCATCAGATGTTATTGTTACCGTATTGAAAGAAAGCTTATTTCCCGTATGAGCATCAAAGGAGGTTATAACGTCCTTATGAATATGACCTGAAAACCAGCCGATGACCTTCCCTTTTTTATCAAATGAAACGTAAACTGAAGCGTTATTTTCGATATCATTACCGTCGGAATAATTACCTGTATACGTCTCTCCATTAACGAAAGCGTTGACAACACCTTGAACGATAAAAGCATCTCGCAGATTGCTGTAGTCGTTATTTGTAACAGGAGAATGAGATACTAACACAACGCTCATATCTTCAGGAAGCTCAAGAAGCACGTCACAAAGCCATTTTATCTGTTCTTCACCAAATCCGTAGCCGTCTGTATTATTCACAGTACCGTCTGCATTGGTTTTATAGTTGAACCAAACGGAATTGAGAACTATGAAACGTGTTTTTGAAGTGATATCGTCGGTGTAGTAATACGTTCCGTCACCGCCAAACACTCTGTTCTGGAATACAGCCATAGGTGACATGAGGAGGCTGTATTTTTCTTCCCATGGAAGATGATATTTTTCCCCTGTATGCAAAGTATATGAACCGTCGTATTCCCCTATAGCCCTGCAAAATCTTTCTTCGGGAATGCATTTTATAAAATCAGAAAATTCTTTCTCGTTCGCTTCAATTTCCGAAGGAGCTTCAACTGTACCATTGACTCCAGAATCCCCACCGTAGAACACGAAGGGAATATTACATTCCTTGGCAACGTTTGAAATCAAATCTGCCGAATACCCAAGACTTTTATGATTATCCGAGAAAAATGCAAAAGTGACGCCGTTTCTGCCAAATGCTTTCGTTTTCTCCTTTATTTTTTCGGTGGCTTCCGCTACAGCACTATCCCAAAGTGAAGGATACGCCGGTTGGTGCTTTTCCAATCCGTCAAGCTGTTGCTCCAAAAGATAAATATTGTCTGTATTTATATGAGCCATTTGTTCAAGCTCATTTACCTTCGACGTGTATTCAGAAGAAACAAATTGAACTCCCGTGGATTGCCAACCTGACGATAACGTAGTTTTGTTTTCATTAGGCAAATCAATAAAAAGGGATTTAACGACATCATCTTCGATGTTAAGCTCATACTGGCTGAGTCGGACGCTGATTCTCACCATATCTACACTCCCGTTCGGAAATGCCTTTTCGACCAATTCTATCGTATACCATCCTTCTTCCGTTGTATAAGGAGGATCCGACATAATACCAACAAATTCTTTATCAGAACTATATCCCTCTATAGAAATTGGAGACGTAGTACCATCCATATAGATATCAGACGCATAAACCCTTACAACGTAATTCTGAATCCACGTAATAGGAATATATCCCGTAGTTACGTAGCCGCTAATAGAATTTTCTTCTCCGTATTCGACTTTTACGTTAGCACTGAGAGCGATTGCGAAATTATATGCGGTCTCCTCTCCTTGTAAATAAGCATATACATATCCATCGGGAAGAACGTACATTTTTGTTTCGTCCGTACATTCATCGGTTGTCCTTGCAAATTCAGGTGATACACACAAAGAAGCATCAATTTCCTTTTTCAGATTCGATTCGATAGAAGCAGATATTTCTTCAATTTCTTTTTCGGTAAAATAGTCCTGCCCTTTTTTGGGGGTATATCCATCGATTCCATCCTCTATAACAACGCTTTTTGCGCTTTCTCCCTTTGTAAGTACCAAAGTGGTATATCTACCGCTTTTGCTTGCGGAAATATCTGTTTCCACATCACTAATATTTGAAGAACCCAACTCCTCCCAATAAAATTCACTTTCGAACTCCTCCGAACAAACGAGCCATGAAATATTTTCTTCAACCTGTTCTATTACGTATCCCGAACACAAATCGGTATAAAAGCCTGATGTATACCCCTTCACGTGAGATATTCCGTCCATGGAAAAATTATCGGATGCCCATATGCATGAGTAGCCGTCTCCGTTGGAAAAAGCAAGAACGTATCCGTCCAATGAAGTGGAATATCTTATCTGTAAATAAGCCTTTACAGTTTCATCGTTTTGAGAAACGAGGGTCATTATATTCATATAATGCTTTCTCTCAACAACTTCCGTAAACTTTTCAAGGTTTGCACTTCTGAACGATGCATATCTTTCCTTTACAACGTAAGGGTCGAAATATAATCGTCCGCATACATCTCCGGCAGAAAGACCCGAGATTTTGGGGAATTTCGCATTACATACGAATAATTTGTGCTTTCCCTCGGCAACGTCAAAAGTTTTCACGATTTTCATCAAATCTTTATCCTTTGGTTCATACAGAGAGCTTACTTCTGATATTGCGTTTGGAGATACCATATCGTAAAGATAATTCAACGCACTTACCACAGAGGGCGCAACAAACTCAAGATTGTCTAAAGCACCTATACTTCGATTGATATCGACAACGCTTTGCAAAAACGCTTCTTTAAGCGCAATTATTTTTTGACACAGGTCTGAACCTGAAATATCAACCTCAGAAATATCCCCGATGTCATTTATCAATACTTCAATGGCATTTTCAAGCTCCTCTGCCGTCTGGGTATTCTGTGTTGATTCCTGCTTTAACACTTTGCTTTCTGCAATAAGGCTGTTCAAGCGGGGAATAACAACCTCTCTGCATAATCTGTCAAACATTTTTTTGTTTTCTTCAGGTGGTCCTGCAAGTACCGTAGGGGCGGCACATACACCTTTTTCATTTATTTCTTCTTCGCTTATAATTTTTATTTCTTCAATCATTTTTTCTCCTTTTCTGAATTCAACGGATGTAGTTGTTTTTCTGAACGTATTCCGTGCCGAATGCAATCAGAACAAAAGGCTCTGCTTCATCGTTCATCAGTCTGAAGCTTACCGAATCCGTATTCCTTATTCTCACCTTTCCACAAAGAGTTACCTCGCTTCTGTTGGAAGAAAAGCTCATGCTTTCAAAATTCACAAGGGAAAAATCCAGATATTTTCCTCTGCCCATACTGTCATAAACGGGTCTTTCATGCCATACTCCGTCGGTTTTGGCGTATATTTTTATTCCCGTATTAAGATGCGCTCCTATTTTTGCAGAAGCGGAAACGAAAGTCTTTTTTTTGAAAAAAGCTCTTCCCGTTATTTGCGCAGTATCAAAAAAGCACACAACCTTTTCTCCGTCGTCTGTATACGAACCGCTCATAGAACGATCCGTAAAAAAGCGGAAAACCTTTCCGTCTGCGCTTCCGAAATAAAGCCTTTCTCCGTCAGTCCAGATTACCCTTGCAGGAATATTTTCCCAATAGTAACATTCGTATTGAAATGAGCAAAGAGGCGTTCCCTCAAAATAGCTTTTATGGCTTCCGTCGAGGATAAAAGCCTTTTCCCCTGCAACAACAAAGAAGAAATCGCCGAAAACAACAGCGTGAGCATTTTCCAATTCTTCCTCACCGAGCTTTTCAAAAGCGTCTCCAAGATATGCGCTTCTGAGTTGACAAACCTTCTCTGACGTAACGTCTGAAACCGTAATTCCGTAAACTCCTTTTTTACTTAAGTACAAAGCCTCACCGTTAAGCGGTATAGCCGTAAAAGACGAAGCCAATGAAGGAGCGTAAAACTCATCCGTAATAACGAATATTTCCCTGCCGTCCTTTGATTCTGCACCGTCACGTTTTATGATACGGCTTTTGCCAATGGAAAAATCCGCCTCAAAATGAGTGTAAAGAGAACCGTTTGCAACTGAATATCCGCTTATGTTTTCATCTGAAAGCTTTGAATAATTCATATGTGGAAAATATGAAAAGTCACCGGATTCACTAAAAAAATCCATTCCTTTATGGTTATTGTTTCCACCGATGAAAAGTCTGTCATTCTTTCCACTCGAACCGTATACAACTCCTACAGTACAACCGTAAAGCATTTCTTTGTTTCCCTCGTCCTTTTTTGCGGTTATAACAACGTTATCCATACCTACGACAGAATATTTTTCCGGTGCTGTTTTAAAGGTTACAGTTCCGTCTGATGCTGATACGGAATACTTGTCCTTTTCTAAAATTTGAAAGTCTCCATTTTCGTCCCTTATTTCAACGCTTATAACTGCAGAAACGTTGTTTTTTTCCAATTTGTAAACTGTGCTTTCACCGTCAGCGAGAAATTGCTCACGCCAAGTGTCAGAAAGAAGATTGTAGTCCTCATATAAAGTTCCGCCCCCTGCGGGAGCTTTAGAAACTATTACTGTAGGAACGTATGCAACGCTCTCCAGTGTTTTACATTCACCTTCAACGCCAACAAAATATATTCCGCCTTTGGAAATTATATAAAGATTATCAGAGGTTGGGATAAAAACGCTTTTTTCATCTTCAAGACCTTCGTATATAAGATTTTTTTCTCCTTCATCAGAAACAGAAAAAAGCCTTTTTCCAGAATGTATATAATGCATTCCGCCGAAATAGCAAGCCCCGTTTATTCTGCCGTCAAAGCATTCTTGAGAAATTCTTTCATACCCCATTCTTTTTCTCACAGAACCGCTTTTATCCCTTATCATATTTACGCATAAAGGAGAACGGTTCTTATCTACGTTTTCAGGGGAATTCCAAAGGTCAATACCGCCAAAATTCGTAACCGTCACGGTGCTTACGGAATTTGACGGTGGTAAATTAAATTTCAATATTAACCTCCCTCTGCGGAGAGCCTTTAAGACCCTCCGCATTTTTTTAGTATATTTTTTATATCCAACCCGTAACGGACGTGAACTTTTCTTTGTTTTTTCTGTCACGGATTGTCATAGCGGATAGTCTCGCAAGCCCCGTCTCAAATTCGTTGCGAAGCTGAACCGCTTGTCTCATATCATCATCCTTGAAAATCTGAGAAGCCATATAGAGAGGAAGCAAGGAAGCTGCCATTGGCAAAAGCCTTATTTCCTCCTCGTCGGGAGTAGACAGCGTTATAATCTGCGGAAGCGGATTGTAATAAACCGTAATTTCTCCTTCAAGCCACGCAGGCAAAACGAGGACGGAAGCCGCTTCCGTAACGTATCCATAAATTCTTTGTCTGACGCCTTCGGTTTCAATATATATCTCATCCGTAAAGGAACGGAAATCCTCGGTGTATTTATTCATATCAAACCTTGAATAATTGCCGTCACTCCTCTTTTTCTCAAACCTCAGGGTTTTAACTCCAATCCCACCTGCATGGGCGAGGAGATAGATCCCCTCGTTTGCCGCAGCAGGCATATATCCGACGTAAGACTCTTTGGCGTCGCTTATAACCACTGTTCCGTCCTCAGTAGCGAAAAGCCGTTGCAAAGTCGCTCTTTTAATGTCCTTCCAGATCATCAGATAAGCTCGTCTGCTCCATCAACACCGCCGACTGCCATAGCTCTCCAGTCGTTGAAGCCGCACATAAAGCGGGCGTACCCCTTCCAGATGTTGTTGTCGTTGTTATCGTCAACAGCAGAGCGAACCTCAAGAGGAACTCTGTCGATCCATACAGCACCACCGTTTTGCTGGTTATAGGAGCTGTCAAGGATTATGTAAGGCATATTGTTTGCGGAAGTGTTGATAAACTGATTGAGATAGGGCCAGATAATAACGTTCCACATACCGAACTGATAGTTGAAGTTATTATTTGCGCTTCCGGGTTCACGTTCAGAGCCTATTACGCTGAATACGGTATCGATAAGCTCTGCGTTATAAGGAATAACAATAGTATCAGGGGCAATATTGAGAATGTTTCCGTTATCGTCCTTGAAAAGACTCATTTTTTCAACGATTCTTCCAAGGTTGGATTTAGAAAAGAGGTTTGAGAAACGGTTTGACTGAATATTGCCGTTTACCTTTGAGGGATGAGCGTTATGGAAGAAGGAAAGTCCGTCTGCACCGCTTACGGAATAGGACTTGCCCCCCAGTGCAACGTCAGTTCCGTTAATAGCGCCTGCAAGCATTCTTGCACCGAAACGTTCACGTGTACGGTAGTAGCTGTCTGTGAAAGCGACGGGTTTATGCTTAAGGTCAAGAAGCTTTGAATCCTCTATCATCTCACGGGTGATAACGAATTCGCTTTTCCATGTTTCAGGCTCGATAACCTTTGAATATCCTTCTTGCATATCTGCTTTAGGGTATGCACCGCCTTCACCAACGGGGAGGAATTCATCCATGCTTGTAACTGATGTTATTTTCTCCGCAAAGTTTTTGGAGTTTTCCACCATATAAATATTTTTTATCTGGCTTTTTTCTTCCCAGGCTTCTGCTTTCTTTTCGATATTGAAAAGAATGGGTTCCTGAGATTTGCCGAAAATGCTGTTGTTAAGATTTGAAGATTTAGAAAATGTAAGTCCTGCCATATTTTTTCTCCTTTTTATTTATAAATTAAAATTTTACCGTAACCTTGTCGGTATCCGTATCAACGATTTCTGCAACACCTGAAGCGGTTGTTGCGGTAACGCCCAAAGCGTCTGCGGAAAGTGTTACCTTATCTCCCGCCTTCAATGCGGAAGCATCCTCGGAAATTGGAGCTGTGAAAAGATAAAAATCCATAATTCTGAAAGCGGGAACTTTAGTTTCGTCATCTTTGCAGATAACGTCGCCAAGACAGATAAATTCAGGCTTGGTTGTGCCCTGACATTTTGTAAGTTTACCCTCTGACAAGGTGAGAGCCTCACCGTAAAGAAAGGTTTCTCCTTTTTTTCCTTCTGCATATTCTATTGAAGGCGTTGTGTTTGCGAGTGAGCATTTAAGTTTGAATGACATATTATTTCTCCTTTTTATTTGTTATGCTTTAGCCAATTGAAAACCGCACAAAAACGAATTTTTTATTTTATCAGCTTTTGCAATCGGCTATGTTTTTTTATTTGTTATGTTGTTTGTAATGTTTTTTTATTTCTCCGTCTGTAATCCCTGGATATAAGGATTTATACAGAGAATAGGTTTCTGCGGGAACGTCAATTGCGGCTTCACCGCCACCGGTCCCTGCCCCCGTAAGATGTTTTTTTGCTCCCATTCTTGCAAGAGCTGAACGAACAGCGGCAGTTTTAATCCTTTGAGAAAGCTTTTTTTGGTTTGTTATGATAAACGCATCTGTGAGAGAATAACCACGTCTTACCCTGTCGGCAAATTCATCTGCGTTTTCCATAAGCATAAGGTCGTCGAAGCTCTTCACGGAAGGGTCAATTGCGTTTATTTTTCTGAATTCCGCTTCTATAGCCCTTCTTTTCGCTTCTCCTTCATGGCGGAGCTTGAGCCTTTCGGGACTTACAAATTCTTCTCCGCTCTGAACAACGTTTTCCGTTTCGGAATGTTGCTCATTTTCTTCCGTGTTCAAGGTCATTTCTTCTTTTTCGGTTTGATTTTCCATGTTTTGTGAACATCTCCTTTTTAGTTTGCTTATTTGTTTTTGGTTATCTTTGAACCCTTGGGAGCTTTCTGCTTGTAGATGGCTTCTACGTACTGAGAGCTTTTGTTTGTTATTTTGCCCGAATAAGTTTTGCTCATTTTCACACCTCCTTTCTTATGCCCCGTATTCCGAAGACGTTAGCTTCTGTTCTTCGCTTTGTTCCATAAGCTGTGCTTTTATCTCTGCAGCTCCGGGATAATGAAAGCGTTCCATAATATTCCAGAACAAAACGAGAGTTGAAACAGAAGTAGGGTCACCAAACGTACCTGAAGCAAGATTATTTCTTGTTTCAGCCCACATTTTTTCTCTATCCTTGCCCAGCGACGAGGAATCGTCGCAGGAAAAGATGAAATCATCATTCCAATAAAGCTCTCCGTATTCATCCTCGCAGAGAAAATCGTATCTGTTGAAATGACCGTACACTCGGTTTCCCTTGCCGTCCATACTTACCAAGGTTCTCGGTTCGTCGGCATACGCAAGCATAAATTTAAAAATCGTTTCATAAAGCTTTGCATAAGCCGCATTTTTCATTACGCGCTTGCTTTCAAGTCTGCCTGCGCTCTGCGCAGCCGCAAATTCCTTTGCAATTCCCGACGTGGCAGTACTGTCACTTCTTCCCTGAAAGCTGTCTGTAATTCCAAGAATCTCTCTTGCCTCGTTATAAACGTGCTGCATATAAGTAAGGTCGCCTGAAATATCAGCCTGAATATTGAACACCTGCATCATATTCATTTTATCGGGGCTTTCTATTCTCATAATTTTGAATTCCTCATCCGTCGTTTCCACGTCAACGTCTATAGGCAACGTTAAAACAGAACCACCCTTCAAAAGCTTTTCTTTGATTTTGGTAGAAAGCATTTTTATTGTGTTTTGCTGATCGGAAATCACGTCAACGTCGCTTTCTCCAAGAAGCTGACCGAAAACGGAAACGTTCTTTCTCAAAATCAAAGGATAAACGTTTGGTTTATAATAAGGAACTCTCCTCATTTCGCCGACGGGCTGGAAAAGCGGGTCTACGTATGGATTTTCCGCCATCTCCTCCATAGGCTCGTCATCAAGCAGATAACCGTCCTCATCCTTTTCCACAGGAATACATGAAATAACTCTCCCGTCTGTACAGACTATATCCTCAAAAAGCTCCTCGGAATCTTCTTTTTCGAGAATGAATTTTTCACCTCCGCAAAGGGTACATACGTCCTTACCGATTTCTCCGCATTTAACGCAACGGGAAACGTATCTTGATTGATAATCGTTAAGGTATTCAAGAAGCGTATCTCCTGTGAAAACGATTCTTCCGATGCTTCCCTCTCCATTTTTGAAAAAGCCCGTAACAACTGTTACAAGGTCATCTGCGGCAGAAATATCTGTGACGCCTCTTATATCCGGGATAGCTTCTGCATCCTCCGTTTCAAAACCGTATCGTTTTTTGAGATAACCCCTTGTTCTTGCGGATTCTATGAATATGTAATCCATATTATCCGTAGAGCCGTATATTCCGTCTTGCGGAATTACTTGCTTGGGATGCTCAACGGAAACGGCTATTTCCCCAGATGCTCCCTTTTTTCTCACAGTATCATCCCACTCACAGAGAAAATAGCTTCCCCCTTGTATATAAGCCGTTCTTTCCTGCAAGTCGTTGAGCTGTTCAAAGGGTAATACGTCAAGAATATTTTTCAGCATATCCTCAATTTCTTCTGCAAGCCATTCGTCTTCTTTTCGTTTTGCAGTAACCTTGGGAGCAGGAATGGATGAATCTATTTCAGATTCAATGTTTTCAAAAACTATATTTCTGACGTGGGTTGCGCTCTTTTCCGCCTCCTCACCGGACGGGGAAAATAAAGTTTTTGTTCCTCTGTAAAGAAGCTCTCTGTTATCCATCAGCTTTCTTTGAGCTTCAAATGCGTTTTTGCTATTTAAATATTTTTCTTTAAAGTATTCAAATTCTTTTTTTCTGTCAGTTCTTTTCTTGTTTTTTGTCATACGTTCTCCTGTTTTCTTATTTGTTTGAAGGCTTCCCCCATTTGTTCAGCAGATATTTCCTTTCCTCACGGTTTGCCGCTTTGTAATCCTCCAACATATCCTTTGTCCATTTGTTAGTGGGAAGCTCCTCTGTCATGCTCTGACTCCCACGTATCGTGAAGGCTATTCCCAAAGCCATCACCAGATCATCATGAGCGCCCCCCGCCGCTTCGGGACGCCTTGACTCATTATAAACAAAGGTCAGCATTTCACCCGCAGTTGCTCTGTCCGTCACGTTTTCGGGCGCATCTCTCACAGCGGAAACGAGGGATGCAATAAGAAGGGGTCTTGTCTTTGAATTAGTCACAAATCCATAGCTTTTTTTCACAGAATGAGTATAGTTATCAACGCTTTCTCTCACATATTGCTTTGGATATCCAAGACGTTCAAGCTCTCTGACGGGGTACGTGGAAAAATTTGTTTCTATGCCTATGAGAGCTTTGTTATAATACATTCCGAGGCAATACATCTGACGGGCATACATATCCTCATCGTATTTATGACAAAGCACAGCAACCTGCTTTCCCGTAACGTTATCGATAACCTGACCTGCAAATCTGTCGCTTCCGTTTCCCGAAGTATCACCGCCTATAACGTAAGGGACACCTTTTTTGGGATGCTCGTATATTTTTATTTCTCCCGAATTTTCTTTTGAAAAATGAAAATCAGTAATTTTCATCCCATCGTATGAATATTCAAACCTACCCACGTCCAACGGCTCTTTCATACGCGATATGTTTTTCAAAAGCTCTTCCTTATCAAAAACACATTCGCCCGTCATAATAAAGGCTTCTTCAGGGGTGGACGGGTATTCTTCCCTGAATTTTCTCACGTCTCCGCCACAGTTGTTTTTTATGCACCATCTGCGCCAGGCTATTTGTTCATCATCAAGACAAAAGGCTTTTTTCAGCTCTTTTTCTTCTTCCGTCAGAATAATATCCGAAGCTTTCATTCTGTATTCCTTCATTTCAAACCAAGGAAAAAACAAAGGCACGAAATCGCTCTCCCCGCTTACCGCACTATCCCATAACCGTTTGAAATCGTCATACCCGTTTGCCGTACTTTCGATTATAACCATTGTCCCCTTAAGGTTTGGAACTGCCTGCATAAGACCTGTAAGTGTGCTTCTTTTATCCCCCTCCCAGAATGCGTATTCGGAAATATGAAGATTGGTCAACGTATCACTTCGTCCGACTCCCGAAGCATTTGCCGTAGTGCATTTTATTTTTGAACGAAGCCCTGGAAGAATTTTCTTTTCGTTCTGATTTTTCGTGGGATTTTCGAATATAAGCTCCTTTGCGTTTGACGCCTTCAACAAAGGCTTCATTATTGGCGGAAGCTCATCGTAGAAAAGCTTTGACATATTGAAAAGGTTTGACGTACTTTCCCCCGTATGAGCAGTTATCTGGCTGTTGACGTTTTCACGGGTAACGGTGCTGTGAAATATCAACGCCTCCGTTGCTGTGGAAAATCCCATCTGTCTCGCTTTCAGTATGATTATTCTGACAGGCTTCCCTGCCTCATGCTCCCTTTTCACTGTTTCATAAAGCTTTTTCTGGGATTGGTTCAGCTTCAGATTTTTTATTTTATTGTCCTTTGTCTTGATTTTAAGGAAACGCTCTATGTACTGACCTGCGTTTTTAGGGTTAAATTTTTTACTAAGGCTCATCAGCTTTTCGCTTTCTTTCAGAATTCATAATCAAACCCTCCGCTTTTCAAAAAATCCTCATAAGTTTGCGTTTGGGTTGGCGTGGTACTTTTATCCTTGAAAAGCCCTACTGCATCTCCAAGAAGCTGTAACGCTTTAAGGGCTGATCTGGCATCGAACTGATAAACGCCTGTAGGTACTTGCTTACCCGTTTCCTTGTCCTTTACAAGCACGGGTATCTCCTGCATACATTTAAGGTATACGGCATACAACTCAAAAGCCACAAGCTCAGGCGTTATGAGATTTTGTTCACCGCCAACGCCCACGTTTTCATCTTCTTTTTTCAATTTTTCCGCAAATTCGAAAGTTTCGGGTTTTCGTTCACCGCAAAAATTTGTTTCTCTTTCGCTTTCTTCCTTAACTCTTTGGACAAGTTCGTCTTTGTACCCTCTGACAACACTCGACTTTTTAACCTCTATAACCATCAAATCACCACCTTTTTTGTTTTTCTCCTCTGAAGAACGAAGCTTTTTTGTTTGTTTCATTGCAGTTGTAAATCATACTTTTTCCTCTCTTTCAAGCCGTTTTCCTCGCCCCGCCTTTAATATTGTATCATGTAAGGCGTGTCAGTTATCACACACTTTCAATTCGGAATTCGGAATGCGGAATTCGGAATAGTTTTTAAAAAATATTTCGAAGGTTATCCTTCTTTTTCCTTTACTTTTTTTACTTTTCCCTTTACTTTTCCCATCTCTCCGTCCTGCTTTTCCCCTTGCTCCTTTAATATTGTATCACCTTCAGCGTGTCAGTTATCACACACTTTCAATTCGGAATTCGGAATGCGGAATTCGGAATAGTTTTTAAAAAATATTTCGAAGGTTATCCTTCTTTTTCCTTTACTTTTTTTACTTTTCCCTTTACTTTTCC
>SVRW01000021.1 GCA_015064625.1 Oscillospiraceae bacterium | reverse complement strand
CCAAAGCATACAAGTCTTTGCGCTTAATATGATTGAACCGCCGTGTACGGAACCGTACGCACGGTGGTGTGAGAGGTCGGCTAATCAACTAATGGTTAGCCTCCTACTCGATTATATAACTTATCAAAAGTTTATTTTATTTCTTCCGCTGAAATAACCGTTCTGCCACAGCTCCAATCGTTGAAGAATAGACCAGCATCTTCAAATTCAGCCTCACCCGTCTGATTATCATAAGGGTCACATCTCATAAACGATTTAGGAGGTTCAAATTGTTTTTGAAAATCGTTGCAGAAAACCGTTCTGAAAGGATCCAAGTTACCAAAATAATGATTATATAATGCTTTCTCACCGCAACGAGCAGTCGATTCGCCCATGGAAAGATCAGCATAAAGCCAACCATATGGTTCAACGTAGAACATCGCCCAATCGTGACATCCTATCTCAACAGGAGTTGTATAGAAACCAGATTCCCATTTTGCGGGGACTCCCATTGCTCTGCAAAGAGTTATAAACAGAGTTGACATTACACCGCAATCCCCTCTTCTGTTTATAGCGGCGAATTCGGCAATATTATCCAGACAAAAATAAGGTCTTGTATAGGAATATCCCACATTATGCGTTACCCATTCATACGCACGTCTGGCAAGCATTAAAGGATTCTTTTCATTCCCTGTTAACTCTTTGGCAATCATCTTTATGTAAGGGGTGAATCTGACATGAGGATATTGTTCATCAAGATAGAATCCTGGGTTTCCTTCTTCTGCTGCTAATGGTGTTATTTCCTTGTATGTCGATTTATTAACGTAAGAATATTCAACAAAAAATTCTTCACCTGGAACGTATGTTTTTTCAAAAAAAACAGTCCTTTGTTCTGCATTAGAAATATATGGATCAGCAGAAGATGACAAAAGTTTTATGTCAGACTGAGTTGCACATTCTGCGGGAAAAGGAAGGTGAACACGAATAAGCTTTCCTTCATGTTCTTCCGAAACAGTTGGCTTAAGCCATTGACGAACAGTATATCTGAAAGCTCTGAACCCTTTTTCTTTCATAATGGTCCTGTTTTCATTTCTCAATTCAAAATTTGCTTTATCGTAATAATCGGGGTCTGCCATTTTACGCAAATAGTCCCCTTTAATTCTTTTTAAATTGATATATGCTGCATTTTCAAACATACGTTTGCCATTTTTAACGATAAAATCACCGTGACCTTCATCTATAAAACGGTTGAGTAACTCAGGTGTGATGTTTGGAAAATCTTCTTTAAGTCGATTATAAATTGTTTCAAAATCGGTTTTATAATTATTTATCATTGTGCTGGCAATGAATTTTTCAAAGGTAAGGCGTGCAACAAGAGCTTCAGGAAGTTCCTTTTTTGTAAGATAAGAATCGATCGCATTAATTTCACCTTCAAAATCACCTGCGTATTTATAGCAGTTGATTTCTAAAGGCATCTCTATCGCAAGAGATTCAATATCGCTGAAATCAAATTTTTCAAAAAGCATAACGTCTCCAAGTAGTTTTATTTTTCAAAATTATATCATTATATTCGTATTATGTCAATAGTTACAAGGAATTTATCGGCTGAATAAAATGATTTTACGGTTGACAGAAAAGTTAAAATAGCTTATAATCTTTGTTAGATAAATATTTTCAGGAGACATTTTATGAAAAAGCTTTACACATCTCAAGGAGAAGAAATACTCAATAAAAATACAATTCCACATTCTGAATATCCTCGTCCAACCTTAGTGAGAGATTCTTATATAAATCTCAACGGATATTGGGAGTTCGCAGCTTGTACTAATAATGAAATTCCAATATTTGACAAAGAAATTCTTGTTCCCTTTGCTCCTGAATCAATTTTATCAGGAATAGATAAACATTATCCTGATGGTACAGAATTACATTATAAAAGAACGTTTGACATACCAACTGATTTTATAAATAATAAAGTATTGTTACACATTGGTGCTGTGGATCAATGCGCTTCTGTATATATAAACGGAAATGAGGTTGGATATCATGTTGGAGGATATTCCTCTTTTTGCCTTGATATAACGTCCTTTATAAAAGTTGGCATAAACGATATTTGTATAAGAGCTACAGACAATTTGAATTCATCAATTCTTCCTTATGGTAAACAAAAAGAAAAAAGAGGCGGTATGTGGTACACTCCTATTTCTGGAATATGGCAAACGGTATGGCTTGAAAGCGTCCCAGAAGAATATATTTCATCAATTGAATTTGTAACAGATAAATCGAATGTTACAATCACACTCAATGATGAATTGGACGCTTTGGCGTATATAGATACAAATGATGGGGAAATTGAAGTAAAGATATCAAAGGGTCAAGGAACTATAAACATAACCTCTCCTATTTTTTGGTGTCCGGAAAATCCTTATTTGTACAATGTTACAGTAAAAACAAAATATGATACTGTAAAATCTTATTTTGCATTTCGTACTCTTGAAATCAATGAATCAGGTGGAATAAAAAGACTTTGTCTCAACGGAAAACCTTTTTTCTTTCATGGACTTTTAGACCAAGGCTATTGGAGCGATGGAATATATACTCCTGCATCTGATCAATGTTTTATTGATGACATAATGACTGCCAAAAAACTCGGCTTCAATACATTGAGAAAACATATTAAAACAGAACCTGAACGATTCTACTATCATTGCGATAGATTGGGAATTATTGTGTTTCAGGATATGATAAATAATGGAGATTATTCTTTTTTCAGAGATACAGCTCTCCCAACTCTTTTTATGAAAAAATTAAATGATAAAAAACTTCATAAAACTCCTGCTATAAGAAAGGCTTTTACAGAATGTACTGAAAACATAATAAAAACATTAAAAAAGCACCCTTGTATTTGTTTATGGACAATATTTAACGAAGGATGGGGACAATTCGAAGGAAATATAATGTATGATTTTGTAAAAACACTTGACGAAACAAGATTTATTGATACAGCTTCAGGTTGGTTCAAATGCGAAAAAACTGATGTAGAAAGTATACACACCTACTTCAAAAAATACAAACACATAAAAGCAAGTAAACCTGTTATTCTTTCGGAATTTGGTGGATATGCATATAAAATAAAGGGTAATTCTTTTAATGAAAAGAAAACATACGGATACAAAAAATTCAAAACAGAAAAAGATTTTGGAGAAGCAGTGGAAAATTTATATTATAATGAAATAATTCCAGCTATTAAATCAGGTTTGTGCTGTGATATATATACTCAACTTTCTGATGTCGAAGACGAAACAAACGGTTTTATAACGTACGATAGAAAACATTTGAAAATATCCGAAGAAATGATGAAAAATATAAGTCAAAAAATTTCCGAAGAAGTAAACTCCGAAGAAGTAAACTCCGAAGAAGTAAACATTTGATTTTACATATTGCAACTTAATTATATAATTAATTTCATTTATATCTTAAATTATCTTATAATTTTCTCCAAAAGACTCAAAAAACTATTTTTCACATTTTATTATTCATGACTTTAAAAAAGAACCTGCTTAGGCTCTTTTTTGTTTAAAAATAAAGTTTTATTTATTCACAATATATTGACAAATGTAAATATTTGTTATATAATATACAAAAAAGTATTTGTTGAATTTACATATAAATATTGAGGAGGCTTCAAATGGCAACCATAAAATGTAAATCGTGTGGCTCAAACGTATTACGTTTCGGCGATGAATGCTTCGGCACTTGTGAATTGTGTTTAAGAAATCAAACAATTCCAAAAACAAGTAATTACGATCAAATTTTGATTTATAACGAAGCATTTGACTATTTGAAAAATAAGAATTTCGAAAAAGCTTTCGAATTATTTAAAAAAATATTATCATCGCTCCCTGATGAATCCGAGGCATTGATTGGACTTGCAAAATGTGAATACAAAATTTCTTTTGATGATAATAATCGGTGTTTTATATGCGATTCACCCTCAGAAATTTCGTTTCTTGAAAATAAAAATATTATCGCTGCTATCGATAACGCTTTTGGCTCAGTTGTTGAAAAATATAAAAATGAATTTATTGAAATTGAAGAAGCAAGAAAAAAAGCATATGAAAAGCAAAAAAGAAATAAAAAAGACAATAAAGATAACAACAGTTCAAAGCTTATAAATGATGCTTTTCAAGCTTTAGAAGATGAAAACTGGATTCTTGCAAATGAACTTGCAGAAGATGAAATCACGCTTAATCCTAAAAATCCCAAAGCATATCTTTGCAAATTTTTGTCTGAAATAAAAATTTCAACGATTGATAAAATATCAGATGCTGATAAACCTTTCGATTCATTGTTCAGCTATCAACTTGCTATTAAATATTGCGAAGAAGATACAATAGAGCTTTTAAAGAAACTTTCTGAGGAGGTTACATATAAATACAACTGCAAAATTTATGACTCAGCAAAGAGACTTGAAAACAGTACTTCCATTGGTGCAGTTGAAAAAGCTATTGAAATATATGAAAGTATAATAGATTTTAAGGATTCCAAGGAAAAAATCGAAGCATGTAAAAAACATTTGGAAATTCTTGAATATAGGTACGCTATATTCGATGCGAAAGCAACAATAGATGCAGATGAAGGCGATTTAACTGATGCAGCTTTACTTTACATAAAAGCTGAAGATGGGAAAATGGCAAGAAAATTTCTCTCTCACCTCCCACGCCTTTACGCCGCATCAAATCATACTGTATTCATACAACCAGAAGGAAAACTAAAAGCAATTGGAGAAAACAAATATTCACAATGTGAAGTAAGTAAATGGGATAATATTACAGCTGTTGCATGTTCTTACAGTCACACTTTAGGACTGAAAAAAGATGGAACGGTTTGGGCTATTGGAGGAACTGGAAGCGGAAAATGTGACGTATCCGCTTGGAAAGATATAAAGGCAATTGCAGCAGGTCCTGGCCATTCTGTTGGTTTAAAAAAAGATGGTACAGTTGTCGCTGTTGGATACAGGCATGATGACAGATGTAAGGTCTCTGAATGGGATGATATAATATCAATAAAAGCTGGAGATACGCATACAGTAGGTCTGAAAAAAGATGGTACGCTTGTTTCAGTCGGAACAAATGATTATGGTCAGTGCAACGTCAAAGATTGGGAAAATATTATTTCAGTTTCTATCGGTGAATTTCATACAGTAGGGCTGAAAAACGATGGAAAAGTTGTTGCATGCGGAAAAAACGCATTTGGTGAGTGCAACGTTTCGGAATGGGAAGATATTATAGGGATAGCAGCAGGCGACGACCACACCATAGGGTTGAAAAACGACGGAACTCTTGTTTATACCGGAAGCAATGAATATGGTCAATGTGATGTATCCAATTGGGGTGATATTGTATATATTGTTGCTGGCTCTTATCATACTGTAGGACTTCACTCAGACGGAACTTTTATAGCAACTGGAATGAAAGACGATGGAAGATGCGATGTTTCTGAAATAAAGGTTGAAATTCCAATTACAGAGGAAACAAAAGAATTTATTAAAAAAATAGATTCGGAAACCGACATTGGAATTTTAAAGGAAGAATACAAAAAAATAGAATCTGTTTCTATGGACATACTTGAGCGTATACTAAAAAAAGACGCCGAGGATGAAGCAGAAAGAATCAAGCAAGCAAAAAAAAAAAAAGAAGCAGAAGAAAAAAGAAAAGCTGAATCTGCAGAACGCATGAAACAAACTAAGGCGGCTTTGGCAGAAAAAAAGAAAGCCGAAAAAGCATTGTCAGAAGAAAGACTTTCTAAAGGTTTATGTCCATATTGCGGCGGTGAATATAAAGGTATTTTTTCCAAGAAATGTTCTGTTTGCTCCAGACCTAAGCAATAAAAATTCAATTACTTTCTAAAAAAAATAATTTGATTCGAAAATTGCCTCAAATGCAACTTTGCATTTGAGGCAATTTTGATATATTTACCAACTATTCAGATTATAAATGTTTATAAACTATTTGAAACCACGAAAAAAATTTAATCATTTCTTTAGCTTAATATTACATATTTTTTCCGTAAAGAGATATAAAACGTATGCAGAAGCAGTGGATACAAATATAGCCGCTAAGAAATTCTTTGGTTCATCAAACCACAAACGATTTTCAATTTTTAACTGAACCAATATATTTTCTATAACAAACACGTGAGTCAGATATATCTCAAAACTCATCTTTCCAAAAAAGATAAATGGTGCTGATATATATTTACAAATACGCGTTAATACATCAACAATACAGGAGATAGCTGTACATATAAATGGAGTCATCAAACCAAAGGAATACCAAGGCATGCCATATGTAAAGCCAGAATCATTCCAGGATTTATTATTCATAATGTAAAGAATAACGCCAAATATAAATAACAATGTAAATACAGAGAGAATAACAGCTTGCTCTTTTTTCGAAGGTTCTTCTTTACAGTAAGCTCCAAACAACATTCCAAAGCAAAGAGGGATAAGTCGAACTACCATAATAAGAGTTCTTGTTATCTCACCATTTTCATCTTTTCTCATGAGAAAAACAAGAAATGATAAAAGAAGGAATAACACTGTTGCAGGAATATATTTTCTTCTAATGTTTCTAAATGCAACAAAAAAGACAGGAGAAACAATATAGAAAAGCAGTATTCCACTTATAAACCAATTGAAATATTTACTATAAGGAAGAGTCCAATAACCTGTAAACGACAGATTAAGAAGAAATTCTTTAACCGTAAATCCGCCATTTGAATATTTCCACATTCCAAAGGCAACAAGGAACAATGCAAAGACAGGTACTACCCTTTTAAATCTTTTAAGATAAAATGATGGAAGGTTTCTAAAAAAACCAACTTTTTCTGTACCATTGAACAAAGAAAAGTACAAACCTATTCCCATGGTAAACATAAACATGTCAACGCCAATAGCGCCTAATTTATAAGGCTCGCCGATTACGTTTGTCATATAATGATGAACCATTATAATAATAGCGGCAATCCCCATTACTGAAGAACGATGTTTAGAATTGAGTTTAAACATATATACTCCTATTACAAAATAATACTCATTTTAAATAAATCCCCCGAAAAAGAATTCGGGGGATAATTTTAAGTGTAACTATCTCCGTTAATCAGCTAACAATTTACGAAAAGAATTAGATTTCAGGAATATTGATTTCAATTTCTTTTCCAAGTTCAGCAGATTTAACGATACCATCAATAATAGCCTGATTGATAATAATCTGGCTTGAGGGAACAGGAGCAGGTGTTCCTTCTTTAACTGCTTCGATAAAGGAACGGAGCTTCTGATAGAAAAGTCCGCCAGGAACGTCACCGCAAAGAGGAATTTTCATTTCAACTCTGGAACCTGCAACATCTTTATAAAGAGTCATAGCCCCGCCTACTGTACCATTCCAGCATTCTGTGGAAGGAATTCTGAGAGCACCTTCAGTACCTAAAATAATTGTGTCACCTGGGGTGTCAACATGCATAGCCCAAGCAATTCTGAAGTCTAAAACGATATCGCCTTCAAGACGAATAAATGCTGCTGCGAAATCGTCAACATTAAATCTTGCTGCATCTGCAGGATTGTTATATTTAGGATTTGCTCCGAAGAACGCAGATTTATAACCTGATACTGTCAAAGGCTTAGGATAACCGATAGCATTGAGAACCATATCGAGAGAATAGCATCCGATATCGCCAAGAGCGCCTATACCTGCTGTACTTTGTTCAATAAATGTACTGTTAGGAATACCGCGTCTTCTTCCGCCACCTGTCTGAATGTAATAAATTTTACCAAGTTCACCAGATTCAACGATTTCCTTGATTTTTTTCATATTATTGTCCATACGAGGCTGGAATCCGATAGTAAGAAGTTTTCCTGTTTTCTTTTCAACCTTGCAAACTTCAATAGCTTCTTCAAGAGTTACCGTAAAGGGTTTTTCAAGAAGAACGTTTACGCCATGCTCAAGAGCATAAATTGTACATTCAGCATGAGTTGTATTATAGGTGCAAACGCAAACAGCATCCAATTCTTCATTATCGATAAGTTCTTTATGAGAAGGATACAAACGAACATTTTCTACTCCAAATCTTTTGAAGAAAGCTTCAGCTTTACCTGGAATAAGATCTGCACCTGCTACTATTTCTGCATCAGGACACTGAAGAAGAGATGTAACGTGAGCTTCTGCAATCCAACCTGTACCGATAATACCGAACTTAAGTTTTCTGTCAGCGGAAATTTTCTTTTCTTCTGTGGGTGCTGTAAATTGGCTCAAAACTGCATCAGACATTTTTATTTTCCTCCGAAAAGTTTATTATTAAAGTTTTGATTTAATTAACCTAATTATACCAATAACATCTCAAAAAGTCAATGGTTTTTTATGCTTTTTTGCAAAAAAACACAAAAAAGCAATCACATACCTTGACTTTATATTATGTAAAATGATATAATTACAAAAACAATTCAAAAGCATGAGGTTTATTATGAAACTTGAATTACTCAATATAAAGAAGAGCTTTGGTAACAAGGAAGTTTTGAATGGAATAAATATCTGCGCAGAAGGTGGAAAAGCACTTGGTATATTAGGAAGAAACGGAGCAGGAAAAACTACGACAATAAGAATTTTAATGAACGTCTTCCCTGCTGACAGCGGAAATATTATTTTTGATGGTAGAGAAATCGATTATAATACTGTATCCTTTGGCTATTTACCTGAAGAAAGAGGACTTTATCCAAAGAAAAAAATAATAGATCAACTCATATATTTTGCAGAACTCAAAGATATTTCTCGCAAAAATGCAATAAATGCGGTTGATTATTGGCTTGAAAGACTATGTATGTCTGAATACAGAAATAAAAGACTTGATACACTTTCAAAGGGAAATCAACAAAAAATACAGCTCATTACTGCACTTGCACACGATCCGAAGATAATTATTCTTGATGAACCATTTTCGGGTCTTGACCCTGTTAACGCACTTCTTTTAAAGGAAGTTATAAAAGAAGAAATCGCAAAAGGAAAAATCGTTCTTTTTTCAAGCCATCAGATGAATTACATTGAGGAGTTTTGTGATAGTATTGCCATAATGAATGGTGGAAGAATAACACTTTCTGGTGACATTTCCTCAATCAAAAGAAATTATCCAAGAAATAAGCTTTGTGTAAAATCGTCTCAATACTCACAAATAATGGACGAATATGGACAGATATGTTCTGCTGAAGATAACGGTTCGCTTATACTTCATATGGATTCCCCAGACAAGAAAATGGAGATAATGAAAAATATTACTGAAAAATTTGACGTTGATGAAATCAAAATTGCAGAACCAACTTTAAACGATATCTTCGTTGAATACACAGGAAATCAGATATAGGAGATATAAGTTATGAAACAGTTTACTAAAATTTTGAGATTTGAATTAAAGAATTATTTTTCTAATAAAATATTTATAGGAGTTACGATTTTTCTTATTATTGCAATTATTGGCGTAATGTTCTTCCCAAGAATATCAGAATCGCTTTCATCGTCGGACAATCCTCCTCAAACTGATGAGCTGCCAATCATGATAGTTTCAGGAAATAATGTGGATTTTATCAATGAGGGTTTTACGAATTCATTTCCTGATTATAACGTTGTTATAATCGATGAATCTATTGAAGAAATAAAAGAAAGAGTTTATTCTGGAAGCGCATCTTGTGCTTTTGTATTTGAAAGTATTACAAAGTACACATATTTTGTAAATAATCTCTCTATGTATGATCAGAATACATACGTTGCTGATGAAATTTTACAAGAATTATACCGTATATCCGCTATGACGGAAAACGGAATCTCTCCCGATGATGCTTCAGAAATCCTTTCAGTTCAGATAACTTCCCAAACAGAGATTCTTGGTAAAGATCAGATTGAAAACTATTTTTACACTTATATAATGATATTTGCATTATATATGGTTATAATTCTTTACGGTCAGATGATAGCAACAAACGTTGCCACGGAAAAAAGTTCTCGTGCAATGGAGCTTCTGATTACCTCTGCTAACCCCGTTAGTATGATGTTTGGGAAAGTGATTGCATCATGTACAGCTGGTTTTATTCAGATTGCTGGAGTTTTCGGCACTGCTCTAATTGCATTCAATATGAACAAAGAGTATTGGAGTGATAATGAGCTTATAAATTCAATTTTCAATATGCCTGCATATCTTTTTGTTTATATGCTTGTATTCTTTGTTCTCGGCTTTTTCATCTATGCATTTATGTATGGTGCAATTGGATCTACGGCTTCAAAATTAGAAGATATAAACACATCTGTAATGCCTGTAACGTTGATTTTTGTTATTGCCTTTATGATTGTTATGATGTCAATAATATCAAATGACGTTGATACATCGTTGATGAAAATTTGCTCCTTTATTCCATTCACGTCCCCAATGGCAATGTTTACAAGATTAGCTATGAGCAGTGTTCCTGCCTTTGAAATTGTAGTTTCTATAGTTCTTCTGATGGTTTCAGTTTTGCTTATTGGATATATAGCCGCCAAGATATACAGAATTGGTGTTTTACTTTATGGTGCTCCTCCTAAAATCAGTTCTATTCTAAAAGCTATAAAAAATAAATAATAGTAAAAATTAAGCCCGCTTGTAAAAGCGAGCTTAATTTTATTTAGAATGTAGTTTATTTAAAACAGGCTTTGATGAAATAAATAAAACACCTGTTGCTGAACAATTTAAAATCATTTTCAAAGCATTAAAAGGAACAATAGCTGTAAGTAGCATAGGAACAACGTCTTTATACGTGCCACCCATAAATAAAGGAACAAAAACGAGATTCATAGGTATCATAATAAGAGCAGATGCAACACCGCCTATAATCAATGAAATCCAGACTCTCAAAACTGCACTTTTACTACTTCCAAAAATTTCTTTTCTTTTATCTGAAGTTGGACTAAATATCAAACCCGTCACAAGAGCAAAAACAAAAGTTGCTGAAAAATGCATCAAAAAGCCATACAATCCACTCTGAGCACTTATAGTCAAGGCTTGAATTGCCGAAACTGCCAGAGCAATCAATCCTCCCCATAACGGCCCCAGACACATACTTGCGAGAATTATTGGTATATCTGAAGGATTATACTCTAAAAAATTTGCAGCAGGGAAAATCTTAAAGCTTGGAAGAATCAAGACAACGGAAACAGCAGTTATGATTCCAGCAAAGGATAGCTTTTGAATATGATATTTCAACGAACTTTTTTTATGTTCAGACGTTTGATCTATTGTATTTTTATTTTTCTTTTTCTTTTTCATATGATCACGCCTTTCTTGATAGATTATCAACTAAATGTATGTGGACCTTTTTATTTTATCATAAAACTAAAGAAATTTCAACTGTATTTTTTATTTTTTCCAAAATAAAAAGAGCGACCATGAAAGTCACTCTTTTTGGTTTGTTCTGAAAAACTTACTTATTTGTTGTTGTTCTGAATATTCTGTTCAGCCTGTTGGATCATTTTCTTAACCATCTGTCCACCAACGCTTCCTGCCTGCTTTGCAGTGATATCGCCGTTATAGGATTTGTTAAGAGTTACGCCTACTTCATTTGCTGCTTCCATTTTAAACTTTTCCATAGCTTCTCTTGCTTCAGGAACTACATGTTTATTGCTTGCCATTATATCAATCTCCTTTAATGGTTTAATCTTTTTATTACTTGAGGTTTTATCCTCGGTAATAGTATTGCTCTCATTAAAGGAAATATTAGTGGAAAATTTTGGATTTATTCGCCCCAATCATAGATATCTGCAGATATAATACTGTATTTATCAAGCTCAGTATTATTTACAGCAACAAAGTTATAATATTCACTTATCAACTCAGCATAGCTTTCATCGATAAACGTTTGTTCAATCTGTTCGTAATATTCATCAATATCATTTTTTGCAAGCTGTTGTTTAAGTATAATGTAAACACCTGATTCCGATTCAACTAATCGAAGCTCATCTGTTTTCATATTAAAAATAGCTTCGTCAATCTCCTTTGATGAAGTTCCTCTCTGAATTATGATTCCGTTGGGAAAATATTTTGATACACCATCTTCAGAAATAGGATATTTATCATCAAATTTAACGTCTCCATTTTTTATAGAATCAAAAAGTCCTTTTGCGAAATTCAAAACTTTTTCTTTAGTTCTCGCTCCATCAATAACAATTCCGTTATCTTCGCTTTTATCATCTTCAGAAGTTCCATCTGGAACTTTTATTTCAGGTTCTTTATATGAAATGAAGATGTTTTTCACCTTTGCCCAATTTTTAAGAAATTCTTCTTCAACCAACGATGAATCAATAGGTGTTTTTCCTCCCTTACCATAATAATAATTCTCCAAAGCCTCAACTAAATATTGCATTTCATAATATTCGAAAAGGTCATTTGAATTTATTCCGAAACGGTAAAGATATGAATTAAGAGATGTTTCGTCTCCATATGCATTGATATGGTTTTGAACGAGAGATTCCAATTCCTTTTTAGTTTCCTCATTTTTTGTTACGGTTATTCCATATTTGTTACATAAAGCTTTTGTTACAACAAGACGTTTGCAATACGTATATATATCTTCCTCAACAAGCTGCTTGTAGGTTCTTCCATCTTCTTTGTCAGGAACTGTGTTCCAAAAGGATTCATTATCCATTACCGTTATCTGTGAACCATAGTTTTCCTGATACTGTGATAAAAGGTAAAGAAAATCTGTTTTCTTATCAGAAAGGATAAAAGCAAAAAGTCCTGATTTTATTTCTGCATACGACGAAGATTCTTCATCCTTATAACTGAAAACTACAACATCTGCCGTGTCGTTTCCGTTCACAGGGTTTGGATTTATTCCTTCAGGAGTACAAGAATACAAGGAAATCGAGAAAAAAACTATCAAAAAAAGACTCAAAATTCTTACATTTTTTTTCATAATACTTCCCTCTCAGAAATCAAATTTTGCAATGACAAGAGAACGTCCTCATTGACCTCCACCCTATCGAGATAAGGCTTTAAAATTTTTTCAAAAGATGTGTCAATCATTTTTGATTTTCTGTCTGCAATATATTCAGAAGTGAAATCAACAAACTTTATCATGAAAATTCCAGCTTCATTCTCTGCAATAATTATATCACCTTTTTTAAATTCTTTCAATTCTAAAGAAAAATACGAATTAAAATATTCTTTTTGCAAAACAACTCCGTTAGGTGCTTTTTCTTCAAGAAATTTATATTCATCAGACATCTTGTAAACATCTTCAAATGTCTTTTCTCCTGCTAAAACCTTTTCATAGTCAGAATACATAAGTTCTTTATAATGTTTATTATATTCTTCTATGGTAGGAGTTTCTTCGCTTTCTTCGTTGGATTCAGATTCCTTTTTTTCTGTTTCCTCAGAAGTTTCTGTGGATTCATTGGAAGAAGAGTCTTCGGTAGGTTCTTCAATTTCAGTATCCTTTTGGAAATAATACACGGAATACATAAACTGAACGCTGTCAGACAAAGCATTCAAAGTATCTTCATCAGATATTTTTTCACCTTTTTCGCCAAAGATGAATTTAGGAAGAACAGTTCCATACGAGCTTACTATTCGAATATCAACAAATTCTTCCGCTGTGATTCCGTATTGACCAATAGTTGCGATATCCCACGCTTCAAAGCTTCCATATTTAGAAATCTGTGCTTTTTCCTCTTCTCCAAGACGTAAGGATACATCTTCAGGATAAAGACTGTAACCGTAATCAAAGGCAATTTTTTCGTAAACAAGATACTCCTTGCAAGCTCTCTCCGTCATATCGAACAGAGTTTCGCGAGCAGTTTTATCAAGTCCTGTTAAAGTTTCATTCCAAAAGTCTTTTTCCCAATATTCATCAGTTCCGTCGGGTAAAAAGCCAAACACTTCTTTGAATTGCTTTGTATCTGAACCGTAATAATTATAATAGTTCTTATATGTGCTTAACATATTTTCTTTAGCTCTTGAATAAAAGCAGTTATACATAGATACAGTTAAAGTATTTTCTTCAAAGCTGTACACTATGCTTTCTTCGTTGCTTGCACAGGATGAAGTGAGCAAAGTTATAACAGAAAGAATATATAATAAAACTGACTTCAATAATTTTGAAAAGAATTTTTTTCTTAAAATAACCATTTTTTATTTCCTCAATTTCACTGTTTCTCTGCAAGGTCTTTTTCAAACAGTGCAAAGAGATCAATAATGTATTTTGCACTTTCAAGAACGTTCTCTCCCTTTGTCAACCTTAAAGAGAAACAGCCCTTTTCTTTGTTTGAATAGAATATACGTCCCCTGACTTTTTCACCTTTACATACAAAAGAAGGCATACTATCGTTGGAGCATTTGACATAAATTCTTAAATAATCGCTTTGCTGAACAATACTTTCGACTCCATAATTTCTAGCTTTATTTCTGATAAGAGAAATGGTAATTAAATTAACAACGCACTTAGGCGGGACTCCAAATCTGTCTATCAGCTCATCATTCAAGTCATCAAACTTTTCTAGAGTGTTTATTTCAGCAATTTTTTTATATATTTCCATACGAATATTATCTGAACTTATATAGCTTTCGGGAATATACGCATCAAGAGAAAATGAAACAGTGCAATCATTTTCTTCCTTCGTTTCTTCTCCTTTAAGCTCCAATACTGCATTTTCGAGAATCTTTATATAAAGCTCATACCCTATTGCATCCATATGCCCGCTTTGAGAAGTTCCGAGGATGTTGCCCGCGCCTCTCAATTCAAGGTCACGCATTGCAATTCTGAAGCCTGAACCGAATTCTGTGAATTCTCTTATTGCTTCAAGACGCTTTGAAGCTATATCAGATAGATTTAATTCTGATTTATAAGTCAGATAAGCATATGCTTTTCTCGAAGAACGTCCAACTCTTCCTCTTATCTGATGAAGCTGTGAAACGCCCATTCTGTTTGCATCTTCAATAATAAGAGTATTTGCATTTGGTACGTCAACACCAGTTTCGATAATCGTTGTACAAACGAGAATATCAGTATCGCCCTCAACAAGCTTCTGCCAAACATCAGAAAGCTGACTTCTGTTCATCTTGCCGTGACCGACGTCGATATTTTTGTCGGGAAATTCTTTTCTCAAGTGTTCAGCCTTGGCATAGATAGTATCAACTTTATTATGAAGATAAAAAACCTGACCACCTCGCCTAAGCTCTCGTCTTATAGCTTCCATGATTATTGCGTCATCATGTTCAAGTACAAAGGTTTGAATCGGCTGTCTGTCCATAGGTGCTTCGTCCAGAACGGACATTTCCCTGATTCCTGAAATTGCCATGCTCAAAGTTCTTGGAATAGGTGTTGCCGTGAGAGACAAAGAATGAACGTTTTTAGATATTTCTTTTAGCTTTTCTTTATCCTTGACACCAAATCGCTGTTCTTCATCAACTATAATCAATCCCAAGTCTTTAAAGGAAACATCTTTCTGAAGCAATCTGTGTGTACCAACAATTATATCAATCTTACCTTGCTTTAATCTGGAAAGTATTTCCCCTTGTTCCGTTTTGGTCTTAAAACGGGAAATCATTTCTGCTTCTATTGGAAAAGTTCTGAAGCGCTGTACTATAGTCTGATAATGCTGAAGTGCCAATATAGTTGTTGGAACAAGAATCGCCACTTGTTTTCCCTCTGCAATACATTTAAAAGCAGCTCTGAGTGCAACCTCAGTCTTTCCAAAGCCAACGTCACCGCATAATAATCTTTCCATAGGCACGTTGGATTGCATATCCTTCTTTATGCTTTGTGCCGCCTCGAGCTGAGAATCTGTTTCAACGTATTCAAACAAATCCTCAAATTCCATTTGTAAAGCATCATCGGGAGCAAAAGCGTGTGCATGGCGCATAAGTCTCTCACCATATAAAGCAACAAGCTCTTTTGCTACACCTGTAGCAGCGGATTTCGCTTTGTTCTTCTTTGCGCGCCAATCACTTCCGCCCATTTTTGAAAGCTTAACGTTTTCATCACCAATATATTTGCTTACCATATCAAGACTTGAACAAGGAACGAAAAGAGAATCGTTTCCTGCGTATTGAATCTTGATATAATCCTTATATACCTTTTCAGTTTTAATTCTTTCAACGCCGCAATATCGCCCAATACCAAAGGTTGCATGAACAACGATATCACCAATCTGAAGGTCAGTAAAAGACGATATGCTTTCGCTCTTTTTTCGTGATGAATTGCTTCTTTTTCTTGAAGTGGAATAAGCGCCTTCTGTTTTTGTTCCCCTGTCAGAAAGGAAAACAAAATCGCCATCATAAAATCCACCAACAGAGCAAGCACGAATCGATGGAACGACAGCTACGACAGAAGGATATAGATTTCCTTCATAAAAAATTGCGTTTATTCCGACTTCATCAAGACTTTCTCTTATAATCTGCGCTTCACGTTCGCTTCGTACAGCTAAAAGTATTTTTTTGTTTTCTTTAGTCCAATCAAAAATAGAATTGAACATATTATCCATTTCGAAACGGTTAAATGAAGCCGAAACAGATTTATTTATAAATTTTTTCTTATATTCAAAGGGGGTTTCGGAATATTCAAATGAATCAAGAACTATTGCTCTGTTTTCAATTTCACAAAAAAAATCGTTGCTATGCAAAAAAACATCCGCATTCTTAAATGAAGCGAGTCCTTTATTTACAAGGGATTCTAATGTTTCATTAGTCGTCCATTCAAACGCTTTAACTCTTTCAGAAACATTCTTACTGTTGAAAATAACTACATTACTTTTTTTGAGATAATCGAGAACTGTTTCTTTTTTCTTGTAAATAAGAGAATAATATTTATCTGCCCCCAATAGTTTTTTGTCGCAGGTGACGGAATAAAGCTCTTTTTCCAAGGTTTTTCTTGAAACCTCAGGGGCTTTCTCCATCAATTTTCTTATTTCATCTGCAACTATATCAAGATTACTTCCAAAAAGTTCCGAAACAGGAACTACCGTATACGCTTCAACGTTTTCTGTTCTTCGCTGGTCAGATACGTCGAAAAATCCCATACTATCTATTTCATCGTCAAAATAATCAAATCTACAAGGCTTATCATATGCAGGAGAAAAAATATCAACTATACTTCCCCGAACGGAAAACTGTCCCGAACCTTCAAGAATATCACATCTTTTATATCCCATTGCAGAAAGCTCAGAAATTAAAACAGAGATTTCCTTTTTTTCACCGATTTTCAAATCAAATTTATATGATTTAAAGCTCTCATCGGGGACAGTATACTGCATAATTGCATCTGGAACTGCTATGAGAACGTTACATTCCTTATTTTTAAGCCTTGAAATAATATTGATTCTTTCCTGTTCTGTTTCTTTGGAATAGCTTGAAACAGGATCAAAAACAAATTCTCTTGCAGGATACACAAAAACGTTATCCACAAATGCAGATAGAGATTCTTTTAATATTCTTGATTGTTTTTCATCTGGTACTATAATTAAAAGAGGTTCTTCCAGTTCTTCTTTTAAAGAAGCACAAAAGGCTGTTTTGAAAGATTCAGCCCCTTCCAAAACAGCAACAGGTAAGCCGTTTTTTCTTTTTGCACATTTAAGCACATCAGAAAACATACTGCTTTTTTTTATTTCACTTGTAATCACGGAAAAAATGTCTTCGCTCAAGATTATCACCCGTTTATCAATCAGACAGCCCCGCAGTTTTTGAATTGTATTTATTCATTGCATCGTTTATTTTATCATTTACGATAAGTTTTACCGCATCTTCAACCCAAGGAAGTAAGGAATCAATTTTTTTTCGGTCTGACGCAGGAAACTTTGATAAAACCCAATCCGCAAGGTCATAATCCGCATGAGGCTTTGCTCCAACACCAACTTTGATTCTTGGAAAATCGGAGCTGTTCAAATATTCAATTATTGATTTGATTCCATTATGTCCGCCGGCACTTCCACTACGTCTTATACGCATTTGACCAGGCTCAAGACTTATATCATCAAAAATAACAATAATATTCTCTGCAGGAACGTTATAATATTTTGCAGCAGAATACACAGCTCTTCCACTGTCGTTCATAAAAGTCTGCGGCTTCATGAACAGAATTTTCTTGCCATCAAAACGTGTTTGAACGCAAAGAGAATCATGTTTTATTTTTTCTTTTTCATTCGTTTTGTTTATAATATAATCTATTGAAATAAATCCTGCGTTATGTCTTGTTTCTGCATATTTAGCCCCAGGATTTCCAAGACCTACAACTATATAATCAATTGTACTTTTAGAAAAGATACCCATGTGCACTCCGAAAATATTTAAATACTATTTTGCCTGTTCAAGAAGCTCAGAAAGACGTTCTTTTGAATAATTATATTTTACGTCACAAAAGCGGCAAGTTATCTCCGTTGGAAGTTCATCGTTAATTAAAGCAGTAAGCTCTTCTTTTCCGAGAGAAATCAAAGCTCTATCCGTTTTATCCACAGAACAATAGCATTTATATTCTGCGTTCATACTGTCGAAAATATCGTATTCAACGCCTCTCATATATTCTTTTATAAGATCTTCAGAAGAACCGTTTTCAAGAATTTCAGCGATACTTTTAACGTTTTTCAAATTTTCCTCAATAATATCGATAAGTTCTTCATCAGCAAAAGGCATTAGCTGAATAATAATTCCTCCCGCAATAAATCCTTTTCCGTTCTTGTCAGGCGCAACACCAAAAGCGCAAACGGTTGGTATCTGTTCACTTTCTGCATAATATGAAGCAATATCTGAAGAAATATCGCTTTTTTTCAAAACAGAAAGTCCAGAATAAGGTTCACCCTCTCCTGTATCACGTAAAACCTGAAGAACTCCTTCACCTATCGCTCCGCAAATATCTGGTTTTCCATCGTTACCAATATATATATTTGCTTCTGGGTTAACCATATATCCTCTTACGTTACCCATATAATCTGATGAAGCTAAAACTGTTCCTGCAGGTCCCATTCCTTTAAAGCTTACTGTTAAAAGATCCTTTTCATCACCAAGAAGGCTTCCCATCAATGAAGCAGCTGTTAGAACTCTTCCCATAATTAGATTAACAGCCATTCCGTTTCCATGTATTTCACTTGCACGTTTAACAATATCCGTTGAATCCAAAGCAAGAATTCTTGCTGAACCGTCGGCAGTCATAGCTCTGACTAAATTTCCCATTTCAATCTCCTGAATATATAATAATGTTTAATGTCAGTTTCAGTAGGTTCTGAAAACTTCATATCACTGAAAACACCGCATAGTTCAAAACCCGCATATTTAGCACATTCAATAAATTGTTTTTCTGAATAGTAATATTCTTTTTGGTTTTCTACGTATTTTTTATAGTTTTTTCCATTTTCCTCAAATATTGTGACTGTAATATTCAAACATTTATCCTTTTTTGAATATTTGCTTTGATGAATAAGCATACCATTTTCGTTTTCATTAACAAAAGCGTTTCCATTGAGAACTTTTTCGAAACGGTATTTTGTACTCGCGTCAAACACAAGCAATCCACCGCTTTCCATAAAAAGCCCAACCTTTGAAAATGCTTTCATTAAATCATCTTCTGTTTCCATATAATTAAAACAATCACAAAAGCTTACACATCCTTGAATAGTTCCATATAATTCAAGTTCTCTCATATCCTGATTCAAAAGTAAAACTTTACCGTTACATTTCGAAATCGCCAAGGACAGCATATCAGATGATAAGTCAACTCCTATTGTCTGATATTTTTTTGATAGCAGCTTTGAAAGCTCACCTGTACCGCAACCCAAATCAAGAACTATTTCAGGCTCTCCGTTTCCGAATTTCTCTATTGCGGTATTAAAGAACTTATAAAAGCCTTTGAAATCAGCCCCATTATACAAATCATAGAACTTATATAATATCTTGAAATCTTCCACGGAAACCTCCTTATGAAATGAGTTTCAATAAATATATCTTTAGCATTATGAAACCATTATGGTTAGTATAACATATTTTTTCGGAAAGTACAAGATGATTTTTTGAATTATCTTGACAAAAAAATAAAACGATATTATAATCTATACATAAAGACATACAAAAAAATAAAGGAGATAATAAAATGAAAGTTGAAAGAGCCAAAAGCAATGATATTTCAGAAATTATAGAGGTCGCCAACCGAATTTTCAAAGGCGAGGACCAGAACTACTTCCAGACGTATCATCCTGCGCTTTATAAAGATGGTGTTAATACAGCAAATGACCATTTTGTAATAAAAGAGGATGGAAAAATCAAAGGAATGGTTGGCTGGTTTCCTTCCGTTATGAACGTAATGGGTGAAAAATTGGAAGTTTGCGGAATCGGTACTGTATGTGTTGAAAAAGATTGCAGATGCAAGGGATACATGCGCATTATAATGGAAGAAATCCTTAAAGAACTGAAAGAAAAAAACGTTCCCATTGGAATTTTAGGCGGAAGAAGACAAAGATACGAATATTACGGTTTTACACCCTCCGCAATTTGCACAAACTTTTATTTCAATAATGATAATGCGAAACACGTTTTTGGAAAAGAAGATACAACGACTTACACATTTACCATTCCCAATGGTTCAGAAACAGAACTTTTTGAAAAAGCGTTTCAATTATACCTTCGTCGTCCCGCGTACATAGAGAGAACTGCGGAAGGCTTTTATGACAGCTTAAGGAATTGCCGTTCAACGCCATTATTGATTTTTAAAAACGGTGAATTTGACGGGTACGCTTGCATATCAGGCACAAGGGGCGAAATTAACGAATTTGAAATTTCCGATAATAGTGACAGTTGTAGAATGCTTAAAGATTATATACGTAATTTTGAGCTTGGTGGCGTATCTGTGAAGCAAATATTCCACTTTGAAAGAGAAAAATTACACGCACTCGCAAAAATATGCGAAGGAACAAGCGTTTCAGGCGCTGATAGCTATCTGATTCAGGATTATGCAAAAGTAATCACAGCTCTTGGTAAGCTCAAATCCTCTTATTTATCAATTCCTGATGGTAATCTGACAATAGAGATAGAAGGCGTTCAAAAAATAAAGGTATCTTCAGAAAATGGAAAGATATACGCAGAGGAAACAAACGAAGAACCACAGTTGAAGATATCCCCTATTGAAGCAACTTCAGCATTCTTTGGACTTGGTGCTTTCAATCTTAATATTTGCGAAAAATTACCAGATTTTGCAAACGCTGTCTTTCCTCTCCCCTTATTCTTCTCAATTCCTGACATGATTTGAAGCAATAAAGAATATTTAACAAGCTCGGGTAGTATATATGTATATACCGCCCGACTTTTTTTATTTGGAGCTTCATATGAAAAAAACACTGATCATAAGTATTATTATATTCATTTTAATTTTATTTTTTGCTCCTGTTTTTGAGCCTGAATATCAAAGACCCCTACAAGTCTTCACTAGCATGAAAGAATCAGTTGGATTTAATCAAATCAATACTGAAATATCATCTGAAAAAGCAATACTACTTCATAAAGACACAGGATTAGTTCTTTATTCCAAAAATGCAGATGAAAAATCAGGTATGGCGAGTACAACAAAGATTATGACGGCAATAATAATTTTAGAAAATATGAATCTTGATGAAAAAATTATTATAACAAAAGAAAGCGTTGGAATAGAAGGGTCTTCCCTTTATTTAGCTGAAGGAGAAGTTTTCACAGTAGAATCATTGTTATATGGACTACTATTACAATCCGGTAATGACGTTGCATGTGCTTTGGCTGTAGCTCATAGCGGATCTATTGATAAATTTTCCGAGGAAATGAACGCCAAGGCTAAAAAAATAGGAATGACGAACACTAATTTCTCTAATCCGCACGGCCTTTCAGATGAATACCATTATTCAACAGCGAGGGATATGGGAATATTATCTATTTATGCTATGAACAACGAAATCTTCAAAGAAATTGTATCCACAAAAAAATATACAGTTAAACCATTAAATAATGACAATATTCGTTATTGTGTCAATCATAACAAGCTTTTATTTAATTCTGATTTTATAACAGGAATCAAAACAGGATATACAAAAAAAGACGGCAGATGTCTTGTAACATCTGCCACAAAAGAAGGAATTGAATTGATATGTGTTACTCTCAATGGACAAAATCACTGGAACGACCATCAAATAATGCTCAATTCAGGATTTGACAACTTTGAAAAACGCATACTCGCTACAAAAGGCGAATATGCGTCAGAAATATCTGTAGTTGGCGGAAAAGAGAAGAAAGTTTTAGCTTCAAATATATCAGATATAGAATTATTTCTCCCGAAAAGCTCGGATATTACAATGAAAATTATATCCGCTCCTTTCGTTTATGCACCGATAAAAGAAGGAGACGTTTTAGGAGAATTGAGAATATACATTGAAGATAAAATAATATATTCTTTTCCATTATGTGCTACGGAAAGGATAGAAATTAAAAAAATTTCTCTATTCAAAAAAATCTTTGGTTAATTATCTTTCATTTGCTGAAAAGAACGTTCCCTTGTAATTATTATCCATTATATCGTATAATATTTCAGGATTTGCACCGTTTGCAATTATCATAGGTATTCCACAGCAAACACACATACTTGCAGCTTCAAGCTTTGCGAGCATACCGCCTGTTCCTCTTTCTGTTCCTGCTCCTCCTGCGCATTTGAAAACGTTATCATCAAGCTTATCGACAACGGATATTATTTTCGCATCCTCGTTTGTTCTTGGGTCTTTATCATAAAGTCCATCAATATCCGTAAGATTGATAACCAAATCAGCGTTACACAAAATAGCAACAATTGCAGAAAGAGTATCATTTCCGCCGAATTTCAACTGCTCATTTGATACAGTATCGTTTTCATTAACAATGGGTATGCAACGTTGAGAAAGAAGAACAGAAAATGTCATATGAGCATTATGTCTTCTCACCTCATCATCGACTACGTCCTTAGTAAGCAAAACCTGAGCAATTTTATGACCGTAAAACCCAAACTTTTCGTTATACATATTTATAAGCTCACATTGACCCACTGCCGCTGCTGCCTGCTTTTCTTCAACTGTCATTTTAGCGGGATGATAACCCATTTTTCCAAGTCCAGCACCTACAGCACCGGATGAAACAAGAATAAATTCTTTTCCACTGTTTTGAAGGTCAGAAATACATTTAACGAGAGTTTCAATTTTTCTTATATTCAGATGTCCTGTTGGATAAGTCAATGTAGAAGTTCCAACCTTTACAACAATTCTTTGGTATTTATCTGTAAAAACATTCATAGTTACTTATTTCCTGTCTGGATATATGATTTTATGATTTCTATTGATTTTTGCGGAACGTATTTTTCAAAAGGTTTGCCTGCTTTTATCAATTCTCTTATCAGAGAAGAAGTAATAAACGTGCAATCTCCTCTTGAAGGTAAAAACAAGGTTTCAACACCGTTTATCATATAATTGCTTTCAGCTTGAAGATGCTCATAATCAAAATCTGAAGAATATCTGAGCCCCTTTACAATAACTGCATTTTTATCTTTGGCAAAATCAGCAATCAATCCTTGGTGTATAACGGGAATTATCTTTTCATCATCTTTGAAAGTTTTCTCAAGAATATCAAGACGTTCATTCAATTCAAAAAAACATTTTTTCTCGGAGTTAAAACAGATAGTCACGTAAACAACGTCAAAAAGTTCTGCTGTTCTTCTAATCAACGCTTCATGACCTACTGTTATGGGATCAAATGTTCCTCCGACAATCGCAACGTTCGTTTTCATATCTCTCTCCTGAAAATCGTTACGTATATTTTTCCATATCTATAACTCTTGCAGCGCCATCCGTCTAATGGTTCAGGCATTCCCGTAATAGAGCTTTCACAAACTAAAATAGCATCGTCCGTCAGTATGTTTGCGTCAACAATATTTTTTATAACCTGATCAAGCACACCGTCTTTGTAAGGTGGATCTAAAAAAACAAGAGAAAATTTTTCTTTGTTAGCAACAGATTTAACGTATGCTTTCCAATCCATACATGAAACCAAACATTTACTAAAAAGCTTTGTGTTCTGTGCATTTGTTTTTATTATATTAGCTGCATCTCTTGAGCTGTCAATAATAACAGCCTTTTCAGCCCCTCTGCTGAGAGCTTCAAGAGCCAACTGTCCGCAGCCTCCAAAAAGATCAAGAACTTTTCTCTCAAATAAGTCAAATTGTATTGCAGAAAATATTCCCTCTTTTACAACCTCTGTTGTTGGTCTTGTATCATCACCAGATAAGGTTTGAAGTTTAGTACCTTTTGCAATTCCTGTAATAATTCTCATATTATTTACCCGTAGATTTATTATAATAATCTTTTATAGCTGTAGCAGCCTTCTTACTTACACCCTTAACAGCCGAAAGCTCCTCAACAGATGCATTTTTTATAGCTTTAAGTCCACCAAAATAGTCAAGAAGAGCTTTAGCGGTTTTTTCTCCAACTCCCTTTATATTTTCAAGGGAGCTTTTTTTGTATACTTTTCTTCTCTTTGCGTCCATTCGGGAAATAGCAACTCTGTGTGCTTCTTCTTGTATCTTATAAACAAAAGTATATACGTCTTTAAGATGAGCTATTGAAATTTCATTCACACCGTCAGTAAGTGTTCTCGTTTTATGATGTTCATCCTTTACCATACCAAAAACAGATATTGGAGCATTAAATTGATTTACAATTTCTTTGACAGCATTTACTTGTCCGGCTCCACCATCCACCAGAATCAAATCGGGATATTCCCAATCCTTATCCTTGTGTGAAAGTCTACGCTCCAACGCTTCACGCATTGAACCGAAATCATCTTGTCCCGCTGTTGTTCTGATATTAAAGGTTCTGTATTTTCCACGTTGAAATTTCCCATCACACAAAACAATCATGGATGCAGTTATGAAATCGTCACCGCTGTTGGAAATATCATATGCTTCTATTCGTTCAGCGGGAGACGGCAAATTGAGAAGCTTTGAAAATTCAGCAAGGAATATGCCTTTCTTTTCTTTTTCACGTCTCTCTCGCAAAACACTTTCCTTGGCATTTGTTGAAGCCTGCGAGGAAAGACGTTTTTTATCTCCGATTTTTGGGATTAAAACGTTTGAACGACAATTCATTTCTTCGCGGAAAAAAACAGAAAGAAGTTCAGCATCTTCATTCTCCAAAGGGTAATCAATCCATATTTCTTTCGGTATAAACTGTCTCGTTTTATAGAAATCAATAAGTAACGAAACAAGGGATTCGGATGTAATTATCTCCTTTGCACCAAATGATAATTCTTCTTTATCCGTAATAGCACCGCCACGGACAAAAAGCCATACTATAGAACCGCCCATTTCATCAGCATATACACCAATAATGTCTGCTTCAGTATCAACGCCTGCAACAATGTGCTGCTTATCGCCGATTTTCTTGATTGACAATAAAAAATCTCTGTATTTTGCAGCATTTTCAAAATCAAGATTTTCAGCTGCAATATTCATTTTTTCTGTCAATTGCGAAGCGAGATTACCATAATCCCCTTTAAAAACATGAACGGCATCAGAAATCCGCTCATTGTATTCGGAGGCAGAAACATTGCCAACGCATACTCCACCGCATCTCTTTATATGATAATTAAGACACGGACTTGAGCTTTTTTTGATGTCGTTCGGAAATTTCTTATTACACGTAGGAAGCATAAAAGCACGTTTTGCCACGTCTATAATTTTCATTGCGGCAACAGCAGAAGAAAAAGGGCCGAAATATTTTGCATCCTTGTAGACCCTGTCGTTTTCTACCGTTATTCGAGGATACTCCTCTGAAGTAACACAAATATACGGATACCCCTTTGAGTCCTTCAATTTGATGTTATATTTAGGCATATATTGCTTAATGAAACGGTTTTCAAGAAGCAATGCTTCCAATTCTGTTGCAGTATGATATATATCAAAATCATGCACAGAAGAAACCATCTTCAAGGTTTTCCCCACATGATTTGCTGATGGCAAAAAATAACTGCTGACCCTGTTTTTCAGAGCCTTTGATTTTCCCACGTAAATTACCGTACCCTCAGCGTTTTTCATAATATAAACGCCAGGAGTGGTGGGAAGTGTATTGGCTTTTTGTAAAAGTTCCCACCTATTCATAACAATTAGCCGGCAAAGCCACCAAGTATAAGAGCGGTAAGTCCTTCGATTGCTTGTACTTCGTCTTCACCATCAGCAGTAAGAGTAATAACATCGTCTTTACCTATCCCCATGGAAAGAACGCCCAAAAGACTTTTTCCGTTTGCTTTTTTATTTCCAGATTGAATCCAAAGAGAGCATTTATATGTATTAGCTCTCTGTATAAAATAAGTAGCACTTCTTGCATGAAGTCCTTCCGAATTAGTAATAGTAATAGTTTTTGAAACCATAATGACTCTCCTAAAACTTTTTTCAATAACGTTTCTATAAAACTTTAGTAAGTGGATATATACCGCTTATCATAATTATATCAAAGCATTTCAAAAAATGCAACGAGTTTTTTTATCAAAATTCAAACAAAAAAACGGATTTTTGTCGCCTTGTTTATGTTACTTTTAGACAAAAACAACTTATCTATTCCTCATATTTTATGTCTGAAATTTCCATTTCGAATTTCACTGTAGATGTTTCTACATTAAACTTTTTTCCTGCAACGGTAAAATGCTCATCAGATATGAAGAATCCATTCTCTTTGATTCTTCCTTTCGCAGAAACCTTACCCCTTATAGTATATGTTTCTGCGTCATATGAGATTGTGTCTCCATTAACAAGAACAATAGTTGAAACTTCTTTTTCACTTTCAAATGACAAAAGCTTACCTGCATCAAGTCCGTCGTTGGAGAATATAAGCTTATCATCTTTTTTTATGGATGCTACTTCTTCTTCTGTAAGCCCTGTTGCAACAAAAGTATATTCCGCAATAGTTTCATTGTACATAAATTTAACACGAATGTCATTCCAGAATATAACCGATAAAATAACAAGAAATGCAAATAAAATAATACAAAAATCAAGAACGTTGAATTTAATCTTATTATTCATACAATTATCTCCTTTTATTCATTCTCATTGGTCATTATAGAAACACATTTCCCTATCATAGCGTAATCCTTAGTAGTAATTTCAACGGCTTCTCCAATTTTAAGATGAATACCGTTAATGGTGTAATTTCCATTTACCAATTCAAGTTCGCCTTCAACGGTTACCGTCATTACGAGATATCCTTCAATAACAGTATCGTGAACCACGTTTTCAACGTCGATTTCCTTGCTTTCTTCTTGAGAAATTTCTTCAAGGGAATCGTTTGTTTCAGAATTTTCAGGATTATACGTTGTGTCAACAGAAACGTCAGATGTATCAAACACAGGAACATCTGCAGAAGAATCAACGGAAGAATTATTATCTTCGTATATTCCTCCTGTTAAGTCAAAAACTTTCTTTGTCGCTTGAGCAAACGAAATCTTTGAAATTTCACCGATAACGTTTTCACCGTCGGACGTAAGCACAACGTCACCTTCTTTGAAAACGTCTTGCTTTTCATCAGGAATTAAAAAAGATACGCTATATAAAACTGTCGGTGTTTTTTCAGAATCATCCGTGCCAAAAAAACGGAAACCAACGTATACCACAGCAGAAATTGCAATAATACAAATCAAAAGATCAATTACGGTAAAATGTTTTTTATAATTATTTTCGCCGTTTCTTTTTGTTTTTCTCATAGATTTTTCCTCGTACTACTTTTTATTATTTTAAAACCCTAATTTTTATAATCAGGTTCTACGTTGATTACATCGTTCTGAATGTGTGAATATCTTCTTGCAGCAGAGGAAAGTCCTCCCAAAATCCAGAAAAATCCAAATGCAGAATATTCATCCCATGAAAAGCATCCAAACGAAGCAATAACATAAGCAATCATTGAAGCTGATATCACAGACGTAATGTACTTTGTTTTAAGTGAAATATCCGAATAAACAGTAGTAATTCCGTTTCTAATAAAAACAATTGATGATACAAAAATACAAGAAACAGTCAGAATACCGCCCCAAAAAGCAAGCTGCAACCAAAGGTTACCTGCATCCGCAACACCTTCCGTTTTATAAATCAATTCGCTGTTAAGAGAACCTGATAATATATAGCTGAAGTATTTTTCCAAAAGCTTCGAAGAAGTATCAACTACCAAATGTGAGCTGGAAAAATTCGAAAATAACTTGTATGATATGGCAATAACTGCAACAGAAATAGCAGAAATAACTACTTTATTTTTCAATACACACAGATAAAAAATCGTTCCTGCAACAATTAAAGCAACAAACGAAAAACCAGACCCGCAAATAAACAAAGATAATAAATTAAAAACAGAGCCCAAAAGAACAGCGCGCTTTTTGCAATTGTCAAATGAAAGTAAACATAGTGAAATAACTAAAGCACAAACAAAAAACACTGAAAAAGAATCAGATACGGGGAAATTTGCTCTTTCAGCAGATTCAGGTTCGAATAAATGAACAGCAGAAACGAATCCATATTTTACAACGAATGAAACTATGTTATATGCACTATATAAAGATACGGATATAAACAAATTTTTTATACATTTAAGAATGAATTCTTCCGTTTTTGCCAATGCTGAAAAAAGAAAATAAAGCAACGTTAAAATTACAGCAACATGAGTAGCATCTTTTTCTGTTGGTAATATAAGATACAACAAAAGGAACAAAAAAGGAGGCGTATCATAAAGATTAAGATAAATACTTCTTTTGCCACGCAAAACCTTAACAAAATATGAAATAAGAGCTATAACTGAAAGATAAATATTTATTTCGTAAGGTGCAAAAGCAAATACCAAAGCTAAAGTCAGCATTGCCGATTCAGGACGGCACATAAAAAAAGCTAAAGCAACAAGAAGTATTAGTAATATAAAAATATCAGTTATCGGTAAAGCAAGAGTCAAAAAACTAGCAACAAATCCAATAATTACAGCACCGCTTGTGCTCCCTCTGCTTTCATTCTTAGAGTAGAGATAAAGCCTATCACAATTTAATAACTTAATAAATAGCGTTGAAAAAAATCCACTTTCACATATAATCTTCGATACGCTCTTTGACACAAATAAAGTTGGTATAAGTGTCAGAATCATAACAAAGGAATCAAGAGCAATATTCTCGGAAAAAGTTTTCGTCAGTAAATTAAAAATCAATGAAACAGCAATAAAGGTTACAATACACCAGCCATAACAGCGAAGTGAGAAGGAAAGAAGATACTCAAAACAAGTAGAAAGTTTTCTTACAAAAAAGCTGTTATCTATTGATTTTGATATAAAATTTTTTATAGGATTGAATATATATTTTCGAACGGGAAGCTTATTAAAGAAATTTATAATAAAAGAATTTTTGGCTTTTTTTCCGCCATCATGACATAATACAGACGAAGAAAATGAAGATTTCCAAACTGACGTCAATTTATCAGAAATGTTACATAAAAAAGAATTGTATTTTCCGCTTCTCAACTAAAGCTCCCCCTTTCTGAGAATTTTCAATATCAGATATTATTTATTACGTTCCGATTCAAGCAAATCAGGACGTTTTCTCTTTGTGCGCTCCAATGATTGTTCATAGCGCCATTTTTTTATGTTAGCTTCATGTCCGCTCAAAAGCACTTCAGGAACTTCCATTCCTTCAAACACTCTCGGTCTTGTATACTGCGGATATTCAAGCAAACCGTTTTCAAGGCTTTCGTCTTCCGAACATTCGGGAGCTTTTAAAACTCCAGGCAAAAGTCTTGAAATACAATCAGAAACAATCAATGCGGGTAGTTCACCGCCAGTGAGAACATAATCACCTACAGAAAGCTCTTCATCTGCACAAAGAAGAATCGCTCTTTCATCTACCCCTTCATAGTGACCGCAAATCAGAACAAGATTATCATATTGCAAAAGCTCTTTAGCTTTTTTTTGCGTAAAAACTGAACCTTGTGGAGACATATATATTCTTCTGACGCTGCCTTCAAGCTTCGAAGTAACGTCTCTGCAACAGTCAACAAGAGGCTGACAGGACATAACCATTCCATATCCGCCACCAAAAGGCGAATCATCAACCTTTCTGTGCTTATTGGTTGAATAATCTCTTATATTTGTGCAGTTTATTTCAACAGCTCCGTTTTTTATTCCTCTGCCGATAACGCTCTCAGAAAGATAGGTTCTGACAGTTTCGGGAAACAAGGTCAATATTTCTATACGCATAAAACACACTCATAAATATTCTGATTGATACTAAATAAAAAAAGGGCTATAAAATATAAAATTACAGCCCTTTAAATCAATTTTTGAGCCCTTCAGGCGTTTTTATCAGCCTTGAGGTCTTTTTCCAAACCGTCTATAAGCTCTACCACGATTTTTTCGGGCGATACAGATTTAACAAATGCATCGTTATAAGGTATACAATATTCTTTATTCTCACCAACAACGATATAATAAAAGCATCTGGGACTTTCCTCAATTTCCTTTAAAACTCCGATTTTGTTTCCCTCCACGTCAAACACAGGAGCGGAAATCAAATCATCGTTGAAATAAACACCCTTTGGAAGCTTTATATCATCTCGAGAGAAATAAACCGTTCTTCCCGTCAAAACGGATGCAGAATTACGGTCCTCATACCCTTTAAAAATTATAGATGGAATTGTAGGACGGTACGATAAGATTTCAAGGAACTTTTCACCTTGATCATCAAGATAAAGCTTCCTTACTTTAGAAAGAAACTCTGGACTGTCGCACCAACAGTCAAACCTGAGTTCCCCCTTGATTCCTCTTGGGGAGCAAAGTCTTCCTGCTTCAAGAAATTTTCTCATAATTACTGAACAATTTCAACGATCACACGCTTGTTCTGTTTAATGGCTGCAGAACGAATAAGCGTTCTGATGCATTTTGCAATTCTTCCGTTACGACCGATAACACGTCCCATGTCATCCTTTGCAACGGTAAGCTCAAGAATACATACGTCGCCGCTGACCTTCTCGGAAACGGACACGCTGTCAGGATCATTGACAATAGCTTTAGCAATGTCTGTAAGCATTTGTTTCATGATTCTAAACCTTTCTGTCTGTGTTCAGATTAGTCAAGAATACCGTTTTTCTTCAAAATGGAACGAACTGTATCTGTAGGCTGTGCACCGTTAGCAATCCATTTCTTTGCTTTATCAGCGTCAACGGTGATTTCTGCAGGTTCGGTCATAGGGTTGTAGAAACCGATTTCTTCAATAAATCTTCCGTCTCTTGAGAAACGTGAGTCCGCAACTACGATACGATATGCGGGAGCTTTTTTTGCGCCAATTCTTCTAAGTCTGATTTTTACCATTTTTTCTTTCCTCCGAAAAATGTTTAATTTTTTATATTTTTATATTTTTATTTTTAAAAGGGCATTCTGAATCTTTTTTTACCTTTATTTGAGGTAAATTGTTTCATCAGTTGTTTTGTCTGATCGAATTGCTTAAGCAGTCTGTTTACTTCTTCAACGCTTCTTCCGCTACCTGCGGCAATTCGTTTTTTTCTTGAAGAATTTATTATGTCGGGTTTTACTCGCTCTCTTGGTGTCATGGATTTTATGATAGCTTCCATATGAGCCACTGCTTTTTCATCAATTTTTGCATCTTTAAGCTGACTCGGTTTGACGCCTGGGAGCATTCCAAGAATTGATTCAAGAGATCCCATTTTCTTTATCTGTTGGAACTGATCTAAAAAATCCTCAAGAGTAAAAGTTGACTGTCTTATTTTCTTTTCAAGCTCGATAGCTTTCTTTTCATCTATAGCAGCCTCTGCTTTTTCAATAAGCGAAAGAACGTCACCCATTCCGAGAATTCGGGAAGCAACTCTATCGGGGTGGAATGGCTCGATATTTTCAAGCTTTTCACCCGTACCCATAAATTTAATGGGCTTACCCGTTACGTATCTTACTGACAATGCAGCACCGCCTCTTGTATCACCATCAGTTTTTGTCAATATAACACCTGTGATATCAAGAAGATTATTAAAGCTTTCTGCAATATTAACGGCATCCTGACCTGTCATCGCATCAACTACAAGAAGGATTTCCGTTGGATTAGCTTCGGCTTTGATATTTTTTAATTCTTCCATCAATTCTTCATCAATGTGAAGTCTGCCTGCAGTATCGAGGAAAACCATATCATAGCCATACTTTTTAGCATAAGCCAAAGCTTCCCTTGCTGTAATAACAGGATTTTGCGTTCCACGGTCAAAAACTGGAACCTTTGCTTTTTCGCCCATTATCTGAAGCTGTTTTATAGCGGCGGGTCTGTATATATCGCAAGCTACAAGTAATGGATTTTTACCCTTGTTTTTATACATTGCCGCAAGCTTTGCACAATGGGTTGTTTTACCCGAGCCCTGAAGTCCGCACATAAGAATGACAGTAGGCGGAGCAGAGCTTATTTCAAGCTTTGAATTTTCACTACCCATCAAAGCTATCATTTCTTCATTAACGATTTTTACTATCTGTTGCGCAGGAAGCAGACTTTCCATAACGTCTGCTCCAACGCATCGCTCGGAAACCTTTTTTATAAATTCCTTTACAACTTTAAAGTTAACGTCCGCTTCGAGAAGCGCAAGCTTAATTTCACGCATCCCGACTTTAACGTCGCTTTCAGTAAGTCTTCCTTTTCCACGGAAAAACTTAAAAGCGTTTGAAAGTTTATCTGTAAGACTCTGAAACATCAATAAGACTCCTTATTCGTAAATAGTTACGCATCCTCATCAGTTGTCTTTAAATTTGCGCTGTATTTTTCAAGAGCAAATGCGGCTGTTTCAATGGCGGCTTCATTCTTTCCTACTTTTTCAAAGGAAGTTACTTTCAACAATGCCTTTCGAAGACCGTCACAAGCAACAGTCAATTCATGACAATGAAGCTTTTCTTCAAGATCAAAAAGCTTTTCTTCGCTTCTTTTAAGAATTTCATAAACGCCTTGACGGGTTATTCCCAAAGATTCACCTATTTCAGACAACGACATGTCTTTGTTATAATACATATCCAAGGTGTCAAATTGCTTTTTAGATAGAACACTTTCGTAATAATCCAAAAGCAAGCTTACCTTGACAAATCTGTCTTCAGTATTTTTCATAAATTCGCCCGTAATATTTACAGTTATATGATTATTGTCATTGGTTTTATTCACAGAAAGGTGTAAATAAAAAAACTTTACAGCAAGGATTATACTAAATAATTATCCTTTTGTCAACCCCTTTTTTGAAAATATTTTCTATTATTCATACTTTTCTTATCAGTTGACATTTCATAGGAATAGGTATATAATTTTCAAAAGGTCAGGGTTTTGTAAAGTTAAAATGAAAAAGTAGAGAGAAAAGAAAAGATTTTACCCGATGAAATGATAAATGATCAATTGCCATTTGTCAAGGGTAAAATGAACGTTCAACACGCCCATTGACAAATGACA